>NZ_JBFRCM010000014.1:0-260917 GCF_040965735.1 Paraburkholderia sp. BR10936
TTCAATACCTGTTACTGTTTTCGGTCTCTCTCGAGACCGGTCGCTCACTCAAAGCTGACAGGTTCTGAATAAATTCAAAAACCTGACTTACTTTAGTGTGAGACTCTTGATACTTTTGCTGCTCCCGACATCGCTCCGAAGAACCATATCGGGCCGCCACCGCATCAAGCGCCCACACTTATCGGCTGTAAATTTTTAAAGAGCAATTCGTCTTAATCGCTTCGTTTTCGTTCGCAGCGATCAGCGAAGGAGGCGAATTATGCGGGTCATTCCGGATATCGTCAAGCGACTTTCGAATATTTATTTTTGGGGTCAGCTACGCCAATTTTCGACAGCTACGGCACCCACACGAGACAGGTCGCCCCTTCTGTCACCAAATCGGGAACGGCAGCTGCACACGGGTCGCAGCACAATCGAATTCGAGCGCAGTGATGTCGCTATCGATCAAGCGCCGACGGTCTCGACGACGCCTTCGGGAAGCGGCTGGGGCAACCCGACACAAAACCCTTGCGCGTAGTCGATGCCAATCCCGCTGAGGCGACCGATGATCGCCTCGCTTTCCACAAATTCAGCGATGGTCGCCTTGCCGGCGGCATGGGCCACCTGGTGAATGGACTGGACGATCGTCCGATCGAGGTCGCTGCTGGCAATCCCGCGCACGAAGCTGCCGTCGATCTTCAGGTAGTCCACGGGCAGGCGCTTGAGGTAAGTGAACGAGGACATGCCCGAGCCGAAATCGTCGAGGGCGAATCGGCAGCCGAGTGCTCGCAGGCTCTCCATGAGCGTAATCGCTTTCGAGAGATTGGTGATCACGGCCGTTTCCGTGATCTCGAAGCAGACGCTTTCGAAACTGATTGCGCAACGCTGCTGCTGCTGCACGATGTACGCGAATAAGTCCTCGTCGCCGAGCGACGCGCCGGAGAGGTTGATCGACCAGACGTTTGCGGCGAGATGGCCCGCCGCAATGGCTTCGAAAGCACGGCCGATCACCCATCGATCGACGAGCGGCATCAAGTTGAAGCGCTCGGCGGCGCCAATGAAGTACGCGGGAGGAATCACTTCACCCGATTCGTCGACCATGCGCAGCAGCAACTCGACATGCACTTCTTCGCCGGGACCGCCCTCCTTGAGCGACTTGATCTGTTGCGCGTAGAGGCGGAAGCGGTCGTGCTCGAGCGCGGCTTTCACGCGGGCCACCCACTCCATCTGCGTATGGGTGGTCGACTGGAGCTGATCTTCGAGGCAATACTGGTGCACGCGGTTGCGGCCTTTTTCCTTGGCCATATAACAGGCGACGTCTGCCGCCTTCATGATGTCCCACGTCGAGATTTGCGCGGCGTCCACCTCCACCACACCGATGCTCACGCCGGTCGTCAGCAAACGCTGGTCCCAGGGTAGCCGGATGACCGTCACGGCCTCCCGCAGATCCTCCGCGACCCGCAGGGCGTCGTCGATGCAGCACTCCGGCAACACGACGCCGAATTCATCGCCGCCGAGGCGGGCGAGGATATGGGCAGCGCGCAGTTGTTCTTTCAGGGCACCACCCACACTGCGAATCAATTCGTCGCCGGCCGCGTGGCCGCACGTATCGTTGACGACCTTGAACTGATCGAGGTCGAGGAACATCACCGCATGCGGGCGTGTCCCGGCCTTCTCGAGCAAGCTCGAAAGCCGGCGCTCGAATTCGCGGCGGTTCAGCAGACCCGTCAGATGATCGTGCGTAGCCTGATATTCGAGTTCGGCGGCATGCTTGCGCTCCGTGCTCGCGTCTCGAAGCACCATCACCGTGCCCAGCATTTCCTCTTCGTCATCGCGGATCGTCGCCACAGAGCATGCCACGGGCAGGAGCGAGCCATCCGGGCGCGTCACAGAGAGTCTGCGTTGCGCGTCGTCATCGGCCGCTGCAGCACGGTTGTGCAGACATTGCGCAGTGACGATATTGCCGGACCGCTCGTCGTAGAGATCACAGACGTCGAACAACGGCTTCAGGTAGATATCGCGCGAGGCACGCCCGAGCATGCGCTCGGCGGCGGCGTTGCAATAGGTCACGCTCGCCTGGTTGTCCATGCGGATCACACCGTCGTCGATCGAAGCGAGCGTGGCTTCGGTGAGGCTCTTTTCCTTCGCGGCGGCCGCTTCTGCGCGCTTCAACCCGGAGATATCGAAGAGGCAACCGACGATGCGCGTCGCCCGGCCGCTCTCGTCGCGTATGGCCTTGCCGCGTCCCCGGCACCACAGATATCGACCATCGGCCATTCGCAGCCTGTACTCGACGTCGTAGAGGCTGTCATGCTTCAGATGGTTGATGATGGTCTCGCGCAAACGGAGCAGATCCGCAGGATGCACGAGCGCATTGAACGCGCGGGTGTCCATGGGGAGGTCGCCGTCGCCATACCCGAGTTGCTGATACAGATAGCGAGAGTAGTAGGCACGGTCGTTGACCAGGTCCCAGTCCCATAGCCCAGCGTTGATGCCTTCGAACCCGAGGCTGAGACGCTCCTCGCTCAAACGCAAACGAGCGGCGAGTCGCTGGGAGAAGCGCAGCATCGATAGCACAACGCTGCACGCGAGTGCCGCGACGAGCCACGCTATCGCAGCACGGGGCTGCTGAGCGAACACGGCCGCCGCAACGGCACTCATCCACATGGGGACGAGCACCACAACGATTCGACCGCGGCGGTTGCCTTCGGTAAGCCAGCTCACTGCGCGTGTGATCAGTCTCATGGCTGATTTAGTATTCTTTTTGGTTCAGCTTCCATGCGTCGCGTGCGCGCGGCACTACGAGACAGAGTCACAGTAAAGCGTGACGGCGTGTATCTGGAAAACGCGCAAACGGAGGAAGGCCCACGGACGGGTGGGTAAGTCTACCTGCTTTCCCTATTCAGATTGAATGGGGATTACCCGCGGAAGTCATTCATGTTCGCGAGAGTATGCATTTACGTTCTCGCGTGTGCGAATGATAGATACGGAAAGACTTGCGAATTCGATTTTGTACCGGCTCGCAAACGTTCGCGAGCCGGCCGTTTTCAGGAATTGAACACAGAGGCCGCCAACGCAGCCTCTGTGCGTCCTCTCGCTTACCGGCTCTGCAGTCGGATATCGCGCGACGAAGCCCCCACATACACCGCGCTGCCAGCAACATAAGCCCAGTCGCTATGCGTCGTGTCCCAAACGCTCTGTGCACGTTCGGTGATCGTCACGCGCACCGGCTGCGACTGACCCGGCTTCAGGAACACCTTCTGGAAACCAACCAGACGACGCGGCGGCTCGCCGGCATAACTCACGCCCAGATAGACCTGTGCCGTTTCCGCACCCGCTACGCGGCCATCGTTGCGCACCGTGAACGACGCTGTGAGCGTATGCCCCGGGCCCTGCTTCACCGTCAGCCCCGAATAGCTGAAGTGCGTATACGAAAGGCCATAGCCGAACTCGTAAAGCGGCGTGATGTTGTTCGCGTCATACCAGCGATAGCCCATGTCCAGCTTTTCGGAGTACACGGGATCGGTCGCGAAGGCGCCGTTCGTCCCCCACGTCGGCGTGTCCTGATCGTGCACCGGGAACGTGACCGGCAGCTTGCCCGAAGGGTTCACCTGTCCGAACAGCACGTTCGCGATCGCCTTGCCGCCGCCCTCGCCCGGATACCATGCCTCGACGATTGCCGAGACCTGGTCCTTCCACGGCATCAGTACCGGATTGCCGCTCTCGATGATCACGATCGTGCGCGGGTTGGCCTTCGCAACGGCCTCGACGAGCTGATCCTGATTCGACGGGTTCGCGAGGCTCAGGCTTTGCAGATCGCCGAAGTCCTCACCCGCAGGCTGCGCCACGACGACGATCGCGACATCGGACTGGCTGGCGAGCGTCGCGGCCTGGGTGATCTCCTGCTGCGTATAGGCGCGGAACGGCTGCGTCTGGTCGGTGTTGCCCGCGAAGCTCACCTGCGCCGAAGGCGCGAGCTGCTGGATCGCCTGGGTGATAGGCGTATTGAGCTTGAGCCACGGGTTGGTCCACCAGCCGCAGCCCGTGGACGAAGCGAACGTGAGCCCGCCGCAGCCCGAGAAGTTGCCCGTGACCGGATCGCGCGTATTGCCCGAGCCGCCGCCGCTCAGCACGGCCGTATCGGCGTGAGCGCCGATCACCGCGATCTTGTGCAGGCTCGGGGCCGAAAGCGGCAGCTGGCTGTTGTCATTCTTCAGGAGAACGATGGATTGTTCTTCCGCAGCCTGCGTGAACGCGTTGTACTTCGCGAAGTCGATCGTGGCACCGCCCTGCGCCGGATGGTCCAGCACGCCCGTGCTGATCATCACATAGAGCTTGCGCCGCACCATGTCGTCCAGACGGTCCTGCGACACGGCCTTCGAAGCGATCGCCTGTTTGACCAGATCGGGCGTGAGGTAGACCGTCGGGCCCACGTCCTCTTCCTCGTCGAGACCCGCGTTGATCGCCGGGGCCGTGCTATGCGTCGCGCCCCAGTCCGACTGCACCTGGCCCTGGAAGCCCCAGTCCTTCTTCAGCACGTCGGTCAGCACATGCGTGTTTTCGCATGCGTAGGTGCCGTTCAGGCGGTTGTAGCTGCACATCACGCTGCCCGGGCGCGCTTCCTTCGCCGCGATTTCGAACGGCAGCAGATAGAGTTCGCGCAGCGTGCGCTCGTCGATCTGGCTGTTGCCCCCCTGGCGGCCCGTTTCCTGTTCGTTGCCGACATAGTGCTTGATCGTGGCGATCACCTGCTGGCTTTGCGTACCGATGGTGCGCGCCGCCAGAATTTCGCCCGCCAGCACGGGGTCTTCGCCGAGGTACTCGAAGAGGCGCCCGCCGCGCGGTTCGCGCGCGAGGTTCGTGCCACCGCCCAGTCCCATGCCGAATCCTTGCTCGCGCAACTGGTCGGCTATGCGTGCGCCGAAGTCGCGCGCGAGATAGGGGTCCCAGCTTGCCGCGAGCGCGATCGTCGCCGGAAAGGTCGTGCTCTTCTGGCTCGTGCTGCCGGAGCCCGTTGCGGAATCAACCATATTGAGGTCGGGAATGCCCAGACGCGGCACGCCCTGAATATAGCCCGCGCCGCCGCCCGGCACGGCGCTCATCTGATATTCGGAATGGATGAACTGGAGCTTCTCGTCCTGCGTCATGCGCTTGAGCAGCAGGTCGGCACGAACGTGCGCGCCGAGGTTCTGGGGGATGGCCATCAATGGCATCGGCAACGGATAAGGTACGTCGTTGCTGCTGTCGCCGGCATGGGCGGTAGCGGCCATCGCAATCAGCACGGCGGCGGTGGGCCAACGGGTGATCCTCATATGTCTCTCCGAGAGTTCGAATACGTTATGGAGTACTGATCAGACCGGTAAACAGGTCTGGCAGAACGGCCGGCCGCGTCGGGCACCGGCAGACTTCCTGCTGGGGAAACCGGTTTAGTTGCAGCGCGCAAACGTTTGCTTTGATGCATCCGCTTTGGCTTCGCCGGTTGATGTAGCAAAACTCCAAATAATCATATAAAAACTATTGAGTACCCTTACGGGCTTTTATCTCAGTATTTTCCCGGCTGGCGGTAGCTAACACGCATGAAAGGCGCCAAACCGACAGGTAATTGCAAGCTCACGGTAATGTGATTGTTGCGAACGCAACGAAAATTCCGTATTCGATGTGATTTGCATGACGCTCGCGAATGCGGCGCGCCGCGCTGCGAACGTGGCGTGCAGCGCGCATCGTGGGCCGAAAAAAGCTAATCTGTTACGAGGCCTGCGCAAGCGGCGGCGCTCGCCCCTGCGTGCGCGAGATCGACATCACTGTAAGGAGTGACCACGATGGAAAGGCAACGCAAGGTTCCCCGAATCGCGTCGGCCCTGCTCGCTGCAATGTGCGCATTCGCAATGGCAAGCAGCGCACTCGCGCAAACGGGCATGCCCCAAACGGAGCAGCAAGGCGACATCTCGTTCGTCTCCGGCGGGGTCGGCCGCGACGAGTCTTCCGCACTGCGGCACGCGCGCAGCCAGTGGCCGCTCTCGATGCTGTTTACCGGCCCCGGTTCGAGCTATGTGGCCGACGTGCACGTGCAGATAACGAACGCTGGCGGCACGTCGGTGCTCGACACGCGTTCGCACGGTCCGTACATGCTCGTGCGACTGCCGGCCGGACGCTACACGATCACCGCCACCTATAACGAGGTAACGAGGACGCAGCGTGTAAACGTCGCCGGCAATGGCAGCGCGCGTGCGACGTTCTCGTTCCCGGGCAAGCACTGAGCACGAATCGTTTCCGGCCGGTCGGGATGGCTCACCAGGGAACGACTCTGGTGCCCGGATCGTTTCTGTGCAACCGCCGTGTGCAACTGCCGGAACAACGGGGAGAACTGCGCGAATCACTCCACTCCGCTGGAATCCACGTTTTCGAGCTGCCGGCAACGCGTGCCGCTGTGATGTCGACGCAATCAATGCCCAGCGGCCCAGGCAACGATGAAATCGATGAATGCGCGCGTTTTCGCGGGCATGTAGTGGCGTGACGGATAGTAGACGTATAGCGGGAAGCGTTCGTCGGGCCAGTCAGGAAACAGATTCACCAGCCTGCCATCGGCAATCAGGGGCTCGGCGCCGAGAAGCAGCATTTGCGCAATGCCGGAACCGGCCAGGCAAGCATTGAGCAAGGCGCCCGGGTCGTTCACCGTGAGTCGCCCTTGCGTCGCCAGCACGACGTGCTTGCGCTTGCGATGAAACTCCCACGGATAAGGCTTGCCTGTCTCAGGGTCGCGGAATTCGAGGCACCGGTGAGCGGGGCCTTCGAGATCTTCGGGGCGCAGCGGTCTTCCCCAGCGCGAGAGATAGGCCGGCGCCGCGACCGTCACGACAGCGGTATCGAGCAGCTTGCGAGCAACCAGCGTGGAGGATCGCGGCTTGCCGAATCGCATCGCGACATCGAATCCCTCCGCAACCAGGTCGCCAAGACTATCTCTCGCGATCAGTTCGATCTCGAGTTCGGGATGGGCGTCCATGAACCGGTCGAGTTCCGCGCCGAGAATCGCCCGATAGCACACCGGGTCCAGATTCACCCGCAATTTACCCCGCACCGCCGACGCATTGCCCGATGCCGCGATGGCCGCTTCCTCGAGCCCCGCGAGATGCGGAACCACCTGCTCGTAGAAACGGCGCCCGCCTTCGGTGAGCGAAATCGATCGCGTCGTGCGATTGAAGAGCCGGATATCGAGCCGCTTCTCCAGCCTCGCAATCGCACGGCTCACGCCTGGCGGCGACATGCCGAGCACGTCTGCCGCGGCGGCAAAGGTCCCCGCGTCGACAACGGCGGCAAACACGTTGATCGCGCCGGAAATGTTCTCGAGTGTCGTTGTTCTCAATGTCGTCGTTCCAATGGCAGCCGGTACGGCGGCCCCTGGCAGCCTTTGGCGATGATGGATCGGCCATCCGATTCGTGCGCCCGAGTCACTGATGTAGTGCCCTTCGCGGCATTTAGCTTCGGCCGCCCTGCGTCCAGAATGCGTCTCACCGAAACGGCACCAGGCAGCACCTCGCTGCCAATCGTGTTCGGCTTTTTCGACACATTCGTCGTCGCATGCGGAGGGTTTCAAGTGTACGCAATTACAGGCATTACCGGAAAAGTGGGCGGCGCACTCGCCCGTGCGCTGCTGGCCTCTGGGCAACCGGTTCGGGCAGTCGTGCGCGACGCTGCGCGCGCCGCGTCGTGGCAAGCACGAGGATGCGAGCTGGCCACGGCAAGCATGGAAGACGCCGCCGCGCTGACCGCGGCATTCAGCGGCGCGCAGGGCGTGTTCATCCTGCTGCCTCCGCAGTTCGATCCCTCGCCGGGCTTCCCGGAGTCGCGCGCGGTCATCGACGCCGTTTGCACCGCGATCCACAACGCACGGCCCGCGAAAGTCGTGTGTCTGTCGACCATCGGTGCGCAGGCGCAAGAGAGCAATCTGCTCACGCAACTCTCGCTGATGGAGCAGGCGCTCGCCGCGCTGCCTGTGCCGGTGACTTTCCTGCGTCCCGGCTGGTTCATGGAGAACGCCGCGTGGGATGTCGCGAGCGCGCGCAACCATGGCGTGATCGAGAGCTACCTGCAACCGCTCGACCAGGCCGTGCCGATGGTCGCGACCGCAGACGTCGGCCGCCTCGCCGCCGAACTGCTGCAGCAGACGTGGAGCGGCACGCGCGTGGTCGAGCTGGAGGGCCCGTGCCGTGTGAGCGCGAACGACATCGCCTCCGCGTTCGCCCGCGTGCTTGGCCGGCCTGTGCGCGCGGTGGCAGTGAACCGGCAGGAATGGGAGTCGCGCTTCCTGTCGCAAGGCATGAAGCATCCCTTGCCGCGGATGCGCATGCTGGACGGATTCAACGAGGGCTGGATCTGTTTTTCCAGGCCCGCCGATGAAATCCTTCGCGGGCATGTCGAACTGGACACCGTGCTCGAAGCGCTGGCAAGCGGTGCGTGACGAGAGGCATTGGCGGGAATGACGCCAAAGTTGGCGGGTTCGGCCGTGGTCCGCCGAACCCGCCTTGTCTAGACTATCATCGCAAACCGTCACCATCCCTTACCGGAGCGCGAATCATGTTCGATGTGCTGGCAACGATACCTGCGGGCAGCACGACCGCGCTGGACAACGTGCCAGGGCACGCGCTGACGGGCCGCCAGCGCCATCTCGCCGTTGGGAACGAGCGCGCAGTGCGGTATGCGCCCGCCGTCGCCCCCTTTGCGGCAATGACGGACACCACGCCTGAATCGTTCGACGCCTTGCGCGGACTGATCGAAGAGCACGCACCCGTTGCCCTGACCACGCTGGATGCCGTGGAGCCACCCGACGGCTTCGCGCTGATCCGGCACGCCACGCTGCTGCAAATGGTTTGGCAAGGCGAAGCGCCTGCGCCCACCGCGCTGAAGTACGCGCGGCTAACGGGGCAAGACGTGCCGGAGATGCTCGCGCTGGCCGCGGCAACGCAACCCGGCCCGTTTGGTCCGCGCACCATCGAATTCGGCGGCTACGTTGGCGTGCGCAGGGAGGGCAAGCTCGTCGCCATGGCCGGCGAACGCATGAAGATCGAAGGCCATACCGAAATCAGCGCCGTGTGCGTGGACCCGGCGTTCCGGGGACAAGGGCTCGCGGCGAGCCTCATGAAGCTGCTGATGGCGGCAATCAGTGCGCGCGGCGAGACACCCTTCCTGCACGTGCTCACGTCGAATCACGGCGCCATTTGCATTTATCGCACGCTGGGCTTTGTCGAGCGCCGCGAGATGCATCTCACGGTGCTCGGCCTCGCGCCATAGAAAGGCCGCACGGTCACAACAGGTCGGAACGCAGTTCCCGCACCCCTCTTCCCAAGCGCTGCCGCAACAGGCTGCGCAGCGTCGCGCCGTCGCCGTAACCGACTTCGGCGGCGATCCTTTCCAGGTCGAGCTTGCCGCTGCGCAGCAGCGACTGCGCGTGCTCGACCCGCAAATCCTGAAAGTACGCCAGCGGCGACTTGCCGAGCACTTCCTGGCAGCGGCGCTGCAATGAGCGCGAGCTCGTCGCCAGCGCCTTCGCGGCGTCCTGCAGCGAGAATCCCGACTTGAGATTTTTTCTCGCCCATTGCTCGAAGCGCTGAATGAGCGGATCGGCCTGCGCGAGATGATTCGGGATGATGTACGGCGCCTGCGACGAGCGGATGTCGGCCAGCAGATAGCGCGATACGAGCGATGCGAGTTCGGGGCTCGCCGAACGGATCAGCCAGAGCGCGAGATCGAGATGCCCCATGGCCGCGCCGGCCGTCACGCCGATATCCGAAGGCACGAGCATGCGTGATTCGTTCAACTGAACATACGGATAGCGTTGCCGGAAGAACGGCGCGAGCGACCAGTTGGTCGTGGCTTCGCGGTGATCGAGCAGCCCCGCCTCTGCGAGGATGAACGTCCCCACGCAAGATGCGCCGATTCGCGCGCCCCCCGCTTGCCATTCGAGCAAACGCGCCATGCCCTCTTCGACGTCCCGGCGCTCGAACGACCGCATCAACTCCTGCGCAGACAGCGTCACCAATGCCGGCACGATCACCCAATCGGGCTTCGCATCCGGCGCGACCGTTTGCACCGGCACCGCGAGGCCGTGAGCCGAGCGCACCCGCTTTCTCACCCCCACGAGCGTGATGTCGAAACGCGGAACGCCGCCCATGGCCGCGGCCGAAAGCTTGTTTGCGACCGAGAACGCGTCGAGCGTGACGGAGAGCCCGGTATCGAAGACGCCGTCGAGAGCCAGGACAGCAATGCGCATGGCGTAAATGCCTCTAAAGTTGTCGTTTGTGACAGTACAGCCGACGAGACCCCAACGATACACTCAATCGCGTTGCAAGTCGCAACAAACATGGATCAAGGAGGTTGTCATGAAGGTTCTCGCCATTGGATCGATCGTCAAGGAACTCACGCCCGCGCAGCGCGACGAGATCATGCCGCACGAAGTGCCGGCCACGCTCAAGCTCTACCTGGACGACAAAATCGAGCAGTACTGGTTTCGCCACGACAAGCCGGGCGTGGTGTTTCTCATGAGCTCGGGCTCGGTCGACGATGTGAAGGCTACGCTGGATACGCTACCGCTTGCCCAGGCCGGCATCCTCGCGTTCGATCTGCTGCCGGTGGGCCCGCTCGCGCCGCTCGGTCTGCTCCTTCAAGGAAAGTAAGCGCTACGCAGGAGGCGCCGTCGACGCATGCGCCATGGGTTGTCGGCGACCTCCTGGCAGCCTTCTTCTCCTCGCCAAAGATTTCACCTACAACGTACTGATCCGCCGCTTGTTTTCGATGCGCTCCGGCGGCGGGCGCAGAACTTTGGGGAACCTGCAGAACCTGGCAAAGGGAAGAAGGATGAAAACTAACGGTAAAAGCCAAATCGCCCGCGCACTGGTCCTCGTGGCCATCTCGAGTTGCACGGGCTATGCGTGCGCACAAACGGCCGCGAGCGCGCCTGGCGAGGCGTCTGCTCAGGAAGGCGCGCCCGCGCAGTCGGGCAGATCGGACAGCGCGCTGGTGCGAGATGTGCGCCGGGCCTTCACGCGCACCACGGGACTGAATTTCGCCAACGTCCACGTCACGGCGCATGAGGGCGTCGTCTCGTTGACGGGGTCGGTACCGCACCAGTCGCAGATCGCGCGGGCCGGCGACGCGGCCCGCTCGGTGCGCGGCGTCACCTCGGTGTCGAACCACTTGACCGTGCGGACCGCCCGCGGCAGCGGACCTTGATTGGGCGGACTCGGCAGCGGGCTCAGAACCGGCTTCGATCGGCCGCACAGCAGGATCGTCCTATTCCCGGCGCGCGCGTCCTGTCAAAGTGAGTCTTCGAACTTCGATCAAGGAGCCCGCCGTGTCCGGCCAGACTGCGTCCTCTAGCCTCGTCTGCGAGACTTTCACCGAATCCGACATCGAGGGCGCCCACGCGCTTTCCCTGCAATTCCGTTGGCCCCATCGTAGCGACGACTGGCGTTTCGCCGCCGCCGCGGCCGGGCACGGCTACGTGGTTCGCGAAGGCACGACCGTGGTGGGCACGGCGCTGTGCTGGCCGTGGGGCGAGCATGGCGCGACGCTCGGGCTCGTGATCGTCTCGGCCGACCAGCAAGGCCGCGGCATCGGCCGGATGTTGATGGAGCGTCTGCTCGAAGCGCTGGGAACGCGCATGACCGTGCTGCACGCCACCGAGGCAGGTCAGCCGCTTTACGAAAAGCTCGGCTTCAGGAAGATTGGGCTGCTGCATCAGCACCAGAGCGACAGTTTCGCGGCGCCGATTGTCGAGCCGCCGCCGGGCGAGCGTTTGCGTCCACTCGAACCGGGCGATACGCCGCGCCTCATCGAACTCGCTTCCCGCGCGAGCGGGCTCGACCGCAGCGCACTCGTGCCGCCGCTGCTCGATGTGTCCCAGGGCGTCGTGCTGGTGCGTGGCGACACGGTGCTCGGCTTCGCGCTGTTGCGCCCGTTCGGCCGCGGCCATGCGATCGGTCCGGTGGCCGTCGCCGCCGACGATGGATTGCACATGCAGCGCGCCAAAGCGCTGATCGCCAACCGCCTCGCCGCCAACGCGGGGGCCTTCACGCGCCTCGATACGCCCGACGAGCAAGGGCTCGGCACCTGGCTCGAATCGATCGGCCTCGCGCGCGTCGACACGGTCGTGAAGATGTCGCGCAACGGCGCGCCGGCGCACGATCCTGGCGTGCTGCAATTCGCCATCGTCAATCAGGCGCTAGGCTGATTGCGCAAACCGACCTCATGACGCTCCTCTACAAAGCCGACCCCGAGCGCGGCAAGCAATGGGCACAGCTTTTCGCGCACAAGGCTCCCGAGATCGCTTTTCGCCTGTGGCCCGATATCGGCGACCCCGCCGCTGTGCGCTTTCTCGCGGCGTGGCAACCGCCCGAGGACCCCGCGCGTACGCTGCCCAATCTCGAAGTGATCTTCTCCGTCGGCGCGGGCATCGACCAGTTCGATCTTTCCGGCGTGCCGGAGCACATCGCCGTGGTGCGCATGATCGAGCCGGGCATTGTCGAGGGGATGGTCGAGTACGTGACGCAATCGGTCCTGACCATTCATCGCGATCTGTTCGACTACGCCCTGCAACAGCAGCAGCGCGTATGGCGCGCCCTGCCCGTACGCGCCGCCGCGTCGCGTCGCGTTGGCGTGCTGGGGCTCGGCATGCTGGGCAGCGCGGTGCTCGAACGCCTGCGCCTCTTCGGCTTTGCATGCGCGGGCTGGAGCCGCTCGCCGCGCGCCTTGCCTGGCGTGGAGTGCTACGCGGGCGCGGAGGCGCTCGACGCCTTCCTCGCGCGCACCGATATCCTCATCTGCCTGTTGCCGCTCACCGAAGCCACGCGCGGCCTGCTCGACGCCTCGCTCTTCGCGAAGCTGCCGCAGGGCGCCTCGTTCATCAACGTCGGACGCGGGCCGCAAGTGGACCAGCAAGCGCTGCTCGACGCGCTCGATCGCGCGCAACTGCGCAATGCGATTCTCGATGTCGCGGACCCCGAGCCGCTGCCGCCTGAGCATCCGTTCTGGACGCATCCGCGTGTGCGCCTCACGCCGCACATTGCCAGCGCCACGCGGCCCGAAACGGCCGTCGATGTGGTGCTCGAGAACATCCGCCGCCACCGCGACGGCTTGCCGATGCTCGGCCTCATCGACCGCACGCGCGGCTATTGAGTCTCGTGACGGCGCAGAGGGCGCAGCACAATATGCTGCGCTCCCCGATCAAAACGCCACAAACACGCTATTTCGCGAATTAATTGGCGAAACGCGCACCGGTATCGGCCCGGTAGCATGGAACGGTGAATCAACGGCCAGCCAACGCCCAATCAACGGCCAGGCGCCGCACTCCTCTGACTTATCAGCCGGGAACCGAACCATGCCGAATCGCTCGCTCATCGAAGCCGACCGCAAACATCTGATCCATCCCGTCGTGAACTTCCGTGCGCACGAAGCGCGCGGCGTGACCGTGCTCGAATCCGCCCAGGGCGTGTTCCTGCGGGACGCCGCGGGCAACGAACTACTCGACGCGTTCTCCGGCCTCTGGTGCGTCAACACGGGTTACGGCCATCAAAGCATCGTCGAAGCCGCCGCGCGACAGATGGCGCGCCTGCCCTACGCGACGGGCTATTTTCACTTCGGCTCGGAGCCCGCCATCGAACTGGCCGCGCTGCTCGTCGAGCGCGCGCCTGCTTCGCTGCAACACGTGTACTTCACGCTGGGCGGCTCGGATGCAGTGGATTCGGCGCTGCGCTTCATCACGTACTACTACAACGCCACGGGCCGCCCCGCGAAGAAGCACGTCATCGCGCAAGAGCGCGGCTATCACGGCTCGTCGGCAGTCGGCGCGGGGCTGACTGCGTTGCCCGCGTTCCATCGCAACTTCGACTTGCCGCTCGCCACGCAGCATCATATTCCGTCGCCCTATGCATATCGCAGCGAGCATGCGGACGACGCAGCGCTCATCGCCGCTTCGGTCGACGCGCTCGAAGCGAAAGTCGCGGCACTCGGCGCCGAAAACGTCGCCGCGTTTTTCTGCGAGCCGATCCAGGGTTCGGGTGGCGTGATCGTGCCGCCCGCCGGCTGGCTGAAAGCCATGCGCGAAGCGTGCCGCAAGCTCGACATTCTGTTCGTCGCCGACGAGGTGATCACGGGCTTTGCCCGCACGGGTCCGCTCTTCGCCTGCCAGGCCGAAGACGTCGAGCCGGATCTGATGACGGTGGCCAAGGGCCTCACCGCGGGCTATGCGCCGATGGGCGCCGTGCTGATGTCGGATGCCGTTTATCAAGGCATTGCCGATGGCGACGCCGCCGCCGTGATCGGCCATGGCCACACCTATTCGGCGCACCCCGTGAGCGCGGCCATCGGCCTCGAAGTCATGCGCCTCTATCACGAAGGCGGCCTGCTCGCGAACGGCGTCGCGCGCGCGCCGCGCTTCGCTCAGGGGCTCGACGCATTGCTCGCCCACCCGCTCGTGGGCGACTCGCGTCACCGCGGTCTGCTCGGCGCGCTCGAACTCGTCGCCGACAAGGAGACCAAACAGCGCTTCGACGCCTCGCTCGGCCTGCCCGATCGCATCGCCGCCGCCGCGTATGGCAACGGCCTCGTATTCCGCGCGTTCGGCGACGGCATTCTCGGCTTCGCGCCCGCGCTTTCGTACACCGAAAGCGAGTTCGACCTTCTGTTCGAGCGCCTCGAAAAAACACTCGACGACGTGCTCGCGCAGCCCGAAGTGCGCGCCGCATTGAGGACAAAGAATGGGGTCAGCGCCCGTGTCGCCGCGTGATACCATCACTCGACACTTCGACATGCAGGGCCGCCCCCATCACGATGAGCAACGACTGCAAGCTGGACCGAATCGATCTGCGCATCCTCTCGCAGCTGCAGAAGCGGGGGCGCATCACGAATGTCGAACTGGCCGACGCAGTCGGGCTGTCGCCAAGCCCCTGCCTGATCCGCGTAAAACGTCTGGAGAAGGCGGGGTTCATCGTCGGCTACGGCGCGCAGATCCAGCTGGAAAAGCTGGGCGACGTGCAGATGGTGTTCACCGAGGTCACGCTCGCCGACCATCGCCGCGAGGACTTCATCAAGTTCGAGAAGGCAATACGCGAGGTGGACGAGGTGGTCGAGTGCCATCTCGCGAGCGGCGGCTACGACTATCTGCTGAAGTTCGTCGCGCGCAGCGTGAGCCATTATCAGAGCATCGTCGAGGGGCTGCTGGAGCGCGATATCGGCATCGAGAAGTACTTCAGCTACGTCATCATCAAGACGGCGTTCGTCAAGCCGCACTACCCGCTCGAAACGCTGTTCTCGCAGAACCTGCATTCCTGAGCATGGGCAACGGACGTGAGGCACGCGCCTCGCGCTCCTGCGTCCCGCATCCATTTTCTCGCGCGCGCTTCGCTGAAACCTCGCGGCTTCGGCGCACTCGTCGTGCGCGCTCATTTCCCTGCATCGATCCATTTTCTTCCGCACGTGCGGAAAGGAACCGGCATATGACCACGCGTTATCCCTTGAGCGCGCTGATTCGCGGCGACAACTTCATCGACGGGCAATGGGTGCCCTCGGCCTCCGGCACGCGCTTCGCCGTGACCGATCCCGCGACCGGCAAAACGATCGCCGACGTCGCCGATAGCGATGCGAACGACGCACGCGCAGCGACCGACGCTGCCGCCCGCGCATTCCCCGCCTGGCGCGACACGCTTGCCGCCGAACGCGCCGCCGTGCTGCGCCGCTGGCATGCGCTGATCGTGGCGAACGCCGACGAACTCGGTCAACTGATCTCGCTCGAACAAGGCAAGCCCCTGCATGAGGGACACGGCGAAGCGATGTATGGCGCGTCCTACGTCGCCTGGTTCGCCGATGAGGCCACGCGCATCTACGGCGATCTCATCCCGCAGCAGCAGCGCGGCAAGCGCATGAGCGCCGTGAAGGAGCCCGTTGGCGTGGTCGCGGCGATCACGCCCTGGAACTTCCCGCTCGCGATGATCGCGCGCAAGATCGCCCCCGCCCTCGCCGCGGGCTGCACGGTGGTCGGCAAGCCCGCCGAAGATACGCCGCTCACCGCGCTCGCACTCGTCATGCTCGCGCACGAGGCGGGTGTGCCGCCTGGCGTGCTGAACCTCATCTGCGCGTCGCGCGAACGGGGCGTGAGCGCCGTCGCCGACTGGCTCGCGGACGCCCGCGTGCGCAAGATCACCTTCACCGGCTCGACGCCCGTGGGCAAGCACCTCGCGAAGGAATCGGCGGCCACGTTGAAGAAGCTCTCGCTCGAACTGGGCGGCAACGCGCCGTTCATCGTCTTCGACGACGCGGACCTCGACGCTGCCGTCGAAGGGCTCATGGCCGCCAAGTTCCGCAACGGCGGCCAGACCTGCGTGTGCCCAAATCGCGTGTACGTGCAATCAGGCATATTCGAGCGCTTCGCCGACAAGCTCGCCACGCGCGTGGCCTCGTTGAAAGTCGCGCCCGCGACCGACCCCGCCGCGCAGATCGGCCCGATGATCAATGCGCGCGCGGTCGAGAAGATCGCCCGCCATGTGGACGACGCCGTGAGCCGCGGCGCACGCGTGCTCACGGGCGGCAAGCGTTTGAGCGAACTGGGCGCGAACTGGTACGCGCCTACCGTGCTCGCAGGCGCCACGCCCGACATGCAGCTAAGCTGCGAAGAAACCTTCGGTCCCGTCGTGCCGCTATTCCGCTTCGACGACGAAGCCGAGGCCATTCGCGCCGCCAACGACACGCCATACGGCCTCGCCGCCTACTTTTACAGCCAGGACGTGCGCCGCATCGATCGCGTCGCGCGGCAGCTCGAAGCGGGCATCGTCGGCATCAACGAAGGCGCGCTCGCTAGTGAAGCGGCGCCGTTCGGCGGCGTGAAGGAATCGGGCTATGGCCGGGAAGGCTCGAAGTACGGGCTCGACGATTACCTTTGCATCAAATACCTCTGCCAGGGAGGGCTTGCATGAGCACCTATCCGATCGAAGTCGCGTTTCCCGACATCGCCGTGCACGAGCGCAGCGAGACGGGCATCCCCTATGTGCATACGTTCGACGCGGGCGCGCCCGGCCCGCACGTGATGATCAATGCGCTCACGCATGGCAACGAGGTGTGCGGCGCGATCGTCGTCGACGCGCTGCTGCACGCGCGGCTGCGGCCGCGACGCGGCAAGCTCACGCTCGCGTTCGCGAACGTGGAGGCCTACCGCCGCTTCGACCCCGCGCACCCCGACGCGGCGCGTTTCGTCGATCAGGACTTCAACCGCGTATGGACCGCGCAGGCGCTGGATGACCTCACGCGCGAATCGAACGAACTGCGCCGCGCCCGCGCGATGCGGCCCGTGATCGACGACGTCGATCTGCTGCTCGACCTCCATTCGATGCACGAGAGGTGCATGCCGCTCATCGTCGCGGGGCCGCTCGCCAAGGGCGTCGAACTCTCTGCGCGGCTAGGCGCACCGGCCACCGTCATTTGCGACGAAGGCCACCCGGAAGGCCGCCGCATGCGCGATTACGAAGGCTTCGGCGACGCCGCGAGCGCGAAGAACGCGCTCTTGATCGAGTGCGGACAGCATTGGGAAGCAAGCGCCGTGAGCGTGGCGCGCGATGTCACCGCGCGCTTTCTGCTGCTCTCGGGTGTCGTGGAACAAGCGGATCTGCCCGCGGACTGGCTGCAACCGCTTCCGCCGGAAATGCGCGTGGTGCGCGTGACCGAGCCCGTGGTGGCGAAGAGCATGGACTTCCGCTTCGCTGGCGATTACACGGGCCTCGAAGTGTTTCCCGAGGCCGGCGCCGTGATCGGCTGGTCCGATGGCGCGCCGGTAGTCACGCCCTACGACGACTGCATCCTCGTGATGCCTTCGCTGCGCCAGTTGCGCCCGGGCGTGACCGTGGTGCGGCTCGGCAAGATCGAGCAGCGCATCGTTCGGAAGCGCTGAAGCGCCCCTACTCATTACACGCAAAGCACGAGGGGAGTCGACAAAACGATGCGCAAGGTCTACGTCATTCTGTGACGCGCGACACAGAAGGCGCTCAAGCCACTTCGAGCGCCCTCGCCTGCTGCAGGAAGGCGCTGGGCGTCACGCCGCAAAAGCGCTTGAAATGGCGCGCCAGATGACTCTGGTCGAAGAAGCCGACCTGCGTCGCGACCACGGCGCCCGGCACGCCTGCCAGCAGCAATAGCTGCGCGCGGCGCACGCGCACCTCGCACAGGTACTTGTATGGCGAAAGGCCGACCTGCTCACGAAACACGGTCGCGAATCGCGAGACGCTGAGCGCCGATACCTCGGCCAGTTCGGCGAGGCTCACGGACTTGTCGAAATTCGCGTCGATATAGGCCAGTGCGTCGCGAAGCGGCGTGACTGGCGCAGCAACGGATGCATTCGCGTCATGCATGATCAAGCCTCGCTGGCAGTCGATGTGTGCGCGCTTGCAGCGGGCGCCGCGCGCCCGAAGCGCGCAATCGAAAACGGTTCGAGCGGTATGTCGGTTGCGCCGGCGTCGAGCAGTTCCGCGAGCGTTTCACCCACGCCCGGCCCGATCTGGAAGCCCGAGCCGCT
The DNA here is from genome assembly GCF_040965735.1 of Paraburkholderia sp. BR10936. Lineage (NCBI taxonomy): Bacteria > Pseudomonadati > Pseudomonadota > Betaproteobacteria > Burkholderiales > Burkholderiaceae > Paraburkholderia > Paraburkholderia sp. BR10936. The sequence continues at coordinate 18,527 of NZ_JBFRCM010000014.1, forward strand.
GAAGCCGAACGCATAGAAAAGGCCGTCTGTCGTCGAACTCGGGCCAATCACCGGCTCCGAATCCGGCAGGTAGCTTTCCACGCCGCTCCACACGCGGATCACATGCAGCGGCGCAAGCGCGGGAACCAACCGGCGGAACTGCGCGATCTGCTGCACGGTGTTGCCGGGCAGCACGCCGGCGCGGCGCGTTCCCGCATCGGCGGGCCCCGGGGCGCCGCCGCCCAGCACGAGGTTGCCGCGCGGAATCTGCCGGAAGTACACGCTCTCCTCCTTGATCGACGTGTAGACCCCCATCGAATGCATGAAGCGGTAGGGCACGGGCTCGGTCACGGCCATTTGCGGGCCGCGCGCGACGAGCGGCACCGGCTCGCCGAATTGCGCGGAGAGCGCTCCCGCCCATGCACCGGCGCAAATCAGCAGTTGCTCCGCGCGCCACACGGCGCCCGTTGCGCTCTCCACGCGAAAGCCGCCCGCTTCCTTTTCCACGCGCACGATCTCGGTGTTCTCCACGAGATTGGCGCCGAGCCGCGCGGCGGCGCGCCCGAAGGCCGGTGCGGCCAGACGCGGATTGGCGTGACCGTCGCGCGGCGAGATGGAGGCGGCCAGCACCTCGCGGCCCAGGAACGGGAAGCGCTTGAACATCGCGGCGCCTTCGAGCACTTCGAGATCGAGGTCGTACGCACGCGCCTGCCCGGCGTAGCGATGAAAGTATTCGGCGTCGTGTGTGTGGTAGCACACGCGCGTGTGGCCCGAAGGCAGAAACTCGACATCCTCGCCGAGCAGCGACTGCGCGCGATACCAGATATCGAGCGCGCGATTGGACATGGCGAGTTGAGAGAGCGCGCGTCCCTGGCGGCGCACGCCGCCGAAGTTCACGCCGCTCGCCTGCTGGCCCGTGAGCCCGCGTTCGATCAGGATCACTGAACGCTTGCGGCGGCTCAGGAAGAACGTCGTGGACGTCCCGACGATGCCGCCACCAATCACGATCACATCGGCGCGATCCGTCATTCGCTGAACTCCTTTGTGCGGCATGCGCCGGGCTGCGTTTGCGCGGCGGGCGCCGCACCGCCCTGCGCTTCGTCGATACCATTCACCGCGGCGCTCAGCGTCATCGTCAACGGCTTGACCGGCGCCTGCCCGCGCAGCCGGCCCACGGCTTCCAGCGGTACACGCGCCTCGGCTGCGATGACTTCGGCCCCGGCGTGCGCGCAGAAGCGGCCCTGGCAGCGCCCCATCCCCACGCGTGAGAACGCCTTCGCGCGATTCGCTTCGGTCGCGCCCGTCTCGCGCACTACGCGGCGCAATTCGCCCGCCGTGACGGCTTCGCAGCGGCAGACGACGGTGTCATCAGGCAGCGTCGCCGCGAAATGCGCGGGCCACGGAAATGCCTGGCGCAATCCTTGTGCAAAGCGCGTGAAGCGTGCGAGTTCGACACGCAGTGTCGCCACTTCGGCAAGTGCTCCATTCGGTGAGACCGCGCCCGCATCCTGCAACGCCGCCAGAGCGGCAAGACGGCCCGCACGCTCGGCCGCGTCGGCGCCGCGCACGCGTGCGCCGTCCCCGGCGAGATAGACGCCTGCCACGCTGCTGCGGCCGTCCTGATCGACTTCGGGCAGCCATTGCCGCGCGGCTCGATCGAAACGGAACGCGCAACCGGCGAGATCCGCAATTTGCGTTTCGGAGCGCAAGTGATAGCCCAGCGCCACGGCGTCGCATGCCACGCGCGCTTCGCCGCCGTTCGCGAGTTTCACGCGCACCGCCGTCACGCCGTGCTCGGGCGAGCCTTCGATCGCGAGCGGCGTCACGCCCCGATGCATCGGTACCCCCGCGCGGCGCAGCGTGCGCACGAGCGCCATGCCCTTGCGCAGCGTGGCGGGCACTTGCAGCAAATCGGGCAACGCGCGCAGGCGCTGGCCGAGCGTGGACGTATCGAGCACCGCGCTTACTGTCGCGCCCGCTTTCACGTACTGCGCGGCGACGAGGTAAAGCAGCGGGCCGGTGCCCATCATGACAGTGCGCGCGCCGATGGCGCAGCCCTGCGACTTCAGCGCGACCTGCGCGCCGCCCAGGCTGTATGCGCCCGCCAGATGCCAGCCCGGCACGGGCATGAGCCGGTCGGTGGCGCCGCTGCAGACGATCAGCGCGTCGAAGGCCAGCTCGTGGTAGCGTGCGCCGCTCGCGAGATGCACGGACTTCGGCCCGACGTTCCAGACGAGCGTGTCGGGCAGGTAGTCGATCTGCGAGCGCAGCGCGTCGAAGTCGCGATGCAGCGACGCCGCGCGTTCGGCCTCGGTGCCGTAGAGCGTTTCGTAGCTGCGCTTGAAACCTTCGGGTTGACGCCGATAAATCTGCCCGCCGTCGCGCCGCCCTTCATCGACGACGACGGGTCGCAGACCCGCCGCGACCAGCGTCTGCGCCGCGCGCACGCCCGCCGGTCCCGCGCCGATCACGACGACCTTCAGTTCTGCGCGCGCGGCCATACGCCCTCCCCGGCAAGCACGTTGCGGGTGACGATCGACATGCCCGGCGCCGCGGGTGTCGTGCAGGCGCGCAACCGCTCGCCCTGCGCGGTCCACACCCAGCAGTCCTGGCACGCGCCCATCAGGCAGAAACCGGCGCGGCGTCCATCGTCGAACTCGCAGTCGCGCAGCGCGTCCTGCGTGGCGAGGAGCGCGACCATCAGCGTGTCGCCCTCGGCGGCCTGCGCCACGCGGCCGTCGATCTCGATCTCGAAGGTCGGGCGGCCCGCTTCCGCCACTCTCACGAAGCGCGCGCTCATGCGGCTGCCCTCCCGCTGGATTGCGTCGCCTGTGCGACTTGTGCAGCCTGTGCGGTCTGCAGCCGTTCCAGTTCCGCCGTCGTGTGATGGCAAAGGATCTGCGCGCCGCTCGGCAAGCGCTTCATCACGGGCGCCGACACATTGCACGCGCCATCGATACGCACCGGGCAGCGTGCGCGGAACGCGCACAGCTCGCGTACCTCGGCCGACGCCCCGAGCGGCGGCAGCGCGGCGCCCGCCAGGGCACGCCGTGCGTCGAGCCAGCCCGGCTGCAGGGCCGGCACCGAATCGACGAGCAGACCCGTGTACGGGTGATAAGGCGGCGCCTCCAGCACGTCGCGCTGGCCCGCCTCGACACACTGGCCGCCGTACAGCACGACGACGTCGTCGCAGATCGCGCGCACCGTCGAAATATCGTGGCTGATGAACATGTACGAGACGCCCAGTTCGCGCCGCAATTCGGCGAGCAGGTCGAGAATCGCGGCGCCAACGACGGTGTCGAGCGCGGACGTCACCTCGTCGCACAGAATGAGTGCCGGCTCGGCCGCGAGGGCGCGGGCCAGGTTCACGCGCTGCTTCTGGCCGCCCGAGAGGCCGCCCGGCTGACGCTTCGCAATCGAGGCGGGCAGCTTCACGAGGTCCAGTAGTTCGAGCATGCGCTTTTGCGCCCGCGCGCCGCGCAGGCCGTGATAGAAGCACATGGGCCGCGCGAGGATGTCGGCGATCGTGCGGCTCGGGTTGAGCGCCGTGTCGGCGTTCTGGAACACGATCTGGATGCGCCGGTACTGATCGGGCGTGCGTGCCGAAAGCGTCGCGGGCAGCGGTACGCCGTCGAGCAGCACCTCGCCGCGCGCGCGCTCGACCAGCCCGGCCACCACGCGCGCGAGCGTCGTCTTGCCCGAGCCCGATTCGCCGATCACGCCCAGTGCGCTGCCGCGCTCAATACGCAGGCTCACGTCCTCGAGCACACGCACTGCGGGCACACCGTTCGCATCGACCCGGCCATAGCCCGCGGACAGACCGCGCACTTCGAGCAGCGGCACTTCGGCGGCAGGCGGCACGGCGGGCGGACCAGGGTCGGGGCGGCGGCGGGCGGCCAGCAGCGCGCGCGTGTAGTCGTCGGCGGGGGCGTCGAGCACCTGGAGCGTCGTGCCGTTTTCGCGCACCGCGCCATTGTTCAGGACGACGATGCGATCGGCCATCTGCGCCACGACCGCGAGATCGTGCGAGACGTACACGGCCGTCGTGCCCAGCTCCTTCACGACCTTGCGGAAGGCCGCGAGCACTTCGATCTGCGTGGTCACGTCGAGCGCCGTGGTGGGCTCGTCGAACACGACCACGGCGGGGTCGGTGATGAGCGCCATCGCCGCCATCAGCCGCTGCAGCTGGCCGCCGGACACCTGGTGCGGATAGCGCGCGCCGATCGTCTCGGGCGAAGGCAGCGCGAGCGCCCGGAACAGGCTCACCGCCTTCTCGCGCGCCGCCGCGGGCGACATCAGCTTGTGCAGCAGCGCGGGCTCGGTCACCTGATCCATGATCGTGCGTGCCGGGTTGAAGCCCGCCGAGGCGCTCTGCGCGACATAAGCCACGGTACGCGCGCGCAGCGCGCGGCGGCCGCGTTCGTCGAGCGCGAGCACGTCGGTGCCGCCGATCTTCAGGCTGCCACCCGCAATGGCGCAGCCGTCGCGCGCATGGCCGAGCAGCGAGAGCGCGATGGTGGTCTTGCCCGAACCGGACTCGCCGATCAGCGCGAGCACTTCGCCCTTCTTCACCGTGAAGTCGACACCCTTGACGATCTCGACGACCGGATCGGGCGCCGCGCCCGCGACCACTCTCAGGCCCGTCACTTCGATCATGTTCATTTTCCGCCCCCATGCGCGCGGCCGCCGTGACGGCGCAGGCTGTCGATCAGCAGGTTCACGCCCACGGTCAGCGTCGCGATGGCGACGGCCGGCATCAGCACGGCCGGCGCACCTTCCGCGAGGCCGCCGATGTTCTCGCGCACGAGCGAGCCCCAGTCCGCGTCCGGCGGCTGCACGCCGAGGCCGAGGAACGAGAGGCCGGAGAGCAGCAGCACGATGAACACGAAACGCAGGCCGAAATCGGCGAGCATCGGGTGGATCATGTTCGGCAGCACTTCCACGCGGGCGATATAGAAGAGCCCTTCGCCGCGCGCTCTGGCGACCTGCACATATTCGAGCGTCATCAGGTTCACGGCCAGCGAGCGCGAGATACGGAACGCGCCCGGAATATAGGCGAGCGCCGCGACGGTGATGAGCATCGGCACCGACGAGCCGAACGCCGCGATCACGACGAGCGCGAGCACCTTGCTCGGAATGGAGATCAGTGCGTCGAACAGGCGGCTCAGCACCTCGTCGATCCAGCGCGGCGCGACAGCCGCAAGCAGTCCGAAGAATATGCCGATACCGCTTGCGAGCAGCGTGGCGGCGAGCGCGAGGCCCACGGTGTACTGCGTACCGTAGAGCACGCGGCTCAGCATGTCGCGACCCAGGAAATCGGTGCCGAGCAGATGCGCCGCGCTATACGAGCCGAAGATTTCCGTGGAGGTGATCGCGCCGCCCTTGTACGGCGCGACGAGCGGCCCGATGAAGGCTACGCCGAGCCAGAACACGACGATCGCAAGGCCGATCAGGCCGAGCACCGAGAGGCGCCCGACCATGCGGCGCAGCGACGAGCGCGGCGGCGTGGGCACGTCGCCCGGCACGTCCTTGACGACGTCGGCGGCGGCCCGCTCCTCGCTCTCGCTAGTCGCGTAGAGCACGGTCGCGGCATGGGAAGTGGCGGGTCGGTTCATCGTTGACGCAGCCTCGGGTTGGATACGATTTGACACAGGTCCGCGATCAGCACGAGCACCAGATACGCGGCGCAAAACACCATCACGCAGCCCTGCACGAGCGGCAGATCGCGGTTCGTCACGGCGTCGACCATCAGGCTCGCGAGGCCCGGATAGTTGAAGATCGACTCCACGATCACCACGCCGCCGAAGAGATACGAGAGGCTCAGCGCGACGGCATTGGCGATCGGCCCGATCGTGTTCGGCAGCACGTGGCGTAACACGACGCGAGCGGGCGACGCTCCTTTGAGGCGCGCCATTTCCACATAGGGCGCGCTCAACTGGTCGATCACGGCGGCGCGCGTCATGCGCGCCATCTGCGCGACGATCACGCAGCACAGCGTCATGACCGGCATCGCGTAGATGCGCAACAGCGTGCCGAACGAGTCCACCTCCGAGAGGTACGAGAGCGCGGGCAGCCAGCGCAGTTTCACCGCGAAGATCAGCACGGCGATGGTGGCGACCAGAAATTCGGGCACGGCCACGGCGGACAGCGTGAGCACGTTGAGCACGCGATCGAGCAGCGAGCCGCGGAACACGGCGGAAAAGATGCCGATGGCGAGCGCGAGCGGCACCGAAACGAGCGTGGTGAGCCCCGCGAGCACGAGCGAATTCGGCAGGCGCGTGGCGATCAGCTCGCTCACTGGCTGGTTGTTCGACACCGAGGTGCCGAAGTTGCCGGTCACGGCCTGCAGCAACCAGTGGACATAGCGCGTGAGCGCGGGCTGGTCGAGGCCGAACTGGTGCCGCAGCGCGGCCACCTGCTCGGGCGTGGCCGCCTGACCGAGGGCCTGCTGCGCGGCGTCGCCGGGCAAGAGGCCCGTGAGACCGAACACGATTGCCGAGACGATCAGCAACGTGAGCAGTGCGAGACCGAGACGCGCGGCAATGAGACGTTGCGCGTGAGCTTTCATCGGATGTCGCCTCCCTGAACATCATGAAGCGGGGAATCGGTGGCCGGGGGCCCATCCAGGCGCACACCGGCCGCACACATCACACCTCGAACTACGCCTCGAGCCAGACGTTCTCGGCGAACTTGAAGCCCATCAGTCCGGCAATCGGAATCGAACCGAGGCCCTTGAGCTTCGTCGTGTGCGCGTCGAGCGAGCTCAGGAACAGCGGAATGCCGATGCCGCCGTCGCTGTGCACGAGCACTTGCATGTCGCCATAGATCTTCTTGCGCTTCTCTTCGTCCGGCTCGCCGCGCGCGGCCAGCAGCATCTGGTCGAACTTTGGGTCCTTCCAGTTCGCTTCATTCCACGGCGCATCCGACTTGAAGAACTGCGTGAAGATCACATCGGCGCTCGGGCGCGCGTTGATGTTGCCGAAGGTCAGCGGGTGCTTCATCCAGTGGTTCGACCAGTAGCCGTCCCCGGGCGTGCGCACCACCTGCAGGTTCAGGCCCGCCTGCGGCGCGACCTGCTGCAGCAGCATCGCCATTTCGACCGAGCCGTCCGCGGCCGGGGAGGCATAGATCTGCAGCGGCGTGCTGCCGAGCTTTGCCTTCTGGAAGTAGAACCTGGCCTTCTGCGGATCGAAGGCGCGCTCCGGCAGGCCGGCAAAGTAGTACTTGTTGGTCGGATCGATCGGCTGGTCGTTGCCGATCGCGCCATAGCCGAGGAACACGGCGTTGCGGATCTGCTCGCGGTCGAACAGGTGCATCATGCCGCGGCGGAAGTCGGCATTGCCCGTGACGCCGCCTTCGTCGCGCATGATGAGGTCGGTGTACTGGCCCGTCTTCGTCTCCTTCACCGCGAAGCCCGGAGTGCCCTTGACGCGCGAGGTCGAGCGCGGGCTCACCTGGTTGATGAGCTGCACGTCGCCCGAGAGCAGCGCGTTCACGCGCGCCGACTCGTCGCCGATGCCGACCAGTTCGATCTCGTCCAGATGCGGCAGGCCCGGCTTCCAGTAGCGCTCGTTGCGCACGACCACCGTGCGCACGCCCGGCGAGAACTCCTTGAGCTTGAACGGGCCGGTGCCCACGGCCGTCTTGAAGTCGTTCGTGCCGTCCTTGATGATCATGAAATGCGAGTCGGCGAGGATCACGGGCAGGTCGGCGTTCGCGCCCGAGAGCGTGATCGTCACTTCGTTCGGGCCCGTGGCCTTCACGTCCTGGAACTGATCCGCGAGCGTCTTCACCTTCGAGCCCACCGCGGCGTCCTTGTGGCGCATGAGCGAGTACACCACGTCGGCGGGCGCGAGCGTCTTGCCGTCATGGAACTGCACGCCGCTGCGCAGCTTCACGACCCACACCGTCGCGTCCTTCGTTTCGAGCGACTGCGCGAGCGCCATTTGCGCGCCGAGGTGCGAGTCGTACTCGGTCAGGCCGTTGTACAGCATATTTGCGCGCACATAGTCGGTGGACACCGACTCCTTCGCGGGATCGAGCGTGTCCGACGCGGAAGACGACTGCGTCGCCACGCGGATCTTGCCGCCCTGCTTCGGCTTCTCCTGTGCGAGGGCGGCGCCGCTCGCGGCGAGCAGGCCCGCGCCCGTCATCGACATCATGCCCCCCGCGACCATCGCGCGAAGGAGGTCGCGGCGCGAGGCGCCGCGCTTCGTCAGTTCATCGAGCCGCACGCCCGGGTGAGCCATGTCTTCAAGCGATTTGTCGGTGCTCATGAAACTTCTCCGCGTCTGATGTGGGGGGCCGCAGCTCGACGTATCGAGGCTGTGTGTTGTGAAAAACAGCGTCAGTAAAAAACGTCTTTGATCTGGTAGTACGCGCCGACGAGCGGCAAAAACCACGGCTTGCCCGTGTGGCCCGGAATGGCGGGCCACGCGAAATCGCGCCACGGGTTCGCACACGGGTTGCCGCTCATCACCTCGGCCATCACCTGGCCCATGTGCGTCGACATCTGCGTGCCGTGACCGCTGTAGCCCATCGAGAACCACACGCCTTCGTGCTGACCCGCGCGCGGCAGGCGGTCCGCGGTGATATCGACGAGCCCGCCCCAGCAGTAATCGATCCGCACCCTCGCGAGCGCCGGAAAGAGCTGCGCGAGCGTGCGCTGGAGGATGCGCCCGCTCCTCGCATCGGACGGCCGCTCCGACGCCGTGAAACGCGCCCGGCCGCCGAACAGCAGGCGCGAATCCGGCGTCACGCGGAAATAGTTGTGCATGAGGCGGCTCGTCGTATACGAGCGGCGATAGGGCAGGAGCCGCATGAGCTGCGCGGGCGGCAGCGGTTCCGTCACGACGATGAACGAGCCGACCGGCGCAAGACGCCGCCGGTACCACGCGAACGGCCCATGCCGCGAAGGACCCGTGGCGATCAATACCTGTTGCGCATGCAACGTTCCGCGCGCCGACTCCACGCGATAGCCGCCGCCCTCTTTCGCGATGGACGTCACGGCGGCGTGCTCGTAGAGCCGTGCGCCGCGCCGTACCGCGGCGTTCGCGAGCCCGACCGCGAAGCGGCCCATGTGCATCTGGCCGCCGTGCTTCTGTAGCAGTCCGCCATGGAAGCTGTCCGATTCCACCTCACTGCGAATCTGTTCCCGGCCGATGATCTCGACGTCCGGATCGACTTCGCGGCGAATCAGCTCGGCCGTTCGTTCGAGGTGTTCGAGGTGATGCGGTTTCGCCGCGAGCTTGAGCTTGCCCGAAGCGAGATAGTCGCAGTCGATGCCCTCTTCGCGAATGAGCCGCTCGACCGTGTCGACGGCCGCCGCGTAAGCGCGGTAGCAACCCTGCGCGCGCTCGACGCCCAGTTGCCCGCGCAGCGCCGCATAGTCCTGCGCCACGCCGGTATTGCACTGGCCGCCGTTGCGCCCCGACGCGCCGCCACCCATGCGCCCCGCGTCCAGCACCGCGACGCTCGCGCCACGGCGCCCGAACGCGAGCGCCGCGGAAAGCCCCGTGAAGCCGCCGCCCACCACCGCGACGTCCACGCGGCCTTCCACCGGTCCCTCGCTTGCGAGCAGACCGCCAGGGGCGGTGTCGAGCCAGTAGGAGTCGAGCTTCATCGGGCGGCCTCGGCTAGCGCGTTTCTCAAAGACCCAGTTGCGAAGCGAGTTCGCCGATCGTCTCGACTTCGTAGTACTCGTAGTACGGCGTGCCCGGCTCGTGGCCGCGCTTGACGAACGCCTTGTGCTCGATGCCCATGTCGTGCGCCGTCATGAGGTCGTAGCGCAGGCTCGACGAAACGTGCAGCACGTCGCCGGGGTTGCAGTTCAGCTGATCGAACATGTACTCGAAGCCCTGCATGCGCGGCTTGTACGACTGCGCCTGCTGCGCCGTGAATACGCGGTGGAACGGCGCGCCGAGTTTGTCGACATTGCTCTGGATCTGGTCGTCCGAAGCGTTCGAGAGAATCACGAGCTTGTACTTCTTCGCGAGGCGCGAGAGGCCTTCCGGCACGTCCGGGTGCGGGCCCCAGGTCGGCACGGCGGTGTAGAACTTTTCCGCTTCGGCCTCGATGAACTCGACGTTCATGCGCTTGCAGGCGCGGCGCACCGAATTGACGACCACGTCGCGGTACGGCTTCCATGCGCCGAGCACCTCGTCGCGGCGATAGCCCGCGAAGAACGCGACGAACTTCTCGAGGTCGGCGCCCTTGAGGCGGTCGCCATACATCTCGCGCGCCGTGTCGGCCATGCGGAACTTCGTCAGCGTGCCGTAGCAGTCGAACGTGATGTACTTCGGCTCGAAATCGATCATGATGGCAATCCTTTCGTGTGATGAACCCGCTTGGGGCTCAGTGGCGAAAACAGGTGGAAGTGCGTCCCTGTGGAAAATTTAAACAGCGCAAAATTTGGGGTTGGCGTCGAATCGTGGGGCCTGCACGGTATAAACGACGCGTTTGCAGGGGCCGCCGCAGCAGATTCTGCGGTGGCGCCATCGCGCGGGCCATAGCCGAATGACCGTGCGTTTTCGTGCGTGATTCGTCAGCTTTGCAGTCAGCATGGCGTCAGGTTCTCGTATCGATCAGCACGCTCTTGAAACGCAGGTGCGCTTCGTAACCCTGGCGCCCGAGATCCTTGCCCATGCCCGAGCGTTTGTATCCGCCCGTCGGGATCATGAAATCGTTGCTGCGGCCGTAGCGGTTGACCCACACGGTGCCCGCCTCCAGCGCGCGCACGAGGCGCAGCGCGCGGCCGATGTCCGCGGTGTGCACGCCGGCCGCCAGGCCGTATTCGGGATGCGAGGCGAGCGCGAGCGCCTCTTCCTCGGTGTCGAAGGTCTGCACCGTGAGAACCGGGCCGAAGATCTCGGCGCGCACCGCCTCGGTTTGCGCCGTCACGCCGGTGAGGATGGTGGGCAGGTAGAACGCGCCGGGCACGGGCGCGTCCGCGCGGCGGCCACCGCAGTAGAGCGTGGCGCCTTCGGCCACGCTGCGCTCGACGATGCCTTCGATGCGCGCGGCCTGGGTTTCCGAAATGATGGGCGGCAGCGTCGTGCCCGAAGCCCACGTCGCGCCGGCGCGCAACTCAGCGATAGCCTGCTCGATGCGCGACACGAGTTCGTCCGCAACGGCGCGCTCGACCAGCAGGCGCGAACCGGCCACGCACACCTGCCCCGCGTTGACGGCAATCGCGCCGGCGATGCGGCGCGCGACCTCGTCGAGCTTCGGCGCATCCGCGAAGACGATTTGCGGGCTCTTGCCGCCCAATTCCAGCGTGACCGGCTTCGTGCCGCTTTGCGCGCACGCCGCCATGATCGCCGAGCCCGCGCGCGTCGATCCCGTGAACGTGACTTTCGCGATGTCCGGGTGGCGCACGAGTGCGTCGCCGGTCGTCGCGCCGTCGCCTTGCACCACGTTGAAGATGCCAGGGGGAATGCCTGCCTCGATCGCGAGTTCGGCCAGACGCAGCACCGAGAACGGCGTCATCTCCGAAGGCTTGAGCACCACGGCATTGCCCGCCGCGAGCGCCGGACCGATCTTCCACGACGCCATCACGAGCGGGAAATTCCACGGCGCGATCGCGCCGACCACGCCATAAGGCTCGGCGATCGTCATGCCCAGATGGTCGTGATCGGTGGCCACGACCTCGCCGCCGAGCTTGTCGGCGAACTCGGCATAGAAACGGATGCCTTCCGCCGTGAACGGCACGTCCCACGCGCACACGTCGCGCACGGGGCGCGTCGAGCCGAGCGCCTCGAGCGGCGCGAGCGTGGCGGTGTCGGCGGCGATCAGGTCGGCGAAGCGGCGCAGGATGCGGGCGCGCTCGCGCGGCGCCATGCGTGGCCAGCCGCTCGTGCGAAACGCGCGCTTCGCGTTGTCGACGGCGTGGTCCACCCGTTGCGCGTCGCCAAGCGGCGCCGAGGCATAGACGACGCCGTCCGATGGCCGCGCGACCCCGATGCGCGCCGCGCCTTCGACGACCCACTCTCCGCCGATGAAGTGGCCGGCTTTTTCGGCCACTGAGGCAGCGACTGCGGCGGGATCGAACTGGTCCATGACTGGGTTCCCTCGACTTGGTCTCGATGGGAAATATCGTAGGTCCACTGCCACCGCATATTTCGCCGACAAAAAAGCCCAATCAGCAGAATCGACGCGTTATTGACCGTCCAACCCCGCGTTTTGCATTGCATCACGGGCGCTGGCGGGGCGCGCGCCCAAACAGGAAGATCGTCCTAGTCAGTCACGGCGGGCGATGCGATAGTCACGGGACGCGTATACAGAATCCGGAGGCCGGCGTGTCCGACCCAAACCTGAACAGCGTCATTACCTACCGCGCATTTACCGCCGACGATCTGGCCGCCGCGCATGCGTTGTCGACGGCGGTGCGCTGGCGGCACCGCCCCGAAGACTGGCGTTTCGCTGCCCGCATCGGCGAAGGCATCGTGGCCGTGGACGAAAGCGGTTCGCTCGTCGGCACGGCTTTCTCGTGGTTGTTCGGTCCCAACGCGGCGACGCTCGGCATGCTGATCGTCAAGCCCAGTCATCAGCGCCGCGGCATTGGCCGGGCCATGATCGAGCACTGGATGCAGGCGCTCGCCTCGCGCACGCTGCTGCTCCACGCGAGCGACACGGGCTGGCCGCTCGTCGAGCGGCTCGGCTTTACGCGCATCGGCCGCATTCACCAGCACCAGGGCGCAGCGTTTCAGCCGCCGCTCGTCTCGCTGCCCGCGGGCGAGCGGCTGCGCCCGATCGGCGCCAGCGACCGGCCCCGGCTCATCGAACTGGCGACGCGCGCAAGCGGCCTCGACCGCTCGGACATGCTGCCGAAACTGCTCGATCAGGCGAGCGGCATCGCGCTCGACCGCGACGGCGACCTGATTGGCTTCGCCCTCTTTCGCCGCTTTGGCGACGGGCACGTGATCGGCCCCGTGATCGCCCCCGATTCGCCGGATGCCTGCCGCGCCAAGGCGCTGATCAGCCATTGGCTCGCCTCCAACGCGGGCATGTTCGTACGCATCGACACGCCCGTCGATCTGGGACTCTCCGACTGGCTCGAAGGCGTGGGGCTGCCGCTCGTCGACCACATCGAGAAGACGGAGCGCGGCGCGCCCTTGCGCGTCGATACCCAGTTCAAGCAGTTTGCAATCACGAGCCAGGCGGTGTGGTGAGCGCGGTCGAATGGACGGCATCCGGCGTGCTACCACCCGGGCAGCGAACGGATTACCATTAGAGGATTCTCGCCTCGAGGGTGACGCTATGGCTACCTATGGTATCGACGGTGTCCGCATCAGTTCCTCAACGGACCGCGTAACACACGTGCGCTGGGCGCTGATCGACCCCCAGACACACGACTGGCTCTCGACACCCACCATCTCCGAAGTGGCGGCCGTCACCAACGACATCCGCTCGGGCGCCGTGGTGTATTCGGTATTTACGCTCGGCGGCATGAGATTTCTCGGTCCGAAGATCAAGCCGGTGCCGCATCCCAACGGAATCGATGGAATCGATCTGGAAGTGCCGGACGGTAACGTCGAAAAATCCATCGACGATCTACCGCGCGTCTAGCGGTGCTTCGATCGTTCCGCCGACTACCGGAAAGAAAAGTGCGCTGCGCCCGGATGGGCGCACATCGGCCGCTAGTCGCCAAAGCAGAATCGCCGAATCAAATCATTCGGAATACCGAATATTTGACCCGGCAAGCGACGGGCGAATGCGTTGCAGTCAGTCAGTTGTACCCGAGTATCGCCGACGTAGCGACGTCTGCGCGGTCGCTCGGGTTGCCAGCCAGTACGACGGTGGGCTCATGCAATAACGCGCGATAGGGGTGCAGATAAGGTTCGTTTTCCGGATCGGCGTCGTCCTGTTCGATCTCCTGGGAGTGGCTGTACTCACGTTTATCCATGATCGTCTCCTGATGTAGGGTCTAGTTGTTCGACAGTAGGGTTCCCTACATACCGGCTGAGCAAGTTTGGTGCCGCAGTCGCTTTCTATCATGCCGGCGGAGTCTCTTCTGCCGCGCCCGACTCTCAGGAAGTCGTGAGCTTCAGGTTCGGACGCAAGTCGTGAGTAACCGCTTCACGTTGCCCTTTGCGCAGGTCCGACACCTGTTCGATGCCGGCCTTCAGCACCTCCTCGCAAAACGCAATTCGCGTGCGGTAGTACTCGGCCTGCAATTGCGCATCGAGAACCCGCTGTTCGGCCTGGAAGAGTGCCATGCGCAATTCACTGAGCGCGCGTTGAGCCTGCTTCTCCGGCGTTGCGGCATTGTGGGCAATCAAGTTCGAAAGCCAATGCAACATGGATAAGCCCCCCTGTTTTCAATTTCACGATCGCACGCGTCAAGTTTGATAACCGCCCGAACTGTCGCTGGGAAAAGACTATCAGAGGCGAAGAAAACCAGTGTGTGTGCAAACGAACGTGTTGTATAAACGATGCAAAAAGGTCGTATCCACGACGCGCTTACATAGCGCGTTTTCATCGCATGCTTTCGTTGCACGCTGTGGTTGCAAATAGGGAGCGATACATGTCCGTGGTGCCGGATCAGCCGATCGAGATGGGGCGCAACCGTGACTATCCACAAGCTGAGGTTTTGCACATTTGCGCTGTGCATCGCGTTCGCGTTACCGGGCCCCGGCGTGTGTCTGGCGGACCAGGTGAAAGTCATGATGTCGGGCTGGTTTGCGCCAGCGTATCGTGATCTGGGCCCGCAATTCGAAGACGAGAGCGGCTATACGCTGGCCACCGTCTGGGGCGCTGCAACAGGCAACGCCCTGAATGCGATTCCCGTGCGGTTTGCGCGCGGCGAGTGGGCCGACGTGCTGATCGTGGTCAGCAATGCGCTCGACGACCAGGTTCGCGCGGGCAACGTGGTGCCCGGCAGCAAGGTGGACTTCGCACGCTCGCCAATCGGCCTCGCGGTGCGCGAGGGCGCGCCGCAACCGGACATCAGCACGGTCGACGGTTTGCGCCGCACGCTGCTTGCAGCGAAGTCGATTGTCTATCCGGATAGCGCGAGCGGCGTCTATATCGCCAACGAACTGTTTCCGCGGCTGGGCCTCGACGGGCGCGTGAAAAGCAGGAGCCGCATGGTTTCCGCCGAGCGGGTCGCCACTGTCGTCGCGAACGGCGACGCCGAGATCGGCTTGCAACAAGTCGTGGAACTGTTGCCGGTGAAGGGGATAATAGTGGTCGGCAGTCTGCCCGCGGAAGTACAACGTTACACGGTGTACTCCGGCGGCATTGCAGCCACAGCGAGAAATCCTGTCGGCGCAGAAGCGCTGATCCGCTTTCTGTCCTCGCCGGAAGCGGCGGCGGCGATCACGCACAGCGGTCTCGAACCGATCACGGCACCGCAACCTCCTCCGCTGCCGCTGCTGCAGCCGCAACCGGCGCCGCAACTGCCGCTGCAACCACCACCGCAACCGCAACTGGCGCCACAAGAACCGCAACCTCAACCGAATTGAGCGAAGCAGCCGTCCGGCCGATCGGCCATCACCGAAAGCCGGCCATCAACTGGCTGCCATCCCTTTTTCGGCCAGTTCTTTCTTCGCGCTTTCGTTCTTGGTCAGGTGCGTCAGGCCCATGCCGCGCAGGACGTTCGGCGCCTTCGTGAACTGGATGTTGTCATAGCCCACGATCTCGATGCGATTGCCCCAGGGGTCGCGAAAATCCAGAAATGGACCGTCGAGCGGCTTCACGCCCGCCGCCTTGAGTGCGGCGCGCGCCGCCTCCTTGTCATCGACAACGAGGCCGACATGGCGGCCGTCGTCGGCGGGCTGTTTGCGCCCCGCCTGCAACGCAATGAATTGATCGCCAAGATCGATGAAGGCCATCGTCCTGCTCTTGCCGCGCAACTGAAAGTCGAAGATGCGGCCATAGAATGCCAGCGCTTCCTCGATGTCGCCGACTTCCAGCGCGACGTGATTGAAGCCGATGACGCGCGGCCTGGTGGTTGAAGTGTCAACCATTTCCCCCTCCTTCTGCAGCCAGTGCATAGCATTCGCAAACTCGCCCGGAACCGAAATGCCGACGAGACACCTTCAAGTATGGGGATTGAAGTCGACTCGCACTAGCCGGTCAAACAAGATTTGTTGGAGTTATTTTTGAATAAGAATCGTACCCGATGCGGCGCGCGTGCATGGCGTAACCTATGATGGTTCGAGCGCAATGAGCCGGCAAACCGTGAGGGCACCAGCACCATGGACAGGACAGAGCGGACTATCAAGTGGCGCAGTTTGCCAAATGTAAGCAACGACGCGAACGAGCCACGCAATCCATTGCCTGCGGTCTGTGACGTCTCAGTGACGAACGTTTGCAACGCTGCATGCGACTTCTGCGGCTTTTCTCGTGAGAAGAAAATGGCAGGTCCGCGCCGCTATCTCGATCCCGATGCGTTCGAGCGTGCGATGCCGATGCTGCGCAGACGCAAGATTCGCTACATGACGCTGCAGGGCGGAGAGCCTCTGGTGCACCCGCAAATCGAATCGCTCGTAGGCTCGGCCACGAAAGCCGGCATCCAGTGCGGCGTGATCACGAACGGCTGGTTCCTTCCCCGCCACATCAAGCAGCTGGCTGACGCCGGCCTCAAGCGTCTCCTGATCTCGATCGATAGCGCGGACATGAGCGAGCACGAGCACAATCGCGGCCTGCCCGGCCTTGCGGCCCGCATCCGCGAGGGCATCACCCAGGCGCATGCTTTCGGCATCCCGGTTTGCGCAACGGTTACGGTGAGCCATCTGGTCCGTTACGCAGCGCTTCCCGAGACGCTCAATCAGCTTGGCTTCGATTCCGTGGTGTTCTCCTACCCAAGGCGCGACGCATTCGGTTCCACATCGCTCGTTTACGACGAAAATTCGAAGCTCGTCGACCTCAGCCGCGACGAACTGCTCGAAGCATTGAGTGCCATCGAGGCCCTCAAAAAGCGCTTTCGCGTGATGGACCCGGGCGCTGCACTGGACGAGGTCGCGCGGTTCGTGCGCGGCGAACAGCAACTCATTCCGTGCATCGCCGGCAGCAAGTATTTTTATATCGACTGGAACCTCGATGTCTGGCGTTGCGAACCGTGGCATGAGCCCATGGGCTCTGTGTTCGACCTCGACCGCCTGCCCGATCAACGCGAACCGTGCAACGCCTGCATGATGGGGTGCTACCGCCATGCCAGCGTGCTGATGCACGGCGCCAAGGCCGTCACTGACTCGGTCTATGCGCTCGGCAGGGGCGAGCTTCGCAGTGCTGTCAGCTTGTTGTTCCAGCGCGGCGTGGCGTATTCGCTGTGGGCTCTCGCCACCGAAGAACTACCTCGAACGGCGCTTGGCGCACTGGCAGGACGGAGCGGCGCACGCCGTTCATCGCCGCAAGGCGCATGAATCGAGGCTACGGGCAAATCACCGTCATGTTGAACGGGCCGCCGTTCGCCGCCGCGTGCGCGACGGCCTCGTTCGCATCGTCGAGCGCGAAGGCCGTCACGTCGAAATGGCGCAGATCGAGCAGTGCCCCGTTAATCAAACCTGTCATGAGCGTCACGGCTTGCGTGGGGTACATCCATTTGCCCCGCACCGTGATGTCATTGCGCATGATCCACGGATAAGGCAGTTCGAGCCCGGCGCCACCGAGCATGCCGACCCCGCCCATCAGGACCACGCGCCCGTATGGGCGCACCGCCATCACCGCGGCGCGCACCGTCGTCGCCGGAACCGATGGCGGCATCAGGTCCATTACGCAGTCGATCGGCCCAGGCGCCGCCTGTTGCATGCGTTCGCGGTCCGTTGCTTCGTCGCCGGAAAGCGCCACGGTCCGCACGCGCTCGCCGAAGTTGCGCGCCAGTTTGTCGAGCGCCTGTACGTTGCGCCCGGGGGCTACGACGCACCGCGCACCCATGGCGAGCGCGACCGCGACGCACGCGCTGCCGAAGTTGCCGGTCGCGCCGCTCACGAGCAGGATCTCGCCCGCCCGCAGATCGGACGCGAGCAGCCCGCCATAAGGCACGAGCAGCGTATTGAGCGCACACCATCGCGCAGCGTCGGCCGGATCGATGTCGCCGATACGCACCGCGTTTTCGGTCGGCACCCTAAGCTGTTCCGCGAACGGGCCGTCATGAAAATAGCGCTGCAATTTCTGGCCGCCCTCGCCCCGCGCGCTCCAGCCCTGCAGCACGATGTCGGGCATGAGCGCGTCGTCGCGCGCGCGCACCGTCGGATCGCAGAACACCCAGTCGCCCGGTTGCAGTTTCGTCGCATCCGGGCCGACGGTCCGGACCCGGCCGATCGCGCCGCAACCAGGCACGATCGGCAGGTCGATGGGATAGCGGCGTTCTCCACTAAACACTTCCTGCGCATAGGACAACACCGGCGCCGCAACGACGTCCACGACGACCTCGCCAGTGCCGGCGGTGGGGTCCGGTATCTGTTCGATCGTGAGCGGCGCGTTGAGGGTTTTCAGAATGGCAGCTTTCATGGCGCTTCCAGAAGGGGGAACGAGCCGATTCTGGCAGGCTTAGAATGGGCAACAAGGCCCGCTGCGATCCCAGGATTGCGCAGTCCCACCCACCCTGCACGAAGCGAACGCGATGACAGCCACGACACAAACCCAATTCGGCGATTTTCTGCGCTCCCGGCGCAAGAAGCTGAGCCCCGACGACGTCGGCCTCGGTGGCGGCCGGCGCCGCCGTACGCCCGGCCTGCGGCGTGAAGAGGTCGCGGAACTCGCGGGCATCGGCGTCGACTGGTATGTCCGGCTCGAGCAGGGGCGCGCGGTCAGCCCTTCGGCTTCGACGCTCGATGCACTTGCCCAGGCACTGCGGCTCGACAAGGCCGAAGCCGCCCATTTGCGCGTGCTCGCGCAGCGCGGCGAGCCGCGCGTCTTCGCCCGCGAGAGCGTGCCGCCGACCCTTGCGCGGATCGTCGCCAGTCTCGGTCTGCCCGCTTACGTCACGGGCCGGCGCTGGGACATCCTCGTGTGCAACGAGGCCGCCTCCGATCTGCTTGGCTTCGATCGCCTCGCTGCGGAAGATCGCAACATCATGATCTACATGTTCATCGAACCGGAGGCACGGCGGCTCTTTGGCGCGGGCTGGCCCGATGAAGCGCGCCGCATGATCGCGCTGTTTCGCACGAGCCACGACCTCCATGCAGGCGACCCGGCGTTCGTCGAACTGGTCGAGCGCCTGCGTTCAGGCAGCGAGGAATTCGTGAGGTGGTGGAGTGCGCACGACGTGCGCAGCGGCGCGTCGGGCCAGAAGGTCCTGGCGCACGCGAAGCACGGTACGCAGCGCTACGAGTACGCAACGTTTCAGGCGAACGACGATCCGGCGCTGAAACTCGCGATTTATACGCCGGTCGACACGAATGCCGTCTAGCCTAGCGCGGCAACCAGCGTATGGTGCGCCCGCTTGCCGGCATGGTGTTTGACGCTCTGCCGGTGCGCACCGGACGTCGGGGCGCTCGGGTACGATGCGAGCCGCACCCTGACGCCGTGCGAGCGCGCGAGCATCGAATAGTGATGATGCGCACGGGCGCTTGCGTAATAGCGCGGTTCCACGACCGGCGTGTCGTCGCCGTTCAGCCATCGCCGTATCGTGACGAGATCGGCAGAGCGTCCCCACGAGGTTCGCGAGCCGAGCAGCGCAATCATCACCTGCCCGTTCGGCATGTTCGCATCGACCACGATGCAGCGCCCCGCCTCGCGGATATAGCCCGTCTTTGCGACCAGCACGTCCCAGTCGGCTGAGCTCACTATCGGGTCGGTGTTGTGATAGAACCGCGTCCTCGTGCCGATCGCCTCTTCGTAACGGGGAAGCGTCGTGTATTCGCTGATCAACGGATAGCGCGCCGCGGCGTCCGCCATCTTCACGACATCGCGCGCCGTCGAGAGATTCTCGGGCGAGAGCCCGGTTGGATCGTCGAAGTGCGTATTGGCCATATTCAGCGCGCGCGCCTTATCATTCATCTGCCGGATGAACGCCGCCTGGCCGCCCGGGAACGCATGTGAAAGCGCGGATGCAGCGCGGTTCTCCGACGCCATGAGCGCAAGACGCAGCATCTCTCCTCGCTTGAGCGACGCACCGATAGGGATGCGGGACCCCGTATGCTTGAGCCGATCGATGTCGTCGTTGCCGACCGTCACCGTCTCTCCCAACGGCTGGGCGCTGTCCAGCACGACCATCGCCGTCATCAGCTTGGTGAGCGACGCGATCGGCTGGGCCTCGTCGGCGTTCTTTTCGAGCAGGACTTCGTGGCGCGCGACGTCATACACGATCGCGCTGTGTGAATGGAGGAATGGCGTCTCGCCCCACGCGACGAACGGCGCCGAAGCGAGCAATAGCGCGCTGAGGAATTTTTTCATGGCGTTCACACCCTGGGACGGCAATCAGGCGATGGCGGGTCCAACGTGCAACTGATCCCCAACGATTCAACTGTAGTTGCTCGTTGCACGAATGAGTGTGGGAAAGAGGACAGAATTCTTGTCCTTCACGCCGAGTATTCAGCGGCTTGCGAAAATTCACCGGGCGTCAGCGAATCCGCCCGTTCCATGGCGTCAGGCAGACAGCCGCTCGACAATCTCATCGAACGAAGGCCGCCTGTCGACCTGCTCGGCGAAACAGTCTGCAATCAGCGCATCGAAGCCGGCGTCGCGTTCATTAGCCTCTGCGGCCAGACGTTGCGCGAGTTCTTCCAGCAGACAGCCGAACGCACGCACCTCGATGCGCTCGAGCGCCTGGGACTGTGCGCGATCGTCGATATCGTGAAAGGACGCCGCGCCGAAGTCGCCGAGCAATACGTGCCCTGAGCCGTCGTGCAGGATGTTGTGCGCATAGAGATCGCCGTGCATGATCCCGCGCCCATGCAGATGCCGCGCCGCCGATGCGATCCCGCGCGCGATCTGCAGTGCGACTGGCCTGTCGAACAGAACATCGGCTGCATAGACGTCCCGCGTACACGAGTCGAGGCTCGGCGGCCCGGCGAGATTGGCGAACGACGGAGGGATCAGTTCCATCACGAGGCCGTGCTCGCCCAGCGGATGACCCGTGATCTTGCCGAGCACCGGGATGAGGTTCGCGTGCGGCCCGGCTTGCAGGCACGCCGCCATTTCCAGTTCCGGCAAACCGTCGCTCGTGACCGCGCCCTTGAACAGCTTGACGGCCACCGCCTCCACCGGATGCCCGTCGCGCAGGAGACGCGTCGCGCGATGCGTCACGCCCGATGCGCCCTCGCCGAGCGTTTGTCCGAGTGCGAGCGTATGCCAGTCGATATCGGGCACCGGCGAATCGGCCAGCGCCACCTGCTCGCGCACCACGTTCAGCGGATTGCCGGCGTAGGCGAGCCACGCCAGGCGCGGCAGGCGCAACAGCCAGTCGGGCAAGGCGTCGAGCCGGTTCGCCGAAAGCCGCAGCAGCTCGAGCCGGCTGCACGCGGCCATCGTCTCGGGCAACGAGCGCAGCCGGTTGCCGGCAAGCATCAGCTTCTGCAGATTCGGACGCTCGCCGATTTCGGCCGGCAGCGCGTCGACGTCGTTATCGGTCAGGATCAGCCAGCGCAATTGCGGCGGCAGCGCGCGCCCCGTAACGCGGCGGATGCGGTTCGCCTTGAAGCCGATCATGCTCAGCGATTCGCAGTCGCCGAGTACAGGCGGCAACTCGGTGAACGGGTTGTTCGAAGCGAACAGTATGCGCAGACGGCGCAGCCTCGGCAGGTCGTCCGGCAGCGACGTGAGCGCATTGCCCGAGAGGTCGAGCACCTCGAGGGTGTCGGCGAGATCGAAGATTTCGCGCGGAAATTCGGTCAACCCGCAAGCGAGCTTGAGCTGTCGTGCGCCGGCGAGTTGCCCGTCACGCAGTTGTTCGAGAGTAGCGGTCTTCACGCGTGAATTGAATCGAGTAATGGCAAGGAAGTCGCAAGCGCCGCTGCACAACGCAGCGCCGACCATCGCAATTCTAGCGGGTGACTCGCCTGGACTGCATCCTGGGCCGCATTTCCGACTGCATGCTTCAGGAATGCGCCGGGTCGCTTGCGGCAGCCTGCTCAGGCACGCTCGACGCGGACCAGCCGCCGCCCAGCACCTTGTACAGCGTGACCTGATTCGAGAGCTTCGCCAGCTCGTCGGTGACGAGTTGCTCCTGTGCCGTATAGAGCGTGCGCTGCGCGGTGAGCACGGTCAGGAAGCTGTCGGTGCCGGTCTTGTAGCGCGCCTGCGCGAGGTCGTAGTAATCCTGCGCCGATTTCACGTAGTCGCGGTCCGCCGCGACCTGATCGACATAGGTCGCGCGCCCCGCCAGTGCGTTCGACACTTCCTTGAACGCCGTCTGAATCGCCTTTTCGTAGTCGGCCACGTCGATATCCTTCTCGATCTTCGCAACGTCGAGCGACGCCTTGTTGCTGCCGTAATCGAAGATCGGCATCGTGATCGTCGGCGCGAACGTCCACGCGCCCGTGCTCGCCTTGAACAACTGCGAGAGGCTCGTGCTAGCAGTGCCGGCGCTCGCCGTCAGCTCGATCTTGGGAAAGAACGCCGCGCGCGCGGCGCCGATGTTCGCGTTCGCCGCCTTGAGCGTATGCTCCGCCTCGATGATATCGGGCCGTCGCGCGAGCAAGTCGGACGGGATGCCCGCATCGACGTCCGCGAACATGGCGTCGCTCTCGAGCAGCGTAGGCCCCGTGGCGAAGTCGTCGGGCAACGGACAGCCAATTTCGGCGATCAGATTGTTGCGGTCCTGCGCGACCGCGCGCGTGTATGACGCCACGCTCGCGCGTGCGCTCGCAAGCGACGTCTGCGCCTCGCGCACGTCCTGAAGCGACGCGCTGCCGATCTTCATCATGCTCACCGTGAGGTCGTAGGTGTTCTGGTCGGCCGCGGCGGTGTCGGTCGAAACCTTCAGCAAGGTCTCATCGGAGAGCAATTGCAGATAGTCGGTCGCGACATCGGCCACGAGCGAAAGCTGCGTGCTCGTGCGCGAGGCCTGCGTCGACAGATAGTTCTCGAGCGCCTGGCGCTTGAGGCTGCGGATGCGCCCAAAAAAGTCGATTTCCCACGACGTCGTGCCGACGGAAACGGTATTCGAGTGGCTCACCGCGCCGTCGGTGCGCGTGTTCGTGAGCGAGCCGCCGGCGTCGATCGTCGGCGCCAGCTCCGCGCGCGTGATGCGGTACTGCGCCTCGTACTCGGCCACCTGCAGCGCCGCCACCCGCAAGTCCCGGTTGTGGTCGAGTGCGAGCGCGATCAGTTCCTGCAGGCGCGAGTCCTTGAAGTAATCGCGCCAGCCGACGTCGGCCGCGTTCGGCGCCGCAGGTGATGTTGAGGGCGTAGCCGCCGATGCACCCGTAGCGTACGCGGCGCCCGTTGGCCAGGCGGTGGCGACCGGCGCAGCGGGCCGTTGATAAACCGGGTCGAGAGAACACGCACTCAATGCTGCCGCACAGAGCACGGACAGAAGCTTCAATTTCATTCCTGGTCCTTTGCGTGCTGCACGGCTTCGCCGTCGCCATGCTCCTTGAACAGCCGGCGCACGACGATGAAAAACACGGGCACGAAGAAGATGGCGAGCGCCGTCGCCGCGATCATCCCGCCGGCGACGCCGGTTCCGATCGCATGGCGCGCGGCCGAGCCCGCGCCGGTGCTGATCACGAGCGGCAGCACGCCGAACACGAACGCCAGCGATGTCATCAGGATCGGCCGCAAGCGCTGGTGCGCCGCCTCGAGCGTGGCCTCGACGAGCCCACGGCCCTGCTCCTGGAGGTCCTTCGCGAATTCGACGATCAGAATCGCGTTCTTCGTTGCGAGGCCGATTGTCGTCAGCAGGCCGACCTTGAAATAGACGTCGTTCGACAGCCCGCGCAAATGCGCGCCCAACAACGCGCCAAGCACGCCGATCGGCACCACGAGAATGACCGCGAGCGGCACCGACCAGCTCTCGTACAGCCCCGCGAGGCACAGGAACACCACGATCAGCGAAATCGCATACAGATACGTGGCCTGCGAACCGGCAAGCACTTCCTGATACGACTGCCCCGTCCACTCGATGCCGAATCCGGTGGGCAACCGCTTCGCGAGATTTTCGACCGCGGCCATCGCCTGGCCGGTGCTCACACCGGGCGCGGGCTGTGCGCTCATCTGCATCGCCAGTTCGCGGTTGTAGCGCTCGATCTGCGGCGGCCCGAACGTCCAGCGCGTGGTGGCGAATGCGGAGAACGGCACCATCTGGCCGTCGTAGCCCGACGTCGTCGTGGACGTTGTAGACGTTGTAGACGTTGAAGCCGAAGTCGAACTCGACGACGAACTCGAGGATGACGAAGTACTCGACGACGACGAATCCGCGCGCACATACCATTGCCCGATGTCGTCCGGCATCATCCGGTACGGTGCGTCCGCCTGCACGTAGACCTTCTGGATCCGCCCGGTATCGATGTAGTTGTTCACGTACGCGGAGCCGAACGCGGTGGAAATCGTCGTGTCGACATCGGCGATCGACAGCCCGAACGCACTCGCCTTCTCGCGGTCGATATCGACGTAGAGCTGCGGCGTATCTTCGAGGCCGGCCGAGCGCGTCATGGCGAGCGACGGTTCCTTCGCGGCCAGCGCGAGGAACTGGTTGCGCGCCTTCAGCAGCTTGTCATGCCCCTGGCCCGCGCGGTCCTCGATCTCGAAGTCGAGGCCGCTTTGCGTGCCGAGACCATGAATCGCGGGCTCGTTCATCACGAAGATCTGCGCATCGCGATTGCCCGCGAAGACCGCGTTCGCGCGATTGATCACCGCCTGCGCGCTATCGTTCGACCCGCGCTGGCTCCAGTCCTTCAACTGCACGAACGCCAGCGCATTGTTCTGCCCTTGCCCGTTGAAGCTGAAACCGTTCACGGCCATCACGTGCGTTACCGCGGGCTGCTTCAGAAAGTATTGCTCGACAGCTGCCACGGTCTGAAGCGTCTTCGAAGAAGGCGTGCCGACCGGCGCCGAAATCGATACCATGATCGAGCCCTGATCTTCCTCCGGCAGATACGACGAAGGCAGCGTCACGTACAGAATGCCGACCACGCCCGCAATGAGTGCATAGCCGAGCATCCAGCGCGCGGGCCTGGCCACCACGCGCGCAAGCGTGGTGCTGTAGCGCGCATTGCTCTTCGTGAAGAAGCGATTGAACGCGCCGAGCAAGCCGGGGCTCTGCGCGTGCTCGACGGCCGACGGGTTCAGCAGGCTCGCGCAGAGCGCGGGCGTGAGCGTCATGGCGAGTAGCACCGAGAGCACCATCGCCGAAACGATGGTGACCGAGAACTGGCGATAGATCGCGCCGGTCGAGCCGGAAAAGAAGGCCATCGGGATGAAGACGGCAGTCAGCACCGTCGTCACGCCCACGAGCGCGCCGGTGATCTGGCTCATCGCTTTCTTCGTGGCCGCCTTCGCGTCGAGCTTTTCCTCGGCCATGATGCGCTCGACATTCTCGACGACGACGATCGCGTCGTCCACGAGCAGGCCGATCGCGAGCACCATCGCGAACATCGAGAGCACGTTGATCGAGAAGCCTATCGCCGACATCACGCCCAGCGTGCCGAGCAGCGCAACCGGCACGACGATCGTCGGAATCAGCGTCGCACGCAGGTTCTGCAGGAACAGATACATCACGAGGAACACGAGGATCACCGCTTCGAAGAGCGTCTTCATGACCTCCTCGATCGAGATCTTCACGAACGGCGTGGAGTCGTACGGATACGCAATCGCCACGTCTTTGGGCAATTGCGGCTGCAGCTCTACGAGCTTCGCGCGCACGGCCTTCGCGACCGCCATGGCGTTCGCACCCGTCGAGAGCTTGACGGCCAGCGCGGCCGCCGGCTTGCCGTCGAGCCGCGAGGACGTATCGTATGAATCGCCGCCCACCTCGACGCGCGCGACGTCCTTGAGGCGAACCTTCGAGCCGTCGCTGTTCACGCGCAGCAGAATGTCGCCGAACTGGTCGGCAGTCGTCATCAGGCTCGACGCCGAGATCGTCGCATTGATCGCCTGGGAGTCCGTAGCAGGCGCGCCGCCGAGTTCGCCGACGGAAAGCTGCACGTTCTGATTGGTGACCGCTGTCGTCACGTCGGACGCAGTGACGCCGAAGCTGCGCAGCTTCACGGGATCGAGCCAGATCCGCATGGCGTGCTGCGCGCCAAAGAGCGTGACGTCGCCCACACCGTTGATCTGGGTAAGCGGGTCCTCGATCTGCGTGGCGATGACATTGCCGAGGTCGATCGAATCGAGCGTGCCGCCCGGCGACGAGAGCGCGACGATCATCAGAAAGTCGCTCGACGCCTTCGCCACTTGCACGCCCTGCTCCTGCACCGTCTCCGGCAGCGAGGCGGTGGCCTGGGTCACCTTGTTCTGGACCTGCACCTGCGCGATGTCCGGGTTGGTGCCGGGCCTGAACGTCAGGTTGATGGTCGCCTGCCCCGCGCCGCTGCTCGTCGACGACATGTACAGCAGGTTATCGATGCCGGAAAGCTTCTGCTCGATCACCTGCGTGACGGTCTTCGCGACCGTGTCGGCGGAAGCGCCCGGATAGGTCGCCGTGACCTGTACCGAAGGCGGCGCGATGGTCGGATATTGCTCGATCGGCAACGTGGTGGTCGCCGCAGCGCCGATCAACATGATGACGATCGCAACGACCCACGCGAGGATCGGGCGCTGAATGAAGAAACCTGCCATGCGCCCTCCTTACGACTTCGCAGCAGACGCAGCAGCGGCTGCGGTGGCCGAATCCGCGGCCACGTGAACCGCCTCGCCGGCCTGCACCTTTTGCAGCCCGCTCACGATCACGCGATCGCCGGCTTGCAATCCGCTCGTGACGATCCACTGGTCTGCATAGGCACTGTCCGCGTGTACCGCAACCTGCTTCGCGTGTCCGGTCGCATCGACGACCCATACGCTCGCGCTGCCGTCCGAAGCGCGCGTGACCGCGAGTTGCGGAACGAGCAGCGCGTTCGTGCTCTCGCCCTCGTCGAGCTGCGCGCGCACGAACATGCCGGGCAGCAGTTCGCCGTCCGGGTTCGGGAAGACCATACGCACCGTCACCGAGCCCGTTGTCGCGTCAACGGTGATGCCCGAAAACTGCAGCACGCCAGCGTGTGCGTACTGCGTGCCGTCCTCCATCACGAGCTGCACCGCCGCGCCCGTGCCCGAACGCTTGAGCCGGCCCGAGGCAAACGCCTTGCGCAAGCGCAGCCAGTCGGCGCTCGAACGCGTGACGTCGAGGTACATCTCGTCGTATGCCTGAATGGTGGCGAGCGCCGTGGTCTGCTCTGAAGTCACGAGCGCGCCTTCGGTCACCGACGAAGCGCCGATGCGGCCCGAAATGGGCGCCGTGATCCGCGTGTAGCCGAGATTGATACGCGCCGACTCGAGCGATGCGCGATC
This sequence comes from Paraburkholderia sp. BR10936, assembly GCF_040965735.1. Taxonomy (NCBI): domain Bacteria; kingdom Pseudomonadati; phylum Pseudomonadota; class Betaproteobacteria; order Burkholderiales; family Burkholderiaceae; genus Paraburkholderia; species Paraburkholderia sp. BR10936. The sequence continues at coordinate 45,878 of NZ_JBFRCM010000014.1, forward strand.
CGCGATCACATCGGCCTCGTCCTCGCGAACGGCCGCGATCGCATCGTCGTTGTCCTGTGCGCTGACCGCGTTGATCTTCACGAGCTGGGCGTAGCGATCGGCTTTCGTCTTCGCGGAAGCGAGCGTTGCCTCGGCCTTCGCGAGCGTGCCGCGCGCCTGATCGTACGTCGCCTGGTAGGTGGCCGGATCGATCTGGTAGAGCACCTGCCCCGCCTTCACGTCCGAACCCTCGACGAAGAACCGCTTCTGGACGATGCCGCCGATTTGCGGCCGCACATCCGAGACCTTGAGAGACGAAAGGCGGCCCGAAAGCTCGGCCGTCATCACGATGCGCTGCGGGGCGAGCGTCTTGACGCCGACTTCGACGCTCTGGCTGGCGGGGTTAGCGGGCATCCCGGCGTCGTGACGTTGACAGCCGGCGATCAATATGGCGGTCGAGCAGAAAAGCGCCGCGCCGAGGCGTTGGCCCTTCCTGTTCCATCCCTCTCTTGCATGAATCTGTTGTGGCATATATTCCATCGAATCGTGCGTTGACGCGCCCTGCCAGAACAAGGCAAGGCGCAAAGCCATTGACTCGTAGTACTAAGCGGTTGAAGTCTTGCAGCCCGGAAAGGCTGATGCCTCGTTGCGCATCAACTTTGAACCCTGAATTAATGTCCCGGTCACATAACTAAACTGAACGGTATGGTTTATAATGGAACGATCGATGACTGTCAATCGCCTTACCCGGCAACGAATGTTTCATTCCATGACGGACGAGGGTATTGGCGTGGACGCTCGCGTCCCAGGCCCGAGAACAAGTGAGGAAGGGAGACCCGATGAGAAAGAAGACCGAAGAAAAGCGTCAATCCATCATCGAAGCCGCGCTGGCAGTGTTCCGGGACGTCGGCTTCGAGCAGGCGTCGATGACGCAAATCGCGGCTCGTTCGGGCGCGTCGAAGGCGACGCTGTATAGCTATTTCGAGTCGAAAGAGGCGTTATTTGCTGAAACAATGACGAGCCGCGCCGGAAGGGAAATCCGGCATGCGTTCAGTCAACTGACGCTCGAAATGCCGCTGGGCGAGTCGCTCGTCGCGTTTGGGGTCCACTTCCTGACGGCCGTGCTGCAGCCCTCTTTTCTCGCAACGCGCCGCCTGTGCTACCAGGAGGTCGACCGGTCGAACGTGGGCCGAGCCTTGTATGAATCGGGTCCAAAACGGGGCTTGATGCACGTGCGCGACTTTCTGGCGAGCGCGATCGAGGCGGGCACAATCCGGCCGTGCGATCCAGGCGTCGCGGCGCGACATCTACTGGCGCTTCTCGAAGCCGAGTTGGTCGAAATTGCGACGCTAGGCTATGAGGTCAAGGCCTCGCGCGCGAAATTGCTGGAGGTCGTGAACCGGGCAATCGATGTATTTCTCGCGGGCTATGCCGTGACAGCGCCGCAAGCGAACCGCAAGGGTCCGCAGAACGCAAAATGATGGCGGGATTCGCGAGCGCAAGCCCGCATCAGCAAGGCGCAACATGCGGAATCATCGCAGCCTGCCCGTGCAGCACACCCGTTTCGTCGATCAGTTGCCATACGGTCGCGCGCTCGATCCAGAAGCGCTGCCCCGACCTCGTGATGCGGATGCCGCGATAGTCTTTCACGAAGCCTTCGCGCGTCACCGAATCGAGAAATGCCTGCCGCTCGCTACGCTCGGGCGCCTGCGCGGAAAGACGCGAAGGCAGCGCCGTGATTTCGTCCCAGTCGTAGCCGAAGATCGCTTGCGCGCGACGATTGCCATACATGAATACGGGGTCCGCCTGCGTGCCGTGCGCAAGCAAGCCGAACGGCGCGCGTTCGTAGAGCCAGGCCGCGCCCTCTGTGTCGCCCATGCCTTCGGGAACGAGCGCGACGCCCAACAGGCGGCGATAGCTGTTCGCGAGAAGGCGAAATAATTCGGTATCCGTGTTCGGCGACATTCAGACTGGCTCCTTCGAGTCGAGGGGTTGCTTGCGCGTTGCGCAATTCTATCAACCGCTTGTAAAAACCCGCGCCCTGCCTCACGATCCGCCGTCTCGATGCGCCAACTACGGACATCCACGATGTCTATCTGCACTTGCACCCGAATCCGGCTTGCTTCGGGTGAAGTGGTAAAGGCCATCGAGATCAGTGGCCGAAGCGGCCTCGTGTATCGGCGCAATTCGCAGACCGGTCAGATCGAAGCGCTGGAAAGTGCGAGAAGCTGGGTGTCGCTGCATCCGTCGCTTCACCGTCCCTCGCCTCAACGGTATCTCGTCACGCCAGACAGCCGAGGCTCGATTCGAAGCGTTTGAAGGAGAGGCCGATCTCTAATTCGCCGCGCCGCACGCGCATGGTGTTCGCAACGGCTTACGTATGACGAAAGACGGCGTAATCCGCAAAAACTCAAGAACAGCAGACTTGAGCCGTAATAGGGAAGTCGGCGCGTCATGCGCCTTGCATTTTTAGCCATTCGAACCCCATGAAACTCAGCCGCAAGATTCCCCTCGCCTTCGCCGCGTCGCTCACCCTCATGTCGGCGGGTGCGTTCTACGGCATCCACACGCTCAACCAGGCGATCGATACCTACCGCACCACCGTGCAGGACGCCGCCGCGAACGAGCGCATGGTGTCGGCCACGCTCGTCGAGTTCAAGCTGCAGGTGCAGGAGTGGAAAGACACACTCCTGCGTGGCAAGGACCCGCAAAAACTCGATCGTTACTGGAGCGCGTTTCAGAAGCGCGAGCGCACCGTGAACGATCTCGCCGCCGGGCTCGAAACGAAGCTGCCCGAAGGCGAAGCGCACACGCTCGTCGCGCAGTTCGCCGAGGCGCACGAGGCGATGGGCCAGGGGTACCGCAAGGGCTTCGAGGCGTTCAAGGCGGCCGGCGCCGATCCTGTTGCGGGCGATACTGTGGTCGCCGGCGTCGATCGCGCGCCCGCCCAGCTGCTCGACCGCGCCGCACAGATCATTGCCGCCACCAACGCGCAAGTGGCCGCCCAGGCGGCGGTGCAGGCCGCGCACGCCACCATCGTGAGCGCCGTGCTGATGGTGGCCGCGTTCCTGCTCGCGCTGGCGGGCGGCGTGCTGTTCAGCCGTACTGTCACGAGCCCGCTGGGCCGTGCCGTGGACTTTGCGCGCGAGGTCGCCGACGGCGACCTGTCGACCGATCTGCATGCACATGGCGACGACGAGACCGCGGAACTGCTCACGGCGCTTTCGAAAATGCAGACGAGCCTCGCACGCGTGGTGAGCGAAGTTCGCGCCAACGCCGAAGGCGTGGCAACGGCGAGCGCGCAGATTGCCTCGGGCAACCAGAATCTGTCCTCGCGCACCGAAGAGCAGGCTGCATCGCTTGAAGAAACGGCCGCGAGCATGGAGGAGCTGACGTCGATCGTACGCATGAACGCGCAGAACGCGGAGCACGTCAGTTCGCTCGCGGGAACGGCGGCGCAGACCGCGGCGCGCGGCGGCACGGTGATGCGAGGCGTGGTCGGCACGATGCAATCTATCGCGGACAGTTCGAGCAAGGTCGGCGAGATCATCGGCTTGATCGACGGCATCGCGTTCCAGACCAACATCCTTGCGCTCAACGCCGCCGTCGAAGCGGCGCGTGCGGGCGAGCAAGGCCGCGGTTTCGCCGTTGTCGCGGGCGAGGTTCGCACGCTCGCGCAGCGCAGCGCGAGCGCGGCGCGCGAGATCAAGGCGCTCATCGAGCAGTCGAAAGTACACGTCGAAAGCGGATCGTTCCAGGTGGCCGACGCCGGCCACATCATCGACGAGATCGTCGAAGCCGTGCAGCGGGTTTCCGGCACCGTGCAGGAGATTTCGACGGCGTCGCGCGAACAGTCGACGGGCATCGAGCAGGTGAACATCGCCGTCACGCAAATGGACGAAGTCACGCAGCAGAACGCGGCGCTCGTGGAGGAGGCTTCGGCCGCGACGTATGCGCTGGCTGAGCAGGCACACGCGCTTCGCGAGACCGTGTCCGCGTTCAGGCTCAGGGAAGGCGCCATTGCCTGACTTCGAGCGATTGCCGCGCGCGCCCTGGGGGACATAAGCGCCGCGTCCTCCCGCTCTGAGCCTGCAACCCCGGCTGGTCTGTGCAACGCAGACTGGCCGTAATTGACTGGCACGCCCGGCCGCGGCGCGCCTTGCGGCTCGGGCAACCACCGCCGCCGGGTTCGCGCTCCAATTTTGTGAGGCGATACGCCGCACTGAAACTTCGCTCCCATTGCTTGAAAGCAAATCTTACGAAATGTAAACTTAATGCAAGCTTTGGATTCGGACGCAGTCTTCCCGAGGCTTCCCTCGAAGCTCGAGTCAATCCATCGATAACTTAGTCATCCTTTACTTCCTTGCCCTGGAGAAAACCATGAACTCGTACATCAACCGACTCAACGCCACGTTCGCGATCGCCGGCCTCCTCATGATGGCGCCGTTCATGGCCATGGCCCGCTTGCCAGCGCCGAGCGCTGTCCCGCATGGCGAATCTCTCGTCAAGAAGCGCACGTCGAACCGCTTCGCCGATGAGGAGCGTCGCGCCAGCGAATCCGGTGGAAGTGAATCCGTTAGTTAGTGATCAACATTCCTAAGTAAAATTCATCTCACTTCCTCTTTTCTTGAACGTTATTTGGAGCATTCACCATGAAAGCGAAAGTCACGACACTCTTCGTTATTGCCGCCCTGCTCGCCACGACAGGCACCGCGTTCGCATCGCAGCCCGAACACCGGCCTGGCAACCCGCCACCTACGTCGATCGAACGAGCCAACCGTCCGGTCGGTGCGATTCCGCATCGCGACTGGCATCGTGGCGACCGCCTGCCGCCTGAATACCGTGATCGGATTTTCGTGGTCGAAAACTGGAATCAGCATGGCCTGAAAGCGCCCCCGCGTGGCTACCACTGGGTCGGCGTAGCCGGCGACTACGTGCTCGTTGCCAGCGCGACCGGCGTGATCTCGACGGTTCTGACCGCCGGCAGCCATTGATCATGCCGTTGTCTTTCCACGATATGCCCGCTCTTCGCCGCAACGCGGCCAAGGGCCGGCAACCAGCAGCGACCTGAAATCGAGCCGCAACGACGGCAAAACAACTAACTCTCGCAAATCCCCGGCACGGCAACTTTCTGGAAGATATGCGGCGACGCGATCACCGAGGAAGGATAAGCGGCCAGACTCGACCGGAACGCCGGCGCAGAGAATGCCGCCCGAAAATGCGCCGTGGATTCCCACACTGCGTAATTCATATAAGCCGGTTGCTCTCCGATCGCCCGGTGGAGCTGCGTTGAAATAAAGCCGGCTTGCTGCTTCATGAGCGCAGCGTCTTCCTGCCAGGCCTCCAGAAACTTCGCCTCATCGGCCAGATCCAGTGTGAAAACGTTCACGAGCACAACGGGCTCGGCGTCAACGGCAAGTTGACGTTCGATCGGGAAAGAAGGATCAAGCGGTCGCAATTGCAGCATGGTGCACTCCAGAGTCTAAAAGCATGATGTCAACCGGTCATGGCCAATATATAGTAAATTGACATGATGATGTCAATTTAGAAATAGGGTGCCATATGCGCGAACTCGCGAGAACACCGGTCGGCGAACTCCTGTCGGGCATCATGCTCGAGCTCTTCCGGCTCAATAGCGGACTGCTCACTTCGGGCGACCGCCTGGTCGAGGGCCTCGGCCTCACGAGCGCACGCTGGCAGATGCTCGGCGCCATCAGGGCCGCGCAACGGCCGCAGCCGGTGGCCTGGATTGCCCGCGATCTGGGGGCCAATCGGCAAAACGTGCAACGAATCGTGAATGACCTGGCCAACGACGGTCTGGTCCGCTTCGAGGCCAACCCTCACCACCGCCGCGCGCAGCTTGTCGTTTTGACCGACGAGGGCCGGCAAGCTTTCGAAGCGGCCATGCGTCTTCAGGCCCCCTGGATCAACCAGCTCTCCGCTGGCGTGACCGCCAGCGAAATCAAGACCTTGCACCGCGTCATCACGAAATTGCAGTCGAATCTGGACCAAATGGCCGGAGCCGACGAGCCGGATTGATCGACAGCGCTGCTTGCGCATGCAATGTGCTACAGCAGGGCATCGTTACCATCCGCGAGGCGAGGCCCACGCATGTCGACCATTGCCCTCATTGTCGTGACGGTCGCGGTGACGCTCGTCGTCATCCTGGTGATCGCGAATCTCACGAGCGGCGAAAAGAAGATCGAGCACAAGATCGACCGGCTTTACGCGAGCGACAGTCCGCAGTTCATCCGCTCGATGGGGCTGCTGCTCGGGCCGCCCGTCGTGGGAGGCAATCGCTTCGAGGTGCTCGTGAACGGCGACGAGATCTTTCCGTCGATGCTGGCCGGCATCCGCGCGGCGCAGCACACCATTACCTTCGAGACCTTCATTTACTGGTCCGGCGCGATTGGCGAAGAAGTCGCCCGCGCGCTGTCCGACAAGGCGCGCGCGGGCATCGCCGTGCACGTGCTGCTCGACTGGGTCGGCTCGTCCAAAATGGACAAGCGTTATCAACGCATGCTGCGCGAGGCGGGCGTCCAGCTCGTCCTGTATCACAAGCCGCACTGGACGGGCCTCGGCCGCATGAACGACCGCACGCACCGCAAGTTGCTGGTGATCGACGGACGCATCGGTTTTACGGGCGGCGTAGGCATCGCCGACGAATGGACCGGCCATGCGCAGGACGAAAAGCACTGGCGCGATACGCACTTTCGCATTGAAGGCCCGGCGGTCGGACAGATGCAGGCGGTCTTCATGGACAACTGGGTCAAGTCGACGGGCAATGTGCTGCACGGCCCGCAGTACTTTCCCGCGATCGACGCCGCGGGCAACGGCCTCGCGCACGTGTTCAGCAGTTCGCCCTCGGGCGGCAGCGACGACATGGAGTTGATGTACCTCATGGCGATCACCGCCGCGGCGCGCTCCATCCATTTGTCGACGGCGTACTTCGTGCCGGACAAGCTGACGATCAACGCGATCGTCGAGGCGGCGAAGCGCGGCGTGAAGGTGCGCATCATCACGCCGGGCAAGCGCATCGATACTCACACGGTGCGCGAGGCCTCGCGTGCGTGCTGGGGCGACCTGCTCGCGGCCGGCGTGGAGATGTACGAGTATCAGCCGACGATGTTCCACTGCAAGCTGATCGTCGTCGACGAATATCTGGTGTCGGTCGGCTCGACCAACTTCGACAGCCGCTCGTTCAAGCTCAACGACGAGGCCAATCTCAACATCTACGACCGCGATTTCGCGCGCCAGCAGACGGCCATTTTCGATGCCGACGCTGCCCTCGCCAAACGCATCACGCTCGAAGACTGGCGCCGCCGGTCGTTACGGGAAAAGCTGCTCGAACACGCAGCCGCCCTCCTCGATTCGCAGTTGTGACGCCTGCCGCGAGCGCCGCGCCGCCAATCGACAAGAAAGCGAAGATCGCCGACAATCGGTGCCCGACATTGGGCTGTCGACAAAGCAAACAGAAAAAAGGGACCGCAATCCATGCTGCACGTCGAGGATCTGGCCAATCCGCCCGAGGGGTTTCTGCGCGACGAGCCGGAGGGAGCGGAGTTTTACCAGGCCTTTCAGACGGCCCGGCTGGATGATTTCAGCTTCGGTTATTTCGCCGTGTACCGGGACAGCGCGCTCGTTACCGTGGCGCCCTACTTCGTGATGGATTTCCGGCTCAACACCCTCCTTCCCAGCGGCTGGCTGAAGCAAAGCCTGAGCTGGATCCGCTTCAAGCTGGCCTGCATCGGGCATCCGACCGTCGATGCCGGCCGCATCCAGGGCGAAGTCTCGCAGGAGACGCTCGCGGCCATCAGCACGGCGCTTGCGAAGAAAGGGAGCCTGCTCGCGTACAAGGGTTTCACCGAGGACTTGCCGCTGCGCGGCTTCGTGGCGGCAAAAGGCCTGCCCGTGCCGGTGCTGTCGATCGGCCCGGACTACTACCAGGCCATGAAGAGCGACCGCAGGAACCTGCTCAAGCGTAAGCTGAAAAAGGCCGCCGCACTGCGCTATGAAGAATGCGCGGGTCTGCCCGATCACCTCGTCGCCAGAGTGTATGAGTTGTATCTGAACACCTGGCAGAAAGCCGAGTTGAAGTTCGAGAAGCTCACGCCGGAGTATTTCGCCAATACCCGCAGCCTTAGCCATTATCTGCTGTACTTTCTGGACGACGAGTTGATTGGCTTCACCCAGTTGATCGGCAAGGGAAGGCACCTCGTCAACCGCTATATCGGGCTCGACTACGCCAGGAGCCAGGAGTACGGCTTGTACTTCGCCATGTTCATTCGCACGGTCGAATTCGGCATTCGCGAAGGTTTCGAGGAAATCGAGCTGGGCGCGACGTCCTATGAGTTCAAACGCATCCTCGGCGCCCGCCAGATTCCCACCTGGAATCACTACCGGCACAACAACGCGTTGGTCAACTGGCTGCTCGGCAAGCTGCGCAGCGTGCTGGAACCGTCGGAGTCCGAACTGCGTTAGCGCCCGACCGATTGGTTCGGTGCGTCCCACCTGCCGGCAACACGCGTTACAGGCGATAATGTGCCAAACGCAATCGACTTGAGAAACGGAGTGAGAATGAGCAAGCAAGGCTTCACCACTGGCATCGTTCACGGCGACAGGATCGCGGGCACCGAGCACGGCGGCGTGCGCCAGCCGATTCATACGTCCGTGCAATATGGTTTCGAGCGCGTCGAGGACCTGATCGGCGTATTTCAGGGCACGAAGAAAGGGGGTTTCAACTACGCGCGGCAAGGCACTCCCACGACGGCGGCTCTCGAGCGCAAGATCACGAGCCTGGAAGGCGGCACCGGCACAGTCTGTTTCAGCACCGGCATGGCCGCGATCACGGCGACCTTCCTCACGCTGCTGCGTGCGGGCGATCATCTCGTGTCGAGCCGCTATGTGTTCGGCAACACCAACAGCCTGTTCGGCACGTTGCGCACGCTCGGCGTGGAAGTCACGACCGTCGACGCCAGCGACGCCGAAAACGTGAAGAACGCCATCCACCCGAATACGCGCATGGTGTTCGTCGAAACCATCGCGAATCCGGGCACGCAGATCCCCGACCTGCAAGGCATCGGCGAGCTGTGCCGCGAGCGCGGCATCGTCTACGTCGTCGACAACACGATTACCTCGCCCGCCTTGTTCCAGCCGAAGGCGGTCGGCGCGAGCCTCGTCATCAATTCGTTGACGAAGACCATCGCGGGCCATGGCGCCGCGCTCGGCGGCGCGGTGACCGATACGGGCCTGTTCGACTGGAGCACGTATCCGAACATCGCCGACGACTATCGGCGTTCGGCACCGAAAGATCAGGGGCTCCTGCAGATCCGCAAGAAGGGCCTGCGAGACATGGGCGCGTCATTGTCGTCCGAGCAGGCGCACGCCATCGCCATGGGCGCGGAAACGCTCGCCCTGCGCGTGAAGCAAAGCAGCGACAATGCGCTCGCGCTCGCACAGTTTCTCGAAGGCCACGAAGCCATCGGCAAGGTGTTCTATCCGGGCTTGAAGAGCCATCCGCAATACGAGGTTGCCCATGCGCTTTTCAAGGGCGCGTCATGGCTGCTCTCGTTCGAACTGCTCAACGCGGAACGCATGATCGACGTCGTCAACGCGCTCGAACTGCCGATCAAGGCGACCGGCCTCGGCGACACGCGCACGCTCATCATCCCCGTCGCGCCGACGATCTTTTTCGAAGCCGGCGCAGAAACGCGCAAGGCGATGGGCATCTCCGACGGCATGCTGCGGCTTTCGGCGGGCATCGAAGATATCGACGACCTGATTGCAGACTTCTCGCAAGCGCTCAAGCTGGCAGCATAACGCCGGGAGCGTCGATGTCGTGAACAGGGCCAGCACTCGCTGGCCCTGCGCGTTTTCGACGCTGATGCCGCTTACGGATTGAAGCGTTTTGCCTCGTCGCGCCAGTAGTGCTGCTGCTGCCAGCCAAGCAAGCGTTTGAGCTTCTCGTTGCTGAGCAGCGTCTCGAACTCGCCGAGGGCCTTCTTGACCGGCACGCCCGGATAGTAGCGATCCAGCAACGTCTGGGTCGGCAAGTCGGACGACACGTCGTCCGCCGCGACGTTCATGATCTCGAAGCCGAGGCCGTCCGTTTCGATGGCGAGCCGGCACGCGTTGGCGAGATCTCGCCCGTCGATGTAGCTCCACGCAATACGCTTGCGCAGCGCGGGATCCTTGAGCCACGTGGAGAACTTCGCGTAATCCTCGGGATCGAGCACGTTGCCGATGCGAAAACAGTAGATGTCCGACCCGGTGCGCGCCTGGAATGCCTTCGCGGTCACTTCGTTGACCACTTTCGAGGTGGCGTAGCTGTCCATCGGGTCCACCGGATAGTTCTCGTCCAGCGGAAAGTACGCGGGATCGCGATGCCGGTGGGCGAACACCACACCGTAAGTCGTCTCGCTCGAGGCGAGGATCACCTTGCGGACCCCTAGTTTCGCAGCGGCGTCGAGAATGTTGTAAGTCCCCATCACATTGATGCGGTAGACCTCGTTATCGGTCGTCAACATGATGCGAGGAATCGCCGCGAAGTGAACGATCGCGTCGATGGGTTTCGGCTCCAGGTCGTCGGCGAATTCCACTGGCGCCGTGGTCGAGGTGATCGCGTTGAAAACCTGGCCCGCGTCGGTGATGTCCGTGATCAGCGTGCGCGCCGTGCGCTTCGGCATGGGCACACGGTCCAGATTCAACACTTCGTAGCCGTGCGCGACCAGGTTCTCGACCACCCATTTGCCGGCAAGGCCGCTACCGCCGGTCACTATCACTCGCTTTGTCATCTGTCTCTCTCCTTTTCGTGGCGTCGTTCCCGCCTCTGCAAACGCGCACGTTACCGCAAACATCGGCCGGCTGTAATGACCACCGCTACCTTTCCAGCCGGATGGATTGTCTGCGGGGGACGCAGACAAAATCGTTATGCGCCCGATTGCGCGGGCGCGGCCACCGCAGGCTGCCGGTTGAACCGCTCCGCCAGAAAATCGATGAACGCACGCGCACGCGCCGACTGATTGCGCTTGTTCGGGTAGTACACGAACAAATCGGCCAGCGGCTGCACGAACTCGGGCAGCACGACGCGCAGCCGGCCGCTTTCCAGATACTTCGCCAGGTCCCACTCCGAGCGCAGCAGAATGCCGTGCCCGTCGAGCGCCCAGCCGAGCACGATATCGCCGTCGTTGCTCGACAGCATGCCGTGCACCTTCACCGCATGCGCCTCGCCATCGCGCTCGAGCCGCCATATGCCGTAGGCGTTGTCGTTCTGTCGATGCACGATGCATTGATGGTTGGCGAGATCGCCCAGCGTTGCGGGCGTGCCCTGCGTCTCCAGATAGCGCGGCGAGGCGCACAGCAAGCGGCGGTTCGTCATGATGCGCCGCGCAATGAGCCGCTTGTCGGGCAGCTCGCCAAAACGGATCGCCAGATCCACGCCGCTTTCGACGAGATCGATCGGCCGGTCGGTGACGTCGAGCTGCACTTCGACATGCGGATGCCGCCGCGCGAACTCCGAAACGAGCGGTGCGATCGTTGTGCGCCCGAAGCCGAGCGTCGCGTTCACACGCAGCAAGCCGCGCGTGACGGAGCGGCTCGACGACACGACATCTTCCATTTCCTGCACTTCGGCAAGAATGCGCGTCGCGTAGTGCAGAAAGGTCTCGCCCTCGGCGGTCAGGCTCACGCTGCGGGTGGTCCGGTTGACCAGGCGCACGCCCAGGCGCGCCTCGAGCTGCGCGAGCCGTTTGGTCGCCGCCGGCGGCGTGATATCCATGTCGCGCGCAACGCTTGAAAGGTTTCCGTAACGCCCGAGCAGAACGAAAAACGCCAGGTAGGAGGTCAGGTCATTCTTCACCGTGAGTTAATAAAGATGTGAAAACAAGTGAATCATAGAGCCGATCCGGGCGCATAACCTAGCGTCTCCCACAGCCAGCGAATCGCGAACGACCGCGAGAACGACCGCGCATGCTGGCCGTGCCACCAGGAGACACCCGTGAGAATCGTTGAAATCCGCGAAAAAACCGTTCCGATCAGTTCCTCGATCCGCAACGCCTATATCGACTTCAGCAAGATGACGCTCAGCCTCGTCGCCGTGGTCACCGACGTGATCCGCGACGGCAAGCCCGTCATCGGCTATGGCTTCAACTCGAATGGCCGCTATGGCCAGGGCACGCTGATGCGCGAGCGCTTCATCCCGCGCATTCTCGAAGCCGATCCCGCCTCGCTCGTGAACGAGGCGGGCGACAACCTCGACCCGCACAAGATCTGGGCGACGATGTTCACCAACGAAAAGCCGGGCGGCCATGGCGAGCGCTCGGTGGCGATCGGCACGATCGACATGGCGGTATGGGACGCCGTGGCGAAGATCGAAGGCAAGCCGCTCTTCCAGCTGCTCGCCGAGCGCTACGGCAATGGCCAACCCGACCGCAAGATCTTCGTCTATGCGGCGGGCGGCTACTACTACCCAGGCCAGGACCACAACAAGCTCAAAGACGAAATGCGCAGCTATATCGACCGCGGCTACACGGTCGTGAAGAAAAAGATTGGCGGCGCGTCGCTCGACGAGGACCTGCGCCGCATCGATTCGATCCTGAGCGTGCTGGGCGACGGTCAGAAACTGGCCGTCGACGCCAACGGCCGTTTCGATCTGGACACCGCAATCCAGTACGCGAAAGCGCTCTCGCAATACGATCTGTTCTGGTACGAGGAGCCGGGCGATCCGCTCGACTTCGAATTGCAGGCCACACTGCGCAACTACTACGACAAACCGATGGCGACCGGCGAGGATCTGTTCTCGATGCAGGACGCGCGCAACCTCATGCGCTACGGCGGCATGCGTCCCGACCGCGACTGGCTGCAGTTCGACTGCGCGTTGAGCTACGGCCTCGTCGAATATCTGCGCACGCTGGAGATGCTGCATCAGCACGGCTGGTCCGCGAGCCGCTGCATTCCGCACGGCGGCCATCAGATGTCGCTCAACATCGCGGCGGGCCTCGGGCTTGGCGGCAACGAGTCGTATCCCGATCTGTTCCAGCCTTATGGCGGCTTCCCCGATGGCGTGAAGGTCGACAACGGCTATATCACGATGCCCGACCTGCCCGGCATCGGCTTCGAGGGCAAGGCCGATCTGTTTGCGGAAATGAAGAAGATCGCGGCCTGACGCCGAAGCGAAGAAAAGAGCGCGACCGGAAACACAACCGCTGCACGCATGGCGGTTGGCGGTCGCCCGAAACTACCTGCATGGCGCCATGCTCAGGAGACAGACATGCGGCCCTCGAAACTCAAAAAGTATCTTTCGAAGCTCTACATACAGGTCTTGATCGGTATCCTGGCGGGCATTCTCGTCGGCCACTTCTATCCGGATATCGGAGCCGATCTCAAGCCGCTTGGCGACCTCTTCATCAAGCTGATCCGCATGGCGCTCGCGCCGATCATCTTCGCTTCGGTCGTCGTGGGCATTGCCCGGATGAACGACCTGCACGAAGCCGGCCGCGTAGGCGTGAAGGCGCTGCTCTACTTCGAGGTGGCGTCGACCATTGCGCTTCTCGTAGGCCTCGTCGTCGTGAACGTGATCAAGCCGGGCAGCGGCATGAACATCGATCCGGCGCACCTCGACAGCTCGGCGATCGCCAGCTACGCGCACGCGGCCCACGACCATACGGCGCTCGGGTTCCTCATGAGCATCGTGCCGAACAGCATCGTCGGCGCGTTTGCGAACGGCGAAATTTTGCCGATCATCTTTTTCTCGGTGCTGTTCGCCATTGCGCTGGCGAAGCTCGGCCCGCGTACCGCACCGCTCGTCGATATGCTCGACATGTTCTTGCAGGGCATGTTCGGCGTCGTGCGGATCGTCATGTATGTCGCGCCCGTGGGCGCGTTTGGCGGCATGGCGTTCACCATCGCGAAGTACGGGCTCGGCACGCTGGCGTCGTTTGGCGAGCTGATGCTTTGCCTGTACGTGACGTCGATTGTCTTCGTCGTGGTGGTGCTCGGGCTCGTCATGCGCGTTTGCGGATTTTCGCTGTGGAAGTATCTCCGCTATATCCGCGACGAAATCCTGATCACGTTCGGCACGGCGTCGACCGAGGCCGTGCTGCCGCAGATGCTCGTCAAGATGGAGAACCTCGGCTGTTCGCGGCCTGTTGTCGGCATGGTGTTGCCGACCGGCTATACGTTCAACGCGGACGGCACGGCGATCTATCTCACGATGGCGGCCCTCTTCGTGGCCCAGGCGATGAACATTCATCTCACGCTGTTCGATCAACTTGTCGTGCTGAGCGTTTTGCTGCTGACTTCGAAGGGTTCTGCTGGTGTGGCCGGAGCGGGGTTTGTTGCGCTCGCTGCTACGCTTGCTTCGATGCATAAGATTCCGGTCTCCGGGCTGGTGCTGCTGTTGGGGGTGGATCGGTTTCTCAATGAAGCTCGGGCGGTGACCAATTTGATTGGGAATGGCGTGGCCACGATTGTGGTCGCCAGGTGGGAAGGGGCGATGGATGTTGCGCGGGCTCGGGCGGTTTTGAATGGGGAGATTGAGGGTGGGGACGCGTCGGGCGCTGGCGATTTGTCTTTGCCCAGCGGCGAGCCGGTTTCTGGCTCGAGGGGGCTGGTAGAAAACCATCTGTGAAATGAGTACTTTGCGGTGCCTTGTTTTCGCGTCGGTATGCCTGGGTTGCCCCTGTAAGGTTCCCGACGCGAACACAAGAAAAAGCCAAAGCGCCAAAAACCACAACCCCTCCGCGATAGCACCAAAAAACCACAACAAAGCAAACCCAAACCAAACCCAAACCAAACCAAACCCAAACCAAACACCAAAGAAATACATATCAGAATTCGTTAGTTTGTCGCGGATGGAACCCTGACTAGACTGCAGATCCATCTTGTTATGACAAGCGAACCATGCCCCGAACGAATCTGGTGGCGCTATCCCCCCAGCCGCTCTACGTCCAGATCAAGGACACGCTCCGAGAGCGCATCCTGAACGGCACCTATGCGCCGCACAGCCAGATGCCCTCCGAACACGAGCTATGCGCCCTGTTCGGCGTCAGCCGCATCACCGTGCGCCAGGCACTAGGCGATCTGCAAAAGGAAGGCCTGGTCTTCAGGCTGCACGGCAAGGGCACGTTCGTCTCCAGGCCCAAGGCATTCCAGAACGTAACCTCGCTGCAAGGCTTCGCGGAAGCGATGTCGTCGATGGGCTACGAGATTGTCAACCAGTTGCGCAGCTTCAGGATCATCAAGGCCGATCGCCACGTCGCGCAACGGCTCAATCTTCTGGAAGGCGCGCCGGTCGCGGAAATCCATCGCGTGCGCATGCTCAACCGCGAACCGGTTTCGCTAGAACTCACGTGGGTGCCGGAAGCGCTCGGCAAGCGGCTCGCCAACGCCGACCTCGCCACGCGCGACATTTTCCTGATTCTCGAGAACGACTGCGGCGTGCCGCTCGGTCATGCCGATGTGTCGATCGACGCGATTCTCGCCGATGACGACATCGCCCGCGCCCTGCGCGTGGAAGACGGCAGCCCCGTTCTGCGGATCGAACGCCTGACGCACGACGCATCCGGCAATCCCATCGACTACGAATACCTGTATTTCCGCGGCGACGCCTTCCAGTACCGGCTGCGCGTCGACCGCCAAAAAACCCGTGCAAGGGGAAGGAAAGCGCTATGAATACCGAAGTGCTCGAATACGACATCGTGGTCGTCGGCGGCGGCACGGCCGGCCCAATGGCTGCAATCAAGGCCAAGGAACGCAACCCGGCGCTCAAGGTGCTGCTGCTTGAAAAAGCCAATGTCAAGCGCAGCGGCGCAATCTCGATGGGCATGGACGGCTTGAACAACGCCATCATTCCCGGCCACGCCACACCCGAGCAGTACACGCGCGAAATCACCGTCGCCAACGATGGCATTATCGACCAGGAGGCCGTCTATGCGTATGCGCGACACAGCTTCACGACCATCGAGCAGCTCGACCGCTGGGGCGTGAAGTTCGAAAAAGACGGCAACGGCGACTATGCCGTGAAGAAGGTCCATCACATGGGCGCTTACGTATTGCCCATGCCCGAAGGACACGACGTGAAAAAGATCCTCTACCGGCAGCTCAAACGGGCGCGCATCGAGATCACGAACCGCATCGTCGCCACGCGGCTCATGACCGATTCGCAGGGCCGCGTAAGCGGCGTGCTCGGCTTCGACTGCCGCACGGCGCAGTTCCACGTGGTGCGCGCGAAAGCCGTGATCCTGTGCTGCGGCGCGGCGGGACGCCTCGGTCTGCCCTCCTCCGGCTACCTGATGGGCACTTACGAGAATCCGACCAACGCGGGCGACGGCTACGCCATGGCGTACCACGCGGGCGCTGCCCTCGCGAATCTGGAATGCTTTCAAATCAATCCACTTATTAAGGACTACAACGGACCGGCTTGTGCATATGTCACCGGGCCGCTCGGCGGCTTCACCGCGAACGGCAAGGGCGAGCGCTTCATCGAATGCGACTACTGGAGCGGCCAGATGATGTGGGAGTTCTACCAGGAGCTGCAGAGCGGAAACGGCCCCGTGTTCCTGAAGCTCGACCATCTTGCCGAGGAAACGATCCAGACCATCGAGCAGATCCTGCACACCAACGAGCGCCCGAGCCGCGGCCGGTTCCACGCGGGCCGCGGCACGGACTACCGTCAGCAGATGGTCGAGATGCATATTTCCGAGATCGGCTTTTGCAGCGGGCATAGCGCGTCGGGTGTCTATGTGAATGCGCGCGCGGAGACGACCGTACCCGGACTCTATGCAGCAGGCGACATGGCCGCCGTGCCCCACAACTACATGCTAGGCGCGTTCACCTACGGCTGGTTCGCGGGCGCCAACGCGGCCGAATACGTGGAGGGCCGCGAGCATGCGAGCCTCGACGAAGCCCAGATCGCCGCTGAACGGGCACGGATCTACGCGCCGCTCGATCGCGAAAACGGACTCGCGCCGGCCCAGGTCGAATACAAGCTGCGCCGCATGGTGAACGACTATCTTCAGCCGCCCAAGGTCACGCGCAAGATGGAGATCGGCCTGCAGCGCTTCGACGAGATCGCCGAAGACATCGAAGCGATCAAGGCCAACAATGCGCACGAATTGATGCGCGCCGCCGAGGTGCGCGCCATTCGCGACTGCGCGGAAATGGCGGCGCGCGCCTCACTGTTCCGCACCGAAAGCCGCTGGGGCCTGTATCACCACCGGGTCGATTACCCGCAGCGCAACGACGCCGATTGGTTCTGCCATACGCACCTGCGCAAGGACGCTTCCGGCAGCATGACAAGCGAAAAGCGCGCGGTCGAGCCGTACATCATCCCGCTTGCGCAAGCGGATCGAGGCGCTTACGATCAGCTACGCATTCGCGAATCCGCGGTACTCGTCGCCGAACACTAAGGAATCCGAATATGTCCTATACGCCGCACGAAATCTTCCAGCGCAGCAGTGCGCCCGTCACGATCGACGAAGACCGCTGCATCGCCGACAAAGGCTGCACGGTATGCGTGGATGTGTGCCCGCTCGACCTGCTCGCAATCGATGTGAGCAAGGGTAAGGCCTATATGCAATTCGACGAATGCTGGTATTGCATGCCCTGCGAACGCGACTGCCCGACCGGCGCAGTCAAGGTCGACATTCCGTACCTGTTGCGCTAACCGCTGTCACCCCACGACGGTACCCGTATTGCTCGCCAAACAGATCATGAAAACACGCCAACGGATTCTTCGCCTTTTCGCCGCCCCGCTACTGTTGAGCGCCGCGATCACCGTACACGCCGAGACGATTCGCGTCGCGATCGGCACCCAGGACACCACTATCAACTGCGCGACGGGTGGCCTCCTGATCCGCGAATTGCACTTGCTCGACAAGTATCTGCCCCACACCGGCAAATACGCGAACGTCACCTACGACGTGCAGTGGAAGGACTTCACTTCCGGCGCGCCGCTCACGAACGAAATGGTGGCCGGCAAGCTCGACTTCGGCGCCATGGCGGATTTCCCGGGTTCGCTCAATGGCGCGGCGTTCCAGAAAGCGGGCCGAAAGAGCCTCTTCATCACCGTGCTCGAAGGCAGCACCGATGGCAGCGGCAACGGCATCGTCGTGCCCGTCAACTCGCCGCTGCATTCGATTGCCGACCTCAAGGGCAAGACGATCTCGGTACCGTTCGCCTCGACGTCGCACGGCATGCTGCTGCGCGCAATCAAAGCGCAAGGCTGGAACCCGGATACCGACGTGAACATCATCACGCAAGCGCCGGAAGTGGCAGGGAGCGCCCTCAAGGCGGGCAAGATCGACGCCCACGCCGACTTCGTGCCGTTCGCCGACCTGTTCCCGTACCGCGGCATCGCTCGCAAGATCTACGACGGCGCCCAAAGCCGTGCGCCCACCTTTCACGGCGCGCTCGTCGATGCCGCTTATGCGCAGAAGTACCCGGAAGTGGTGGTCGCCTATCTGCGCGCGGCAATCGAAGCGAACCGCCTGATTGCGGAAGATCCCGAAAAATATAGTTTGCTGATCGAGAAGGTGACGGGCATCGAGGCGCCCGTCGACTATCTCTATCATGGACCGCTCGGCCTGCAAACGCGCGATCTCACCTGGAAGCCGGAGTACCGCCAGGCCGTGGCGACTGCCATCGACACGCTGAAGCTGCTCAAGAAAACGGATGTCAATCTCGATGCGAACACCTTCATCGACGACCGCTACATCCGCGAGGCGTTCAAGGAGTCGGCACTCGACTATGACGCCGCGCTGAAAAACTACGCTCGGCAGCCGCTCGCCGCGAACGACGCGCTGACCGGCAAGCCCATTCGTGATTTCCTCGCGGTCACACAGGTGTGGGTCGCCAACGAGGCACACGTGCGCAACTATGCGAACGCGGCGGAAGGGTTCGCAGCGCTCGCGAAACTCGAACAGTCCGGCAGCAAAGTGCGCGCGGTCTACGTGCAGGACCACGACAGCGGACAGAAGCTCTTCGCTTCCGACGCCTGGTACGTACGCGACGCGCATGGCGACGTCACCGCGTTCCTGCAGAAGACAGGCGCGGATGCCTACGCACAGCACACGTCGGGCGCGGTCGTCGACTATGCCGCTGCAAAAACGGGCGCCCAGCAGGCCCTCGCTTCGCGCTAACGCGTCGCGCTCTGTCCGCCCGCTCACTTGCCATTTATGAGGAGTCCGCATGTCTGCCACGCTTGACCTCGCAGCCCGGCAACGCCAGGCCGTCCGGGAACCGGCACTGACTGCAGCCGCAGCGCGCGGCGCACCGATACGCCGCCGCGCATGGCGCGCCGGCTCGATCGTGCTGTTCGTGGCTGCCTGGCAGTTGGCCGTTCATTTCCGGCTCTCGCTTGGCATCGTCACGTTCGCGAATGTCCCTTCGCCCGCCGACGCCATTCCCGCGCTATGGGCGCTGCTCCATTCGCCGAAGCTGCCGATGCATCTCGCCGCGAGTCTGACGCGCGTGCTGGCCGGCTTCTGCGCGGCGGCCCTGGTCGGCGTCGGGCTCGGACTCGCGATCGGCCGCTATCGCGCACTCGAAGATGTGCTCCTGCCGCCGCTCGAAGTGCTGCGGCCAATCCCGGCGGTCGCGTGGATTCCGCTCGCGATCCTGATGTTTCCCTCTTCGGAACTGAGCATGATGTTCATCACGTTCATCGGTGCGCTGTTCCCGATCCTGCTGAACACGATCCACGGCGTGGAGGCCGTCGACCCCCGCCTCGTCGCCACCGCGCGGGGTCTCGGCACCGGCTCGCTGTCGCTCTATACAGAAGTGGTATTGCCGGGTGCCGCGCCTGCGATCTTCACGGGTCTTTCCATCGGCATGGGCACCGCGTGGTTCTGCCTCGTAACCGCGGAAATGATCGCCGGGCAGTACGGCATAGGCTATTTCACCTGGGAATCCTATACGCTCCAGAACTACGCGGATATCGTGGTCGGCATGGCCCTGATCGGCGTGCTCGGCATGGGCAGCAGCCTCCTCGTCAAACGCATCGGCACCGCACTGACGCCGTGGTACCGCCTGCGGGGAGCGCGCCAGTGAACACGCCTGCCGCCGTCCATCCTGAAGCCCGCGCCAGGGCGCCGGTGTCCCACGCGGCGGGGCACATCAACGTGCGTTCGCTGACCGTGGAGGTCGGGCCGCCGCACGCGCGCTTCGCCGCACTCGACTCACTGAACGTCGAGATCGCACCCGGCGAGTTCGTGTGCGTGCTTGGGCCGTCCGGCTGCGGAAAGTCCACGCTGCTCGGCGCCATCGCGGGGCACGTCCCGTCCACGCAGGGCGAAATCGCCGTCGACGGTCTCGCGGTCGAGCGCCCGCATCCGGAGCGCGGCCTCGTATTCCAGCAGCACACGCTGTTTCCCTGGAAGCGTGTGATCGACAACGTGGCATTCGGCCTGAAGATGAAGGGCGTTGGCGCCAGTGAGCGTCGGCGCGAAGCGGCCGAACTGCTCGCGCTGGTGGGGCTCGCGGGATTCGAGTCGCACTATCCCGCGCAGCTGTCGGGCGGCATGCAGCAGCGTGTGGAAATCGCGCGCGTGCTGATCAACCGTCCGCGCATTTTGTTGATGGACGAGCCCTTCGGCGCACTCGACGCCCAAACGCGCCGCATGATGCAAACGCTTTTGCTCGACATCTGGACGCAGATACGCACGACCGTCGTGTTCGTCACGCACGACATCGACGAAGCGCTGTTTCTCGGCGACCGCATCCTGATGCTCTCGCAACGACCCGCGCGCCTCGTCGCCGATATCACAGTGCCGCTCGCGCGGCCGCGCAGCGACGAGAGCACGACCGAAGCCGGCTTCATCGACATCAAGCGCCGCTGCCTCGCGTTTCTGCGCGAAGCGGCGTAGTCCCTCAAGCGCCCACCAGATCACTGCCCTTCCCATGACCGTTTCCGCTCCCACCTTGCCGAACCCGCAGCACCCGAGCGCCGAAGCGAGCGCCCTGCTCGCGCGCCTCGCCGACGCCGATCCCGCCGTGCGCCGCATCGCGCTCTTCGAACTCGCCGATCTCGAAGATGAAGCGCTGCTGCCCGCGTTCGTGGCCACGCTGCGCGACGATCCCGCTCCAGACGTGCGCCGCGAAGCCGCCGCCGTGCTGGCCGCGTGGGAATACGACGACGTCGTCGAAGCGCTCTGCGCAGCATTGCTCGACACCGACGACGACGTGCGCGAAGCCGCGGCGCAAAGTCTTTCGGAATTGAAGGCGCAGTCGTCGGGCCACGTGCTGCGCCGGTGGGCCGCGCGGCCCGAACCGTTCGTGCGCCGCGCGGCGCTGCGCGGCCTGCGCGAACTCCGCTTTGCGGATGCCTTCGAGCCCGCGCTGCATGCGCTTGCGGACACTGAGGCCGACGTGCGGCTCGAGGCCGTCGCCGTGCTCGGCTGGCTCAAGGAGGAACGCGCGCTGAAGGCGCTCGCCGCGCTCGGCGCCGGCGACGCGCACCCCGACGTCCGCCGCGCCGCCGTTGGCGCGCTCGGCTTCGCATCGCCGGACGATCAGGCCACGCTCGACGCGCTGCTCACGGCGTTGCGCGACGACGCCTGGCAGGTGCGCGAAGAAGCCGCGACGACGCTCGGCAAGCTGCGTGCCGCAACGGCACTCGCACCGCTTGTCGAAGCGCTCGGTGACGCCTACTGGCAGGTCCGGCTGCGCGCGGCCCGCGCACTCGGACAGCTACGCGATGCGCAAGCGGCCACCGCCGTCGCCACGCTGCTCACGCATTCGATCAGCAACTTGCGCAAGGAAGCGGCGCTCACGCTCGGCGAACTGGGCACGCGCGAGTCTTTGCCCGCGCTGCAAAGCGCGCTGCAGGACCGCGATCCCGAGGTGCGCAAGGCCGTGCGCATCGCTATCGGCCAGATCGCGGGCGCAGCGCCATGAAAACGCCGCTCGAGGTTCGCAACGACGCCGTCGCGCGAGCGCTCACGCTCCGCTGGCCGGCAGGCGAGACACAACGTGTGAAGCACGCCCGGCTGCGCGCGGCGTGCCCGTGCGCAGCCTGCCGGCGCGTGCGGCTCGACGGCGCCGCGCCCGCGGCCGCTGCGGATGTGATGCTGATCGGCATCGAGCCGATGGGCTACGGCGTGCAGCTCGCGTTCAGCGACGGCCATGCACGCGGCATCTATCCATGGACCTACCTCGAGCAGCTTGGGCGCGGCGAAGACCGCTAGCTTGCGCCCTGAAGCTGGCAGCCACCCGCCTCGCTTCGATCTTCGATTAAAGAACGCTCGCATCGCGCCGATAAGCATGCCATGCCGTGCTCGTTTGACGGGCGCCCGATCCGTTGACAAAGAATCGAAGAAAAAGATGCGAAACAGAATGACCCGCCTGCTCGTCGGCACTTCCTTCACATCCGCTGCGCTATTGTCAGGTTGTGTTCAGTTCGTGCCGGTCAAGGATATGGCCAACGACAAGCCCGGCTATCTCGCGGCGCACTTTGCCGTGGATTCCTTGCCCACGAGCGTTCGCGAGAAAATGCCGGCACCGGGCACGCACGTGCTGCCCTTCAAGGTCTTGACGGTGCTCGGCAAGGTAACGGGCCATGTTGGCACGGTGGGGATCGAGCGCGACTTCAAGACTGTGCTGATCAACGCACAAGATACGGGCATGGTCCAGCAGGTGTATGAAAGCTCGGCGAATGGTGTGCCCGCCGCCGCAACGTTCAGCCTCTCTTACCTCAACATTTACAGCCTGAAAGAGGAAACGGCGAACTACGCGCAGACGGCGGCGTTCATCCCCTTCGTCGCGCACGACGCCGACAACAATCAGTTCGCGTTCAACGCGCCGCAGGAAGACGAAACCTATACCACGACGTTCAAGTTCGGCACGACGGTTCAGATCGTCAACTTCCGGGCGCTCACGTGGACCTGTCACACGAGCCGCTACTATCCGGCTTCCCAGTTCAATGCAGCGTTCACCGGCAAAGCGATCGACCTGGAGTGCGAACAGACGAAGGACGGTATCGTCCAGAACAAGACGCGTCGAACGTATCTGACTCAGTACGGCATCGGCCTGACCCGCTCGGTCGCCACCACTTCCGGCAAACTGGACTGGACCTATAGCGGCTTCGACAAGGACGGGCAACAAACGCTGACGCCGCACGGCCAGGCAGCGATCGAAAAACCGATTTGAAGTCGAGGCAGTGACGGCGCGCGCGATCGTCGGCCCCGCCCCTCGATTATTCGGACCGTTGAGAATCGATCGATGCGGTGAACACGCGGTTTCCCACGATTGTGGCCCTGAGTTCCAGCGCCTCGGATACCTGCTCCTGACAGCCAGCTACACTACGGGCGCAGAGGCGATTGCAACGCCTGCCAGACAACTGCGCAAACCACAGGAGGAGCACGCAAATGACGCTTTCGAAGAGAAAATTTGGGCGGACCGGCTGGAACGTGTCCGAGATCGGCTTTGGTGCATGGGCAATCGGCGGCTCGTGGGGAAGCGTCGGCGAAGACGACGCCAGAGCCGCGCTGAACGCCGCGCTCGATAACGGCGTCACGTTCATCGACACCGCCGACGTCTACGGCGACGGCCGCTCGGAGCGCATTATCCGGGACGTGCTGCGCGAACGCGGCGGCAAGCGCCCGATCGTGGCGACGAAACTCGGACGCCGGCTCGATCCGCATGTGACCAGCGGCTATCTGAACAAGCGCGAACTCGAAGGCTTCATCGACCGGAGTCTTTCGAACCTGGGTGTCGACACGCTCGACCTCGTGCAATTGCACTGCCCGCCGACGGAGGTCTACTACCGCCCCGAGGTATTCGACGCGATGGACAGCTTCGTCGCCGCCGGCAAAATCCGCTTTTACGGCGTTTCGGTCGAAAAGGTGGAGGAAGCGCTGAAGGCGATCGAATATCCCAATGTGGTCTCGGTGCAGATCATCTACAACATGTTCCGCCAACGGCCTGCCGCCCTGTTTTTCCGCGAGGCGCTAAAGAAGAATGTTGCGGTCATCGCGCGAGTGCCGCTCGCGAGCGGCATGCTCACCGGCAAATTGTCCGCGGATTCCGTTTTTGCGGCGGACGACCACCGTGCGTTCAATCGTCATGGCGAGGCATTCGACGTAGGCGAAACGTTCTCGGGCGTGCCGTACGACGTCGCCTTGAAGGCGGTCGATGAACTGCGCGGCCTGGTACCCGTGGACGCCTCGATGGCACAGCTCGCCCTGCGCTGGATACTCATGGAAGACGCTGTCTCCGTCATCATTCCGGGCAGCAAGAACGCGGCCCAGGCGGCGTCGAACGTCTCGGCGGCAAACCTCGCGCCGCTCTCCGACGCGGCGATGCAACGCGTGCGGGACGTTTACGAACACTATATAGCGCCGCACGTCCACCAGCGCTGGTAAAAGCCCTTGCGGTCGAGGCCGCAGGAATTTCTGCGCCCGCTTACCCGATTTTGCTCCGCCCCGATTGTTCGGCTGATCCTGCCAGTCAATTCGCGCCAGGCCGCTTTATCGCGGCGGCGCGGACCTTTAGATTCGCAATAGTCGCCGGCCGATGGCTTCATACAAGCCAGGACGCCGGTTCCATTCGATGCTGCGACATACGGTAAGGAGAACATGATGGGCAAACTTGCAGGCAAGGTGGCAGTCGTCACGGGCGCGTCGAAAGGCATTGGCGCTGCGATCGCCAAGGCCCTCGCGGCCGAAGGCGCTTCGGTGGTCGTGAACTACGCGAGCAGCAAGGCGGGCGCCGATGCGGTCGTGAGCGCGATTACGGCCGCGGGCGGCAAGGCGGTTTCCGTCGGCGGCGACGTGTCGAAGGCGTCCGACGCACAAGGCATCATCAGCACGGCCGTCGAAACTTACGGTCGCCTCGACATCCTTGTCAACAACTCGGGCGTCTACGAGTTCGCGCCAATCGAAGAGTTCACGGAGGCGCAATACCGCAAGCAGTTCGACATCAACGTGCTCGGCGTGCTGCTCACCACGCAGGCGGCCGTGAAGCATCTTGGCGAGGGTGCGAGCATCGTGAACGTGAGTTCGGTCGTGACGACGGTCACGCCACCGGGAACGGCTGTCTATAGCGGCACGAAGGGCGCGGTGGATGCGATCACGGGCGTGCTGGCACGCGAACTGGGACCGCGCAAGATCCGCGTGAATGCGATCAATCCAGGCATCATCGAGACAGAAGGCGCGCACGCGATCGGCGTCATCGGATCGGATTTCGAAAGCCAGACGGTCAGCCAGACGCCGCTCGGACGCATCGGTCAGCCGGACGATATCGCCTCGGCCGTCGTGTTCCTCGCATCGGACGACGCCAAATGGTTGACGGGCGAGCATATCGTCGCCAGCGGGGGCCTGCGCTAAGGCAGGTGGGTGAAACTGGCTGGCGCGAAAAAACGCGTGCGTGCTAATCTCCTGAAGATCGGTCGTGCCGCCCGGGTGGCGGCACGACCGGCAACGCTTCGGAAAGAGGAGTTTGGCCAAGCCGCCTCATGCGAGTTTCCGACCTTGTAGACAGCCGCACGATTCTGCGCAGCCGGCGGCGTTGGCTGTATTTCGGCGTGTTCTGGCTCGGCGCCATCGCGACGGGACTGGTCGCGGTCATGTATGCGCGGCTCGTCGACTTCGGTTACTCGCTCTTTGTGCAGATGACAGGCCACAACCGGTGGCTGCCACTCGTCATCACGCCGGCCATCGGTGCGTTCTGCGTATGGGCCACGCGCCGCTGGTTTCCGGGTTCGGAGGGCAGCGGCATCCCGCAAGTCATCGCAACGCTGCACGACGTGCGCAAATTCGGCCCGCGCCTGCTCACGCTGCGCATCCTGATCGGCAAGATCGCCCTGTCGTTTCTCGCCATTGTCGGCGGATTCACGATTGGCCGCGAAGGGCCGACCATCCACGTGGGCGCGGCGCTCATGTACAGCCTCCGGCGTTTCTACCCGGCGCGACTGCGCAGCATGTACGGCGTCGGCCTCGAATACAAGCTCGCGCTCGCTGGGTCCGCCGCGGGCCTTTCTGCCGCATTTAATGCACCGCTCGCGGGCGTGGTCTTCGCCATCGAGGAACTCACGCGCAGCTTCGAAGCACGAACGAGCGGCGTGATCATCACGGCGATCATCTTTTCCGGCGTCGTCTCACTCGCGCTGCAAGGCAACTATGTCTATTTCGGCACGATCGCCATCGGCAGTCATATGCCCGATCTGCTCGCGGTCGCCGTCATCCTCGTCGGCGTGATCACCGGCCTCGCAGGCGGTGTGTTTTGCTGGCTGCTGCTCAACACCGAACGATGGATGCCGGCCCGTTTGTTCGCTCTCCGAAAGGACAGGCCCGTAGCGTTCGGCGCGCTGTGCGGTTTGTTCATCGCCGTAATCGGCGTGGCGAGCGGCGGCCACCTGTTCGGCAGCGGCTATTCGGAAGCGCGCGGCATGCTCGAGGGTCATTCACAGCTCGGCGTCGCCTATCCCGTGCTGAAAATGGCCTCGATGGTGGGCTCGTACCTGCCGGGCACGCCGGGCGGCCTCTTTGCGCCGTCGCTGGCGATCGGCGCCGGCATCGGCAATGCACTGCACATGGTGTTCGCGCAGATGCAGCTGCCAATGCTGATCGCGCTCGGCATGGTCGGCTATCTGGCCGCCGTCACGCAGAGCCCGATCACGGCGTTCG
Source organism: Paraburkholderia sp. BR10936 (assembly GCF_040965735.1). Lineage (NCBI taxonomy): Bacteria > Pseudomonadati > Pseudomonadota > Betaproteobacteria > Burkholderiales > Burkholderiaceae > Paraburkholderia > Paraburkholderia sp. BR10936. Next base: position 72,475 of record NZ_JBFRCM010000014.1, read on the forward strand.
TCATCGTCATCGAAATGATCGACGGGCACGCGCTCGTGATCTCGTTGATGGCAACGGCGCTCGTGTCGAGCCAGGTCTCGAAGCTGTTCGCGCCGCCACTGTACGAAGCCCTGGCGCAACGCTTCCTGAAGCAGTGACGCGCGCTCACGCGCGTCGATCCTCACGCGCCGTTACCAGCGCAGCAACCGCGGCCCCAGCCACGCGCCAATGCCGGCGGGCAGCAACATGCCGATCACATACCAGACGCTCCAGAACGCCGGGCTCATCTCCGGGCAATGGAGGCAATACGCAATGGTCGCGAGCGCGCTCGCAAAGAGCCCCGCTGCCGCGCCCGCTGCGCGCAGGCGGGTGGGCGCGAGACCGCGCACGGCCCAGAAGACGGCCACAAACGTGGGCACCGAAAGCAGCACGATATTGAACGGGCACGTGCGCCATGTGAGGCCCATCACGAGCGGTATGCGTTGCGCGGGCGCCGCGTCGCCCAGTGCGAGCCACGCGCCCGCCAGCACGGCGACGAACGGCAGCGCGACCAGCGCCCACGCATAGCCGCCGCGCCGGCCCGGCCGCCCGAGGCGGCTGACCGCGAGCGCGGCGGCGGCCGCGACACACAACGGGAACGCGAGCTTCGCCCAGAAGATCGGCGTGTGCATGACACTCATGAGATCGTGCCGCACGCCGAACACCACGCTCATCAGCACGACCGAGCCCGCAAAACCGAGCGCCAGCGCCCGCGCGAAGCGGCGCAGCACAGCTTTGCGGTCCACGCGCGCATCGCCGGCGGCGAGCAGGTTGATCAGATCGTCGGTTTTCATCGCGCTCCCCTGATGCGCGTGGCAAGCGCCTTCAAACCGCGATGAATGCCCACCTTGACCGCCGATTCGGAGAGCCCCGTGAGCTTCGCCGTCTCCACGACCGAAAGCCCTTCGAGCTTCACGTGGACGATAGGCAGGCGCTGCTTGTCGGGCAATTGCTCGAGCAGCTTGCCGATATCTCGGCGCGCCTGCGCGGGTTCGTCGTCGGGCGCGGCGAAGAGATCGGTGTGATCTTCGAGCGGATCGTTGAGCACGTCGCGGCGTGCGCGCGAGCGGAAAAAGTCCATCAGCTTGTAGCGGGCGATCGCGTGCACCCAGGCCGTGAGCGGTTCGTCGGGGCGCCATGTGTGACGCGCGTTGTGGACCGCCAGCAGGATCTCCTGTACGAGGTCCTCGACGTCGTCGCGCAACTGCGGGATGCGCCGGCGCAGGTAGCCGCGCAAATGGCGCGTGAGTTCCTCGAGGAAGTCGCGATACGCTTGCGCGTCGCCTTCCAGGCCGCTGACGAAAAGCGCTTTGAGACGGGTTTCCGCGGTGTGCAAAGGTCGTCCTGGATGATCGCGACGGTAGGTTAGCGGGCTTGTGGGCATGGCGCTCGCCTGGTCTTGCGAAGGAGAGCTTTCAAAATTATTACGAGCACCGCCATATTCGCGCCCGTTCGCGTGAGCGTAGCCGAACGCTTCGCGCCCCGCAACGGCATGCGCTGCCCCGGCGCGCGCGCCGGGCGTCGCCCCTTCCGTCATCGTCGCCCATGTGCTAGTCAAACCCACCTTGTGCCTCTTTCGCTTGGCGCGAGCGCGTGCGCCCGTTGCGGGTAGTTCGTTCGCCGCGCCAGTTGGGTTACAGCCTCGGCGACTTATTTTTAGCCGCCCCCCGGTCTCGCGTTTTTTTCCCGACGCGCTGTAACCGGCGCGCGCGCCACAGCGAATTCACTGTCAACTCTGCGCTAACGAGGAATCGCCATGCACACGTCGATCGGTGAACCGCCCGCACTCGAAGCCAGCGTGCGCCGCCCACGCGCCATCCAGCCGCTCTGGCTGCGCGTCACGCATTGGCTCAACGCGCTTGCGGCGCTCGTCATGATGTTCTCCGGCTGGCGCATTTACGATGCGTCTCCCGTGTTCGCGGGCTTCGTCATTCCCACCTCGATCACGCTCGGCGGCTGGCTCGGCGGCGCACTGCAATGGCATTTCGCGGCAATGTGGCTGCTGTTTTTCAACGGCCTCGTCTATCTCGCCATGAATCTCGCCACCGGCCGCTGGCGCACGAAGTTCTTCCCGCTGAGCCCGCGCGCCGTGCTGCACGATCTGCGCGCCGCGCTCATGGGCCGACTTTCTCACGCTGACCTAAGCCAGTACAACGCCGTGCAGAAACTCGCCTACCTGATTGCGATCGCCGATCTCGTCGTCCTCGTGCTGTCGGGCCTTGCAATCTGGAAGTCGGTGCAGTTTCCGCTGCTGCGCGAGTCGATGGGCGGATACGACCGCGCGCGCGTCGTGCACTTTTGCGCGATGTCCGTGCTTGCGGCGTTCGTGCTCGTTCACGTGACGATGGTCGCGCTCGTGCCGCGCTCGCTGCTCACCATGCTGCGCGGACGCTGAACGCGCCGCCCAATCCTGTTTGAATACCGTCCTTCGATATCGATAAGGATTCCCGATGAACACGACCGACCGCAAGATCATCGCAATCGACCGCGCAGCGATCCTTGCCGATGCACGGCGCGAACTCGACATGCCGTCACGGCGCCTGTTCGGCAAGCGCATGCTCACGCTCGGCGGCCTCTCGCTGCTGACAGGCTGCACGATCACCGACGACGCCTCGGTCAACACGTTCCTCACCGCCGTTTCCCGGCTCAACGATCGCGTGCAGGCATGGCTGTTCGACCCGACCGGGCTCGCACCCACGTACAGCGAAGCCCAGATCACGCGCCCCTTCCCCTTCAACGCGTTCTATAGCGAAAGCGAAGCGCCCGTGGTCGATGGCGACGACTATCGGCTCAGGCTCAGCGGGCTCGTCAAGGGCCAGCGCGTCTGGACGCTGCCCGAGTTGTACGCGCTGCCGCACGCCGAGCAGATCACACGGCACATCTGTGTCGAAGGCTGGAGCGCGATAGGCCGCTGGGGCGGCACGCCATTCGCGCATTTCCTGCGCCGGGTCGATGCGGATCTCACCGCGCAATACGTGGGCTTTCGCTGCGCCGACAACTACTACGAAAGCATCGACATGGCCACGGCGCTGCATCCGCAAACCTTGCTCGCTTTCGACTACGACGGCGAGCGCCTGCCGGCGAAATATGGCTATCCGATGAAGCTGCGCATGCCGACGAAGCTCGGCTACAAGAACCCCAAGCACATCGTCGAGATTTTCGTCACGAATACGTATCCAGGCGGCTACTGGGTCGACCAGGGCTACAACTGGTTCGGCGGTTCGTGACGTCTTCCGGCCGCCGCCTGATACGCCACTTCATGCGACGGTTCTGTTTCACTTCCGCCCGCAAAAGGGGCAACGTTTTTTTCCACCCAGCAAGGAGCAATGCAAATGAACACGATCCGATTCGCAGCCATCGCCATCTCGGCCGCCCTGTTGAGCATGAGCGCGGGAGCATTCGCGCAGGCAAGCGGCGCGATGTCGAACGACGCCATGTCGAAGGACTCGATGCAGAAGGACGCCATGGGCAAAGGCACCATGGCGCACGATACAATGAGCAAAGGCGGCGCGATGAGCCATGATCAGATGAAAAAGCCGATGAAGCCCGACGCCATGGGCATGGATCATCCGGCATCGGGCGCCATGGCGCACTGAACCGTCGTAACGCGCTCCCGGCATCGCTTGCCAGGAGCGCATCGCGTGCGCCCCAGCACAAGGCGCAAGCGATGCACGATTTCCGCGGGGCCGCACACCCTGCACTGGGAGTACGTGATGGGAAGCGAATGGCAACGCCGCCTGAAATTGTTCATTCAGCGCTTCTGGCAGCCAACCAGCGCATGCATGACCTGCATGCCGGGGAGCTGGGGCAACATCATGAGCCTGCCCCATTGGACCATTGCATTCAAAACAGGACTGTTCACCGGCGCGCTGGCGGTGCTTCTCACCTTCACGCCAGCAACGAAGTGGTACGCGAATCGCTATGGCAACGCGCTGCTGGTGGGCTGCCTGACCATCATCGGCGATGCCTACGCACACACGAGTCACTATCGCATTCATGTTCTCGAACACATTGCGACGGGGGTCGTCGCTGGCCTGATCGCGCTCGCAGCGTCGTATCTGTTTGACGAGCGAGCGCGCCGCATACGAACGCTATGGACGCGCCTGACCGGGTGATTCACGAGGCGAAGCGGGCTTCCGCATAGGCCATAGGTCCGATTGACTGCGCATCCACGCATGGCACCCTTCGACAAAGCCGTCCTTTGGCTCATCGAAGGGGAACCCAATGCGCGCCTGCCGATACGTGGTCCTTTGCGCTTTGCCATTCACGATCGTCGGCTGCAACACGCCGCCCATCCCACCGGGCAAGCCGGTCGATATTCCGACCGCCCTCGAGCAGGTCCTCACGGGCCTGTGCAATTTCAGGAAGGAACAGGCCGAGCGCAAGCAGGATATGGGCGTCGCAATCGACACGGTCACCGTGGAACTCGACTTGACCGTCGACGGCGCAAGGAATCCCCCTGTAGCGGTCGCGCCGGATATCCAGTTCATTCCCACGGTGAGCTATGGGCAGATCATCACGGCGAACCGCGGCAGCCGGCTTACGCTCACCCTGAAAGGCGCTGGCACGCACGGCGGCTGTGACGTCATGACATCGCCAAAGTAGCGGCTGTTCGTTTTCGCTATAGGACCATGGGCCCATAGCCAGATCGTGCGGTTGTGACATGATGGGAGGGCGCGTCACACTCGGCCCTGACACCATGCGCATTGTTCATACGTTGCTGATCATCCTGGCTTTCGGGACGAGTATTGCCAGCCGGCCGACAGGCTGCCTCGCTGCCCAGGGAACGCCTGCGCAAGCCGCGGCGTCACAGGCCGCGACGGCTGCACCAGCCAGTGCGCCATCGCCCCCTGCGGCCCCCACCCCCACCGCCACGCGCCGGCTCAACCTCGCCATCCAGCCGAAGTTCGGCGATTTCGATGCCATGCTCGACCGCAGGCTGATCCGCGTGCTCGTGCCATACAGCAGGACGCTCTATTTCAACGAGCTCGGTCATGAGCGCGGGCTGACCGCCGGGCTCATGCGCGACTTCGAGCGCTACCTGAACAAGACGTACCGGAGCAGCCTCGGCAAGCGTCCCTTGACGCTCGTGATCATCCCGACGACGCGCGACCAGCTCCTTCCCGCTCTGCTGGCCGGGAAAGGAGACATTGCCGCCGGCAATCTGACCGTCACCGAAACGCGGCTCAAGCAGGTCGACTTCGTCGCGCCGCGCGACCGCAAGCCGGTTCGCGAGCTGGTCGTCACCGGTCCGAAGTCGCCCGCGCTCACCAAACTCGACGACCTGAGCGGCAAGACCGTGCACGTGCGTGCGAGCAGCAGCTACTTCGAGAGTCTGACCGCCCTGAACGCGCGCTTCAAAAAAGAAGGCAAACCGCCGATAAAGCTGGTATTGCTGCCCGATGCGCTCGAGGACGAGGACGCCATGGAGATGCTCAATGTCGGGCTGGTCCAGATTCTCGTCGTCGACGACTGGAAGGCGAAATTCTGGGCGCAGGTGCTGCCGGGCATCGTGGTGCATGACGACATGGCCGTGCGTGACGCCGGCTATATTGGCTGGGCGATCCGCAAGCAGAGTCCGAAACTCCAGCAGGCCATCACCGACTTCTACGTTGGCTACGTGAAAAAGCAGAGCGTGGCGGAAGTGCGTCTGCAGCAGGAACTGCAGCGCGTCAAGCAGATCACCAGCAATACGGAGGACGCCGAACTGAAGCGCTTCACGCAAACGGTCGGTCTCTTCGAGAAGTACGGCGCGCAATATCGCTTCGATCCATTGATGCTTGCCGCGCAAGGGTTCCAGGAATCGCAGCTCGACCAGAGCGCCCGCAGCCACGTTGGCGCGATCGGCATCATGCAGCTCATGCCGGCGACCGGCAAGGAGCTGGCCGTCGGTGACATCCGCGTGACAGAATCGAACATCCACGCCGGCGCGAAATACCTGGACCTCCTGATGTCCCGCTACTTCCCGGATGCGCACTTTTCCGACTCGGACCGCGCCCTGTTCGCGTTTGCGAGCTACAACGCGGGTCCGGCCAGGATCGCGAAGATGCGCAAGGAGGCGGCCGCCCGAGGGCTCTCGCCCGACAAGTGGTTCAACAACGTCGAGATCGTGGTCGGCGAGAAGATCGGGATCGAGACGACCACTTACGTGCGCAATATCTACAAGTACTACGCCGCCTACCGGCTCGTACAACAAGCGCAGGCGGCACGCGAACGCGCCATCGGGCAGGCGCGCAAGCAGGGCTGAGGCAGACTTACGCGTCAGGCGTCCAGCACCGCGAGATGAATCTCGCGACTTCATCCAGCGCATACCGCGCACTCGACAGCTCGTGCGTGGATCGCTGGAACACGTGGTGCAGTCCTTCGTAGATTTCCAGTCGCACCGTTGCGCCCTGCTCCGCTGCAGCCGCCGCGTAACGTCGCGCGTCGTCGAATAGCAACTCGTCCGTGCCCACCTGGAGCGCGATGGGCGGCAGGCGCCCGGGAATGGCATGCAGCGGCGACGCGCGTCCATCCGTGGGATCGCCAGCCCCAAGATACGCTGCGGCGGCATTGGCGAGCACCGGCCGCGTCAGAACGGCATCCCGGGTCGCATCGCTCATGAACGACGGCCCTGTCAACGCCAGATCGACCCACGGCGAGAAAGCGGCCACGCTCGCAATGTTCAACGTGCGCGGTTCCTCCACACCCAGAGCCGCCAGTGCAAGGGCGCCGCCCGCGGAGTCGCCGACCAGCGAGACTTCGCGTATGCCGCCGTTCGCCAGCCATCGCAGGGCGGCGAGCACGGCATCGTGCGCCGCGGGAAACGGATGCTCGGGCGCAAGCGGATAGTCGAGCACGAAGGTATCGACACCGGCGCGCACCGCGATCTGGCTCGCGAAACCGCGATAGCCCGATGCAGAGCCGAGCACAAAGGCCCCGCCGTGCAGGAACAGGATCGCGCGATGGGCAGGCGCGGCGCGCGGCCGAATCCACCACCCTGTTGCGTCCGCGTTCGCGATGCTCTCCATGCCGACGCCGTCCGCGACCGGCGTCTGCGCGGTCATGGCGTCGTACGCCTCGCGCATCGTTCCTTCGAATTCGTCGAAAAGCCGCTGCGTGCGCTCGATCGAGGCCCTCGCCGCCTCGCGGTCGTCTTCGCTCAGGCTGTGCCGCACTTCGGTCAGGTTTGTGCGTTGTCCGATGCTCATCATGGCTCCTTCGTTGCGTGAATGCGTTGTCGATGGGCATGACGATATCGATTCCACTCAGGGCATGGAATACGGTCAGATGGAATAGAATCCATTCCAGTCAGGAAGTTTTGGGGAAGGGAAAATGGACCGGCTCGACGCGCTCAAACTTTTCATTCGCATCGTCGAAAGCGGGAGTTTCGCCGCGGCGGCCCGCGACATCGGCGTGGGTCAACCTGCGGTCAGCAAGCAGATCGCGTCGCTCGAGCGTCATCTCGGCGCGCAACTGGTGCGGCGCACGTCGCGCAGCATGACGCTCACCGAGACCGGTCAAACGGTCTATGAAGCGGGCTTGCGCATCATTGGCGACGTCGCCGATCTCGAGTCCTCCGTCGGGCACGGCCAGCTGTCTCCGAGCGGGCTGATCCGCGTCACCGTGCCACCGGTCTTTGGCCGGCTGTATGTCGTGCCGCACCTGCCGGTGTTTTTCTCCCGCTATCCGCAGGTGCACGTGGACCTTTCCGCAACGGAGCGAGTCGTCAATCTCGTCGAGGAAGGTTTCGATCTTTCGGTCAAAAGCGGACCGCTTGCCGATTCCTCAATGATTTCGAGGCATCTGGCCTCGAGTCCGGTCGTTGTCGTCGCGACACCGCAATACCTCGAAAAGCATGGGCGCCCGGAACGGCCACAAGAGATCGAACGGCATGCCTGTGTGGTTTTCGCGCCCCTGCACGAGCCGCGGGCATGGCGTTTCGGCAACGTCGAAGGGCCGGGCCTGCAGGTTCCGTCCGGCAATTTCCGCACCGGCGACGCGGAGCAGATTCGCGCTGCCGTTCTGGCCCATATGGGCCTGGTTCAGGCGCCGGCCTGGCTCTTCGCAGCGGAGATCGCGAGCGGCGAGGTCGTCAGCGTGCTGGAAGATTTCGCGCCGCCGCCGTTGCCCGTCCACGGCGTGCATCCATCGGGCAGGCGGCTGCCGAACAAGACTCGCGTGTTTCTCGACTTCGTTGCCGAAATCCTCGCGGCTGCTCCGCGGCCGGCTTTCGTTGCGGCCTGATGGCTTTGCGCCTGTGCGGAACGGTGCTTGCTGCGATAAGTGGGTCACTCATTAAGGAGAGCCAAAATGCCCGAGAAGAAAACGATCGAGCGTGCGCGCGCAGACAAGCGCGCAGGCAAATCTGCAAGTACCCAGGCCGGCGAGTTCGTGAAGGAGGAGTTCGATCGCGTTCGCGAAGGCAAGCATGGCGTGCGTTCCGCGAAGCAGGCTGTCGCGATCGGCCTCTCGAAGGCGCGGCGCGCCGGTGTGGACCTGAAACCGCCGGCGCCAGGCAAAACCAGCGAGGCGACGCGCAAGAAGGCCGCAAAGGATAGCGCGGCGGGCCGCGGCGAGAAAACGGGCCGCGCGAGCACGGAATCGAAGGCCAAACGCTCGCGCACGACGACGCAAGTGCTCAAGGGCGAGAGCCGGGAGGGCGCATCGCCACAAGCCGCGTCGAAACAGGCGAAGACCGCGGCGGCGCGCCGCCCCGCGGCCAGCCGGTCGGCGGCCGCGAAAAAGGCTGCGCAGACGAAGGGCGCAGCGGGCCGTTCCGCCGCGGCAAAAAAGGCGGCGAAGACACGCGCCGCGCGGGCGCAGCACACCCGCCACTAGCGGTAGCGCGGGGTTATGAGACTATCTTCCTCATCGCCCCGCACGCGCGTGCTGCACAATCGCCGATGTCCTCACCCGCTCTGCTGCTCGAACAGATCCTTCGCGACGTCCCACGCCGCTATCGCTTGCCGCAAGAGCCCGCGGCTTCGGCGCTGCCGCTTCGTCACGCCAATCCGGCGACGGCTCTCGCACGCGTCATCGAACAGGCGCGTGAAGCCATCGCACATGGCGGAGCACCCGACGCGACGCTGAAGCCGCGTTTCATCGACGCGCTCGCGGCCATGATCACGGAGGCGATGCACGCCGATTCCGGAGACCGGGCATTTCAGGCGATGGTGCTGCGGCACCGCGCGCCCCACGTACGCGAATTTGCCTCGCTTTCGGCCCAGGCCGATCAGGACCGCCGGCAGATCCATGCTGCGGTCAATGCGATCGCGCATCCAGCCAAACAGCAGCGCGCCCTCGAGGCCTGGCAGCGCGAAGCGCTTGCGCGGCTGCATGCGTCCGCGGCATTGGCGCACCACGAGGCCCATTACGCGGGACTCCATGAAACCGCGCGAGACCTTCTCGCTTCGCCGGAGCTTGCGAAGGGCTCGGCTTTCGAACCCGCGCTGGCCGATCTGCAGAACAGTCCGGCACTGGCGCGCTTGTGCCGGCTCGAAGCCCTGGCGCCCGACCCACTCGTGCAGCAATACGTATCATTGCTGGATGCGTATGGTCCGCGGCCGGGTACGCCGGCGGCCGTGGCGCAAGGCCGGGCGTCGCAGCGACGCGGCGCGGCTGTCGAAGCGCTGGCCATCCAAGCCCTCGAATCTCTGGCTCAAAGGCTCAACGCGGCGCAGGAGAACCCGCACGCGTACCGTGTCGTGAGTTCGATGCGCGTCCCGGCCTCGATACCGGGTTCGCACGAGCGCGCCAAAACGGAATGGGACGTGGTCCTGCTCGAGCGGCTGCATGCGAAGACCTTCGATATCGTGCCCGTCTGGAACGTGCGCCTGCTCGTCGAAGCGAAGGCATCCGTCGAATCCGCAACGACCGACCTGCCGCGGCTCATGCGCGGTTTGCGCCTGCTCACGCACGCTGAAGAAAACGTCGTGTATACGTTCGAGACCCAGCAGGGGCCAGTGCGACTGCACGGCGCCTCGCTACGCGCGCAAGGCTTCGACGAGTGCGGCTTGCTGAACGCCGTGCTCTATTGCTGCGACGCGCCCGCCAACGGCGTTTCGCGAATGCTCAACGCCGCGAGCCGTATGCAGCTTTTGTCCGCACCGGCGAGCCTCGAATACGCCAGCGCCCAGTGGGACGGGCGCCATGCGGATCCGGAAATACTGGCTGCTGTCTGGCAGCACCTCACGCAATCGTCGCGCTGGCATGCCGTGCTCGACCAGTATTCGATGCTGCGTCTCGTGCGCGAATTGATGGTGCACCCCGATGACCTGATGGCCACGATTCGCGATGCAACGGGGTGCTCGCCGGGGTGTTCACAGTACACAGCGAACGAACGGCCTTGTTGACGTGCGCGTGCGTGCGTTCGAGAGAGGCGCGCTGACGCCTCAATGCTCCGTGCTTGCGCGCGCCGCCGCGGGGCACGCCGGATCCTTGCCCCAATGCCCGTCGCACACGCGCCAACGGCAAAGCTGATCTTCGAAGAAGCCCTGTTCTCCGCACGCCTTGACTTGCTGCGCGAGCGTGAGCTTGCCAGCCGCCGGCTTCGACGCGTGCGCGGACGCGTCCTTGCCATCGCCCGGCTTGGTGCGGGCAACGAGCACGGCTAGCAGATCGACATCGGAATCGTCCTTCTGGCCGCCTGGCCGCGCATCGTGTCGCTTCTTCGCCAGCGTTTCACCCTTGGCGCTCCCTGCATGCGCGGCGCTTTTCGCTTCGTGGCGGGCTTCGGCGCCCTTGGCCGGATGCTTGTGATTCGCGTCTACGGACGCGCTCGCCTGCGGCGCCGCACCGCCCGCTGGTGCGCTCGCTCCGGCATCGCGCGCGCCATTGGCCAACGCACGCGAAAGCCGGCCATCGTCGGGTACCGTTGCGGACGCAACGGCGTCAGGTGCGGGCTTCGCGTTGTCGGCAGTTTCGTCGTCGCTCACGATCGTGGCGGCGTGCGAAGCCGACGCCGTATCATGCGCGCTCGCCGCGTTCGCGACGGTTGGCGCTGCCCCTGCAGGGGCAGCTATCGGTGCAACGGCGGTGGCAGCCGCCTGCGTCCCGGCGTTCGCTGGTGCGCTGCGCTCGGCCACGTGCCAGGCGCCGAAACCGGCGGCGCCGATCAGAGCCAGCGCCCCGACCAGCATCGGCGTGCGCGAACGCCGACCTGTACCAGGCGGCGCGGCCGGCGGCACGACGCGGCCCTCGAGATTCGCGAGGATGCGCGAGCCGCCCGGTTGTGCGCCCGGGACGCTGGCTGGCGTGTCGGCGAGGAGGCTGGGGGCAGCCTTGGGGGTAGAGTTGTCCGGCGCACTCATTCACTGTCTCGTTGGAATCGTGCTCATTGTGCTCATTGAATTGAGCCTGTTTCACCGCAATAATACGAGGCGGCCCAACTTCGGGCAGCGCTGATTCTAAAATCAAGCATTACAAAAAACAATTGCCACTCCGCGGGTTCGCTTTTGGTCGCCATTGCTCTCGTCGCCTATTTTGCCATTGCCGTACCACTGGCCGCACTCTTGCTGCTGCCCGCCGTACGCGCATCGCTTTTCAGCACGTTATTCGAATTGCATAATTTAATTATGCGTCGCGCTTCAGCAAGCGCCACTCACGCCCGTAGTCAGTTCTTTAAGTCGGCAAAAATTTCTCATTCGAGAATGGCCGATATGAAAAATATACTCATCAGGCGGCGCTTGCTGATTTTCATTACCGCAGGTATTCTTGCGACGCCGCCGCTCATTGCCATTACATTGCGCGGTCATCAGTTATTTCAATACGATGACACGCCCCGGGTGCCGGACGAAAAAATCGCTGCCTTGCTGAACGGCGAGCAGCTGGTTCCACCGCCGCCGCTGCCTCCCGAGGTATTCGCCACGAAGGAGGTCGAGCAGGTGCGGCCCGCGCTGCACGACGCAAGCCGCGACTGGAATCTGCTGGATGCGGATTTCCGCACGCGGCTATTGCTCGTCTACAAGATCATGCGCGAGCAATACGGTTATGAAATGGCACTACTGGAAGGTTACCGCAGCCCCGAGCGGCAAAACAGGCTTGCGCAAATGGGCGGTAATGTGACAAACGCGGCAGCTTTCCAAAGCTATCACCAATATGGACTCGCGGCCGATAACGCATTTCTGCGTGACGGCAAGCTCGTCATTTCAGAAAAAGATCCCTGGGCGATGCGGGGTTATCAGTTATACGGCCAGGTGGCCGAGCAGGTTGGCCTGACCTGGGGCGGGCGCTGGAAATTGATGGACCTGGGCCACGTCGAATATCACAAACCCGGCTTCGTTCTGGGTCGCGCGCCGGCAATTGTTAAATGAGGCGCAGCGGGAAATAAATGGGGAGTTTTATGGGGCGTTCATTCATTCTGCCGGGCGGCAAAACCTCTTGCTGCGTGACGACACCGCACACCACGACAAACAGCACCCAAGGCACCAGGACCTGAACGGCTTATGCAACGCTTCTTCAACGTGTTGACAAACACGCGCACGCTCTCTGTCGTCGGCGTGATCGCGCTCGCGGCCGCATTGTTCATCGCGGCCGATGCACTGCAAATCAGCCCGGTCTGGCCCGCTGCCGTGCTCGGCGCGCTGTTCGCGATCTGGCTCGTGTTCTGGCTCTGGCGCCGCGCGCGCGTGCGGCGCGCGAACCGCAAGCTCGGCGACATGCTGGAGCAGCAGGCGCAGACCGATAACGGGGAGCCCGCACCCGCCCCTGCCAGGCAGGCGGAGCTGGATGTGCTGCGCACGCGGCTCGTCGACGCCGTAAAAACCATCAAGTCCTCGAAGATCGGCCAGCTTTCGGGCGGCTCGGCGCTGTATGAGTTGCCGTGGTACATCGTCATCGGCAATCCTGCAGCCGGCAAGAGCAGCGCCGTGCTGAACTCGGGCTTGCAATTCCCCTTCGCCGACAAGCACGACGCCGTGGTGCACGGCATTGGCGGCACGCGCAACTGCGACTGGTTCTTCACGACCGAAGGCATCCTGCTCGACACAGCGGGCCGCTATTCGGTCCACGAGGAAGACCGCAGCGAATGGCTCGGCTTTCTCGGCCTCCTCAAGCGCCATCGTCCGAAGGCGCCGATCAACGGCATCATCGTCACCGCGAGCATCGCGGAACTCACGGGCAACCGCCCCGAGTTCGCCATCAACCTCGCGAAGAATCTGCGCCAGCGCGTGCAGGAACTGACCGAAAAGCTCGAAGTGTTTGCGCCCGTGTACGTGATGTTCACGAAGGCCGACCTGATTACCGGCTTCACCGAATTCTTCAGCAGCAACGACCGCCAGGAGTACGACCGCGTGTGGGGCGCTACCCTGCCCTACGAGCCGGATGAGAAGCGCGATATCGTCGCGCTGTTCGACGAGCGCTTCGAAGAGCTTTACGAAGGCCTCAAGGAAATCAGCATCGCGCAGATGTCGCTCAGCCGCGGCAAGCAGCTCTCGCCTGGGCAACTGAGCTTCCCGCTCGAATTCTCGGCGATCAAGCCGGCGTTGCGCGCGTTCCTCGCTACGCTGTTCGAGAACAACCCTTTCCAGTACAAGCCGATCTTCCGCGGCTTCTATTTCACGAGCGCGCTGCAGGAAGGCGAAACCAGCAGCGCCGCCGCGCAGCGCATTGCCAACCGTTTCGTGCTCTCCGCCGAGGGGCTGCCCAAGCCGCATAGCGCGTTTTCCAAAAACGGCTTCTTCCTGCGGGATCTCTTCTCGAAAGTGATCTTCGCGGACCGGCAAACCGTGAAGCAGTTCGCGAGCCCTGCCAAGACGCGCATGCGCTACGCCACGTTCTTCGGCTTCGTCGCGGTGCTCGCGCTCGCGCTGGGCGGCTGGACGTGGTCGACCATCGGCAACCAGCAGCTCGTGGCGAACGTGCAGGCCGATCTCGACAACGTCGAGCGCATGCAGCAGAACCGCAACGACCTGCAGTCGCGCCTGCAGGCCATGGACATTCTCGAAGACCGCATCGAGCAACTCGAGCAGTTCCGTCGCGACCGCCCGCTCGCCGTTTCGCTCGGACTCTACCAGGGCGACCGGCTCGAACAGCATCTGCTCGAAGAGTATTACAGCGGCGTACGGCAGATCATGCTGACGCCCGTCTCGCAGAATCTCGCCTCGTTTCTCAAGGACGTGGACGCGCATCCCGAACTGCTCGCGCCGATGTCGCATACGCCCGATTCGGGTGCGATTCCCGTCTCGGCGCACACGGCAATGGCGGCCGGCAGCCAGGGCGGCCTCTATAGCGCCGCCTCGCCCACGAGCGTCGAAGACGCGTACAACGCGCTCAAGACCTACCTGATGCTCTCCGACAAGCGTCACGTCGAGGCCGCGCACCTGACCGACCAGATCGCGCGCTTCTGGCGTGGCTGGCTCGAAACGAATCGCGGCAACATGCCTCGCGACGAGATGATCAAGAGTGCCGAGCGCATGATCACGTTCTACCTCGCGCGCGTCTCCGACGACGACTGGCCGATGATCGACGCGAACCTGGCGCTCGTCGACCAGACGCGAGAAAACCTGCGCCACGTGGTGCGCGGCATGCCGGCGCGTCAGCGCGTGTACGAGGAGATCAAGGCGCGCGCCTCCACGCGTTTCGCGCCCATGACGGTTGCGCGCATCGTCGGCGACACGAATACCTCGCTGATTGCGGGCAGTTACGCGATTTCCGGCACCTTCACGCGCGAGGCGTGGTTCCAGTACGTGCAGCCTGCGATCCGCGACGCCGCAACGAAGGAACTGCAAGCGAAGGACTGGGTGCTCAACACCTCGGCGCAAGACGATCTCACGCTCGAAGGCAGCCCCGAGCAGATCCAGAAGGCGCTGGTGTCGATGTACAAGACCGAGTATGCGCAGAACTGGCAGAAGTTCATGCAGGGCATTGCCGTGCAGGACTTCGGCACGTTCGGCCAGGCCGTCGATGCGATGAATCGCCTGGGCGACCCGCAGGATTCGCCGATCCGCAAGATCCTCGAAACCGCGTACGACCAGACCTCGTGGGATAACCCATCGCTCGCGAGCGTGAGCATCAAGCGCGCGGAAAGCGGCGTGACGGGATGGGTCAGGCAATGGTTCTCGCGCATGTCGGGCAACACTGCCACGGCCAATCTCGACCTCAACGGCAATCCGGTCGAGCCTTCGATGGGTCCGATCGGCCAGGCATTCGCGGGGCTGGGCCGCATGGTCGTGACGCACGACAACGCGTCGCTGCTCGGCGGCTACATGGACTCGCTCTCGAAGGTGCGCACGCGTCTTAACGTCATCAAGAATCAGGGCGACCCGGGACCGGGCGCGCGCCAGCTCATGCAGCAAACGCTGGACGGCAACGGCTCCGAACTTTCCGATTCGCTCAAGTTCGTCGACGAGCAGATGCTCACGGGCTTGACCGACGCGCAGAAGAAGGCGCTGCGCCCGCTGCTCGTGCGCCCGCTCATGCAGGCCTACGCCGTGGTGATCCAGCCTGCGACCGTGGAAGTGAACAAGGTTTGGAATGCGCAGGTGTACCAACCGTTCCAGGCCTCGCTCGCGAACAAGTACCCGTTTGCGGGGAGCGCGAAGATCGAGGCCGGCGCGAGCGAAATCGCCCAGATGTTCGGGCCGGACGGTGCGATTTCGAAGTTCGTCGGCACCACGCTCGGGCCACTCGCCGTGCGCCGCGGCGACACGCTCTCCGCACGCACCTGGGGCGACATGGGCCTCACGCTCACGCCCGACTTCACGACCGGCTTCGCGCGCTGGGTGGCGCCGCTTGCGGGCGGCGCGGCGGGCGCGGGACAAGGCTCGGCCGAGCCGCAGACCGTGTTCCAGATCCTGCCGCAGCCTTCGAGCGGCACGACCGAGTACACGATCGCGATCGACGGCCAGCAACTGCGCTACCGCAACACGCCGCCGCAGTGGACGAACTTCGTCTGGCCCAATCCTCAGGGCGCGCCGGGCGCGACGCTCTCGGCCACCACGTTCGACGGTCGCACGATTCAGTTCGTCAACGAGCCGGGACGTTACGGCCTGGAGAAGCTCATCAACTCGGCACAGCGCACGCGCCATCCGGACGGCACGTTCGACCTGACGTGGACGCAAGGCAGCGTGACCGTATCGGTGAGCATGCGCATCGTCAGCACCTCGCAGCCCACGGCTGCGAGCAGTAACGCGCCGCAGCAGCAAGGTTTGAGCGGCGTGCAACTGCCCTCTTCGATCGCAAGCGTCGGGACAGTGAACAGTGCGGCTGCCAACCCTGCGGCCGGCGCGAGCGCGTCGCCCGCCGCCGTGGCCGCGGCGGCCCCCACTCAGACAGGAGGAACCGCGCAATGACGCAGTCCGTTCAGGCGCAGATCGCGTACTTCGGCAAGATTCCGTCGCGCGGCGACTTCGTCAAGAGTGCTCACAATCCGCAGCTGCTGCAGACACTGGACCGCTGGATCGCACAGGCGATGGAACTGCTCGCCGACGATCCGCGGTGGAAGATCGTCTATGCCGAAGCGCAGCCCATGCACTTCGCGTTTCTCGGCTCGCAGAGCAAACTCGCGATCGCCGGGCACATGGTGGCGAGCCAGGACCAGTCGTCGCGGCGCTTTCCGTTTCTCGCGGCCACCGCGCTCGAAGTCGAGCAGCCGCTCGCCTTTCTCGCGCGCAGCCCGCTCGCCTTCGCGCGGCTGTGGTCGCGTGCCGCGCAGCAGATGCAGCCGCTCCTTGGCACGAGCGAACCGGCGGGCGCGCTGCATGCGCTCGGCGAAACCCAGGTTCCCGTGGATGTGGGCGGCGTGGGCAACCCGCACGACGGCACCTTCAACGACTTCGTCGAACACCAGACGCTCGAAGGCCTCGAGCGGATGCTGCTCGCGAGCGGCCACCCCGTGCGCCTGCGCGGCGCGATGCTCGCGCTCGGCTCGCTGCTGCGACCAGTGATGACGAGCGGCTCCTCGCATCTGGAGCGCGGCCTCACGCTGCCGCTGCCGGTCGACCCGTTCTACCGCAGCCTCGTGGCCGCATTCTGGCTGGAGCTGATCGCGCCGTTCGTTTCGAAGGCGGACTTTGAACTCGCTATCTTCATCGGCACCATCGCGCAGCGCGAGCGGCTCATCGTCGGCTTCAACGGCGCATCGGCCCGGACCCTGCACAGCGTGGTTGATCCGCAAACCTACGCCGCCCACAACATCGATATCGACGATCCCGAATGGATCGACGGTCACGCACAAAGCGACCATGGCATCAGCAAACTCGTCAGCTACCTCGATCAGCCGCAACTGTCGCTGCGTCTTGCGATCGACACGTTCCAGGAAGCGTTCGTTGGGGAGGCTGGGCATGCTCGGCGCGGATAAACAGGCGCGCGTTCCTGTGCGTACGGCGATGGCTGCGGCGCTCGCGGCTGGCGTGTTGGGATTCGCTGGCTCGAACGCGTGGGCCGACGATGCGAGCCCTGCTCGCGTCACGCCCGTGAACAACAGCGGCGCGCAGGTCAGCACGACTGAGCTTCCTGCGGCGAACCCGGCCGCCTCTACGGCTGATACTGTTCCCCGCTCGACCGCCACGTCCACGCCCGCGCCTGTCGATACGGCGCCCGGCCAGGTCGTGGCAGGCGGCAAGGTGCCCGACGAAGCCACGCATGCGGCTGTGCTCGCTCGTCTGCGCGAGACCTATGGCGCGGCGAACGTCGTGGATCAGATTGAAGTGGGCGACGTAGCGACGCCGCCCAACTGGTCGGATAACGTGCAGAAGCTGCTCAACGCGCAGCTCAAACAGATCCATAAAGGACAGCTGAAGATCGACGGCACGCAAATCGACGTGCGCGGCGAGGTGGGCAACGAGGCCACGCGCCAGCAGATCGCGAGCGACATGGCCACCGCGCTCAATCCGACCTATACGATCCGCAATGGGTTGCGTGTGAGCGCGTCCGAGCAGGGGCTGCTCGACCAGACGCTCGCGAATCGCACGATCGAATTCGAAACGGGCAGTGCGACGCTCACGCCGCAAGGCCGGGCGATTCTTGATCAGATGGCGGCCGTGCTTGCGAAGATGAATACGCGTACTGTGGCGATCATCGGGCATACGGACAACTCGGGTAATCGCACTTCAAACATTGCGCTGAGCCAGGCGCGTGCCGATGCTGTTAAAGGGTATCTCGTCGGCAAGGGGATCTCGCCGCAACAGATGACGGCGACTGGTGTGGGTCCTGACCAGCCGATTGCTTCGAACGATACGAGTGATGGGCGGGCAAGGAATCGGCGGATTGAGTTTCGGGCGGGGTTGTAGGGGGAATGGCCCTCGGGCCTATCATCACAACCACAGATCACTTCAGGCGGAAAGCGTTCCCGTGGTTTGCGATGCCACAAGCTTCGGCTGGGGTTGACAGTGGCACTGACACAGGTCGCCTTCTAGAGCGACCTGTTTTCCCATTACCGTCAGCGTGTGCGGAGTTCCATCCGACACGATGACACCTTGGGTATTGCAGGTGTGGCACATGACCGGTGCTCCGATATAGGCCATCGGCCTCCCGGAAAACGAAGACCCCTCGATGCCATCCATAACGACGCCGTTTTGATCGGTCTTGTCGTCTTTCAGTATGAATTTGCGAGTCATATTTGCTCCCTGAGATTTTTCTCTGATCCGACTTTAGTGGCGCTCGCCACGAATGTGTCGAGCTTCGATGACTGCTGGATGGCTTCTGGCAAAACCGGCTCACGGCACGTTTTCCAGCTAAGCCAGGCGAACACGGACTGGAGGTTGCCCACGAACTTTGCCTTCCTGACGATCTCCCTTGTCAGTCAAAGGCCGCTGAGTCTTAACCCGGATGTCGCCGTCGAATGCCATCGCGTCAGAGTCTTAGCGTCCCGCCACTTGGGCCGTCACCGTCGAAGACGGTTCACCGGGGAGCGAAGCTCGTTGTACGTCCTCGGGCCACACCGGCTCACGACTAGTCAGTTGCGCAATGTAATGCAATAACACCATCAGGCACATTGGAACCGCGATCACGGTCGCCAGCAGCCAAAGGGCGGCGTTTGCCCTGCGAACGGCCTTGAAATTGGAAAACAACACACTCGCCGATGCCCTCAAGGACGGTCCTTCGGGCAAGTACTCCTTGATAGGTGGAAGCGATTCCGGGCCGTCTTCCATAAACTTTCGAACGAATTCGAAGTTCGCCAGAAGTTGCTCAAGAACGTTCGCCCCCACGCTGACGTCTCCGATCCCCCGTTGACCGTACGTTTGCCAAAACTGAAGGTATTGACGATGGTTTTATTGTCCTCGGCGAGCACGAAACATCTCAGGACGGTTGGCGCACCGCCGAAGAGCGGCGAAGACGTCTGCCGGTCAGTGAAGAAGAAAGCTTTGTCCCAAGGCACGGCAACGACCCCGTTCTTGCCGTTATGGCGGAAGGCATAGACCATCCGGTTTTTCCTGTTAAACCGAATTGTCTTGTGCCGGTAGTTGAAGCAGTCCTTCAGCAAAATGCCGGCACAAAACGCGCATCCTATGGCACACGGCACAACCAGTGTCCAGAAAATCGCGCTGCTATGAGTGAACAACACGAACTGCCAGCCAAAATAGGCAAATCCGGGAAATCCGACGAGAAAGGCCAGGGTTGCCCAACCCACCTGCTGGTATGAGGTATCGCAAATGTCCAAATAGATGTTGTTCATTCGAAAGACCATGTGCTTGTCTTTCGCATCGCTTGCCGCCGGCTTGCGGATATCGAGGCGACGCGCGCACTCCTCCGCCGTCACGGGGCGATTTATGGATACCTTCGTCAGATAGTCGTAAGTCATATAGCCTTCAAGTCGCTGCGAACCCCATCGCCGCCGCTGCGGAAGCTCCAATGCCAACTTGAGGCCAGAATCCAAGAAACGGCAACACTTCCAGGCGACAGAGTCGTCTTTCCGATAAATCGCTTACGCACGATACGTCCGAAAAAGTGGTCACGGCATTTCAATTCAGTTATTCGATCACATCAGGGCTCGATCGACAGTTGGTCGGCTTTGACCCATCGAACCAGATGCTTGCCGGAAGCTGTGACGTAGTCGACATAGGCCCACCCGGCAGGCGACTGCTTCAATACCGTCACCGTATCGTTCTGGACTAGATAGGCGCGGCTCGCGTGGCTATCATCGGGTGCCGTATAGAGCGTTGCATTATGTGCCGACACAGTCGCCGCACGGTGCCGGTCATCCGCGACTGCAGACTCTAACGTATGTGCCGCGCCGTCGTTGGCATTCGACAGTGCGGCGTCTATCAATCGCGCATCGTTGCTCGCGCCTGCGGCATGCAAAGCAGTTGCAATCTTTTGATAGGCCTCGCGATTAATGGACGACAGCGGATCGCACCGCAAGAGATTGTCCGCACCGGAATCGTCGTCGATTACTAATCGTACCGGCTGACCGGCGCTGATGAAGCGCAGCAGCCTGCTCGCCGACGGACGATCGCGCTTCAGCATCACGTTCGTTTGATCCTCCGTTCCCCACTGTGCGGGCTGGCCAGCCTGCCAGCCCGCTCCGCATATCGCACCAGTTTGATCGGCGGTAATACACCCCGTGCGTATCTCAATGACAGGACAGTACTCCCGGCTCAGGACGGACTCCGCTTGCCCCGGCCCAGACGATACCGTCCCCGATTCGACTCGCCCTATAACAACAAATTGGCCGGACGGCGAAATATCGCTCTCGCTCGGCGGTTCAATTGCAGCCCCGCCAGCGTTCGTTTTGCCAGTTCTTGGCAGCAGGCTGAACGTCGCTCCGTTCGGGAAATAAAATACTGCCTGTTGCCAGGACCGCTCGGCCAATGGTGCTTGAGGGTTCGATGCGTTGCCGTAAAGAATGGCTGCCCCACCCGGTAGAGCGAAGCGGAATGTGGACGATGTTTCGGAGGCAAGTGATGGCGTAGCAGCGCCGTTGGTCAGGAGAAAAGCGGTGGCAATCCCCGTGCCGATACGAACAGCATCCAAGCAAACTAAGCTGATTCGAAACTGCAGGTTACTTGTCTTCATAGATTTTGAAGTCTTCTTTCTCAAGATGGCATTCCCAAGGCTTGGACCAGATGCTGATATCTTCCCGGCGCGACCGACTCGCCGTTGACTTGCGCCATAGAGCGCGATGGCCCGTAATCTTGCAGGATACTTGTTTCGTATGCAGACCTGTTCGCCCCCCATTCTGCCGGATTGTGCGACGCCTGCGGATTGTGTTGAAAAAAGCGATCCAACGAAGTTTTCATACTGACTGGTGTTGCACGGGGCCAGTTGACGTCCTGATCCAGCACGGTCGCACGGCCGAGCGCTGACTGAAGATAATCCTTGATCGGATAAGCGTAGCCGCTAGGTGTCTTGTTGATAGCCTGATTAAGCCGATCGACGAAGTCCTTGATTTGCAGCTCTTGGTATAGCGGTGACGACACAGCGTGCGCCATCGACGCGACAGGCGGGCAGTTGACCGGCTTGCCAAAAGTGGAGATGGAACAATCGCGCCGTAACGCAGTGTAAAGCTCGTCACCAATGATCCGGGCGCCACTCGTAAATGTCGAATGCGCGTACCCCAGCGAAGCATCGCTGCCCGAACCGGTAACGGTCCAGCCGCAATTAGCAAAATACCGTTGGTACTCAGCAGGATGCGCGTCTCGAAACGCAGCGATCTGGGTGGCCAGTTCGCCTTGGCTTGCCGAACCACGGATGGTCTTCTGCATTGCCCCAGCGCTGATGATTGCTACATCGATCGCTTGAACCGTATCCACCTTGCCTTCATTCTGCGACATGGCGCGCAGAATCCTTTCCTCGGTCTCGCTTAGGGTCCCGTTGGTCCGCATCGTCGCCAACGCCGGACAGTTGCCCAGCGAGATCGAACCCGAATGCTGCGGGCCATACCAATACGTATTCGCATCCTTCTTGAAGCGCGTTCCGGTCACCGTTACGCAGCAGCCGCAAGCACAAGCGTCGGGATCGAAGAAATTCCCCACGATCCCCACCGGATGCAAATGATAGACACTCGGTGCCGACACGGGATTCAGTGCCGCCTGGCAAGCATCCCACATCTGCAACAGCTTGATCCGCTCTTTCTCCGTCTTCCAATACGGCAGACCATCATGCATAAAAGAGTCGAGCGCGTCCCATTTGCTCATCGGGCCGCCCCACTCGCTCTCGTATTTCACGACCAAATGATCGATACGACTCGCGCGCCATTTCAGGTCCAATGCAGAGAGCAGACTCCGTCCACCGATCTTGCCTTGCGGGTCGCTCCTTGGCGTCAGAATCTCATCAAGCTTTGCGATCAGCGCATCGCTTTTCGCCGTGTTGAAACTCGCCTCGAACGCGCTCTTTTCGTCTGCAGTTGCGTTGTCGCCTTTCAGGTAAAGGTAACGTTTGTACATATCGGCTGTCGTCAGATTCGACGACAGCAATTCAAATCCGGCCCATGCCCATTTGTTCTGCAGCGAGACATTCGGCTGTCCGGATGCGCAAACGAACCCTTTGACCGTCTTCATACTGGCATCGCCCGCATCGACCTCGTACCACTTGCTCTTCTTGTCGTCCAAATGTTCGGTCAGACCGGCGATATTAACAACGCGCGTGTAGTCGCTGCTTCCAGTGGGCGCCGCCGACAACGACAACGGAAAGGAATTCCATGCGCGTCGTGAGTCTTTGCTTGCCAGCTCACTGCGCAAAATCCAGTAATCCGTTGCGCTGTTGGCGCCAGCCGCCTTGGCCTGCACCTTGGTC
The DNA here is from genome assembly GCF_040965735.1 of Paraburkholderia sp. BR10936. Lineage (NCBI taxonomy): Bacteria > Pseudomonadati > Pseudomonadota > Betaproteobacteria > Burkholderiales > Burkholderiaceae > Paraburkholderia > Paraburkholderia sp. BR10936. The sequence continues at coordinate 95,146 of NZ_JBFRCM010000014.1, forward strand.
CACATGCCCGTCTGTGGTGCGTCTTTCGCAACCGTCACCGCAGTGTTCGCGGGCAACGTAAAATCGCCATCGGTCTTACAGCCGTACAGATTCGCCCCTTTCGACAGCACCAGTTGTGTCTTTGGCTCCTGCGTCAACTGCGCCGCACGCGCGCGGCTGCGCGCTAAAAACGCCTGTAAATCGTCGCCTGCGAACACCTCGACATGCAGCAACGCACGTTGCGGACTCGGCGGCAAAGTCGACGTATGCTCGACATTCTGATATTCACCCAGATAGCCGATCACGTCACCGGCACCAATGCGTACCGGCGTGGGCAGCACATAAACGCTGTCGAGGGCCGCAGGATCGATCTCGCCATCGAGCCACGGGATAAATACCCAGCCATGCGACGCATCCGCCGGCGCCTCTTTTCCGGGCACAAGCGGGACGATGCCACCGGAAACGATGCTGGCAATGCGCCCCCAGTTCTTCGGCGCATGTGCCAGACGTTGAAGTTTAACTTTGCTGCCCGACGGCAAAATTCCAATGTTCTCGCCCACATGGCCATGGTTGTCGCGATGCACATGCGAGCCTTTGATCGGCTCCCCGTCCTTGACGTTCTCTTGCTTATCGGTAGCGCGCTTCTCGTTGACGGTGTAAAGCGGTTCGGCGTTGTAGTAACTCGGCCAGGTCTTTTTGTTCTTGTCCTGTTCCGAATGCTTGTATACCGTGCAAGGCGCCAAATGCATGTATAAGCTGAAAAAGACCAGCGAATCTGCCGGGTCCGTGCTCAACTTGTTCGGTTGGTTGTTCGCGGGCGTCTGCGACGGAGTGCCAGTTGGATGCGACGCATTGTTAGGCGCATTCGGCGCATTCGCCGGCACCGCGGGCAAGGTCAGCCTATGTTTGACCAAGGTGAAGCTTCGCGAATATAGCGCCGTCGATTTGTCTGGATAAGACAAATGCTGGTAGTCGCTATCGAGCCGGTAAGCCACGACCACACCGTCCGCGATACACCGTACGCCGCCGCTGCGGTCCATTGCGCTTTCGCCTGCCGTCGGCGACGCGCCGATCTCATCTAGATGAATCCCGCCATGCCATAGACCGTTCAAGCCCAAAGGGAAGGCGCCATCGCTGCCCTGGAGTGCGGCCAGATAGGCGTCCGGGTCCACTGTTCCTGCCGCATTTTTCTGTGGAAAGGGATAGGCCCATTGCGAGACCGGGGTCAACGTATCGCCATTGTCGGCTGCCATGCTGTTGGTTTCCTGATTATGCTCATAAAAGCACCGTGGGTGCGCAGGGCGTCCTGCTCGCTCCACGAAGCGCTTATCCCGAGAATGAGGTAGAACGCTTTGGTTTGCCGTCCGCCGCTACCCATGACGGGAAGTTCGTGTCCAGGCGCGTCGGTCCCGAGAAATTGTGCGCCGTCCCCTTCACATCGACCGTCCCAGGCGCGTGGACCTGGATATTGCCGTCGGCGATCCGGATATAGGCGCCGCCACTCGTCAGCAAAATTCCCGTCTTTGCCGAGATTGTGACCATATCGGTCGCCGAAATTACCGTCAGCCCTTTCTGCGCCGCCAGTTCGATTGCATCCGACTGCGCTTGCAGCTGCACGGGGCCCTTGCCAGCAAACAATTTGATGCCAGCGTTCTGCGCGAAGAGACTTATTTTCTCCGCCACGCTCGCCACGAGTGACTTCCCGGTGGCAATAAACGTGCTTTTCCCGCTCACTAAATTAGTTTGCTGATCACTCGCCAAATGCACTGACTGCTGCGTCGACAGCGCGATACCAGACGGACTCGCGACCAGCATGACGGGCGACTTGAACGCGTTCGCATTGCCGGTGCCACCTCCAGCCGTTCTGCCACCAGACGATGCCCCACCCTGCGCACTGCTCTGTGTCGCATCGGTAAAGGACTTGAGCGCATCGTGCCCGTCACTGAGACTCTCCGCCTGATGCGCCTCACTAGCCTGCGACATCGACTCAACCACGCTCTTGGCGCCCATGAGTTGCTGTCTGGCCTCGCTCACGTCCAGTTGCTGGCTGCCAGCCTGTTTAGGATGCGTCGTGACGTACAGCCCCTGCGAAGCACGCACCGCACCGTACGAATCCGTCTTCAGATCGAATCCTGATCCAAGGTATGAACCGCGCGTATTTCCGCTCTGGTCGATCAGATACCCCAGATGAAGCACACTGTTCCCCGTACTGCTGAACAACCTCGCCCGATTCTGCCCCGTCGCATCGTCGAGCACCATTTCATTAAAGCCGGAACCCGAATACTCCTTCGACCGGTAGCCCGAGAGAATACCGTTGCTGTGCCACTGCGGCTGGACACTCCCGTTGTAGACGCGATGCAGGACGATGGGCCGATCGCAATCTCCGCCCACATACCCGATCAGCACTTCTTCACCGACCCGAGGAACGTGAACGCTCCCGTAACCGCCGCCCGTATCCGACTGCGCGACCCGCACCCAACACGAAGCACCCGCATCTCCGGAATTCTGCCGGTCCCAGATGAACATCACCTTCACCCGGTTCAGTTCGTCCGTGTAGACCTCTTCGCCCTGCGGCCCCACTACGATAGCCGTCTCCAGGTGCATCTCCGGCTTCTTGTGCTCGAACGGGCTGCGATAAGGAACCGTCACGCGTTGCGCCTCGACCTCCACCAGATAAAAACCGGCGGAACCATCTTCCTGGGTCACAGTCTCTCCGGTGTGCCCGGATTTGGCCCGCGCCAGTTCGCTCTGCAGGCTGTGGGGAAAGCTCGCTTCGTGGTCCGAAAGCGGCAGGTTGTTCTCGATGTACCGGCGCACGTTGATCGCGGCGAATTCTCGCTGGCTCGCCGAATCGTGATCGTGTTCCGGGTGACCGGTCAATTCGAAGCGCAGTCCCGCATCGATACCGCGAACCCCACCCGCCGCGTAGAAGCGCTTGGCCCGCGATTCCCACTCCTCCAGATGAACCCTTGAAAGCTGCTCGCCGCGGGTCTGGTCCAAGTAAGTGTACGCGCCGGTGTATTCATAAACCTCGGCCTGCTCTGGCAAATCCCCCTGGTTCGCCATCGTCGGCAGCGTTGTCCCTTTGGGATTGACCGCGGACGACGGCGTCTTGTAGTCGAACGTGCGCGTCGTATGCGCCGTGCTCTGCAACGTCCGCGAGCCCGACCACTGCGTGAAGGCGTCCGTTTCGCTGCCAGTGCCCGACCGGTAGAACGTAACCGGATTAGGCGACACCTCATCGAGTGTGTGGATGTCGTCGGTCACCACCAAGGTATGTGACTTGCCGTCCTTCGCCTGCCGCCAGAAGCCGAACAGACCTTCTTCTTCCATCAGCCGGTGAACAAAGTTCCAGTCGGTTTCGCTCTGCCGACAATACGAGCGTTGCGGCAGCGGCTTGCTCAAGGCGAACTGGAACTGGCCGCGCGCCTGCGGATGCTCGTTGAATACGTCCGTGATGATGGCGTCGGCGCTCTTGTCCTGCCAGTACCGCATGTCGCTGCGGAACCGCAGAAAGTGCATCCATGAGGCGTAGGTCAGCTGGTAACTCGTGAAGCTGCCGTCCGCGCCGAGCCTTCGGGCCGTATGAATATAGCCGTTGACCGGGAGATAGGACTTGTCCGCTTGCTGAATCCACAGCGTCATTGGTTGCGCGATGAGTTTCTTGAGCTCGATGTCACCCGCCGTGGACACGAGGTCGAGCGTACCGCTGAAATCGCGCCCCAGCTCCGAACAAAGAACTGCCCTGCGCGGCACGAGCGCACTATCCGGCAAGACCGGAATATCGGCCTTGATCAGGCGGTCCTGCTGGATCAGACCGCCCTGAATGACCTGCACAAGTTCAGTGAGATTCATGCTCAACCCGCATCATCGGTCTTCACACCCAGCATCTCGCGAATCTGCGCGAGCGTGCCATCGTCTTTCACCACGGTCGAAAGCCACTTGTGCAGCGGCATCTCCGCCCATTCCGCCGCCTTGTCCGCGAGATAGGCGGCGGGGCTATGCGGTTCGGTCTCGCGAAAGAAGACAGCAACCGCGCGCAGTTGCGCAACGGCTTCGGCACGGCTCTGTATGCCCGCGTACGCGCGTACCGGCATTCGAATCGGATTCGCCATGGTGTCCTCAACGGCCAAAGGTGTCTTGAAGCTTGGTTCCGCGCGTTCGACAGCCACGGGCGAAGCGGCCGGCTGCACGGCAGGCTCCAAGGCCTCCGCATTCAGGTTCACGCCCACGTCACGCGCGAACCGCTCCGCAAGTCCATACACGCTCTCGCTGGCCTCGCGCGCTTGCCGGAAGCTCGGCGCCGCATCACCGGCTCGCGCCTCGAGCACCATATCGAGCGCAGCGAGAGCGGCTTCGAATGCTTTCAACTGCGTGAGCAACGTTCGATAGAACGAAGCCGGCGTGGCCCGCTTCGAGGCGTCGATCTGCTCCACCGAAGGCTTGCCGCGCGCGATATCGTCAGCGTGGTCCGGATCGCGCTTGACGGCCTGCGCGACGTGCATCGCGACATCCCAGTCGATCGCGCTGAAAGCCACCCCCGACTGCGTGAGCGGCACCGAACGCAGCAATTCCGCCGTGCGGCCCGCAAGCCACGCGACATTGCCGAGGCGGTACTCGGTATCGTCGCCTTCGGGTAGCGGATGCACTTGCTCCCAAAACTGCTCGACCAGTCCACTCAGGAGCGCATAGCCCTGCGTGAGGCCCGGCACGCCCTCCTGAATCGCGAGCGCCTCGGTGAGCCACACGGCGAGCCGCAAGTCCTTCGTCTGCGTGCGCAGCAACGCCGTGCAGCGTTCGACGACGAAAGGCCAGTCGGCTTCCTTGATCTCGGTGATCCACTCGCCCTGGTCGAGCGACGGGTCGTCGAAGCGTCGTGCATGCTGGATCGCGTCGAAATCCGCCGAAAACAGCAGGTCGGCGCCGCACGGCGACGCTTCATTAATGGGCGCTAGCAGCGCGGTCGTGTCAGTCGACATGGCGTTCTACAGAAGGGCTAAGGCGTCGGGCTTCGAGCGAAGCATGGGGGTCGCATATCAACGTCATGGTCATTGCACCTCATACTCGAACTCACCCGCATCATCGGCGCGCACGCTCACGCGCGCGAGCGACGTGCCCTGCGCAATGCGCTCCAGAATCTGCTGTGCGAGTTCCGGCAAGAGCGTGCCGTTCAGAATGTGATCGACGTTGCGCGCGCCCGAATCGACTTCGGTACATCGCGCAAGCACCGCATCGACGAGTGACTCGTCCCATTCGAATGTGGCGCCGTGGTTTGCCTCGACGCGGCGGCGAATGCGCTCGAGCTTCAGCTCGATGATCTCCGCGAGCACGTCGTCGGAAATCGGGTAGTACGGCACGACTTTCATGCGGCCGAGGAAAGCGGGCTTGAACGACTTGTACAGTTGCGGGCGCAGCAACTCTGCCAGCGCTTCAGCGTCAGGCAGTTCTCCAACGGACTTGTTCAGGCAGGCCTGCATGACCGCAGTCGAGCCCACATTCGACGTGAGGATGATGAGCGTATTGCGAAAGTCGATCGCACGGCCTTCGGCGTCGTCCATCGTGCCTTTGTCGAAAACCTGAAAGAACATTTCCAGCACGTCGGGATGGGCCTTTTCCACTTCATCGAGCAGCACGACCGAATACGGGTTCCGGCGCACTGCCTCGGTCAGCACTCCACCCTCGCCATAGCCTACATAGCCGGGCGGCGAGCCCTTCAGGCCCGATACGCTGTGCGCCTCCTGATACTCGCTCATGTTGATGGTGATGAGCTTGCGTTCGCCACCGTACAGAATGTCGGCCAATGCGAGCGCCGTCTCCGTCTTGCCCACGCCGGACGGTCCCACGAACATGAAGACGCCACGTGGCTTGTTCGGGTCCTCCAGATTCGCGCCCGCCGTGCGCACGCGCTGCGCGATGGCTTCTAGCGCATGATCCTGGCCGATCACGCGCTCGGCCAGCAGCGGATGAAGATTCAGCATGGTCTGGATCTCGTCCTTCACCATGCGGCCCAGCGGAATCCCGGTCCATGACGCGACGATTTCCGCCACCACGTGTGCGTCGACCTGCAGCGGCACCATCGGCGCGTTCTCCTGCAGCACGTGCAGGCGCGCGATGAGCGGAGGCAACGATTCGCGCGCGGCATCGGCTTCGCGCATTCGTTCGGATGACGTACTGTCTTCGCGCGCCGCGTCGATCTGGCCGCGCAGTTTCGTGATCTGCGCCACGAGTTCGCGCTCCTCGGCGTGGCGCGCCTCGCTTTCTGCCAGTTCGCGAGCGGCAGTGTCCCGCGCCTCGCGCAGCGCCACGAGGCGCCCCTCATGCTCGGCGCCATGCACGGTTTCCCGCTCGAGCGAGGCGATCTCCGCTTCGATACGTTCGATGCGCTTCTTGCCGTCATCGATCGCACCAGGCGTCGCGCCCTGCGCGAGCGCCACTCTGGCGCACGCGGTATCGAGCACGCTCACGGCCTTATCGGGCAGTTGCCGCGCGCTGATATACCGGTGGGAAAGCCGCACGGCCTCGGTAATCGCCTCGTCGAGAATGCGCACGTCGAAGTGGCGCTCCATGAGCCCCACCATGCCGCGCAGCATGGCCGCCGCGAGCGTTTCGTCGGGCTCCTCGATCTTGACCACCTGAAAACGCCGTGCCAGTGCCGCATCTTTCTCGAAGTAACGCTTGTACTCGCTCCACGTCGTCGCGGCGATCGTGCGCAGCTCGCCACGCGCGAGCGCGGGCTTGAGCAGGTTCGCCGCATCGTTCTGGCCGGCCTGACCGCCTGCGCCGATGATCGTATGCGCCTCGTCGATGAAGAGCACAATGGGCTGCGCACTCTTCTTGACCTCGTCGATCACGCTTTTCAGACGGTTCTCGAACTCGCCCTTCACGCTCGCGCCGGCCTGCAGCAACCCCATGTCCAGCACGCGCAGCGCAACGCCGCTCAGCGCCTCTGGCACATCGCCCGCGGCGATGCGCAGTGCGAGCCCTTCCACCACGGCCGTCTTGCCCACGCCCGGCTCGCCGGTGAGGATCGGGTTGTTCTGGCGGCGGCGCATCAAGATATCGATCGTCTGACGGATCTCCGCTTCGCGCCCGATCACCGGGTCGACAAACCCTTCGCGCGCACGCTGGGTCAGGTCGGTCGTGTAGGTGTCGAGAGCAGGCGTTTTCGACGCAGCGACACTTGTTGCGCTTCCGACCTCGCCACCAGCTTCTGCCGCGCCTTCGACAGGCTCGACCTCGACCGAACCGAGCGTCACCTCATCAAAACGATGCTTGAGTTCGCCGACAGGAATCTCAGCGAAACGCGCCGACATGCGCTGCGCGAACTGCGCGAGATCGGGCGCGCTCAACAGCGCGAGCAGCAGATGACCGGAACGGATGCGCCCGATCTGCGAGTCGAGCGACGCAATCAGCCAGGCCTGCTCGAACAGCGCGATCAAATGCGGCGAGAACACCGGCGTGCGCGTATTGCCCATCTTGAGGCGTTGCAGTTCGCGCTCCAGATCCGCACGCAGCGCATGCACATCGACGCGCGACGCACGCAGCACGCATGCGAGGTCGCTGGCCGGTTCTTCGAGCAGCGCGAGCAGCACGTGCTCGAGGTCCACTTCGTAGTGCCCGCGCGACAGGCACGCACTGGCCGCACGCTCGGTAGCCAGCCGGCAAGTCGTGTTCAGCTTCGCGATCAGGGTTTTCAGGGGCGTGCTCATGTCGTCCGGTCCGGCCTCGGGTCTCGTGTGTTCAATGAATGACGTGCAGTTCGTAGCGTGCGTCGCGGCGCTCGCGGTCGGCTTCGTGCGTGCAAAGGAAAGCATCCCAGCCCAGACGCGCGCCGGCGCCCAGGCGGCTCGGCCCGACTTCCTCGCGGCGCAGCACCAGCAGCACCTCGTATTCGAGCGTCACGCGCGCGAGCAGCGTGAGCATGCGTTCGAGCGCGAGCGCGTGTTCCGCGCCCGGCAGGAAAGCCTCATAGTCGGCCTTCGAAAGCGGCCCGATCACCAGGCGCGCACGCATGTCGCGCTGCCAGACGCGCTCGCCCGCAAGCGCCGTTGCACCGAGCATCACGTTGCGCTGGCCGAGCATGGAAAGCTGGTCGGGCGGCACGTCGTACCACTTGCCCACGAACTGCTCGACCTGCACGGGCACGCCGAAATAGTCGGAGAGCGTCTGGCGCAGATACGCGGCGGAAACTGGCTGATGACGCGCGGCCACCGCATGCCCCGCGATCGCCTCGTCGAAGAGCGCGCCGCCGCCTTCCTGCAGGCTCTCGCGCGACGCGTCGTTGGCCACGCCCGCAAGCGCGAGCAGCAGTGGCAGATAGCGTTCGTCGCGATCGAGTTCGTAGTGCAACGGCAGCCGGTACTTTTTCCACGCCGAATAGAACAGCGCCGTGGCGCGGTTCGAAAACACGTCGAAAAACTCGCGTGCCGCGCGGTCGCGCCGCAATTGCTCGCGCGCGACGATCTGCTCGGTGTAGTTCAGCGGCAGCGCGCCTTGCGCGCCCAGCAGCCCGAAGAACGCGGGCGTGAGATCCACGCGTTCGAGTTCGCCTGCATCGAGCGCCGCCGTGCGCTGGCCGGCATCGGCCAGCGGCGCGCCAGCCGCGTCATAAGACACGGCAACCGCGATCTCGCTGGCAGGAAACGCGAGCGACAGCGTGTTGCGAAAGCCGATACGCTGTGGGAGCACGTCACGCTGCCGCGCGCCGGCCTTGTCGACGAACCAGCGTTCGAGCAGGCGCACCGCCTGGAAAAAACCAAAGCGGTGCGGCTCATCGAGCAGCCGCTCGATTACGCCAGAATCGATTCGCCGCTGCGGGGGCTGCATCGCATGATCTCCTCGCCGGTGCGCCGCGAAACGACGACCAGTTGCACGAAGCTGTTGATGTGCACGTAAAGCCCGAAAAACACGTCGATGACGCGTACGAACGTTCCGAGGCTCGTGCCGACGAAGTGATCCTCATCGACGGTCAGGCGGATTTCGATGCCGCGCACAAAGGTCGCGAACGGCTTGCCGGGCAGCCATTGCACGGCGGCGCGCTGCTCGACGTCGACGATGCCGTCCACGTGCCGCGCCGAAACCGCCGTGCGCCGCAGGTCATAGAGCGCGAGCATTTCCTTGAGCGTGGTGGCGCCGTGGTTCACGAGCGAGACGTGATTGAGCGCGAGATGCGAAATGAGCCGCCAGTGCGCGGCCTGGCGGCGCTCGAAGCGCACGCAGGGCGTCGGCCGCATCAGGAGCGCGATGCTGCTCGCCATCGCGCCGCCCTCCAGAAACAGATCGCCGCCTTCGAGCCCGGTCGCGAGCGCAGTGGGCAAATCGCGGTTGGTACAGGTCAGATCGAGGCTCAATGTTTCGTTTTGCTCGGTATCGACTTCGAAGTCGATATCGACGATCGAGATTTCGGTTTCGTAGCCCGGACTCTTTTGCGCGACGGCTTCGTCGCGCCGGGCGAACCAGTAGTGGCCGGCCCGCATCGATTCCCCATGCCGCAGCGAATAAAAAGGCCGGAACTCGACGACCGTTTCTTCGTGTGCGCGTTGCCGCACCAGTTGCACGGAGTCGATCGAATAAACTTCATAGGCGAACGCGCGCCGGCCCTCCGCCACCACCGGATACGAGACCGCCTGATGATCGAGGCGAATCGGCTCGCCGTGCTGCTTGAAGAGGTTCACCACGGGCGTGCAGAAAAGCCGCAGATGGTGCGCCGCGAGTGCGTCGAGCAACCGTGCCACGTGCGAGTCGCCGCGCACGTCCTTGAGCACGATATGAAGCGTGAGTCGCTGGCAGCGGCCCGCCGCGGCGGTCATTGCCGCGAGGTCGAAGTCGACGAAATCGAACTTGTCCGGAAACGCAAAATACTCCGTGAGCAAGCGGTACGCAGGGTGCGATTTCGCGGGATAGTCGATCAGCGCGTCAGCCGCGTCGAAGCCGGCTTGCGCGAACGGCAGCGCGGAGAGAGCGCGCCAGCGGCCATTGCGTTCGGGCTCGGCGTAGGCGGCGATCGCGTGCACGAAGAGGCAATCGCCGAGCGCCGCGATGAACGACTGCTCGCCGTGCAGGTAAGTGCGCAGCCCGCCGCTTCTCCACGCAGAAAGGTCGAACTGCGGCGACGTCGACTCGAACGTGATCGACAGGACGCCGGTTGCATTCGGCGGGAGCACGGTCGCGCTCGGTGCGATCGCCGCCGGCACGTAGCGCGCCTCCGAAACGCGGATCGGCGCGAGTGTCACGTCATAGGCGGTGCGAAAGCGGCATTGCACGCCGCGGATCGGCCGGGACTTCAGTTCCGTGCCGCGCTCGATCACGGCCGGCTCGGTGAGATTGCCGAGCGCGCCCGCGGCGCCGAACTGGGCGATCGAGCACGAGGGGAATGGGCGCAAATAATGCGGGTAGAGCACCTCCAGCAGCGCCTCGGTGAACTCCGGGTAGTCGTCGTCGAGTCGCTTGTTGATGCGCGCGCCGAGCAACGCGAACGATTCGATCATCCGCTCGACGTGCGGGTCTTCGCAGTGCTCGCCTGTCATCGCGAGGCGGGCCGCGATCTTCGGGTAGCGCTGGGCGAATTCGCGCGAATAACGCCGCAGGAACGACAATTCGCGCTCGTAATACGGCAACAGCTCTTCCATCGGTACGCTCCCGCCCCCCAAAACTACCTTTGTGTCATGCCATGTCGCGCGCCGCCGGTCGCGGCCGCGTCATGCTTTTGCGCGTGCGCGCGTGACCGAATACTGCAGCGTCGATGGCTGCAGCATCGCGTCGAAACTCACCGGCTCTTGCGCCGGATGCACCACTAACAACGCCTGAATCGCGAAGTACAGTGCGTTGGTCGAGCGCTCGTTCAGTTCGAGCGTCACCGTTACGCGCTGCAAACGCGGCTCGTGCCGCTCGATCGCCTGCTGGATCGACTTGCAGATGAACGCGCGGTCGTAATGACTCGCGAGGCTCAAGCCAGCGAAATCGTTCAGCCCGTAGGTCAGGATCGAACGGCGGCACTCGGGCAACATCGCGAGTTCGTGCTCGGTGAACGCGATGCGCGAATTCAGGATCGACTCCAGATCGCGCGCAACGGTCGCCTTGAGCTCTTCGATCGAGAACTGCCGCAATGCCGCCGGTGCCGGCGAATGCGGATCGTCGTCGAAGAGCTTGTCAAGCAGTCCTGGCTCGAAACGCTTCATCGGTTCAAATAGAGTCGGTCAGCCAGATGAAACCGGCGCAGGCATTGCACGCGATCGCGCGCGCCGCCTGCGCACGCCGCGTCAGACCGCGTAGGTCTTGTCGTTCTTCGTGAGGCTCCATGCGCCTTGCGCATTGCCGCCCTGGTTGCCGCCGATCTTCTGCTGCGTGTACTTCCACTGCACGGCCGCATACTTCAGCGAAAACTGCTCCGTGGGCAGCCCTTCGCCGACCACTTCCGGCGTGATGCTGGAAATGATCACGTATTTGAGCTTGATTTCGAGGTACTTGATGCGGTTACCCTCGCCGTCCGAGCGCATGAAGTCGATCGTGACTTCGTCGAAGGTCGTGCCGCCCGAAGCGTGCTGATAGAGCAGCGGGCTCACCACGTCGATGTCCTTCAGGAAGCGCATGTCGGCATGCTCGCAGCGCTCGACCGTGTGACCGCCCGCCGTCGAGGCCGTTGCCGAACGCGGCTGCAGAATCGAGTGATTCCACGAATCGATTTCGATCCAGCCAGCATGGTCCTTGTCCTGCGACTCGCCCTTGATGGCCGGATTGCCGAATTTTAGATAGATGTCCTTCATAACGCCTCGACTCCCCAGAGTGGTGGTTTACGGTAGTTTGCTAACGCGGGCCCGAGGGCGATGCCCCCGGGTTGCTTCCCGGTGCGATCCGCTGGATAGCGGACCGCTCCTGCTCAACTCAGTTGCGCGCTCGCGCGGTTTTATGCATTCGCCGGCTTCGGCAGATCCGCCACGAGCCGCAGCGAAATCGACAGTTCGTCGAGCTGGAAGTGCGGCCGCAGGAACGCGACCGACCGGTACGAACCCGGCTTGCCCGGAATCTCGCTGACCTGGATCGATGCCTCGCGCAACGGAAACTGCGCCTTTTGTTCCTGCGAGGCGTTGTCGTCGAGCAGCACGTACTGCGAAATCCAGCGGTTCAGGAACACTTCGACGTTCTGCGCGGACGCGAAGCTGCCGATCTTGTCGCGCATCATCGCCTTCAGATAGTGCGCCACGCGCGACACCGAGAAGATGTATTGCAGCTGCGCCGAAAGCACGGCATTCGCGTTCGCGTTGTCGGTACTATATTTTTTGGGCTTCTGCACTGACTGTGCGGCAAAGAACGCAGCGTAGTCCGAGTTCTTGCAATGGACGAGCGGAATGAAACCGAGGTCGCTCAGTTCCTTTTCGCGCCGGTCGGTGATGGCGATTTCGGTCGGGCATTTCAGCGCGATCTCGCCGTCGTCGGTCTTGAACGTATGCGTGGGCAGGTCTTCCACGAGGCCGCCGCCCTCCACGCCGCGAATCGCCGCGCACCAGCCGAAGTCGTCGAACGCCGCGGTCAAACGCGCCGCAAAGGCCCATGCCGCGTTACACCACAGGTATTTTGCGTGATCCGTGCCGTCCACGTCTTCGACGAAATTGAAGCCTTCCGCCGTCGCGCCGTCCTTCGGATTGAACGGCAGGCGGCCGAGAAAGCGCGGCAACGTGAGACCCACGTAGCGCGAATCTTCTGCGTCGCGGAACGACTTCCACTTCGTGTATTCGACGGTGTCGAACACCTTGCCGAGGTCGCGCGGCTTGCCGAGGTCGGCGAAAGACTCGAGCCCGAGCAGTTCCGGTGAGGCCGACGCGACGAACGGCGCATGCGCCGCCGCCGCGACATGCGACATCTGCTCGATGAAATACATGTCTTCGGGCTGGCGCGTCACTTCGTAGTCGCCGATCAGCGCACCGAAGGGCGCGCCGCCGAACGTGCCGAACTCTTCTTCGTAGATCTTCTTGAAGAGCGCGCTCTGGTCGAATTCGACGGCGGTCTTGAAGTCGCGCACGATGTCGCGCTTGGGCGCGTGCAGCGCCTTGATCTTGATGGTCGAGCCGGTATTGCTTTCCTTGCACAGATACTTGAGGCCGCGCCAGGTGCTTTCGAGCCCCTGGAATTCCGGCGCGTGCATCACGGCACTCAGCTGCGCCGAGATCAGGCGGTCGAGTTCGGCCACGCGGGCATCGATCGTCGCGGAAAGATTGCTCGAGACGATCACGGTGCCTTCCAGCACCTGATGCACGAGCTCGCCAATGAGGTCTTTCGCGCGAGCGTGCTCGGATTCGGATTTGGCCACCTTGCTCTTTTCGACGATCTCGTCGAGCAACGAGGGCGCGGCCTTGGCTTCTTCCAGGGCCGGTGCGCGAACTGCGCCAGTCTGCTGATTCATGTCGATCTCCCCTCGCGCTTATTGCTCGTTGCCGTCGCCGGATTCGTTGCGCTCGCCACGATCCGCTTCGCCAGCGCCGCCCGTGTTGCCCGCGAGCGCCTGCAATTGCTGCGTATTGGCCAGCACCTCGCTCAGCAGGTCTTCGAGCTTGTCGTTGCCGGCGAGCTTGTTGCGCAGGTCCGCGAGCTTCGAGCGCGCCTCGAGCAGACGACGCAGCGGCTCGACCTGCGCGACGACTTCGTCGGGATTGAAGTCGGCCATCGAACGGAAGCGCAAGTCCACGGCGAACTTGCCGCCCGCCTCGCTCAACCGGTTCTCGACCTGGAACGCCGCGCGCGGTTCGATGCCCTTCATGACGTCGTCGAAATTGTCACGGTCGATATTGACGAACTTGCGGTCGCGCAGCCGCGGCTGTTCGACTTCCGACTGACCCGCGAGATCGCCCATCACGCCGACTACGAACGGCAGTTCCTTCACCTCAATCGCGTCGCCGAGTTCGACTTCGTACGTCAACTGGACGCGCGGCGGCCGCACTTTCTGCAAGCGCTTCTGAATACTTTCTTTCTTGGCCATCGAGGGCTCCCCTGTTCGAGTCGTTCAAGACCTGTTGTCAGCAATTCACCGCCGTGCGGTTCAGCGCAGTGCGCTGAACGGATCGGACGCACCACCGCTTGCCGCCGCTTTGGCCGGCGCCGCTTTAGCGGGCGCGGGCGCAGGAGCCGCAGCCGCGGTGGCTGCGGGCGCGGACGGTGCAGCCTCGGCTGTTTCAACGGGCTTCGCCGCCGGCTTCTGCACATGGCGAACGATGCGGCGCTTCTTCAGCGCGGGCTTATCCGCCTGCTCGGGCGGGAACAGCGAATCCTCGCCGAGCGTGTCGCGCAACTGCTTCGCGAGCGCCTGCGCATCGGACTTCGCATCACCCTGTAGCGAGGCATCCTGGCGCAGTTCGCCAAGCGACTGCGTCGCGACGCGCAAACCGGCCACGGCCAGCACGCTCTTCGCGGCGCGGTCGGTCTGATCGCGCTGCAGCGCTTCCTGCGCCGCCACGATGGCTTGTCCATAGTGTTGCTGCTGGAACTGGATCTGCGCGATGCGCGACCACGGTTCTTCGCGCGTGGGATCCGCAGCGGCGAGTTTCTGGTAAAGCGCGATCGCGCGATCCTGATCGCCGCCCTTCGCCGCGGTATCGGCGTCGGCTAGCGCCTTGTTGAATGCGTCTGGCGATGCCGCGAGATTATGGTCCTGCGTAGCGCAGCCCGCGATTACCCCGCATGCCAGCACCACCCCGGAGAGCCTTGAAATGACCCGGTTTATCATTCTTTCACCAGCGTGTAATTATTAATTCGATGGGAGGGAACTAGAGTTTTGCTTTAGCTCTAGCGCGCGGGTATAGTACAGCCCAAATTTTGATAATTCAACTTCTTAATGTAATGCGCCGACACTAAATAGCTTCTTTGACACGGGGTTTACTGCCACAAGAAATTCACACAGGAAAGAATTTCTCACTCGTGCAATTGAAAACACGAGCGAGCCGGAAAAGTTTGCCGCATCACTTAATCAACCGCTTATCGGCGCCATGCGGGGTTAAATGCGTCTTTATGCGGATAGCATTATCCGGATCGCATATCATCACTTAACGGACCCCGGGCATTCACGCCTGGCCAACAAATAATGAATGCGCGTGTTATTCGTTTCGCATCGATCCTCATCGTCGCGGCGCAACTCGCCGGCTGCGCGGCGGCCGTACCGGCGCTCGGCAGTGCGGCGTCGGCCGCTTTGCAACTCGCGGGCATCGGCAAGCCCGACGTGCCGGACAGCCAGAAACCCCCGCGCGACCTCGGTATCACGCTGCTTGCCGCGCAAAACCTCAACGCGGCGACCGACCGCAAGCCGCTTGCGCTCGTCGTGCGGCTATACGTGCTGAAGGACCCTACGTCATTCCAGCAGGCGCCGTTCGATACGTTCACCGACCCCGCAAAAGAAAAGAGCGCGCTGGGCAGCGACCTGCTCGGCGTGCGCGAAGTGACGCTCATTCCGGGCCAGAGATATAACGCCACAGAAAAGGTTTCACGCGAGGCGCAAGCCTTCGGCATCGTCGCGCTATTCCGCGATCCGGCCATGCAGCGCTGGAAGTTCGCCTTCGATCCTGCGAAATCCGAGAAATCCGGCATAATGGTCGGCCTGCATAACTGCGCAATGACCGTCACGAGCGGCACGGTGATCTCGCCGGACCAGGGATTACCGCCGCAGCAGCTGAATCTGCTTTCGTCGGTGACTTGCGGGTGAATAAAGGGCAAAGCACCAGGCAGAGTAACGAGCAAGCGGGATATTTAACAATTTCAGTCCGCCGATCGCCGGCGCGAGCGGCACGGGCCGAATCACGCATATAGCCGATTTAACATGAGTTATTCCTCGAAAGTGCTTTGGGGAGAAGGCCTGTTCCTCAGGCCTCAGCACTTCCAGCGGCAGGACGCTTATCACGAAGCGCGCCTCTTCGAATCGATCCAGGCCATTGCGCCGTACAACTGGGGCGTGCGCACCGCGCGGCTCGACCACGACGCACTGGGCAGCAACATGCTGCGCATGAGCGAACTCGCGCTCGTGTTTCCGGACGGCACGCTCTACAGCGCGCCGCAGGCCGACGACCTGCCGCCGCCCGTGGCGCTCGACACGCTGCCCGAGGGCATCAACGAATTCACGTTCTACCTGGCGCTGCACCAGATGCGCGAAACCGGCACGAACTACGCGCCGGATCGCAACGACGGCTTCGTCACGCGTTACGTGAGCGAGCAGGCGAGCGTAGCCGATCACTACACGGACGCCGCGCAGGCCGACGTGACGTTCCTGAAAACGAACGTCAAGCTGATCGCGCACAGCGAGCCGCGCGACCAGTTGCTCTCGGTGCCCGTCGCACGCGTGCGGCGCACTGCGACTTCGGGATTCGAGGTCGACGAAAGCTTCGTGCCGCCGAGTCTCGCCATCGAAGCGTCGCCGCTCCTGCACCAGCGCCTGCGCCGCCTCATCGACGCGCTGCAGGCCAAGGTCAATGCGCTCTACGGCTTTCATCGCGAGCCGACCAAGAACATCATCGAGTTCCGTTCGGGCGACATCGCCTCGTTCTGGCTGCTGCATACGGCGAGCGGCGCGTTCGCCACGCTCGCACATCTCTATCAGCATGCGGCGC
This sequence comes from Paraburkholderia sp. BR10936, assembly GCF_040965735.1. Classification (NCBI taxonomy): domain Bacteria; kingdom Pseudomonadati; phylum Pseudomonadota; class Betaproteobacteria; order Burkholderiales; family Burkholderiaceae; genus Paraburkholderia; species Paraburkholderia sp. BR10936. The sequence goes on from NZ_JBFRCM010000014.1 coordinate 111,705, forward strand.
TTCACCCTGAGCGGCTCTTTCACGAGCTGCTGCGCCTCGCGGGCCAGCTCATGACGTTCTCCAAGGGCTACGCGCTGGCCGACCTGCCGGCGTACCGTCACGACGATCCCGGCCCCGGCTTTGCGCGCCTCGATACGATACTGCGCGACCTGCTCGAAACGGTGATCTCCACGCAATACTTCGCCATTGCGCTCGAAGAAGTGCGTCCGTCGTTCCATATCGGCCGGCTCGATTCGGGCAAGATCGACGACAAGACCACGTTCTATCTCGCGGTTTCGGCAGACATGCCCGCCGTCGACCTCGTCGAGGCCGTGCCGGCTCGCTTCAAGGTCGGCGCGCCCGACGACGTCGACAAGCTCGTGCTCTCGGCCATGCCGGGCGTGCGGCTCGTCTACACGCCCCAGGTGCCGCCCGCCATTCCCGTGCGGCCCGGCGCATGCTATTTCGCGTTCGAGGCGCGTAGCGCGCTTTATGAGCGCATGGTGCAGGCGCAGTCGGCCATGGTCTATGCGCCCTCGGGCATCAACGATCTCAAACTCGAACTGATCGCGGTGACGTCATGAGCAACGCCCCTTCCCTTTTCGGCGACGCGGCGCCGCCCGTGAATCACCCCGCGCCTGCCGCGGAGCCCGCTTACCAGGTGCGCTCGCTGCTCGATTTGCTCTACGACGGCTTCTTCATGCTGTTCCTGTTGAAGAACGGCCGCGAGCCCGGCGACGCCAGCGAATTCGGCGCGCGCGTGCAGCAGTTTCTGGGCGATTTCGAGCGCGGCGCGAAAAAACTGAACGTCGCGGCCGAAGACGTGTACGCGGCCAAGTTCGCGTTCTGCGCCGCACTCGACGAATCGGTGCTGGCATCGTCGTTCCGTATTCGCGCCGAGTGGGAACGCCGCCCCTTGCAGCTCGCGCTCTTTGGCGAGCAACTCGCGGGCGAGAAGTTCTTCCAGTATCTCGAGGAATGTCGCGCACAAGGCGCGCCGCGGCTGCAGTCGCTCGAGGTCTTCCATATGTGCCTGCTGCTCGGATTCCAGGGCAAGTACATTCTCGAAGGGCCGGAAAAGCTCGCCTATCTCACGGCGCGCCTGGGCGACGAGATCGCGCATATCAAGGGCAAGCGCGCGGCCTTCGCGCCGCATTGGCCGCTGCCCGATCAGGTTGCGCACCGCCTCAAACGCGAGGTGCCGCTGTGGTCCATCGGCGCGGTGTTCGCGCTGGTGGGTCTGCTCGCCTGGCTCGGCCTCAGCACCTGGCTGCGCAACAACACGGTGCACATGCTCGCCCCGTATACGCAACTCATCAAGCTCGGGCCGCAATCGGCAAATTTGACGATCTCGCTGCCTTGAGCGTTCGAAAGGGGCGTGGCGTGCGGCCCGCCCCTTTCGCACCCAATCAACGCAAAAAGCAAAACCACCGCCGCAGCGGATATTTCGAAGCAACTGCAGAGTAGCCGGATTGACGCATTGTCGATACGAACAACTAAGCAAATCATAATTCGTTGGTTTGCCTGGAATCGTTGCAGATCGACAATCATCGAGCATCGTCAATCCACTACCCTGCTCGTTGCCGAGTCTCCGCTCATGAAGGCGTTCTCCCCGAAAATCCGTCGGCGCTCCGCCGGAACCGTTCTGCTTGCCGCGTGCGCCGCTGCGGTCCTGGTACTCCAGAGCGGTTGCAAGCCGCATGGGGAGCAGGCGCAAGACGCGTCTGTCACGACCCGACAAGCGCCGGCGCAGCAGCAAATCACCTACTTCAAGTACCCCGACAATCCCGCGTTCGACCTGGTCTATCTCGCCGACAAGCTCGGCTACTTCGACAACACGAGCACGCGGCCCAAATATGTCGGCAAGATTTCCGCGCCGCAGATCATTCCGCTCGTGGGCACCGGCGATATCGATTTCGGCACGCGCATGGTGCCGCTCGTCATTTCCGCGATTGCCAGCGGCGCCGATATCAAGGTCATTTCCGCAGGCGGCGAAACGCTGCCCGACGCGCCGCACATGAAGTATTTCGTGCGCAAGGATTCAGGCATTCTCGGTCCGAAGGACTTCGAGGGCAAAACGGTAGCGTTCAACAGCTTCGGCGCGTGCGCGGAGTTCGTGACCAAGAAGTATCTGGCGCAACACGGTGTGAATGTATCGAAGGTGAACTGGCTCGTCGTGCCCGACAATCAGTCCGAGCAGGCGCTCGTCACGAAGAACGTGGATGTCGCGATCATTCATCCGCCCTTTTCCGGCTCGGCGGAGGCCGATCCGCAACTGCGCAAGCTGTGGAGCGACTGGGACGAGGACCACGGCCTTGGCGGCATGGCGCCCTATAGCGTGAACGGCGCGTTTGCCCGTGCCCACCCGCAGGCGGTGCGCGACTTCGTCACGGCCATCGCGAAGGCGGGCAACTGGGTCAATGCGCATCCCGACGAAGCGCGCAAGCTGACGGCCGAGCGGCTCGGCATCGACGTTCGGCTCGTGGAGCGCTATGCCTACGTGAAGGATCTCGTGGTCACGGAGCCGCCCATCCAGTACTACATCGATATCCTCGAAACGGCAGGCAAGATTCCGAAGGGCAAGGTCAACGTCAAGGATGTCTACACGAACGACTTCAATCCGTTCGCGAAGCACGAGGCCCAGGCCAGCGCGACGCCCTTGCCGAACGGAACACGCTCGTGAGCATGGCAACTGCGCTACACGAGAAGATCGTCGCGCGCGATCTCTCCCTCACCTATAGCAACGCGCAAACGGACACGCACCATACGGTCCTCAAACGCTTCGATCTCGCCGTACGCGAAGGCGAATTCATGGCGCTTTTGGGGCCGAGCGGTTGCGGCAAGTCGACCTTCCTCAACGTGCTCGCCGGCCTCACGCTGCCAACCTCGGGCGATATTCGCGTGGACGGCGACCCCGTGAGCGCCGTGCGGCAAAAGCTCGGCTTCGTGTTTCAGGGCTACGCGCTCTTTCCGTGGCGCACCGTGCGCAAGAACGTGGAAGCGGGACTCGAAATTCGCGGCATGAAACGCGTCGAGCGGCGCAGCGAGGCCGAACGCTTCTTGCGCCTCGTGGGCCTGCTGGAATTCGCGGATCACTATCCGCATCAGCTTTCCGGCGGCATGCGCCAGCGCGTGGCCATCGCGCGTGCGCTCGCTTATGGCCCCGAGATCCTGCTGATGGACGAGCCGTTCGGCGCGCTCGACGCACAGACGCGCGAATTGCTTCAGCAGGAACTGCTCGCGATCTGGGAGCAAAGCGCCACGACCGTCGTGTTCGTCACGCACAGCATCGACGAGGCGATCTTTCTCTCCGATCGCATCGCCATTCTTGGGCGCGGCCCCGGACGCGTGAAAGAGATCATCGACGTCGACCTGCCGCGCCCGCGCGACGCCGCGCTGCGTCACTCGGCGGCGTTCGTCGCGCTGCGTCAGCGCGCATGGGCGAGCCTCAGCACGGAACTCGACACGCGACTCGACGCACAGCCGCAAACCCATGCATTGACGGGAGCCGATCATGTCCGATTCGATGTCTGACTCGATGTCCAACCCGGGCGCGGTCCGCGAATCCTCGCACAGCGTTCAGCGCGCGCGCACAGCTTCATCTTTCGCGCGCCTATACGTAGGCGTGGAGCGCTCCCTCGCGCTCGCCGCCTTCCTCCTGTTGTGGGAGTTGCTGCCCCGGCTCGGCGTGGTCAACGCGGCTTACCTGAGCCCGCCTTCACAAGTCGCCCTCGCCATCGCGCGGCTCTTCGAAAACGGCGACGCGTGGACGCATATCGGTGCGAGCGCCGTGCGCTCCATCAGCGGTTTGCTGCTTGCCGTGGCCGGTGGCATTGCATGCGGCTTCCTGCTGGGATGGTTCAAGCGCGTCGAACGCGTCGTCGATCCTGTCTTTCAACTGCTGCGGCAGGTGTCGGCGTTTGCGCTCTTTCCCGTTTTCATGTTGTTTCTCGGCATCGGCGAGTCGTCGAAGATCGCCATTGTCGTGTGGGCCGCGTTCTGGCCGGTGCTGCTCAACACCATTGCGGGCGTGAAACAGGTCGAGCGCGTGCTGATCGACTGCGCGCGCTCGATGGGCGCCTCGCAGCGCTTTATCGCGACGAAGGTCGTGCTGCCGGCTGCGTTGCCGCAGATCCTCACAGGCGTGCGTCTGGCGGGCGCCTACAGCATTACGGCGCTGGTGGCGGCAGAAATGATCGGGGCACGTTCGGGGCTCGGCTTCTATACGCTCAATTCGCAGGAGACGTTTCAGATTCCCGATATGTACGCAGGCATCGTGCTGCTCGCCATATTTGGACTGCTGATCAATCAGGGCCTGTCGATACTCGAACGGCAACTGCTGCGCTGGCGCGTCGGACTCGCGCAGAATGGCTAGGAACGCTGAGCTCGACGCTTCGGCAATTCCGCGGCGCCTGCGCTGGCCCGCCACCGCGCTAGCGGCCACGTTCGCAGCGCTCGCATTACTCGAGCTGCTCGCGTGGGCGTTGAACCGCGAGTTGCCACGCGCCCTTGCCGAAAGCGACCTGCCTTTCGCAGCCGCGGCAGCACGCGGCGTGCTGATCGTGGCGGTGCCCCCGCGCCCCGCGCCTGCGCTTTATGTCGGCAAGGTCGACCGCGCGCTGCGCTCGCCCGACCCGTTCGCGGCGGCGCTCGCTTCGGACCTCGCTCGCCGCGCAGGGCTGCCTGTGCAGTTCCTGCTGGCCGAACCGGCCGCCGCGCGTGCCGCGCTGCAGGCGGGCAAAGCCGATGCCGCCATTGCCGGCCTGGACTTCTCGCCCGACGCGCGGGTCGCGTTCGCACCGGCTTCGTATTCGAGCGGCCGTGGCATGGCGCTCGTGCTGGATCATGGCAACGTGCGGACATGGCGAGACCTGAACGGCCGCGCGATTTGCGCATCGCAAGGCAACCCTTATGCACGGCGCGCAGCGCGCGAGTACCACGCGAACCTGCGCGGATTCGACCGGCCGCTCGATGCGCTGCTGGCGTTCCAGGCGGGCGATTGCGCCGCCCTTGTCGACGACGAATTCGTGATCGAGGCGCTGCTCAAGCAGGCGGACTGGTCCTACTATCGCCCGCTACCCGGAACCATCGCTGCGCAGGCGGCGTTCATCGCCACGCGCGCGGGCGATGCGGCAAGCGCGGTCTTTGTCGGCAATACAGTGGCGCAGTGGCAACGCAGCCGCTGGCTGGCGACCGTGCGCAAAGATCAGGCAATCAGCCTCGCGTTCGACATGTTCAACGCGGAAAACGACCTGTACTGCCACTAGCTGCGCCGCCTGAGTTCTGCCACGCGCAGCTGATAGCTTTTCAACAGGCACGCCTTGTGGCCGCACGCATTTCGCGAGTTTCGAAGCCATGCCCGTTGCTCTGCCCTTAGCCGGTAACGAAAGCGGCGCTCGCGCAAAGCTTCAGTAGATATTGAACTCCATGGCGCGCAAGACGCCAGGCAGCACGAGTAGCGCAGTCGATAGCCACGCACGCGCGAGGCGGTGCAGAGTCGTCGAATCCTGGGCGTTACGCACACACGCCTCTAAACGGAACCCGGTCTAGAACCCGCGCCTCAGGTTCCGGTCGCGCATTGGGTCGGGCGTCTTCTGCGTGAGCCGCAAGATGCCCTGATCGTCGAAGTAGAAGTGAAACATCATGTAGTCGATGTTGTTCGCGATGTAGCGGTAGGACCAGACTTCCCGCTGCATGCGCGAAAAGTAGGCCGTCTCCGCGGGCCGGCCGAAATTGATCAGGACATCGTTGCGTGTCCACTCGTTGACTTTCGCCCGATAGAACTCGCTCTCCTGCATGACCTGACGCACACTCACGACCTTCCCGCTCGCGTCGATGTCGGCGACGGTGTTCGTCGACCCCATCGGCTGGGTCGGCCACATGAGACGTTTGCCGCCGTCCGGCAGGTTATAGGTTTCGCGCGGCGGCCCGAGACGCGCGATCAACGCAGACTGGTCGCTGCCCGGCTCGATGCTTTGCCACGGCTGGGCGCAACCGGCCGCGAGCAGCACCGCGGCGGCGAGCCACGCGCGCTTCACGAAATTGGACAGAGTCCCCATTCACGCACCCCTGAGCAGCGAATCTGGCGAGCAACACACGCAGATCATGGCGGCCGTGGCGGATGCGGACAATCAGACCTTGGTCCTACCGGCAAAAGCCGGCGCTCCGCGGAGGCCGGCCACGGCGTGTGCAATACTGGTGGGCAGCATGGTTGCACGCCCCGAACGGGTTGCCAGCGGCGTTTACACGCGACCTCTGCTTTCGGGGCGATCGCGTGGAAGCGATCTGGCCAGTCGACGCACGCGGTCTTTCCCGATGACGCTCCGATGCCGCAACGATCGCTGCGGCATCGGCTTTAACGTCAAGCGCCCGCAAATCTGAAAACCGACACCGCCTGCTGCAACTGCGCCGCCTGATTGGCCATCGAGCTTGCCGCGGCAGCCGCCTGCTCGACCAAGGCCGCGTTTTGCTGCGTGACCTGGTCCATTTGCGCGACCGCGCGAACGTCGGCGACGATGCCGGTTAGCTGCGCACGCATCTCGCCGAGCGCGTACAGCAAGCTGCTCGTATCGCCAGGATGCGTTGCTATGGATACCGAAAGATCGCCAGCCGCGATACGGCCCGCGATTTCCATGGCGTGAGCCGGCTCGCAGCCCAGCTGGCGCGAAAGCCGCTGCGAAATCAACCAGGCCAGCAATGCGCCTGTCGCGACCGCACCGAGCAGCATCGCCACGATGAGGGTGCGCATGTGCTGGAATTGCACCGTGGCTTCGGTCTGCGCACTCTTGGCCTCGCGTTGCAGCGAATCGATCAGCGCGGCGACGCTGTCTCCCAACGCGACACTCGCCGCAATGGCGCGGCGTACGAGTTCGGCGTTGTCCACACCTGCCGGCACGGGCGCGAAACCGATCTGCTGATGCATGCTGTCAGCAGCTTTTTGAACACCGTCATGCGATCGATCCATCTCATGGCTGTCCCCTTATTCGATTCCGCTTTATGTGTATCACGGCGAGCGAAAGCCTCGACGCAAGCGCGCCAAGCTTGATGCAATCCCCCCGCCAAGGGTAGGAGGGCAACGGATATAGGGAGAATCAGCCAGCGCTTCTAGCGGTGTCAGCGGAGTTCTGCTAACCCGCCGCGCGCGCCGCATTTCGAGGGGGACGTGACATCCATGACGCTGAGAGCCCTCAGTTTCCAGCCTGCTGCGCGCTGCCCGGTACGAGCTTCAGCATATGCACCACTGCGCCCGGCAGGAACGGCGCCGCGTCGCCATGCACCCACGTTTCATGCCCCGCGAGGAAATACGGCGACATGGGATTGCCCGATTGCCCGCCCGGCATCTCGAAGATGCCGTCCTGTTCGCGCCCCGGCGACACCGCGAAACGCTCGGACGCGCCGAATGCCCGGGCCTGCACGCGCGGCATGTTGATGTCGCCCGGGAGCGGGTCGCGCGGCGCGCTGAGCCAGCCGCGAACCCACGGCAGCCATGCCGGCACCATGCGCGCGAACGGATGCACAATGGTCGAGCGGTTGCGCTCGCCCCAGCGCGCCTCTTCGAGCGTGGTGCCCTTGGGCAACCGGGCGATCGTGTGATCGATGCGGTCCAGCATGAACGCGCGCCAGTCCGCGAAGCCTCCCGGTATCCACGCGCGATGGTCGGCCAGCGTCTCCATCGTCGCTTCGAAACGCGAGTTCGCCGCGCGATAGCTGAGGTCCGGCGCAATCGCGGCCATCTGCTTGTCAAGTACCCCGAACCATGCTTCGTAGAGCGAGTCGTAGAACGCGCGCACCAGCCGGTAGCCGACAGCATTCACATCGGCGCGGCCATCCCACGCCTGAACGAGGCGCTGGAATTCGGCGCGTTGAGGATGACCGTCGAGCGCGCGTGCATCGAGCGCGTCGAGCGCAACGCGTCGCCAGTACTCGATCCAGAACGCGCGATCGTCGGTCTGCACCGCGAGCATGTCGCGCTCGCCCGCGTGCGGCAGCGCGAGGAGGTCGTTGCGAATCTGCGTGGCGCGCGCGCCGAGATCGGTGCCGGCATCGCCAATTTGCGTCACTTCCTCCAGCGGCAGGGTACGGTTATTCGCGGTCCAGATGCGGCCGGCCGGCGGATCGACGCGAACCGGATACGCATCGGGCGTCCGATATCCTTGCCAGCCGGCGTACGTCCCGGAGAGGTACGGCATGCTCGCGAGCGCGGCCGCCTGACCGTCCACTTCAGCGTCCGCAGTGGCATCCGCGAAGCGCGGCAGCGGCCCGGCGAGCGTCCAGCCGATATGGCCTTGCGCGTCGGCCACCATGAAGTTCTGCGTCGGCATGCCGAAGGTCTGCGCGGCATGCAACGCGTCGGCGACGTTCGTGATGCCTTCGAGCCGCATGAAGTTCATGTTGGTCGCCTGCGGGTCCTGCGCGACCCAATGCAATGCATACGCGCGCTCGCCGGCCACAATCTGTGGCCCCCAGCGCGTTTGTACGACCGGCAGATCGACGCTCGCGCCGCCGTTCACGTCGAGCCGCTCGTGGATCACCTGCGCGCGCTCCCATCCGCCGCTCGGGACGCGGTAGCGCAGTGGATCGGCCGGATCGCGTTGAAGTTCGACCAGATCGACGAAGCGCCCATAGCTGTTCGTGAAGCCCCAGGCGATATGGCCGTTGCTGCCGGCCACGACGAACGGTGTACCCGGCAAGCTGACGCCCGTGATGCGCCGCTCGCCGCCTTCGGGCGCAGGATAGACGAGCGAGATCCGGTACCAGATGTTCGGCAACGACAGGCCGAGGTGCATGTCGCTCGCGAGCAGCGCGCCGCCGTGTGCGCTGTGCGCGCCGTCGACCGCGAAACCGTTGCTGCCGACCATCGAATCGACCGCGCTCCCGCCGCCCGCGAAGCCGCTAACGAAACCAGGCAGGCCGGCGACAAGTACGTTGGCCTCCGGTTCGGCATCGACGGCGGACCGCGTTGACGGGAGCCATGAGGGCGGCGCGGCGGGCAGCGCCGCCGGCGGCTGCGCCAATGGGCGCTGCCCGTCGAGCGGGGCGTCCCAGTGGCTCGTCTCAGGCAGCAGGAACGCAAGCAGATCGGCCGGCACGCGCTCGCGCAACGCCGCACGAGAGAGTACGCGCCTCACCTGGTCATACTGAAGATCGAAGTACATCGCGTAGACCGCGAGCACTGTGTCTTCGGGACGCCACGGCGCCGGTTGCGCGCGCAACAGCCAGTATTCGAACGGCCGCGCGCGAAGCGAGCGCAGGCCGTCGTTGACACCCGCCGTGTAGCGCTCGATCAACTCCCGCTGATCGGCGGAGAGCGCGGCGAGCGCCGCCTGCGCGTGCTCGCGAAAGCGCAAGGGCCGGTCGCGTCGGTCCAGCGGCAGCGCCGCCGGGCCGATGAGTGACGCCATTTCGCCAGCGGCGACCCGGCGCAGCAAATCCATCTGGAAGAAGCGGTCCTGCGCGTGAAGGAAACCGCTCGCATACGCAACGTCGCCACGCGTGCCGCCCTGTACCGTCGGCACGCCGAGCGCATCGCGCCCGATCGTTACCGGTGCGGAGAGCGGCACGGCACGCGTGCCGTCCAGCTGTGGCAAGCTGCCGCGCAATGCCAGCCAGCCCGCCAGCACCATGGCAGCCAGGAGGATGACGACGGCACACAGCAAAATCAGCGGCCACGCACGGCGCCGCTTTGGCGGGAAAGGACTCGAACGGGTCATGGAGGAGCACGCAGGTCGTTGTGTTCAGCGCTTCCAGGCGCGGCGACCGGATCGGCCGGACGCCGTACGACCATAGCATGACCCTGTGGCAACAACACGCAGGGAGAGCGACGCGGCCTTCTACCTCTTCACCGCCCTTCCTGGGCGCGACAGTCTGCCATCTGCCACCGTGCCGCGGAAAGAACACAATCTCGATATTGCGTTCCGTCCGAGATCGCGCGGGGGCGACATCATGGCAAAGAAGTTTCCGATTCACCCGCTGCGCCCCGAGCGCCTGTGCTGGGGCTGCGACCACTACTGCCCGGCCAACGACATGCGATGCGGCAACGGCCAGAGCCGCACGCAGCATCCGGCCGAACTGCTCGGCGACGACTGGCTCGAACAGGGCGACTGGGGTATCGAAGTCGACGCGTCCGGCAAAAGCGTCATGCCTTAACGCGCGAAATCAACCGCGCAATCAGATATGAATGCCGCCAGCCACCTCGATGCGTTGCGCGTTCACCCAGCCAAAGTCATCCGATAGTAGACCGGCAATCACGGGCCCCACGTCCGTCGGTAATCCCACGCGGCCCAGCGCGGTATGTTCCGCCACTGCCTTGTTGACCTCAGGATTGTCCCGCACGATGCCGCCGCTGAAGTCGGTGGCAATGGCGCCCGGCGCCACGACGTTGACCGCGATCCTGCGCGGCGCGAGTTCGAGCGCCATATAGCGCGTGAGCGCTTCGACAGCCGCCTTCATCGGGCCATAAATCGAGCGGCCCGGGTACGCGAAGCGCGCAAGGCCCGAGGAGATGTTCACAATCCGGCCGCCGTCATGAATGAGCGGCAGCAGCTTTTGCGTCAGCAGGAACGGCCCCTTGAAATGCACCGCGAACTGCGCGTCGAGCTCCGCTTCGGTGCCCGCCGCGAGCGTGGCCGTCGATGAGATACCGGCGTTGTTCACCAGATAATCGAAGCCCGTTGCATTGAGCGTCCCAAGCGCCTCTCGCAGGCGCGCGACGAAGTCGTCGAACGCGCCCGAATTCGCGATATTCAACTGCAGGGCAATCGCCCGGCCGCCCGCTTGCGCGATCTCGGCAGAGACCTTCTCCGCCTCGTCTCGATTGGTGTTGTAGGTGAAAACCGTGTGGACGCCGCGGCTTGCCAGCCGCAGCACCGTGTCGCGACCGATCCCACGGCTGCCTCCGGTGACGACTGCGATTTTCGGGCCCGACTGACTGCCGTTGTTCGTTGCCATTTGGCACCTCTCGCTGAGTTGGATAGCGTCGATTCTGCGCCTGACGTCACCAGCGAGTGAATACCCGAATCTCCCCGATTCTTGCCTAATCCTGCTTCGCTGACTAAGATGGACCGTCGCGCACTTTCCGTCGCGCGTTTCTTATCCAGCCCCCATGACAAACGATCTGGCCGCCGCCCTGCTGCGCTACACGCAAACACAGCCGGGCACGAGCCCATACAGCACCGCTGTCGACGGACTGCTCATCCTGCGCTCCGACCATCCCGCGCCGCCCACGTTTCGCTCGGCGCGGCCGGCTTTGTGCATCGTCGCCCAGGGCGCCAAATGGGCCAGTTTTGGCGGGGAACAACTGGAGTATCGCGCCGGTCAAGCGCTCGTGGTCGGCGTGGAAACGCCGTCGCGGGGCCGCGTGTTCGAGGCGAGCCCGGACAAGCCTTGCCTGGTTCTGATTCTCGAGCTGGACCTGGCCATGTTGCGCGCCGTGGCAAAGGAGATGTCGCCTGCGCCCGTGCCGGCGGCGGACGCAAGCCGCGGCGTGTTCGTCGCGAACTTCGACGGCCCCCTCGCCGATTGCGCGCTGCGCGCCGTGCGCCTGCTGGACACGCCGGACGCCATCGGCATGCTGTATCCCATGCTGATGCGCGAGATCTGCTACTGGTTGCTAAGCGGTCCGAACGGTTCGGAAATCGCGAGGCTGGCGTCGACCGAAAGCCCTTCTCACAGCCTGCTGCGCGCGGTGGAAAACTTGCGTGTGCGGTTTGCCGAACCCGTGCGGGTGGAAGACCTGGCGGCAGTCGCCCAGCTCAGCGCTTCGGCGTTCCACCGGCAGTTCAAGGCGCTGACCGGGCTACCGCCCCTTCAGTACCAGAAGCAGCTGCGGCTGCTGGAAGCGCGCAGACTGCTGCTTTCGCTGTCGATGAGCGTACAGGCCGCCGCCTTCGAAGTGGGATACGAGAGCGCCTCGCAGTTCAGCCGCGAATACACGCGAATGTTCGGAGCGCCACCGAAAAAAGACTCGACTCAAGCGAAGGCACTGCGCGAGGCCGCGTAGCACGCTCCGCTGACACGCAGCGCGAGAGCGGTGCATCCGCTCTCGCGCCGTGCACACGTCACGCTGGACGCGTCACATCACTTGCCATACACGTCGAAGTCGAAGTACTTCTTCTCGATCTTCTTGTACGTACCGTCCTTGATGATGCTGGCGATCGCGCCGTCGATCTTCGTCTTGAGCGCGGCGTCTTCCTTGCGCAGGCCGATGCCGGCGCCGTTGCCGAGCGTTGCCGGATCGTCGAGGTCGCCGCCCGCGAAGCTGTAGCCCTTGCCGCGCGGCGTCTTCAGGAAGCCCACGTCGGCCTGCACGGCGTCTTGCAGCGCGGCGTCCACGCGGCCGGCCAGCAGGTCCTGATAAACCTGGTCCTGGTTCTGGTAAGGCACGACCTCAACACCTGCCGTTGCCCAATGCGCCTTTGCGTAGGCCTCCTGAATCGTGCCCTGCTCCACGCCCACGCGCTTACCCTTGAGCGATTCGGCGGTCGGCATGATGCCCGAACCCGTCTTGGCGACGAGACGCGTCGGCGTGTTGAACAGCTTGTCCGAGAACGCGATCTGCTCTTTGCGCGCCGGGGTCATGGACATCGACGAAAGCACGCCGTCGAACTTGCGCGCCTTCAGCGCCGGGATCATGCCGTCGAAGTCGTTCTCGATCCAGACACATTTGGCATTCAGACGGTGGCAGATCTCGTTGCCGAGATCGATGTCGAAGCCGACCAGTTTGCCGTCCGGCGCTTTCGATTCGAACGGCGGATAGCTTGCATCGACACCGAAGCGAATGGTGTCCGCCGCAAAGGCGCCGACGCTGGCCGTGGAGGCGATCAAGGCAATAGATACGGCTGCAAACAACTTTTTCATGGGATCCCCTCGGTTCTGGATATCAAGGTGGTCAAGAACATAAACACCGCCCGCATGGTTGCGGCGCGGACATTCCCTCGCGGCGCACGCCGCAAACGTGATCGACGCTGCGGGTGCACCTGCGCCCGGCAAGGTAGCAGTCCAGAATACGCGCGTCGAGTCGTCAAAAACAGGCGGAAACACCTATGGCAGGGAAGACCCTAAAGGGGGTTGAAAGCGGCAGCCGAAGACTTACCCGAATGTCCAGTTGCTCTTGCCGGCGCGAGCCACGCGCCGCAAGCGCTTGACGCGATACATTTCGTGGTCCGCCTGGTCGAGCGCCGCGCGCGCCGGTTGGGCAGTTCCGTCATGTCGTGGATCAGGGCGCGTTGTGCGAGATGTTCCGGCTGATGGCGCATAGCGTACCGATGACGGCGCCGCCTTGCGCGCAGACCGGTGCGCTCGCATAGGTGCAAATCCCGAGTTCGGAGGCCGCCCGCGAATCGCCCCGGATATCCTTGACGTTGCTGACCACGCGCCGCCCGCTTTCCAGACTGCGCTTGCAGAGGGTGTCGAACCGCTGAACCTGCAGGCCCTCCATGATCTGCACGTCGCCGTCGTTGCGCGAATAGAGGACGGTCTGCACCTCGCGGCTGAAGTCGACCGAGGCGCCGTCAGTTCGTCGATCGTCGCGAGTTTTTCCATGCGCCCAGGTATCCGGTCGTGAGCGAGCATCACCATGCCGATCGACATGCAAGGCAACGTGACGATCGCGAGGCCGAGCAGCACCACGTTCGAGGGCGACGGCTGCACCGCCACACGGCACGCATGCCAAAAAACTGGCGCGTGCCCCGCAGGAGCAGCACGACGACCAGCGAAAGCAGATTGAAAGAATCCAGGCCGCGTGTGGCGCATATTGCTTAAGCGTCGGGGACGCATCGTATCCCAGGTTTGGCCCGAATCCATGCAATCCGGATCGATCCGGTCGACTTCGCCCGCTCGAACACGCGAATCGAAACTCGGGGGCCGGCAACAGTCGGGCGCATAGCGCGAAATCCGCGAAGGATCGACGCTACACTAAGCGGCACCCGCGGACTCTCCAGACGAGGTACTCGCCATGCCAGCACCTGACGTCAGGCGCTCAATGCGACTTGTTTGCGCCTTGCTTTGTGTGCTGTTCTGGCTTGGCGGCTGCGCGGGGTTGACGGGAGACCCGCTGCGGGTCAACGTGGCGGGGCTGGAGCCACTCCAGGGCGAGGGGATGGAAATGCGCTTCAACGTGAAGTTGCGCATCCAGAATCCCAACGACACGCCGGTCGAATTTAGCGGCGTGTCACTGCAACTGGACCTGAACGGTCAATCGTTCGCGAGCGGCGTAAGCGATCAAAGCGGCGTCGTGCCGCGCTTCGGCGAAGCGGTGATCATCGTGCCGCTGACCGTGCCGGCACTCTCCGCCGTCCGGCAGGCTTTCGCCTTTGCGGGCAGCGCACAGGCCGGCAACATTCCCTACGAAATACGCGGGCGCCTGGCGGGCGGCATCGGCGGCGGCACACGCTTCGTCGATCACGGCAACCTGTCGCTGCCAACGCAGGGCCTGCTCGGCCCTTGAACGGCGCCAGCGCGCCGGCCGGGCGTGTCGCGGCTTGCTTCGGCGCTCAAACGTCACGGCCCTCGACGCCGAGCGCCGGACGCGCTTCGTCCGGCGGAAAGATGTACCAACTGCCGTCGTCGTGACGAAAGAAGAACATGCCCGATTCGCCGACGGCGCCGACCGCGCTGACATAGACGCACGACCGATGCTTCCTCGCACCCTGCGCAACACGCGTCACATGCACTTGCGTGTCCGGCCGCAAGAAGAGCCATTTATCGGCCATCGCTCGCAATGAGCGTGATTTCCTGCGCATCGTCGTTTCCCTCCCAACTCACTCCGATGTTCCAACCCGTGGCATCCCCATTGATACGGTGCATCGGGCATGCCGGCATGATCAGCCAATCGGACTTCGGATACCTTTATATTCGCATCGCATGTTCCTGCGCCCCGCGCTTTTCAGGCATCGAAATAAGTCAGGCCCAACGTGTCTTTCACCTCGGAAAGCGTCGCCCCGGCGTGCAGCGCAACGCGCAGGCCGGCTTCGATCGGCATCTCGCCAGGCCTACCGGCCTTGATTAGCTCACCGCCGCGCTGATGCTTGCGCGCGAGCGCTGATTCGCCCGTGTTTCATCGATCGCTGCACTGCGGGCATTCGCGTTGCTCCACCGTCATTGCGCAAGTGGAGCGCGCAAACTCAATGACCCACCCTGAGCACACAGGAGCACGATCATGGACACGAGACACGCACACGCCATCGCGAACGAGGTCGCGGGAGAAGCGCAGCACCTGGCCGGCCGCATGCTGCGCGACCCCGCCATGGGCCTGGCCGGCAAGGCAAAGGTGCTGTACGGCAAATCCCAACAGGCCTTGAACGATGCGGCCGACGCAACACGCGACAACGTCGCCGACAAGCCCATGACCGCGCTCGGGCTCGCCGCCGCTGTCGGCTTCGCGCTCGGCGCGGCATGGGTCTTGAACCGCAATAAATCCGAAGGCTGAAAGCCAACCCCGGCTCGGGAACGCTTTATGCGCGTGGTCGTGAAATCGCCTCACTGATGCGAATCGTGTGTCATCGCGAGGCGTAGTCAGGAGCTCCGCCCATGACGATCGGCTGTCCCGAATGCGGCGCCCTCGAGGACATCCCTCCGCTCGGCCCGCGCATGCTCGCGCGCTGCAGGATCTGCCACTACCCGCTCGAGCGGCGCAGCGGGCGCAGCATCACCGCTTCGCTCGCCTGCGCCATCACGACCTTCGTCCTGCTGTTCCCCGCCAACCTCGCGCCGCTGATGACGGTGCACATGCTCGGCGCCGATCGTTCATCCGTTCTCGCGTCGGGCATCGTGTCGATCTGGCGCGACGGCTGGCTCGCGCTCGCGCTGTTGCTCGGCGCATTCGGCATCGTGCTGCCGTTCGTACGATTCGGCCTGCTCATGATCGTGCTGGGACTTGTCGGCTTCGGTGTGCGATTCAGGCATATCGGCACGCTCTTTCGCTGGTCCATCGCGCTCGACATCTGGGCCATGCCCGACGTCTACCTCGCCGGTTGCCTCGTCGGCTATGCGCGCGTCACGCAGAACCTCACGGGAACGATCGGGGCGGGCGGCTACTGTTTCATCCTTGCCGCGCTCATGTCGATGCTCACGCGCGCCTCGCTCGATCGCCGCACCGTCTGGCGCGCCATCGTCCCCGACCAACAGGCGCCGCACGGGCATGGCGCGCTGTCCTGCCCCGTGTGCGACCTCGTCGTGCCCATTTCGCATGAAGGCCGGCCGTGCCCGCGCTGCGGCCTGAAACTGCGCGCGCGCAAGCCGGACGCCGTGGTGCGCGCGGCCGCGCTCACGCTCGCGGCGCTCGTGCTCACCGTGCCCGCCAACTTCTATCCGATGACCATGTCGCGGCAACTCGGGCATTACGACTCGCACCGCATCATCGACGGCGTCTATCAGCTCTTTCACGTCGGACTATGGCCGTTCGGCATCCTGATCATTGGCACGAGCATCGTCATTCCCCTTGCGAAGCTCGGCGGCATGGTGTGGTTCATCACCTCGGTCTTGCGCCATTCGCGCCGGCACCTGCGCGCCAAGGCCCATCTTTATCGCTGGATCGACGAACTGGGCCGCTGGTCGAACGTCGACGTCTTCACGATCGCGGCATTCGTGCCGCTGATCCACTTCGATGGCGTGGCGGTGGCGAGACCCGACACCGGCGCGACGGCGTTCGCACTCGTCGTCTTCTTCACGATGCTGGCCTCGCGCAGCTTCGACCCGCGCATGATGTGGGACGTGCATAGGCGGAGAAAGCCATGAGCGGCCCGCATCGCCACCGCACGCAAGCCGAAGTGCGGCGCAGCGCCTGGCCCGGCTGGATCTGGGCCGTGCCGATTGCCGCCATCGGCGCGACGGGATGGCTCGGCCTGCGCGCGCTCGTCCATGACGGCGAGACGGTTGTCGTGACGTTCGACAATGCCTACGGCATGAAGCCCGACGACACGATCGTCACGCTGCACGGCGTGAAAGTGGGCGCCGTCTCGGACGTGTCGCTCGCGCCAGATGGTCAGCATGTCGAAGCAAAGCTCCGGATCGACCGGGCGGAGAATCCGTATTTGCGCTCGGGCACGCGGTTTTACCTGCGCGGCGCGAAGGTGGATTTGAGCGACCCTGCCTCGCTGAAGGCCATGCTTTCGGGACCCGAAATCGTCATGGAGCCGGGCCCCGGCAAACATGCCGACCACTTCGACGGCAGCGATCGCCGGCCACCGCTTGCGCCCGAACACGGTCCGATGGTGCGCTATGCGGTGCGCTTCGACGGCGCGGTCGGCAACCTGGAGACCGGCTCGGAAGTGGACCTGCGCGGCTTTCCCGTGGGGACCGTCACGAGCGTGCGCCTGAGCTACGACGTGCGCACTGGCGCGCTGAGCACCCCGGTTCAACTCGCGCTGGACCCGTCGCAGCTTGGCATCGTCGGCGCACCGCCGCCCGCGGACGGCAACTGGCGGCCGCTCGTCGACGGCATGCTCGATCACCTCGTCGCCGACGGGCTGCGCGCGCGCCTTTCGCAGGACCCGCCGCTCGTCGGGCCGCGCAAGGTCAATCTCGACTTCGTTGCGGGCGCAGCGGGCGCGACGCTCACCGCCGACAGCGGGCTCCCCGTGATCCCGAGCGTCGCCCCCGCCGATTTCGATACCATGACCTCGCGCGCCGGCGAGGTGATCCGGAAGATCGACGACCTGCCGATCAAGCAAACGGGCGACGAAGTGCGCAGCATTGCCGCGCACGTGAACGCCATCAGCGCCTCGCCGCAGATCCGCGACAGCCTCATGCATATCGACCGCTCGGTTGCGCAAATCGATCAGACGCTCGCGCAGGTGTCGCCCAAGATCGGCCCGCTCGTCGCGCAGCTGCGCGAGACGGCGAACGAAGCCGATCGCACCGTCGCGGCGGCCAATCGCACGCTGGGCGCCGACGCCTCGAGCCAGAACGACCTGCCCGCCGCGCTGCGCGAGCTGACGGATACCGCGCGCTCGGTTCGCGCGCTAGCCGACTATCTCGACCGGCATCCCGAAGCGCTGCTGCGCGGCAAGGCGCAGGAGGAGAGCCAATGATGCGCCGCCAAGCGAGCCGGGCTTCGATCGCGCGACTGCTAGATGCGGCCGTGCTCGCGGGCATCGGCGTCGGGATCACCGCATGTGGCCACAGCGCACCCACGCGTTACGTCACGCTCAACGCGACGCCTGCGCAAGCGCCGCTTGCCACCGCCGCCATGGCGCCGGTGCAGCTGGGCGCCGTGCATATTCCCGCCGTGCTCGACCGGCCCGAAGTGGTGACGCATGTCGCGCCCAACCGGCTCGCCGTCGACGACAACGACCGCTGGGGGGCGCCGCTCGGGCAGATGATGCGCAGCACGCTCGCGCAGGACCTGCTGCCGCGCCTGCCGCCCGGCGCATTCGTTTTTCCGGACGCGCCCGCGCCCGCCGGCACGCGCACGCTCGTCGTCACGGTGCTCGACTGCAACGCGAGCGCGGGCGGCACGCTCACGCTGCAAGTGGCGTGGACGCTGCTCGCGGGTCAGCCCGCACGAACCACAATGAGCCAGGAGGCGGCGCTAAGCGCACAGGTCGAGGGTCACGATGCGGCCGCGCAAGCCGCTGCGCTCAGTCGCGTGCTCGGCGAGCTCGCCGACCGGATCGCCGCATCGATCGCCGTGCGCTGACATGCCGATCGCTGACACAGGCGGCCCTCCCCGCATCGCTAACCTCCCGTCTGGAATCCTAACGACGCCGCCTTGGCGCGCAGGTCCGCGAAGCGGTCCACGTTCGGGTTGGTCGCGAGCTGCGACTGATCGATCGACGACACCGGATTCGACGGCGACACCCCGGGGATCCCCGAGCACTCCCCGCCGAACGTGCCTTGGGCAATCGTGAACGCAGGCGCGTCTGTGCGCGGCGCATCGGTGAAATCGAGCGCATAGGCGAGATTGAACGTCGCCGAATCGCTGCTGCGCACGCCGAGCGGCTGCAAGCCGAAGCGCCATTGCAGCAGCGCGTGAATCGAACTCGGGTCGAACGGATAGCGCGTGACCGTGCCCGCGCGAACGCGCGGCCCCAGCAGCGCGAGCGGTACGCGAAAACCCAGCTTGCCGTCGTTGCCGAGCGCGAGCTCGTTCTTGCTGATCGGCCTCGTGGGCGGCGCCACGTGCTCGAGAAAGCCGCCCCACTCGTCATACACGACGATCATCAGCGTGCGGTTCCAGGTCGGACTCGTGCGCAGCGCTTCGTACACCTGCCCGAGAAACGCCTCGCCGTTGCGGATGTCCGCGTGCGGATGATCGTCCGCGGAAGTGCCTTGCGGCTCGCCCGCGAATGCCGGATCGACCATGCAGAACGGCGGCAGCGTACCCGTCCCGGCATGCGCGACAAAATCCGCAAACGGACGCGAAATGCCGACATGGCGCCTGCCGTAAAGCGCCGTGAACGGCACGTCGTGATAGTAGTAGTTGCAGCCGATATTCGCGGCGCTGAGCCTGTCCCAGATCGTGGGGAGCGTCGAATTGTCGATACTGTCGTCGAGGCGATCCGTGGCGCCGCTGTGCAGATAAAGGCGATTGGGAAACGTGCTGGTGAGGATGCCGGTGAAGTAGAAGTCGCCGATCGTGTAACTGCTCGCGACCGCGTCGAAGAACTGCACATCGGCCGAAGTGTAGTAACCGATGGGCAGCAAGTCGCCCCGATGCAGGCTCGTGCCGGGTGTGAGGAGAAAGCCGTTCATCGCGCCCGAAGCGAGTTGCGTACGCGCGCCGTCGTAGCTGTGATTGGGGTCCTGGTACGCGCACGCCTGGTAGCCATAGGCGGAATTCGCTGCGAGCGAAAACGGCGTTTGCGTCGCGCCGAACGCGTCCTTGAACTGCCGGTTCGCGGGCATGCCTTCGGCGCCCGGCACCCAGCCGAGGAAGTGGTCGAAGGAACGATTTTCCATCGTGACGAGCACGATGAAGTCGATGCCCGAACTCGCGGGATTCGGCAACGCCGGACGCGGCAAGCTATAACGGTCAGCGCCGTCCGGCGAGGGAACGTCGCCGACCGAGGGCGCGGGCGCGTCGCCGTTCTGGCCGGCCGGGTCGTCACCGCCTCCGCCACCGCAGCCCGATAATGCAACGCTGCCGGCAACCGCCGCTACGCCGGCAAGAAAGCGGCGCCGGTCGTATCCGTGATGCGGGCTATTGTCGTCTCCCATGACACGTCTCCTGTTTGGATGCGGCGCTGGCAATCCGCCCGTGCCTCGCTGCCGCGAAGCGAAACGCGCTCGCGACGGCGAGCAGCGGACGGCCTTTTCCCGCAAGCCTCGCGCCCGCTGTGGTGCAGCCAGGACACGCTCGGAGTGTGGCGATGAGAGAGGAGGACGAGGGAGGTCAGGATGCGTGCGGCAGGGTCACGACTGCTCGATGAGCGCCTTGATGCGCTCGGCCTGCCCGGCATCGACCGGGTTGTAGGCGATCATGTGCAGGTCGGGCCGGCCATCGACGGAAAACGCCGATTGCTCCAGCGCGATCAGACCCAGCGTGGGATGGTGCAAGCGCTTCACGTGGTCGGCTTCTGCATGTGCCGGCACTTCGTTCTCGCGCCACAGTGCGTCGAACTCGGGGCTCATGCTGCACAACTCGTCGACGAGCCTGCCGAATGAATCGGAATGGAAAGCCTGTTAGTCATCTTACTATGATGAACTCACTACTTTAACGGTATAGAGAATTTGGAGATAGTACGCCAGTCATGACCCAGGAGAGATGACCATGCGTATTTTTCTAACTGGCGCGACCGGCTTCATCGGCTCGGCGCTCGTGCCGGAACTCATCGAAGCCGGTCACGAAGTGATCGGCATGACCCGTTCCGAAGCCGGCGCACAGGCGCTCGCCAGGGCAGGTGCACGCGTGCATCGCGGCACGCTGGAGGAACCGGCAAGCCTGCGCAGCGGCGCGGAGCAAGCGGACGCCGTGATCCACACGGCCTTCGACCACGACTTTTCGCGCTTCGTCGAAAACTGCGAAAAGGACAAGCGCGCCATTGCGGCGCTCGGCACCGCCCTCGCCGGCTCGGATCGTCCGCTACTGATCACGTCCGGCACGGGCATCGGCAACGCCCAGCCAGGCGAACTGGCCAGCGAGGACGTCTTCAATCCGGGCCATCCCAACCCGCGTATTGCGTCCGAGCTGGCTGGGCAGGTACTGTTGGAACAAGGGCTCAATGTAGGCGCGGTGCGGCTGCCCCAGGTCCACAACCCGTTCCGGCAGGGGCTCATTACGCCGCTCGTCGCGATCGCCCGCGAGAAAGGCGTTTGCGCCTACGTGGGCGACGGTCAGAACCGCTGGCCGGCCGGCCACCTCTCCGACGTCGTGCGCCTTTATCGGCTCGCCGTTGAAAAAGGTCAACCGGGCGCGCGCTACAACGCGGTTGGCGAAGAAGGCGTGACGAGCCGCGCAATCGCCGAGGCGCTAGGCCGCGGGCTCGGCCTGCCGGTCGTTTCGATCGCGCCGGAAGAGGCAGCCGCGCATTTCGGCTGGATGGGGATGTTCGTCGGCCTCGACATGCCCGCTTCGAGCGCGCTCACCCAGGCGCGGCTAGGCTGGCGCCCGACCGGTCCCTCGCTGATTGCCGATCTGAACGAAGCGCGCTTCGCCGAGGTGGGAGCGTCGACTTGATCCGGCAGCAATCCTGAATATCCTCACCTCACCGTCTCGTGGTCGACGACGCCATCGCCGCGCTTACGCGGGGTCGCGTCGCGCGTCATGCGCGCGCAACGCCACGGCGAATCTGCCTGGCTCCCAGTCCTCATGCAGCGCGCGCTGCATGAGTGCCTGCTGGCTTTCTGGCGCGAGGCCCCCCAGAGGCGGGTCCCGGTCGAGATTCGTGGGAAACGGATAGCCTTCGGCGCACGACGCGATGACCGCCATTGTCGCGAGTTCGTCTGCAACGCCCAGGCCCTTCCTGCGCCACTCGCGCAGCACAGGATAAATCGCCTCGCACATGCTCGCACGGTCGAGCGCTTCCATTGCGCGCCCCATTGCCGACGAAACCTGCAGCAGATTCGCCATGCGCTGCACGTCGGCGGTGCGGTTCGCGCCCGCCGCATGAAATAGCGCGGGATTGAAGAACAGGGCGTCGCCCCTGGTAAGCGGCAACTGTACGCAATGCGTTTCGAAGTACGCGCGGAAATCGGCTCGCCGCCATGCAAGATAGCCCTCGGCATAGCGTTGCGAGTACGGCAGGAGTTTCGTCGGCCCGCTCTCGACCGGCATGTCGCTGTGCGCCACCGCCCCCTGGAGCGTGAGGAAAGCGGATACATGATGCACGTGCGCCGGATAACGCTGCGCCTGCTCGATCGTCTGGAATCCCAGGTGATAGTCGCGGTGCGCTTCCTGTGCCGCGCCGCCCGGCCGCACCACGTTGACCTGCGAAGTCATCTGATAGCACGGTCCGAGCCACGCCTCGCACACGGCCATGAGCGGCAGATTTGCGAAGTAGTCGACGAACACGGCAGGCGCTTCGAGGCACAGCTTCTGTTGCGCATTCCAGATGCGGTCGTTTGCGCCCGCCTTCGCGAAATGGTCCGCGCCGCTCGTGCCCTGCTCCCGCTCGGCCCGGATGATGGCTTCGAACACGGCGGTGGCATCGTCCACGGGCTGCGTGTTCGCGTAGGCGCGCTCGAGCACCAGCACGCCGGCGCCGTCGCGCAGCACATGCGCCCATTCCGCCTGCAACTGCGCGCGCCGCGCCGCGTCGTGCAGCGCGCCTTCGAGCGCCACGCAGTCGTAGACGGGAATGCGCTGCCTCACATCGCAGGCGTAACGCAACGGGCTGCCGTCGTCGCTCAGTCGGTTCACGAAGGCGTCCAGCGAGCATTCGCGTTCGACGTACCATTGCCGCCCCAAATCCCCCACCGGTATTTCGTGCTGGTCCATGCGTCTGCCTCCGTGTTGGATCAAGCATAACGTCGGCACCCGGCGCCGTGGATACCAAAAATCTATCAAAACCGCATCAGGAAGGCGGCGGCAGGGCTGCGTGCGCCACCTCACTCCAGCGGAAAGCCATCCTTGAACGTCTGCCGCAGAAACTCCGTAAAGTGCTTGACCGCTCGCGGCACTTGCGCCCCATACGGCCGCACGACGTGCAATTGCGAAGCGAACGCGCCCACGGGGCGCCAGTTGGGCAGCAGCACGACGAGCTTGCCGGCCTGCAGCGCGGCCTGCGCGCTGAAATCGGGCAACAGCGCGATGCCGAGATGTTCCAGCGCCGCGTCGCGCAACGCCTCGCTGTTGTTCGCCGAGAACGGGCCGTTTACCGTCACCGTCTCGCGCGCGCCTTCCGCGCGGCGGCCGGCTTTCTCGAACGACCACACGCCCGCCCCCAGCGGGCGCGGATAGAACAGACAGTCGTGCTGCGCCAGATCGGCGGGCGTTTGCGGCGTGCCTCGCTGCCTGAGGTAAGGCCGCGTGGCGACGATGACCGAGCGCGTGTCGCAGAGCTTCCAGGCCACGTGGGTTTCCGGCACCTGCGCGCTATGGCGAATCGCGAGATCGAACCCTTCGGTCGCAATCGAGCTGAGCCGGTCGGAAAGCTCCAGTTGCACGCGCACTTCGGGATGCGTGCGCGAAAAGTGCGCGAGACGCGGCACCAGTTGCTGGCGCGCGAAGGCGACCGGTGCAGTGACGCGCACCGTGCCGCGGGCGACGTCGGCCATCTCGCGCACGCTCGCGAAGCTCGCGGCGATGCTGTCGAACTGCGCGCGCGTGTCCTCCACGAGCCGCAGCCCCGCCTCCGTGAAGCGCACGCTGCGCGTGGTGCGCTGCACAAGCGGCACGCCCGCCACGCGCTCCAGTTCCGCGATGCGCTGGCTCACGGCCGCCTTGCTCACGCCCAGGCGCGTCGCCGCCGCGGTATAGCTGCCCTGGGTGGCCAGCACATTGAGCCAGTGTAAATGCGTCCAGAGTGCTTCGACTCGCTGTGTATCCATCGATAAAAAGTCCGCGTCAAAACTCGTGAATCCCGCGTCGATACTAGCATGCCGTTCGCGCACTTTTCACAGACTACGCCAGTGATTGTTCACAGCTGAAAACAATCAATTCAGCGCCAGCGTCTTTCCTCGCCCCCGCACCCTCCGTAGACTGGCGGCACGCACTCACCTAACGAGGAGATGACATGCAGGCCTATACCGATTCCGCAGACGTAGTCCACTTCATCGGCGGCAAGACCGAGCGCGGCACGGGCGACCGCACGCAAGCGATCTTCAACCCCGCGACCGGCGCCGCCGCGCGCCGCCTCGTGCTGGGCGAAGTCGCCGACGTGGACGCCGCCGTGGCGAGCGCGAAAGCCGCGTTCCCGAAGTGGCGCGACACGCCGCCCATTCGCCGCGCGCGCGTCATGCTGCGGTTCCTCGAGCTGATGAACCGTCACGCGGACGAACTCGCGGCGATCATCACGGCCGAGCACGGCAAGGTCTTCTCCGACGCGCAGGGCGAAGTGGCGCGCGGTATCGACGTGATCGAATTCGCCTGCGGCATTCCGCAACTGCTCAAGGGCGACTACACCGAACAGGTTTCCACGGGCATGGACAACTGGACCGTGCGCCAGCCGCTGGGCGTGGTGGCGGGCATCACGCCGTTCAACTTCCCTTGCATGGTGCCGTGCTGGATGTTCCCAGTGGCGCTCGCAACCGGCTGCACGTTCATCCTCAAGCCTAGCGAGCGCGACCCTTCCGCTTCGCTTTTCATGGCGCGTCTGCTCACGGAAGCCGGCCTGCCCGACGGCGTGTTCAACGTCGTGCAAGGCGACAAGGCCGTGGTCGACGCCCTGCTCGCGCACCGCGACGTGAAGGCCGTGAGCTTCGTGGGCTCCACGCCGATCGCGAACTACATCTACGAGACCGGTGCGAAGCACGGCAAGCGCGTGCAGGCGCTCGGCGGCGCGAAGAACCACATGGTCGTGATGCCCGACGCGGACCTCGACAAGACCGTGGACGCGCTGATCGGCGCGGGCTACGGGTCGGCCGGCGAGCGCTGCATGGCGATCTCGGTGGCCGTGCTGGTGGGCGATGTGGCCGACAAGATCGTGCCGCGCCTCGCCGAGCGCGCACGCAGCCTCATCGTGAAGAACGGCATGGAAGCCGACGCGGAAATGGGCCCGATCGTCACGAAGCAGGCGCTCGAGCGCATCGAAGGCTATATCGCGAGCGGTGTGGAAGAAGGCGCGAAGCTCGTGGTGGACGGACGCGGCCTCGAGGTGCCGGGCCACGAAGCAGGCTTCTTCACCGGCGGTACGCTGTTCGACAACGTCACGCCCGAGATGCGCATCTACAAGGAAGAAATTTTCGGACCGGTGCTCGCCTGCGTGCGCGTGAAGGATTTCGCCGAGGCCGTGGAACTCATCAACGATCACGAGTTCGGTAACGGCGTCGCCTGCTTCACGAGCGACGGCCACGTGGCGCGCGAGTTCGGCCGCCAGATCGAAGTGGGCATGGTGGGCATCAACGTGCCGATTCCGGTGCCGATGGCATGGCACGGCTTTGGCGGCTGGAAGCGCAGCCTCTTTGGCGACATGCACGCGTATGGCGAAGAAGGCGTGCGCTTCTATACGAAGCAGAAGTCGATCATGCAGCGCTGGCCGGAAAGCACCGAAAAGGGTGCGGAATTTTCGATGCCGGTGGCGAAGTAACAGTTGTCGGGCCTGCGTGAGTTTGCGTGGCGTGGACACTGGCCTCGCGGTCGCATCAAAGGACGCCATTCATGCTTTGATGAAGTGTCACTGATCATCACGACGCCATGACGCGTCGGCAGTGCGAGACGCGCTGCGCACGGTCAGTCCGGTTGCGCGCCGAGCATGCGCGAAATATCCGCGACGAGCGCATCCACCGCCACGCGCACCTTCGACGGCAT
The DNA here is from genome assembly GCF_040965735.1 of Paraburkholderia sp. BR10936. Classification (NCBI taxonomy): domain Bacteria; kingdom Pseudomonadati; phylum Pseudomonadota; class Betaproteobacteria; order Burkholderiales; family Burkholderiaceae; genus Paraburkholderia; species Paraburkholderia sp. BR10936. The sequence goes on from NZ_JBFRCM010000014.1 coordinate 137,527, forward strand.
GTGACGCGCCTTCTGCCGCACGACGTGCACTTCGTCGCCCATCACGCTCTTGCTGTCCATGACGAGTTCGAGTCGACCGTCGCTCAAATACGGGCTCATGAGCCAGCACGGCAGCCACGCGAGACCGGCGCCGGCGGCGGCGGCATCGGCGATCGCCAGCAGGTCGTCGAAGCACAGCCGCGACGCGAGCCGGCATTCCTCGATCTCGCCGCCGGGCCCGCGCACGCGCCAAGCCGGGCTCTGTCCCGCTCGGCCATAGGCGATGCCCGTGTGAGTGGCGAGGGCTGCGACGTCCGCGGGCTTGCCGTGTTGCGCGAGATACGCAGACGACGCGCAGATCCCCATGCGCTGCACGCCAAGCCGGCGCGCGACGAGCGTGCCGTGATCGGGCAGCGTCCCGATGCGTACGGCCAGATCGAAGCCGTCCTCGACGAGATCGGCCACCCGGTCGCTAAACGAGAGTTCGACATTCAGACGCGGATGCTCCTCCACGAGCCGCCGCACCACGGGCGCCACGCACTGGCGTCCGAACAGCACCGGCGCGCTGATCCGCAAGCGCCCCGCAGGCTCGCGCCGTCCGTGATCGAAGGCGGCTTCCACGGCGCTCAGCTCCCCCAGCACGCGGCGGCACTGCTCGTAGTACGCGTGGCCTTCGTCGGTGAGGCTCAAGCTGCGCGTGGTCCGCTGCAGCAGGCGCACGCCAAGGCGCTGTTCGAGCCGCGCGACGATCTTCGCGACCGCCGAGCGCGTCACGCCAAGGCGCTCGCCCGCGGCGGAGAAGCTGCCCGCGTCCACCACGTCTACGAATTCGGCCACGCCGTTCAGGCGATCGTTCATATCCCCACTCCTTTTGTATCCACCGCGGCGACAACCAAGCTCCGGAATCTCACCAATGTCGCCTCGCAAGCAACACTATCATAGGTGCTCCCACTCGTACTGGAGCAGTCATGAACGCATGGAAACTGAAGGCCGGCAGCGGCCATGGCGCACTCGCGCGCACCGACTTCACGCCGCGCGCGCCCGGTCCGCATGACGTGGTCGTGAAGATTCACGCAGCCTCGCTCAACTATCGCGACCTGATGTTCGCGCGCGGCGATTACCTCGGCCTTGGCGACACGCCGCTCGTGCCCGTCGCCGACGGCGCGGGCGAAGTGGTCGAAGTCGGTGCGGCCGTCACGCGCTTCAAGCCCGGCGACCGCGTGATCAACACCTACTTCCCGCATTGGGTGGATGGCCCACCCACACCGTGGAAAGTGCGCGAGTCGCCCGGTGCGCAATTCGACGGGGTGCTCGCCGAACGCTTCGTCGCTGAGGAAACCTCGCTCGTCTCGATTCCCGCGCACCTGAGCTACGAGGAGGCCGCAACGATCTCGTGCGCCGGCATCACCGCCTGGAACGCGATCTTCGCCGATGGCGGCGCACGGCCCGGTGCGACCGTGGTGCTGCTCGGCACCGGTGGCGTGTCGATCTGGGGGCTGCAGCTCGCCCACGCGGCGGGCTTGCGGACCATCATCACCTCTTCGAGCGACGAGAAGCTCGAACGCGCCCGCACCCTCGGCGCGAGCGAGACCATCAACTATCGTTCGCATCCCGAATGGCAGGACGAAGTGCTGCGGCTCACGGGCGGCGAAGGCGCGGATATCGTCGTGGAAGTGGGCGGACGCGATACGCTGCCGCGCTCGGTGGCGGCCGCGAAGATGGGCGGGCTCGTTTCGATCATCGGCGGCGTGACGAGTTTCGCGGGCCCCGAATTGGGGTTGCTATCGGTGATCGGCGGTATCAAGCGTCTGCACGGCATCATGGTCGGCAGCCGCACGATGCTCGACGACCTCACACGTTTCGTCGCCGCGCAGCAGATTCGCCCCGTGGTGGATCGCGTGTTCGCTTTCGAGGAAGCGCCCGAAGCTTACGCGTGGCTGGAAGCCGGCAAGCATTTCGGCAAGGTCGTGATACGCGTGGCCTGAGAGCACGTGCGCAGAAAAGCGAAGCGGGCACGCATGGTGCCCGCTCCGTTCTTCCTGTGCCGGTCGTTCTAGAAAACCGGATGCCCGTTGATCACGCTGGGCAGCCACGTCGAGAAGAACGGAAAGTAGGTGACCAGATTGATCGCGCTAAAAATCGCGAGATAGTATGGCCACGCGACCTTGGTCGTCTCCCCGATCGACACGTCGCCGATGGCGCAGCCGATGAACTGCACCGAGCCGATTGGCGGATGCACGAGGCCCAGCGCGCAGTTCAGCAGGATCATGATGCCGAACTGCACCGGCCCCACGCCGCTATGCATGGCGAGCGGCAGGAAGAGCGGCGTCGTGATGAGGATGTGCGCCGCCATGTCGATGAACGTGCCCAGAAACACCTGAATGATGTTGATGTAGAGAAGCATCAGCCAGGGAAGGGTCGTGGCATGTTCGAGCACGCGCTCGATGGCCTCCGGAATCTCCAGATAAGCCATCTGATAGCGCAGCATGTTCGACACCGCGATCAGCAGCAGCACCACGCCCGTGGTCTTGGCCGCACGCGAGAGGGCGAAGAACAGCTTCTCCTTTGTCATCGAGCGATACACGACCACGGTGAGCGCGAGCGAATACACCACGGCAATCGCGGCCGCTTCGGTGGCGGTCGCAATGCCCCGCGCCACGCAGAAGAGAATGATCGCGATCACGAACAGCCCAGGCAGCGCGCCGAGGAACGCCCGCACCACGGCGAGCCAGCCGGGAAACACCTGCAGCCTGGTCGAGCCGTCCGCGCTGCGCGGATAGCCGAAGCGGCGCGCCTGCCAGTAAGCCGCAATCAGCACGAAGCCCATGACCCACAACACCGGCAGCAGGCCCGAGAAAAGCAGGTCGCCGATCGACACGCCGCTCATCTGCTGGCCGTTCAGCGTGCCCGTAATGCCTTGCGCCGCGAACGCATAGATGATCATGTTGGTCGAGGTGGGCATCAACGCGCCCGCCAGCGACGAGTGCGTCGTCACGTTGACGGCATAGGCCGCGCTATAGCCTTCGCGCTTCATGAGCGGAATGACCACGCCACCCATCGCCGACGTATCGGCGGAAGGCGAACCGGAAACGCCGCCGAACAGCGTGCACGCGACGACATTGGCCATGCCGAGTCCGCCACGGAAATGTCCCACTGCAGCCTGGGCGAAGCGCAGGATGCGGTCGGCAATGCCGCCGTGCAGCATCAGCTCGCCGGAGAAAATGAAGAAAGGTACCGCGAGAAACGAAAACGCGTTCATGCCCGAGATCATCGACTGCATGGCAGTCGCGGCCGGCAGTCCTTCGTAAAGGTACGTGCTGACGCAGGCGAGCCCCAGGGAGAAAGAAACCGGCACCCCAACGGCGAGGAGCACCAAAAAACTGAGCGAAAGAATTGCGAGTTCCATGTTTGCCCTACTTTGCCTTGCGTACGAACAGCGCCAGAAGATGCTCGAGCGAGAACAGCACGATGCAGGTACCGGCCACGACCGGTATGACATAGCGCACCGCTTCCGGTATGCCGAGAATCGCGATGTGGTCATCCATGGTCGTGTCCGCCATTTGCAGGCAGCCGAAGAAAATCGCCACGCCGAGCGCGATCAGGCAGAGATGCTGGAACGCCTCGGCGATCAGTTGCCCCCGCGGGGAAAGCTTCTTGACGAGCGAATCGAGACCGATATGCCCGCGCTCGCGCACCTTGAGCGCGGCGCCGAACATGGCGATCGTGACTACCAGCAGCAACGCGATCGGCTCGACGAAATCGGGTGCGCTCTCGAACACGTAGCGCATGATCACGCCGTAGAAGACGAGAACCGTCAGCGCGGCGAGCGCAACCGAGGCAACGATCGTCAGCAGGCGAAACAGCAAATCGTTGGGGAGTTTCAGGAAAGTCATGATCCATCCTTGCACGGCACACACTGCACAACGGCGTTTTTCCGGCTCCGCGCCGCTTGTGACGCGGAGCCCCGGGCTTTAGTGAATCGCCTGGATTTCGTCCACGATCTTCTTCATGTCGGCCGTCTTTTCATACTTCGTCCAGACCGGCTGCATGGCCTTCACGAAGGCCGCGCGATCGACCTGCGCGGCCGGAATGATGGTCGCGCCGCCCTTTTCCACCGTCTTGCCCGCCGTGTCTTCGCGCGCCGTCCAGAGCTTCACGTAGTACGGCACCGAGTCGGCTGCGGCCTTCTTGATGATCTCCTGCTCCTGCGGCGTGAGCGTGTCCCATACCTTCTTCGAGAACACCAGCACCTCCGGGGTCATGGCATGGTCCGTCTCGGAATACACCTGCGCCACTTCGTAGTGCCTGGTTTCCTCGTACGACGGCAGGTTGTTTTCCGCTGCATCCACGAGGCCCGTTTTCAAGCCCGTATAGACTTCGGCGAACGGCATCGGCGTGGGCGTGCCGCCCATGGCCTTGATTTCGTCGACCATGAGGTCAGACGGCTGCACGCGCACCTTCAGGCCCTTCATGTCGGCCGGCGACTTGATCGGACGCTTCGCGTAGATCGAGCGCGCGCCGCTCTCGTAGAACGTCAGCGCAATCATGCCCTTGGCCTTGAACGCGTCGAGAATCTTCTGGCCTTCGGGGCCGTACATCACCTTGCGGAAATGGTCGATGTCGCGAAAGAGGAACGGTAACGAAGGAATCATCGATTCCGGCACGATCTCGTTGAACGCGGCGCCATTGGCGCGCACCATGTCGAGCGCGCCGATACGCACCTGATCGATCGTATCGTTCTCCGAACCGAGTGCGCTGTTGCCGAACACCTTGATCGAGTCCTTGCCGCCCGTGGCCTGCGAAATTTCCTCGCCCATGTGCTTGAGCGCCATGTTGGTCGGAAAGGTGTCGCTGTGCACGTCGGCGACACGGAACACGCGCGCGTGCGCGGTGCCTGAGATGAGCGCGAGCGCCGCCGCCAGAACGGTCATTGCGGTCTTCGCGGTGCGTGCACCCTGTGAGTTGCGAAAGGTCTTTTTCATTGCTTGCCCCAAGAATGGAAGAGTTGTTTTCGAGCCGTGTTTGGGCTGATTCGCTGGCCAACCGGGTGTCTCAGAACCGGTGGTGGGTGATGCCTGCGTGAAGGACGACGCAAAGGCGGGGGCGGGCGCCGGCAATCGCCACCCCGACCACAGCGCACTTCGACCGGCGCCTGTTTTCCGCCATTTTCCGATCTCCTTTTGTTCTTCGTGTGCCACTTCTGGAAAACGTTTTCTCGAAATTTAATGCGTTCCCTTCAAAATGGCTAGTAGGTAGTTACGCGGAGCGAAGCAGGGTTGGCGTGGCCCAGTTGGCGTATCGGAAACAGGCGTGGCAAGGCCGCCGGCCGTTGTCTGGCGGCCAGCGCGGGGGATCTACAGCGATCAGGGAATCAGCGACAGGCGACGGTCGAGTCGCGCACGACGAGGCGGGGTTCGAGCACGACCTGCTCGACATCGGCGCGGCCGGCCAGGACGTCGATGAGCTTTTGCATGGCCAGTTCGCCCATGCGCTCGCTCTGCCCGTCGATCGTGGTCAGGCGCGGCTCGACGTATTCGCCATAGGGCACGTTGTCGATGCCGGCAACCGAGACGTCCTGCGGCACGCGAAAGCCGAGCGACCTGGCCTCCTTCATGAAGCCGAGCGCAATGAGGTCGTTGTAGCAGATCACCGCCTGCGGGCGTTTCGGGCCGAGCATCACCCGCGAGCAGGCGTGCTCGCCCGCCTGGGCGGTCGGCGCGTGCGTTTCGTAAACATCGAGCGTGAGGCCGGCCTCGGCCAGCGCCTCGGTGGCGCCGGCAATACGCTCGTCGTTGATGGTCGCCGCGGCGAAGCCCAGATAGGCGATATGCCGGTGCCCGAGATTGAGCAGATGACGCACCAGCATAGACGTCGCGAGCCGGTTGTCGAAACCGACGGTGGGCATGTCGAGCCCGCGCACGGTCCTGAGCATGACGACCGGCTTGCCCAGATTCATCGTCCACCGGGCGATTTCCTCGGAAGCCCGCGAGCTGACGATGAGCCCGTCCACGCGCGGCGCGAGCGCTTCGATGAGGGAGCGTTCGCGGGCGAGATTCTCTTCGGCGTCCACGAGAAGCAGCGTGTAGTCGTGCTGGAGCGCCACACGGTTCGCGCCCTTGACCACGTTCGTGAAGTGCGGGTTCGCGATGTCCAGAATGGCGATGCCGATGGTGCGCGTGCGCCCCGTGATCATCGAGCGCGCCAGCGGATTGGAGCGGTAGCCGAGCAGCGCGATGGCGTCCTTGACCTTCGCTTCCACCGCCGGCGAAAAGCGCTGGGTGCCGTTCACGTACTTCGATACCGTCGCGACCGAAACGCCGGCCATGGCGGCGACATCGCGAATCGTCGGGGAACCACTTTTCATAGATCGGCAACGCGAGGGAGGATCGACGGCGAGCATTGTCGCAGAAACGGACCTGGGGTGAACCCCGGTATTCGCCGCAGGTATTCCTCCATTGACGCTGCGACTGCCGATGGCTATATTCGGAAAACGTTTTCCTCGCGTTTTCAATACCAGAATATCTCCAGGGAGCCCTGATGTCGCAACACCCACCTGTAGCCAAACCGTTCGGCCGCCTTCTTCTTACCGGCGCGGGCGGCAATCTGGGCCGTCAGTTGCGCGGCGCGCTCGCGAACTGGGCCGAGATCGTTCGCGTCAGCGACATCACGGAGCCGGGCGAGGCGGCGGCACACGAGGAAACGCGCCGCGTCGACCTCTCGGATCGCGCGGCGGTCATGCAACTCGTGGAGGGCGTGGATGCGATCGTGCACCTGGGCGGCATCTCCATCGATGCGCCATTCGACGATCTACTCGAAGCCAACATTCGCGGCACGTACAACCTCTATGAAGCCGCGCGCAAGCACGGCGTCAAGCGCATCGTCTACGCCAGCTCCAATCACGTCACGGGCTTCCATCCCGTCACGAGCGTGCTCGATACCGATGCGGCGCACCGGCCGGACAGCCTGTACGGCGTGACGAAATGCTTCGGCGAATCGCTGTCGCGCTATTACTTCGATCGCTTCGGCATGGAGACGGTCTGCCTGCGCATCGGTTCGTCGTTCGAAGAACCGAAGAACGCACGCATGCTCGTGACGTTCCTGAGCTATCGCGACTTCATCGAACTCGTGCGCTGCTCGCTGTTCACCAACCGCGTGGGTCATGCGATCGTCTATGGCGTGTCGGACAATCCGGCGAGCTGGTGGGACAACGGCAAGGCGGGATTCCTCGGCTACCGCCCGCGCGACAGCTCGGCGCCGTACGCCGAGCGCTTCCCGGCGACCGCGCCGAACGCCGAGCTCGGCGACGCTGCGCAGCAGTATCAGGGCGGACCGTTCGTGCTCGGCGAGCCGATGCATGGCGCCGAACGCTGATCGGAGTCCTGATAAAAGGGAAGACGGGCCCGGACGCCTGCAAGCAGACTGCCCTGGCCGCGAAGCGGCTAGGGCAGGGTTGCGCGGCGATTGACAGTTAGTTGCACATTTACTGGCGTGTCATGCACCTACCGCCGCCCTCGCCCGGCAGCGAATACAACTTGCAGACTGTATTTTTAAATTACAGCCTGTGATTTGTATTTTTACTTTACAGGGTATAGACTGTATCCGACTGCGCCGCGCGTTTCCGTTTGCCTCGGCCGTCTGCAACGGCATTTCGCCGCCCGGAGTTGCCGTGGACTACCCTCTCAAGACCCTGAGCCAGCTGCGCCCGATTCTCGTCGGCTTCCGCAAGAAGGCCGGCCTCACCCAGAAAGACATCGCCGCGCGGCTCGGCATCTCGCAGCAGAGCTATGCCGCGTTCGAGGCGAATCCCGAAGCCGCGAGCGTCGAGCGGCTCGTGCGGGTCTTGCGCCTCGTCGACGTCGAAATCAAGCTCGGCGCGCCCGAAGCCAAGGCCTCGCCTGTCGCGGCGAAAGCCGCGCCCCGCCCGGCCAAAGCACCTGCGGCTGCAGCCAGGACGCCGAGCGCGGCCAAACCCCCGGCCGCCCGCAAACGCACCCGCGCCACGCCGGCGGAGGCCGCGCCGCAGCGCCAGTCCGCCGGCCGCCGCAAGCCGAGGGAGGACTGGTGAGCACACGCCCCCGCCTGCCCAACCGGCTCGACCTGTGGATGAACGGCCTCCCGGTGGGCTACTGGGAGAACGTGCGCGGCAACGAACGCCTCGTCTACCTCGACAGCTGGCTCGACGACGAGCAAGGCCGCCCCCTTTCGCTCTCGCTGCCATTCACGCCCGGCAACCAGCCCTACCGCGGCCAGATCGTCGCGGACTATTTCGACAATCTGCTGCCGGACAGCGACCGCATCCGCAGACGCATCGCCGCGCGCTACCAGACCGGCGGCACCTCGCCGTTCGAGCTGCTCGCCGCGCTCGGCCGCGATTGCGTGGGCGCGCTGCAGATCCTTCCAGCTGGCGAAGCGCCCACCGGCCTGAAGAGCATCAAGGGGCGCGCCCTGAGCGAAGGCGACATCGCGCAACTGCTGCGCGAAACCACCGCCACGCCGCATGCGGGCGAGCACGAAGCCGTGGACAGCCTGCGGCTGTCGATCGCCGGGGCGCAGGAAAAGACCGCACTGCTGCGGCATGGCGGCCAGTGGCTGCTTCCGCAGGGCAGCACGCCGACCACGCACATCCTGAAGCTGCCGCTCGGCCTCGTCGGCAACATGCGCGCCGACATGCGCACCTCGGTGGAAAACGAGTGGCTGTGCACGCAAATCATCGCGGGCTACGGTTTGCCCGTCGCGCCGTGCGAAATCGCGCAATTCGAGGACGCGAAGGCACTGATCGTGGAGCGTTTCGACCGGCGTCTTGCGAGCGACGCCAGGTGGATCGTGCGCCTGCCGCAGGAGGATCTGTGCCAGGCCACGGGCACGTCCGGGCTCGCCAAATACGAAGCCGACGGCGGCCCCGGCATCGACGCGATCATGCAGGTGCTGGACGGCTCCGTGCAGGCCACGGCCGATCGCCGCAACTTCTTCGTCACGCAGGTCATCTTCTGGCTGCTCGCGGCCACGGACGGCCACGCGAAGAACTACAGCATTGCGCTGCTGCCCGGCAGCAAGTACGCCGCCACGCCGCTCTACGACGTGCTCAGCGCGCATCCGGTCGTCGGCCGGGGCCGCAATCATATTGCGCCGCAGCGCGTGAGCCTTGCGATGGCCGTGCGCGGACGCAACCGGCACTATCGCGTCGAGGAGATCTATCCGCGCCACTGGATCGCGCAAGGCCAGCGCGTGGGATTCTCCGCGGCGGATGTCGAAGCGATGCTCGCGCAGGTGGCAGCGCAAACGCCGCGCGTGATCGAAGCCGTCGCGGCGCAGATCCCCGCCGATTTCCCCGCAGATGTAGCCGACGCCGTTTTCGCCGGCATGCGCCGGCTCGCCGCGAGGCTTACCGCGTAGGCGAAATCAGCCGCCCGCAAGCTCATCGTCGTCGATCGCGCGCGTGAGCAGGTCGAGAAAGGCCTGCATGGTTTGCGGCAGCGTGCGGCCCGCCATCGTCTGGATCTGCAGCGTGCGCTGATGCAGTTCCGGGTTCGTGAGCGGCACGGCGGCCAGCCCCTCCACCTCGAGACGGCCTCGCACGGTCAGAAAGCCGGTGAACGTCACGGCATCGGTGAGGCGTACGAATCGTTGCAACGCCACATGATAGTTGCTGACGAACACCGGCTCGAAGATCAGCCCTTCGAGGCTGCACGCGATGTCGAGGAGCTGGCGGATCGTCACGCCCTGGCTGTTCATGGCGACCGGCCAGGGGATCAGATCGCGCAACGACAGCGACTCGCGCGCCGCCAGCGGATGATCGCGCCGCATGAGCGCGAAGATCGGCGCGCGCTGCGAACAGTGCACGGCAATCTCCTTCTCGGGCGCGACGCTGAAGCACAGCGCGATATCGGCTGTGCCCTCGCGCACGCGCTGCGTTGCAACAGAAGGCGCGGACACGTCCAGCTGAAAATGCGTTTGCGGATGGCTCCGGAGAAAGTGAGCAAATACCTGTGGCAGAAAATCCGGCGCGAGGCCTTCGGAACTCGCAACGCGGATAGTCGCGCGACCGCCCTCGCTCAGCCCGCGAATCTCGCCGACCACGCGCTCCGTTTCGAGCAGGCTGCGCCGCGCGTGCTCGGCCAGCATGCGCCCCGCCTCGCTCAGCACCATGCCGCGCGGGCGCCGTTCGAATAACGGCGTGCCGAGTTCTTCTTCGAGCCGGGCGATCTGCCGGCTGAGCGCAGACACGGCAACGTAGAGCCGCTCGGACGCCTTGCTCAGCGAGCCGCTGCGGGCCACTTCCAGAAAATAGCGCAGTGCGGTGTTGTCCATGTCGATGAGCGCGGTCTCGTCCGCTTTGCCGTTTCGGCAAAGATAGATCACAAATATTGTAATTGTGCAGAAATATCGGTGGTTGCAGGATCGGTCGACGTCATCAAACGCCATCGAACAGAGGGAGACGCGCGTTGACCCGTGACACCGCCATTCAAACTGCAGTCGATCAATACGATTCAGGCCGCTTCCTGAACGACCTGCGCCGCCGCGTGGCGTTTCGCACCGAGAGCCAGGAGCCGGAGAGCGGCGGCCGTTTGCGCGCCTATCTGGACGAGGAACTCACGCCGCTGCTCACCCAATGGGGTTTCACCTGCCGGGTCGTCGAGAATCCCGCCAACGGCGCGGGCCCGTTCCTGATTGCTCACCGCCACGAAGACGATGCGCTGCCCACCGCGCTCAGCTACGGCCACGGCGACGTGGTACGCGGCTACGACGCGCAATGGCGCTCGGGCCTCACGCCATGGGACGTAACTGTCGACGGCGAGCGCTGGTACGGCCGCGGCACCGCCGACAACAAAGGCCAGCACAGCATCAACCTCGCGGCGCTCGAGGCCGTGCTCGACGCGCGCGGCGGCAAACTCGGCTTCAACCTCAAGCTGCTGTTCGAAACGGGCGAGGAAGTCGGCTCGCCGGGCCTGCACGAACTGTGCACGCGGTTGCGCGACGAACTCGCCGCCGACGTGCTGATCGCCTCCGACGGACCGCGCCTGAGCGCGCACCGTCCGACAATCTTTCTCGGCTCGCGCGGCCTCGTCAATTTCAAGCTCGAACTCACGCTGCGCGAAGGCAGTCATCATTCGGGCAACTGGGGCGGCCTGCTGCGCAATCCGGGCGTCGTGCTCGCGAATGCGATCGCTTCCATGGTCGATGCGCACGGCAAGATCCTCGTCGATGGCCTGCGCCCGCCGCCGATTCCGGAATCCGTGCGCCGCGCGCTCGCCGATATTCGCGTGGGCGGCAATCCGGGCGAGCCCGAGGTCGATCGCGACTACGGCGAGCCGGGCCTCACGCCCACCGAGCGCGTGTTCGGCTGGAACAATCTGGAAGTGCTCGCGTTCCGCACGGGCAACCCCGAGAAGCCCGTGAACGCGATTCCGCCGCACGCCATCGCGTACATGCAGATCCGCTTCGTCGTGGGCACGAACTGGCAGGACCTCGAACGGATCGTGCGCGCGCACCTCGATGCGCACGGCTTCGAGATGATCGAACTCGAAGTGGAACGCGGCGCACCGGCCACGCGCGTCGATCCCGACAACGCCTGGGTGCAGTGGGCGCTGCGCTCGCTGCGCGAGACCACGGGAGCCGACCCCGTGCTGCTGCCGAATCTCGGCGGCACGCTGCCCAACGACGTATTCGCCGAGGTGCTCGGCATGCCCACGCTGTGGGTCCCGCATTCGTATCCGGGCTGCTCGCAGCACGCGCCGAACGAGCACCTGCTCGGCCAGGTCGTGCGCGACGGGCTGCGCATCATGGCTGGCCTCTTCTGGGACCTCGGCGCAAGAGAGGCCGGCGCGTCCAACCCCGCACCGCATCCCACCACGCTTGCATGAGGACGTCGCAATGAGCATCGAATCCCTACCCGCGCACGGCAGCGAGCCCTGGTCAGAGCCTGCTCAAGGCACGTCCGGCAAGAACGTCTCGCGGCTCATCGTCGCGACTTCGATCGGCAACGCGCTCGAGTTCTACGACCTGCTGGCGTACGGCTACTTCGCCTCGACGCTCTCCAAGCTCTTCTTCCCCGTTCACAACGCAACGATGTCGCTGCTGCTCACACTCGGCACATTCGCGCTCTCGTACCTCGCGCGGCCGGTCGGCGCGCTCGTGCTCGGCTCATACAGCGACCGCAAGGGCCGCAAGGCGTCGCTCACGCTCTCCATTACGATGATGACGATCGGCACCGGCATGGTCGCGCTGATGCCCACCTACGCGACGATCGGCATCCTCGCGCCCATCGGCATTTTTGCCTCGCGTCTTCTGCAAGGCTTTTCGGCGGGCGGCGAGTTCGGCAGTTCCACTGCCTTCCTGATCGAGCACGCGCCGCAGCGCAGCGGTTTCATGTCGAGCTGGCAGTTCTCGAGCCAGGGCGCGAGCACGCTGCTCGTCTCCCTGTTCGGCGCGGTGCTCACGGGCATGCTCACGCAGCCGCAGCTCGAAGGCTGGGGCTGGCGCATTCCGTTCCTGTTCGGTGTGCTGATCGGTCCCGTGGGCCTTTATATCCGCCGACGCATGGACGAAACGCCCGAATTCGAGCGTATCGAAAAAGCCGAGTCGCCCGTGCGCGAACTGTTCGCCACGCAGAAGGCGCGCGTGATCGCATCGATCGGCGTGCTGATCCTGACTACCTCGGCCCAATACGTGCTGCTCTACATGCCGACCTATGCCGCGCGGCAGCTCGGCCTCGCACCTTCATCGGGCTTCATCGCCACGCTCGTGGCCGGCCTGATCGCCATCGTGCTCACGCCGATCGTGGGCCACTGGTCGGACAAGGTGGGCCGCACGCGCATCATGTTCGCGGCGGGCGTGCTGTTCCTGCTCACCGTCTATCCCGCGTTCATGTTCGTCACCGCCCATCCTTCGCTGCCCTCGCTGCTGGCGGCCGTGGTCTGGATCGCGGTGCTGAAGGTCACCTATTTCGCCTCGATTCCGGCGCTCATGGCCAGCTTCTTCCCCGCACGCACGCGCACCACGGGCATGGCGCTCGCCTATAACGTCGGCACGACCGTGTTCGGCGGCTTCACGCCGCTCGCCGTGGCCGCGCTCATTGCGGCGACCGGCAACAATCTCGCGCCGGGGCTCTGGCTGATGTTCGCGGCCGTGTTGAGCCTCGCTACGCTGATCTGGGCCTGCATGCGCCTCGACGCCCGTTGAAGCGGCCCGCACAAGAACACCAACAGGAAACACGCACGTATGCAACACGATTTGCCGCAGGAAGTTCAGGACGCCATCCAGTTTTCCGTCGATCACGAATCGGCATGGGACCGCAATGCCGATGGCAACTTCGGCGTGCACGTGAACGACCCGCCGCCGTGGAACTGCTTGCTGGGCCCCATTCACGATCGCGGCCCTGTGTCCGGCGCGGTTGCTGTGAACGGGCGCCCGCTCGCGCAATGGGGCGCGCCCGATCGGCCCGATCTGACCTTCAGCATCGCCAAGACGTATCTGGCGCTGCTCGCGGGCGTGGCGCACGATCGCGGCCTGCTGCCCGATCCCGACGAGCCCGTCCACGTGCGCGCGCCCGGCATCGGCTTCGACGATGACCACAATGCGCAGGTCACGTGGACGCATCTACTGCAACAGACGAGCGAATGGCAAGGCACGTGCTTCGGCCTTACCGATCAGGCCGATCACTATCGCGCCGTTACGTTCGGCGAGCCGCCCGACGGGAAAAAAGGCGACTTGCGCCCGTTACGCGCACCCGGCACGTATTGGGAATACAACGACGTGCGCATCAACCAGCTTTCGTTCGCGCTCCTGTGCCTGTTCGGTCGTTCGTTACCCGAAGTCTTTCGCGAGACGATCATGAGGCCCGTCGGCGCGAGCGAGAACTGGCAATGGGTCGGTTACGACGACGCGTGGATCGACCAGGGCGGCAGACGCGTGCAGTCGGTGCCGGGCGGCTCGCATTGGGGCGGCGGCATGTCGGTGAGCGCAAACGATCAGTTGAAGGTCGCGCAAATGCTGCTCGACGACGGCGTCGTATCCGGCCGCCGCGTACTCTCGAGCGAATGGATCGCGCGTATGCGCACGCCCTGCCCGCTCGCGCCGTTCTACGGCTCACTGGTGTGGCTCAACACGGGGCGGCGCATGTTCCCGAGCGTGCCCGAGTCGAGCTGGTTTGGCGTCGGCGCGGGCAGTTCGTTCATGTGGATCGAGCCCGAGCGCAAGATCGCGCTGATCGTGCGCTGGCTCGATTCGCAATTCGCCGATGCGTTCTTCGGCAAGATGCTGCACGCCGTGGATGCCGTGTGCGCGCGCCAGGGCACGAGGACGCTGGCGACCTAGCGCAGCGCCATTTCCAGCACCCGCGCCACGTGCAGCGCCGTGGCGTTTGCGCCGTCGTGGATCTGGTGGCGGCAACTCGTGCCATCCGCCACGACGAGATCGGCGCGATCCGCCTTGCGCACGGCGGGCAACAGCGCCAGCTCGGCCATCGCCAGCGAAGCTTCGTAGTGCTCCGCTTCGTAGCCGAAGCTGCCCGCCATCCCGCAGCATGACGATTCGATCGGCTTCACATCGAGGCCCGGAATCCAGCCCAGCACCGTGAGCACGGGGCGGAAGGCGTCGAATGCTTTCTGGTGGCAGTGGCCGTGCACCCACGCGCGTGGCGCATCGAGTTCGTGCAACGTCAGATCGAAGCGGCCCGCGCCTTTCTCGCGCACGAGGAATTCCTCGAACAGGAACGCCGCGGCCGACAACTCCCGCGCTTCGTCGCCGTAGCCGTATTGCAGGAATTCGTCGCGCATCGAGAGCAGGCACGAAGGTTCGAGCCCGACGATCGACACGCCGCGGGCCACGAACGGCATCAGCGTATCGAGCAGGCGCCGCGCCTCGCGCTTTGCCTCGTCGACCAGTCCCGCGGCGAGGAAGGTGCGGCCACAGCAGAGCGGGCGCTCTTCGCCGCGCACGTTGAAGTGCACGAAATAGCCGGCCGCTTCGAGCACACGTTGCGCGGCGCGGGCGTTTTCGGGCTCGAAGTTGTCGTTGAAGGTGTCGACGAACAGCACCACTTCCTTCGTTGCCGCTGCTGCGTCGGGCTTTGCGGCCGCGACCTCCGCAAGGAACGAAGGCCGCAACTGCGGCAGCGAGCGTTGCGGCGCGAAGCCGAGCATGCGCTTTGCCCACGCGGAGACCACCGGGATGCGCTCGCCCGCCGCCGCAAGGCCGCCGGCTTGCGCCGCGCGTCGCGCATAGCGCGGTAAATAGGCAATCATCTTCTCGCGCAGCTTCAGACCGTGCTTCGTATTCCATGCAGCGCGCGCCTCGATTTTCAGCTTCGCCATGTCCACGCCGGTTGGACAGTCGCGCTTGCAGCCCTTGCACGATACGCACAGGTCGAGCGTGTCCTTGACGTCGTCGCTTGCGAGTCCGTCCTCGCCCAACTGCCCCGAAATCGCGAGCCGCAACGTATTCGCGCGGCCACGCGTCGCGTGCTTCTCGTCTTTCGTCACGCGGTAGCTCGGGCACATCGTGCCCGCGTCGAACTTGCGGCAGTGGCCGTTGTTGTTGCACATCTCCACGGCCTTCGCGAGGCCGCCGGTCAGGTCGTCGCCGCTGCCGGGCGGCGTTTCCACGCCGGTTAGCGGATCGCGGCCCACGTCCCACGCCGACCAGTCGAGCATCGGCCGCATCTGGCGCTCGCGATATCCCGGCGCGAAGCGGAACAGCGTCGCGTCGTCCATTTTCGGCGGCCGCACGATCTTGTCGGGATTGAAACGGTTCTCGGGGTCGAACAGCTGCTTGATTTCCGAGAATGCGGCGTTGATCTTCGGTCCGTACTGCCAGGCAATCCATTCGCCGCGGCACAGACCGTCGCCATGCTCGCCCGAAAACGCACCCTTGTACTCGCGCACCAATTCCGCAGCCTGCTCGCCTATCGCGCGCATTTTCGCCGCACCGTCGCGGCGCATGTCGAGTATCGGCCGCACGTGCAGCGTGCCGACGCTCGCGTGCGCGTACCACGTGCCTTCGGTGCCGTGCCGATGGAAGATTTCGGTCAAGCGGCTCGTGTACTCCGCGAGATGTTCGAGCGGCACGGCGCAGTCCTCGATGAACGAGACGGGCTTGCCGTCGCCCTTCATGCTCATCATGATGTTCAGGCCCGCCTTGCGCACTTCCCATAGCGCCTTTTGCTCGTTCGCATCGGTCATCTTCACGACCGAGTCCCGCAGGCCTTGATCGCCCATCAGCTGGACCAGGTCATCGAGGCGGCGCAGCTGGGCGTCACGCTCGTCGCCCGCGAACTCGACCAGCAGGATCGCATCGGGCCTGCCCACCAGCGCCTTTTCGATCACCGGCTTGAAGCCCGGATTGCCGAGCGCGAGTTCGATCATCGTGCGATCGACCAGCTCGACCGCAGTCGGCTTGAGCTTGACGATGTGCTGCGCCGAGTCCATCGCTTGCCAGAAGGTGGGAAAGCTCACTACGCCCAGCGTTTTGTGCGCTGGCAACGGCGCGAGCTTCAGCGTGATCTGCCGGCTGAACGCGAGCGTGCCTTCGGAGCCCACGAGCAGATGCGCGAGATTCGCCACGCCGTCGTCGGTGTAGGCGAGCGGGTTCTGGCAATCGAACAGGTCGATGTTGTAGCCGGCCACACGGCGCAGCACCTTCGGCATGCGTTCCGCGATCTCGCCGCGCTCGCGCGTGGCGATACGCTGTACGCCTTCGAGCAGCGCCGCCAGCCGCACGCCTTCGTGCGGCATGTTCAGCGACTGGAAGCGCGCTTCGGTGCCATCCGCGAGAATCGCGTCGATGCCGAGCACGTTGTGCACCATGTTGCCGTATTCGATCGAACGCGAGCCGCACGAGTTGTTGCCCGCCATGCCGCCGATCGTGCACTGCGCCGCCGTCGACACATCCACGGGAAACCACAACCCGTGCGGCTTGAGCCACGCGTTCAGATGATCGAGCACGACGCCCGGTTCGACCGTCACAATGCGCGCATCGGCGTCGAACTCGACGATGTTGTTGAGCCACTTCGACGTGTCGATCACGAGCGCTTCGCCCACCGTCTGCCCGCACTGGCTCGTACCCGCGCCGCGCGCCAGCACGGGAGCATGCGCGAGGCGCGCCACTTCCAGCGCGGCGCGCAAGTCGTCCTGATCGCGTGGCACGACCACGCCGATGGGCACGATCTGATAGATCGAGGCGTCGGTTGCGTAACGGCCGCGGCTTGCGGCGTCGAACCACACGTCGCCGCGCAGTGCTTCACGCAGACGCCGCGCGAGCGGCGAGCCGTGGCCCGCGCTCGAAGGAACGAGATGAACCGGCTTGACCAGCATGCCCGAGGTGCGTGCGCCTTCCATCGCCGTTCACACTCCTTGATGAGAACCTGCGGGTTCGTCAGCCTTCGTGCCCAGCTCGAAGCGGCTCTCCGGCTGCATGCGGAACGCGAGGATCACGCCGCACCCCATCAGCACCATGCTGCCCACGAACGGCAGGTCCCAGTTGCCGAAGCGGTCGATCAGAAAGCCGCCCACCACGGGCGAGATGATCGCGGCCAGCGCCGAGCCCGTGTTCATCATGCCGCTCGCCGTGCCCGAGAATTCCGGCGCGATATCCATGGGAATCGCCCACATCGGCCCGATCGTCATTTCGGCGAAGAAGAAGCCCGCCGCGAGGCACGCCATGGAAATGACCGGGTCGTGCACGAACATCAGCGGCACGAGCACGATCAGCGTGATCAGCATGCACACCGAGACCATCCAGCTGCGCGCGCGCTTGAGGTTGCCCGTGCGCTGAAAGAGCCAGTCGGTCACGAGGCCGCCGAGCGTATCGCCTACCACGCCCGCGAGGAACACCACCGAGGCGAAGATCGCCGACTTGCCCAACTGCAGGTGATAGTTGTGCAGGAAGTATTGCGGGATCCAGCTAAGGAAAAGCCACAGCGTCCAGCCGTAGCAGAAGTAGACGATCGTCACCGGAATCATGCGCCTGAAGAGCGCCATCCACGGCAGGCCGGTCGCGCGCGGCTTGGGCGGCGGCAGGATCGCGAGCTCGGCCTCGGTAATGCGCGGGTGATCCTTCGGATGTTCGGTGAAGGTGAACGCCCACACCACCACCCACAGCAGGCTGAGCGCGCCGCAAACATAAAACGATTCGCGCCAGCCGTAGCGCGCCATCACCAGCACGACCACCGCTGGCGCCACGGCATTGCCGATGCGCGAGGCGGAGTGCGTGATGCCCTGCGCGAAGCCGCGCCGCTCTTTCGCGACCCAGCGCGACATGGCCGAGGTCGAGGCGGGAAACGTCGCGCCCTCGCCGAAGCCGAGCAACAGGCGCGCGGCGAGCAGCGTGGCGAGGCCGCCCGCCATGCCCGTGAGAACCGTGGCCACGCCCCACAGCGCACCGCAGAAAAGCAGCGTGCGCCGCGCACCGAAGCGGTCGCTCACCCAGCCGCCGATGATCTGAAACAGCAGGTACGGATACGCAAACGCCGAAAAAACCAGTCCCACTTCGGTATGCGAAAGCTGGAACTCCTTGCCGAAGCCCGCCGCCGCCGTGCTCACGTTCACACGGTCGAGGTAGGTGATGAAGTACATGATGCAGAGCATGATCAGCACGATGCTGCTCGCGCTCGTCAATCGATACCGTTTCATCGTCAGTCTCCGTTGCTGGTTCTGTCGGCCGCATCGCCCTTCTCGAAGTGGCGTCCGGCATGGGAACGATCTCGCATCGCCCGGAATCGGCCTCGCATGCCGCGCCCCGTGCGCGGCATGTGAAAAAGTGCTTGTTTCAGGCGGCTTTCAGCGACACCACGTTGGGTTGCGCCGCGAGATAGTCCATCGCGGCTGGCAAGCCGCTGTCCCTCAAGGGCACGCCCGCAATGCGCAGGCCCATCTCGCAGCCGGCCAATGCCGCCAGCAGCGTGAGATCGTTGCAGTCGCCCAGATGCCCGATGCGGAACATGCGCCCTTTGACCTTGCCGAGGCCCGTGCCGAGCGAGAGATCGAAGCGCTCGTAGATGATCTTGCGCACGGCATCCGCATCCACGCCTTCGGGCATCATCACGCCCGTGAGCACGGGACTGTAGACGGCGGGATCGGCGCACTGGATCTCGAGGCCCCACGCTCGCACCGCGCGCCGGCACGCCTCGCCCAGCCGCTGATGCCGCGCGAACACGTTGTCGAGCCCTTCGTCCTGCAGCATGTCGAGCGCTTCGGAAAGGCCGTAGAGCAGGTTCGTGTTGGGCGTGTACGGCCAGTAGCCGCTCTTGTTCATCTCGATGATCTCAGCCCAGCCCCAGAAGCTGCGCGGCAGCTTCGCGTGCTCGCTCGCGGCCAGCGCCTTCGCCGAAACCGCGTTGAAGCTGATGCCCGGCGGCAGCATGAGACCCTTCTGCGAGCCGGAGACGGTCACGTCCACGCCCCATTCGTCATGGCGATAGTCAGCGCTGGCGAGACCGGAAATCGTGTCGACGAGCAGCAGCGCCGGGTGCCCGGCGGCATCGATCGCGCGGCGCACCGCGGCGATGTCCGAGGTCACGCCGGTCGAGGTCTCGTTGTGCACCACGCACACCGCCTTGATGGCGTGCTGCGCGTCCTCGCGCAAACGCTTTTCGATCATGTCGGCCTGCACGCCGCGCCGCCAGCCTTCGATGCCGGGCAGGCCGAGAAATTCCGGCTTCAGGCCAAGGCGCTCGGCCATCTGCTTCCATAGCGTCGCGAAATGGCCCGTCTCAAACATCAGCACCGAGTCGCCGGGACTCAGCGTGTTCGTGAGCGCGGCTTCCCACGCGCCCGTGCCGGAGGCCGGGTAAATCACCACCGGCTGCTGCGTCTTGAAGATCTTCTTGATGCCGTCCAGCACCTTGAGCCCGAGCACGGCAAACTCGGGGCCGCGATGGTCGATGGTCGGATAGCTCATCGCGCGCAGGATGCGATCGGGCACCGGGCTCGGCCCGGGAATCTGCAGGAAATGGCGGCCAGCGGGATGGAAATCGAGCTTCAACATGCAATCGCTCCTGTTTTTGAATTTTGCATTCAAAAAACTATAATCCAGCCAGCTCATGTGCAGACAGGCAATTCTGATGTGGTTTACCCCAGGCACAGTGTGCTTCTTTGGGGTCCTGTCCTTGGGCTAGAATTCGCTGGAAATCGATGGAAATGCCTTTTGCATGCAAAACCCGAACCTGAACCCCTCTGCGACCAGCCCGGAACTGCCGCCCATTCCGCGCCAGCAACTCCATGACACCGTCGTCGACCATCTGCGGCGGTTCATCGTGGAAGGCGCGCTCGAGGCCGGGCGCAAGCTCAACGAGCGCGAGCTGTGCGAAACGCTGGGCATTTCGCGCACGCCGCTGCGCGAGGCGCTGAAGGTGCTCGCGTCCGAAGGGCTGATCGAAATTTCCCCGAATCGCGGCGCCTCGGTCTCGAAGATGTCGGAGGCGGAACTGCGCGAGACCTTCGAACTCATGAGCGGACTCGAAGCGTTTTCAGGCGAACTGGCTTGCGAGCGGATCACCGCGGCTGAGATCGCCGAGATCAAGGCGCTGCACTACGCGATGCTCGCCTGCCGCGCGCAGAACGATCTGGCCGGTTACTACAGCCGCAATCAGGCGATTCACGACAAGATCAACGAAGCGGCGCGCAATTCGGCGCTGCGGCAGACGTATATCGCGGTGAATCGCCGCTTGCAGGCGCTAAGGTTTCGCTCGAACTTCGAAACCGCCAAGTGGGACCGCGCGATTCACGAGCACGGCGAAATGCTGGAGGCGCTCGATGCGCGCGACGGCAAGCGGCTCGCGGCAATACTGCGGCAGCATTTGCTCGCCAAACGCGATGCGGTGTTGCGGATTGGGGATACGCCGTCGGTGCAGGAGTAGGTTGGCTTTACGCTCAAATGATAAGCCCCGCCGAAGCGGGGCAAAACGATGTGCTAAGGAGGGGCTTTCCGACTGAGCGCCTTAGCGAAAACGAGGGGCGAGAAAGCGCCGCCAAATCAGACTTCCCCCAATCCCGATAACCATACCGGAAATAGTCATTGATATCGAGAAGTAAATCAGCATCGCGATCACGCCCATATCATCAGGATCCGGCATATTGTCTTTCAGGATGATTCTAAAACCAGACCGGATTGCCAGATCGACCCAATACGGCATGTCAGTCGGCATGGTGAGATAGAAAGTGGTTAGATAGTATGCCCCAGCAATGGCTAACGCTATACAGAAAATTAACCACACGATTTCTGCCAATCGTTTCATCGAACGTCAACCGTACCGTAAGCATGCAACGCCGAACCCGGAACTAGCAAGTCTGCCGGATGCGAACGAATATATCGTCGAAGGTTCGTGAACTCGGACGGGCTAATTACGGTAATACAGCCTTCACTCAGCCGCATTGGTCCTTCAGGATGCAGCCTGAAGTGCCCCCGCTTGATGCCATCAATCATCGTCGCGTCTCCGCCGTGCGCGTTCCATAGCATGAACCACTTCGTATGGTCGGTCGAACCGAACCCGTGCGCGTCATACCAGTCCCGGAACCAGCCAAATCGTCCGCCCGATTGCCGGTCAAGAATATAGTATGTTCCAGCGGGCAGCGGGCCTATATCGGGCATAGCCGTGTCGTTCGGATTGTCTCGCCCCTGCTTCTGCCCGGAGTATGCTGCGACCGGGCCAAAGCCGGAACAGTACAGCGTCGAGGTCGTTTGGCCATTCAGCGCAAATGTACACCTTACCGGCATATTCGCGCCCCGTTAGAAGTAGTTCCACGAATCTTTGAAAATCATGTTCCCTTCCGTGTAATTCCAGGTAATTTCCTCATAGCGGAATTCCACGACTTCGAAATGATTACGATGCTGGTTTACGGCCTCTTTGATATTTGGCACGCGAGGCGATATCCCGACTACCTTTACATTCCTCATGAACACGGTGAAATAGGCCTCTTCTATCCCCGCATCATTTGCGCGATAGAACTTCAGCTCTCCCGTCTGCAAGGTAAGTCCACATGCAACCGCACGATAGAGAAGCGCAGAGGAACGATCGATTTCCTTTTCGATAATGAGCGGCCGATGCGTGCGCGCACCCATCAGCTTTCCGGTGTTGCTGTCCGAAGGCATATGCAAGCCATGTGTCAGGCTCAATACCTCGATACTCCCTTCTCTTCCAAAAACCTCGCTGGATCCAACAATAACCGCGCCGCCTTCGTCCTTTAGCCAGAGATGCAGGGGAACCGCCAATTTGACCTTCCTTGAGAACCATGAAGTAAACGAAAACCAGCGCGAAAACTCGGCCGGTTAGCTGAACGGGTCAGTCGATTACCCGTTCGAGCGATGCTCACTCCATGCGGGAAGGCGGGATATGGGATTCATCCGAAAATGCTACGTAATAAAGGATGCGACGATGCGATATGCATCACTTGTATCGCCCCACTACTTCGCCGCCGACTCCAGAAAACTCTGCGCAAGCTGCTTCCTCAGGTGATCGGCAGCAGGTGAGAGCCTGCGGCCCACGCGCGTGACCATCTGGCTCGAAAAGCCCGCCGCGATCGGATGATCGATCGGCACGGCCACCAATTCGCCCAGATCGATGCCGCGGCGCGCCGTGATCGACGACATGAACGCCACGCCAAGACCAGCGGCCGCGAGCGTCTGCGCCGTGTTGAACAGATCCACGCGATACGCCGGCATCACGTTCAGACGCGCATCTTCGAACAGCGACTGCACGAAGTGCTGCACACCGAACGACTCGGTCATGAAGATCAGGCGCTCGCTGGCGAGTTCGGCGGGCGCCACCTTGTGCATCTTCGCAAAGCGGTGCGAGGGTGCGACGAGCGCGCAGAGCGGCCGCGACGCGAAGGGATGAATGCGCATGGCAGGGTCGTCGGAGGTGCGTGTGCACAGGCCGATATCGACGACGTCGTCGCGCACGAGCGACAGCACGACCGGCGTCGGCCCCGAGCGAATCTCCACGAGAATGTCCGGGTACGTCATCGAAAAACGCTGCAACGCCCGCGCGATCAGATTGCCGATGAAGCCCTCGCCCACACCCAGCGCCACGCGGCCGCGCCGCAGGTGCCGGTACTCCTCCAGGCGCGCGGCCAGATCGCGCTGACGGCGCTGCCCGTCGCGATAGTGGTCCACCAGCACCTGACCGATCTCGGTCACGGCCACACTGCGCCCGCGCCGCTCGATCAGCGGAAAGCGCAACCGGCGCTCCAGCGCCGCCACCTGCCTGCTGATGACCGAGGCGTTGATACCGAGCGCCTCGGCGGCCATGCGCACGCCGCCTGCGGCTGCGATTTCGGCCAGATAGCGCAGCGGGCGCTCGCCGATCTCGTCGATCGCGCCTCGCGCCGCATCTTCCCAATCTGCCTTTCCCCGCACTGCATTGCTCCTTCCGCGCGCCTTGCCATGCTGCGCCGCGACAATCTATCGTTGACTATAAGTCAACATTTTCGGTGCTTTTCCGTCATGGGTCGAGTTTTTCGTCGATGCAATACTCGGCCTTTGGCTTTTGCCCAAAACCCATTCCAATAAGGGGAGTCCCCGTGAGCGAGCACCACTACTGCGAAGTCGCCGACCTGGCCGAAGCCCGATCGGAACTCGACGAAATCCGTCATCACCTCCACAAGCACCCCGAGCTGTCGTACGAGGAAGCCGACACGTCGTGTTTCGTCGCCGACAAGCTCGAGTCCTGGGGCTACGAAGTCACGCGCCATGTGGGCGGGCACGGCGTCGTGGCGGCGCTCAAGGCCGGCACGAGCACGCGCACCGTAGGCGTGCGCGCCGACATGGACGCCCTGCCGGTCCAGGAGCTGACCGGCCTCGACTACGCGAGCATCCACGCGGGCAAGATGCACGCGTGCGGCCACGACGGCCACACCACCGTGCTGCTCGGCGCCGCGCGCCAGCTCGCGAAAACGCGCAATTTCGACGGCACCGTCCACCTGATTTTTCAGCCCGCCGAGGAAGCCGGTTCGGACAGCGGCGCCGAGCGCATGATCGCCGACGGCCTGTTCGAGCGCTTCCCCTGCGAAGCCATCTTCGGGCTGCACAATCATCCGGGCGTGCCCACCGGCACCTTCGGCTTTCGCGCCGGCCCGCTCATGGCCGCGTGCGACACCGTCAAGCTGCGCGTTCACGGCAAGGGCGGCCACGCGGCGCGCCCGCATCTGGCCGTCGACCCGGTGCTCGTGGGCAGCAGCATCGTGATGGCCCTGCAGTCGGTAGTGTCGCGCAACGTCGACCCCAACGAAGCCGCGGTCGTGACCGTCGGCGCGTTCCGTTCGGGCCACGCGCCGAACGTGATTCCCGAAGACGCCGTGCTCGAAATGAGCGTGCGCTCGTTCTCGCCCGAGGTGCGCGCGACGCTCGAGGCACGCATTCGCGCGCTCGTGCAAGCGCAGGCGCAAAGCTACGGTGCGACGGTGGACATCGAATTCATCCGCGGTTATCCGGTGCTGATCAACAGCGAAGCCGAAACCGAATTCGCACGCCAGGTCGCCGAGGAACTGGTCGGGCCGGAGCACGTCATCGCGCCCTTCCCGCCGATCGCCGGCAGCGAGGACTTCGCGTACTACCTGCAGCAGCGGCCCGGTTGTTTCGTACGCCTTGGCAATGGCGAAGGCCGCCCGATGCTGCACAACGCGCGCTACGACTTCAACGACGACAATCTGACCATTGGCGCAGCGTTCTGGACGCGCCTCGTCGAACGCTTCCTCAGCAAGGAGCGTGCATGAACGCCGCCACCGAACCGCTTCTGGAAACAGCCGAAGAAGCGCCGCTCTCACCGGGCTACCAGCGCAAGATCGTTCTCGCGGCGGTGATCGGCAACCTGCTCGAATTCTTCGACTTCACGGTCTATAGCTATTTCGCGCTCACGATCGGCCATCAGTTCTTTCCGGCCGACAGCCAGGTCACGTCGCTCTTGCTCGCGTTCGCGGTGTTCGCCGTGGGTTTCGTGATGCGCCCGCTCGGCGGCATCGTGCTCGGCCGCTACGCGGACCGCGCGGGCCGCAAGCCCGCGCTCACGCTCACCATCCTGCTGATGGCGGTGGGTTCCGCGTCCATCGGTCTTGCACCAACCTATGCGCAGATCGGCCTGGCCGCGCCGCTCTTGATCGTGGTTGCCCGCCTCGTCCAGGGTTTCGCGCAGGGCGGCGAGTTCGGCGCGGCCACCGCCACCCTCCTCGAAATGGGCGGCCAGGCAAGCCGCGGGTTTCGCGCGAGCTGGCAGCTCGCGAGCCAGGGCGCGGCGGCGCTGCTCGGCTCGGGCCTCGCGGCAAGCCTCGGCTTTCTGCTCTCCGCGGAAACGATGCATAGCTGGGGATGGCGCATTCCATTCTTGCTCGGCACGCTCATCGCGCCGGTCGGCATCTATCTGCGCCGGCACATTCGCGAGGAGCCGCCGGCGCAGCGCGTGATCGCGGACCGCGACGACCCGAAGCGCGGCCTGTACGTGCGCAACTGGTTTCTCACGATCTTCGCGATCATGGGCATGTCGGTTTCGACCTACGTGATGATGTACTACATGCCGACCTACTGCATCCAGTACCTGGGACTGCCACCCAAAATGTCGATCCTCGCGGGCGTGGCGTCCAGCACGATCTCGCTCGTGATGTGCCCGATCTACGGCGCGTGGTCGGACCGCATGGGCCGCCGCAAGCCGCTCACGGTGATCGGGCGCGTCGCGTTGATCCTGCTGCTGTATCCGGCGTTCTGGCTCATGACGCACTTTCCGTCGCTGCCGGTCGTGCTCGCCGCGCTCGTCGTGCTCATGCTCTGCTATACGATGGGCTCTGCGCCCGCTTACGCGCTGATGCCGGAAAACTTTCCGAAACATCTGCGCGCAGGCTATATGTCGAGTGCATACGCGATTGCGGTTTCCGTGTTCGGCGGCACGGCTCAGCTCGTGGCCGGCTGGCTCATCCATGTGACGGGCAACAAGATGGCGCCCGCGTGGTACATGATCGGCTGCGTGCTGATTTCGCTCATCGCCGTTTCAATGTTCGAGGAAACCGGCAACAAGCAGATCGACTGACCGCTCGCCTGAAAAGATGCAGCCCTAAAAAGGGCGGGCGACGCACGCTGCGTCGCTCGCCCTTCGCACTACACCCCGATTCTTCTTCTTTAGTCAGTTTGACTACCTACCGCGCCCTTATTGGCTGCCGCCCGGCTGCGTGCTCATCCCGCCATTGCCGTTACCGTTGTCGTTGTTATACGGCATGCTTTGAGGGGTTCCCGTGGCAGGCGCAGGCGCCGCGCCAGTCCCCGTTCCCTGGCCGCCGCCGGTCGCTGTAGTGCCGGGCGCGCCATAGCCGCTATTGTTATAACGGGTGCCTGCGGTGCTGCCCGGCGGACGCGCCGTATTGATGCCCGCCGCGCCCGTCGTGCCGCCGCCCGCGCCGACACCATTGCTACCGCCGCCGGTGCCACCGGCTCCCCCGCCGGCTCCCCCGCCTGCGCCCTGCGCGAGCGCCGCTGCCGAACACGTTGCGAGGATGACCCCAGCCAGCAATTGTTTGATCGATCCATTCATTTCGCTCTCCTTGAGGATTGTGGATGGAACTGCTACGTGGCGAACCGGCGGCGCACCACGCCTGACTGTTGTTCCGCAAGCGCCATGCCGCCGCAGAATCGAATCCGGCTGCGCGCCGTTTGCTCTGATTCGAGGTTTCACGCACCGCGCGGCATCCGTCTTGCTACAGTTGAGATTGGTTGCAAACGGTCTCAGACGGTCTCACTCAAGGAGGAAATCGCAATGGCCAATATGCTCGACAACTGCAAGGTCGCAATCCTTGCCATGGACGGATTCGAGGAAGTCGAACTTACCGAGCCGCGCCGCGCATTGAAGGAAGCGGGGGCGCACGTGGACGTGATATCGCAGAAAAGCGGTGAAATTCAGGGTTTTCGTCACGTCGACAAGGGCAGCAAGATCAAGGTGGACCGCACCTTCGGCAGCGCGAAGGCGGATGACTACGACGCGGTCGTATTGCCCGGCGGCGTGGTGAACTCTGATGCCATCCGCCTGATTCCGGAGGCGCAGGCGTTCGTGCGTGCGGCCAACGACGCGCATAAGACGATTGCCGTGATCTGCCATGGTGGTTGGCTGCCGGTCTCAGCCGGTATCGTCAAGGGACACACCATGACGAGCTGGCCCTCGCTTCAGGACGATATCCGCAATGCGGGCGGCAAGTGGGTCGACGAGACCATGGTCCACGACGGCAACTTCATTACGAGCCGCAAGCCCGACGATATACCTGCCTTCAACGCCGAGATCATCTCCACCCTTTCGGCGGCGGCGGGCACGGCATGACGGCGCCGGCCGGCGTCACGCTCACAGCGCCACCTGCACGCCCAGCTCGACCACATGTGCGGGAGCCAGGCCGTAATACTCGGCGCTCGAAGTGCAGTGGTACGACATGAACGCGAAGAGCCGCGCACGCCAGCGGCTCACGTCCTGCTGGGCTTGCTCGCGCAGCACCTCGTCGCGCGGCAAGTAGAACGTGGTCTGTTGCGGGTCGAAACGCCAATCGCCCAACCTGCCTTGCAGCGATGCCAAAAGCCGCGGCAAATTGGGCCGCTCGACGAAGCCATGATGCGCGACGATCTCCCAGCAACCCGCGCCGAGGTCGCGCGCTTCGATGCGCGTTTCATCGTCAGCCTGCGGTGCGGACTCCGAAACATTGGCGAACACGATCACCGTGCGATGCAGGACGTGATTGTGGCGCACGTTGCTCGCGAGCGCGGCCGGCGTCATGCCGGGTGCGTTGCCCGGGTATACGGCCGTGCCCGGCACGCGCGGCGGCTTCGGATCGGCAGTGCAGATACCACGCAGAAAGACGTCCACCGATTCGCCGCGTGCCGCATGACGCGCCTCCAGTTCGCGGCCACGGTGCCAGGTACTCATCATGATGAACAGCAATGCGCCCACGGAAACCGGGAACCAGCCACCGGTGGGAATTTTCGGCAAGCTCGCGGCAAGCAGCATGCCGTCCACGATCAGCAGCGGCACACATGCCAGCCATGTGGCGGCGCGCGGCCAGCCCCATACTTCGCGACATACAGATAGCATTTGCATCGACGTGGTCACCATCGTCATCGCCACGGCGAGGCCATACGCGGACGTGAGCCGCTCGGAGCTGCGAAAGAACAGCACGAGAAACACCACGGCCACGAGCAATCCCGCGTTGACTGCCGGAACGTAGATCTGGCCGCGCCGCGTGCTCGAGGTTTCGATCGTGCGCATGCGGGGCAGGAAGCCCAACTCGATGGCCTGGCTCGTCATGGAAAACGCGCCCGAGATCACCGCTTGCGAAGCGATGATAGTGGCAAGCATGGCGATGCCGACCGCCGGAATGAGCGCCCAATGCGGCATCGAGCGAAAGAACGGCTGGCTGGCGCCGCCCGGCTCGAACAGCACGGTCGCGGCCTGGCCGAAATAGCCCGCGACGATCGCCGGCAGCACGACGCAAAAGAACGCAATGCGAATGGAGCGCGTGCCGAAGTGGCCAATGTCGGCGTAGAGCGCCTCGGCGCCCGTCAACGCAAGAATTACGGCAGCGAGCACGCCGAAGGCGAGCCCCGGATGCGCGAGCGCGAGCCGCACGGCCCAGACCGGCGACGCCGCGGCGAGAATCGCCGGATAGAGCGCGATGTGATAAACGCCCACCGCGCCGAGGCTCAGGAACCAGAGCGCCATGACGGGCCCGAAGGTGCGCCCGACCACGGCGGTGCCGCGCGCCTGGAACAGGAAGAGCGCCACGAGAATCGCCAATGAAACCGGCAGCACGGCGCTGTCGA
The DNA here is from genome assembly GCF_040965735.1 of Paraburkholderia sp. BR10936. Taxonomy (NCBI): domain Bacteria; kingdom Pseudomonadati; phylum Pseudomonadota; class Betaproteobacteria; order Burkholderiales; family Burkholderiaceae; genus Paraburkholderia; species Paraburkholderia sp. BR10936. Next base: position 166,273 of record NZ_JBFRCM010000014.1, read on the forward strand.
ATGCGGGATTGATTTCCTTGAGCCCTTCCACCGCGGAAAGCACCGAAATGGCAGGCGTGATCATCGAGTCGCCGTAAAACATCGCCGCGCCGACGAGACCCGCGAGCACGAGCAGACGCGGCGCGGGCCGCCCCGCCTTCGCGAATCCGGCGCACACCAGCGCCGTGAGCGCAACGATGCCGCCCTCGCCCTCGTTGTCGGCGCGCATGACGAAGCAGGCGTACTTGAGCACGACCACGATCAGCACCGCCCACAGGATCATGGAGAGCACGCCCATCACCACCGGCTGGGCCGAGGAATGCGCCGTCTGCACGGCTTCGCGCAGCGCGTAGATCGGGCTCGTGCCGATGTCGCCGAACACCACGCCGAGCGAGCCGAGCACCAGTGCGCGCTGGCCGGCGTCGTCGTCCTGCCTGCGCGCCTGCTCTTTGGGCGCGTTTCCGTACGGGTTGAGGCGTTCCTTGAGCATGGCTGCGCGGCGTTCGGTGGAGGCTTTGACCTCTCGCAATTGGCGTTCCTCTGGCGCCTGAGCCAGTGGAAGGGTCGAACGTCAATTTCCCGGCCGCGTGGCGAACTTGCCTTATCCGTCGGGCACGCCTATATTGAGTCCGGATGGTTGCGAGTCGCAACCATTTGCATGAAGACCATGCAGACCATAACGGAGACCATCATGGATTTTGTCGACGTGCCCGCGCAGCCTCGCGAGACGACCATCCTCGAACTGCGCGAGTTCTCGCGGCGGCTCGTGCGCGAGCTGGGCTTCATGCGCACCACGCTCGCCGACAGCGATCTCGCCCCATCCGCCGTACACGCCATCATCGAGATCGGCGCGCAGCCGGGCATCAATGCACGGGCGCTCGGCGACATCCTGCGGCTCGACAAGTCGAACACGAGCCGCCAGGTCGCGCGGCTCGAGGCGGCCGGTCTCGTCAAACGCAAGACCGCCGACGATGACGCGCGCTCTACCGAGTTGACCCTGAGCGCGGCAGGCCAGAAGCTGCGCGCGAAGATCGACCGCTTCGCCACGGATCAGGTTTCCAATGCGCTGCGCAGGCTCGTTCCTGCCGACCAGCAGACGCTCGTGCGTGCGCTCGCGCTCTACGCCGACGCGCTCGCGCACGACAACCCCAACGAGACCCGCGCAACAGCGCCGGCGGCGGGCGTGCAGATCGTGGAAGGCTACCGGCCCGGCTGCATTGGCGACATTGCGAGCCTGCACGCGCGGTTCTACGCCGCGAACTGGGGCTTCGGCTCGTACTTCGAGAAGAAGGTGGCCACGGAACTCGCCGACTTCACCGGCGCCTTGCCAGCCGTTGGCAAGGCGCTCTGGCTCGCGGTGGAGCGCGATCGCGTCCTCGCTTCGCTTGCCATCGACGGGAACGAGAGCGGCAACGCAGGTGTCGCTCACCTGCGCTGGTTCATCGTCGACGACTCACTGCGCGGTACCGGCATCGGCCGGCAGTTGATGACCAACGCGATGCAGTTCGTCGATGCGCACTACGCCGAGACCTACCTGTGGACCTTCAAGGGCCTCGACGCCGCGCGGCATCTGTACGAGTCGTTCGGCTTTCACCTCGCGCAGGCGTCCGAAGGCGACCAGTGGGGCACGAAGGTCACGGAGCAGCGCTTCGTGAGGCGCCGTGCCGATTGACTCGCATCACGCGGAACTCGCCGGGCGCCCGCGCGTTTCCGGCATGCGCAGATACACGATCAGCGAAATCGCCGCGCAGGCCGTGACGTACCAGTAAAAGTACTGCTCGTGGCCGCTCGCCTTGAAGCGCAGCGCGACAAACTCCGTCGTGCCGCCGAGAATCGCCGTGGTGAGCGCGTACGGCAGTCCCACCGCGAGCGCGCGGATGCGCGTGGGGAACAGCTCCGTTTTCGCGAGCATGTGCACCGAGGTGAAGCCGCTCAACATCACGAGGCCGGCGAACGACAGCAGGAACGCCACCAGCGGATCCCGCGTGTGACTGAGCGCCGTGAAAAGCGGCACGGAAAACAGCGTGGTCGACAGGCCAAAGCAGATCAGCACCGGGCGGCGGCCGAACACGTCGGAGGCGAGCCCGAAGAGCGGCTGGAGCGGCATATACAGCAGCAGCGCGCCGGTGGAGACGAGCGTCGACATCTCCTTCGAAAGGCCCACGGTGTTCACGAGGTACTTCTGCATGTAAATCGTGAACGTATAGAAGCCCACCGTGCCGCCCACAGTCATGCCGATAGCGAGCAGAATCTGCCGCCAGTGCAACAGCAGTTGCTTGAGCACGGGCGGACCGGCCTCACGCCGGCCGCGCTCGAACGCTTCGGTCTCCGTCACGTTGCGGCGCATATAAAGCGCGAACAGCGCGAGCGCGCCACCCAGCAGAAACGGCACGCGCCAGCCCCAACGCTCGATCTGCCCGGCCGTCATCAGCAGGTTCTGCATGACGAGCATGAGTGCGAGCGCAACGAGTTGGCCGGCCACCACGCTCACCTGCAAAAAGCCAAGATAGAAGCCGCGCCGGTTGGCGGGCGCGATCTCGCTGAGGTAAGTCGCACTGGTGCCGTACTCGCCGCCCATGCTCAGGCCCTGGAGCAGGCGCGCCGCGATCAGCACGACAGGCGCGAACACCCCGATGCTCGCGTAGCCGGGCGTGAGCGCGATCATCAGCGAGCCGATGCACATGGCCGTGACCGACCACGTGAGCGCCGACTTGCGCCCGTGGCGGTCGGCGTAGAAGCCCACGAGCCAGCTGCCGAGCGGCCTCGCAACGTAACCCACGGCCGCGATGGCCGCCGTGTTCATGAGCTGCACGGTCGGCTTGTCGCTCGGGAAAAACGACTTCGCGAAGTAAATCGAAAAGATGCTGTACGCCAGAAAGTCGTACCACTCGATCAGGTTGCCGGCCAGGCCCCCGACGATCGAACGGATGCGCGGCCGCGCGATCGGTGCTGTTTCTGCCGGCTGGTTTTCGATTCGGACTCCGAAATCCGTGTCGTTCGACATGCGTGTCTCCTCCTCTTGTTTTGCAAATTGTGCGCTGTGGCGTTCAGTCCTTCGGTGCGTACTCGCGATCGAGCCGGTCGAAGAGCGGCTTGTTCACGAGGCGCTGACGCTCGGCGAACGGCGCGACGATCGTCGCGTCTTCGTCGAGCCGGCCGTTCGTGCGCAATTGCCCGAGAGCGCGCTGCATGCCGACCACGGCGCCCTGCAGCGCCGCGTTCGCGTACAGCACCAGCGCATAGCCAAGGCCCGCCAGCGCCTCGCGCGACTGCACCGGCGTCTTGCCGCCAATCACGATGTTGATGAGTTGCGGCGCGTCGATGAGTTTGGGCAGGCGCTCGATGTCTTCGAGCTTTTCCGTGGCTTCGATAAAGAGAATGTCCGCGCCCGCCTCGATGAACGCGTGGCCGCGCGCGATCGCGTCTTCGATGCCGTGCACGGCGGCCGCGTCGGTGCGCGCCATGATGAGCAGGTTGCCATCTTCGCGCGCATCCACGGCGGCGCGGATCTTGCCCACCATCTCGCTCGCGCCGATCACTTCCTTGTTAGCGAAGTGGCCGCACTTCTTCGGCATCACCTGGTCTTCGAACTGGATCGCGTCGGCGCCGCTGCGCTCGAGCGTGCGCACGGTCTGGCGCACATTGAGCGCGTTGCCGAAGCCCGTGTCGGCATCGACGATGAGCGGCAGGTTGACCGCGTCGCGCACGTGCGCCGTGTGCTCTGCAATGTCGCTCAAGCCGATGAAGCCGAGATCGGGCAGGCCGAACGACATGTTGGTGACGCCCGCGCCCGTGAGGTAGAGCGCTTCGAAGCCGGCGTCCTCGATCACGCGGGCGCTCATGGCGTTGAAGGCGCCCGGCACGAGCAGGCCGCGGCGCTCGTTGACCTTGGCGCGGAACGCGGCGCGGCGTGCTGCCGTGGAAGTGGTCATCGCGATGACTCCGTTCAGTGGGTTTTGAGATGGCTCAGACAATTGCACGATGTGTGCCAACCAGCGGAAACTGGGCGCAAACCATATAAAACAATACTTTAGGCAACCCCAGCGTACGACCGGTGTTTCATGCCACAATCTATGGAACGTTTCATGAAACGTTTCGGAACACCCATTTCCGTACCAAGGATTGCGCCGTGCCTCCCTCCAGCCCGTCCCAGGCCGCCAGCCGTCCGAGCATCGCGCTCGTGAGCATCAGCCGGTTGCGCAATCTCTGCGAAACCGTTGCGCCGCGCTATGCCAGCGAGGCGCGCTTCTTCAACGTGCGCGAAGGCTATGGCGACGCCGTCACGGCGCTGCAGCCCTATATCGAAGCCGGCACCGTCGACGTGGTGCTCGCGGCCGGGTCCAACGGCGCGTACCTGCGCGACAACCTGAGCGTGCCCGTGGTCATGGTGAAGGTGAACGGCTTCGATGTGCTGGCCGGCATCACGCACGCGAACGCCACCTGGCCCGGCGCGCCCATCGGGCTGATCCTGCACGAGAGCGTCTCGCACGAACTCGCCGACCTCGGCGCGTGGCTCAACCTGCGGCTCACGCAGTGCGCCTATCGCACGGTGGACGAAGTGCACGACGCCGTCACGGCGCTCGCCGCCGAGGGCTGCCGCGTCATCATCGGCCCCGGCATGGCTTGCGATCTCGCCCAGGCGGCGGGGCTCGAAAGCGTGTTCCTGTACTCGCTGGGCGCGGTGCACGAGGCATTCGAGCGCTCCGTGGAACTGGCCCGCGTGAGCCGCCAGAAGGAGTCCAAGCGCGTGCGCCTGAACACGATCGTCGCGCACCTGCGCGACGGCGTGGCCGCTTTCGACGAAGCCGGTCAGCTCGAAGCGGTCAATCCAGCCATGCTCGATCTGCTCGGTCTCGACCGCGCGCGCGATGTGAGCGCGCAACTGGTCCGCTCGGTGGGCCCGCTACTGCACGAAGTGGCCGGCGGCGATGCGGCGGTCGATGAACGCATCGAGCAGATCGGCGGCCGCTCGCTGATCGTGAGCTGCGTGCCGATCGTCGAGCAAGGTGCGCGCTCGGGCGCGGTGGTCACGGCGCAGGATGCGCTCGTCGCGCAGCGCATCGACCGGTCGCTGCGCACGACCCAGCGGCCGCGGCACCTCGTGGCGCGCTACGAACTGGACGACCTGGTCGGCGTTGCGCCCGCCATGGCGCGCGTGCGGCGCCTCGCGGCCATGAGCGCCGCGCACGACGCCACCGTGCTCCTCACGGGCGAAAGCGGCACCGGCAAGGAACTCGTCGCGCAGGGCATCCACAACGCGAGCCGCCGGCGCGGCAATCCATTCGTTGCCTTCAACTGCGCGGCGCTGCCCGAGGGGCTGATCGAAAGCGAGCTGTTCGGCCACGAGGAAGGCGCGTTCACGGGCGCGCGGCGCGGCGGCAAACCGGGCCTCGTCGAAATCGCGCATACGGGCACGATCTTTCTCGACGAAATTGGCGAGATGCCGCCCGCGCTGCAAAGCCGCCTGCTGCGCGTGCTCCAGGAGCGCGAGGTGATGAAACTGGGCGCCAGCCGCGCCACGCCCGTTGACGTGCGCGTGATTGCCGCCACGCACCGCGACTTGCGCGCGCTGGTGCAGGAAGGCGCCTTCCGCGCCGATCTGTATTTCCGACTCAATCTGCTGCATATTCCGTTGCCGCCCTTGCGCGAACGCCGGGAGGACATTGCCGCGCTCGCGCGGCATCTGCTCGAACGTATGGCCGATCGCTACGCCTTGCGTGCCGCCGCGATCGAGCGCGTGCTCACGCTGTTCGCACCGTACTTCGCGAGCTATGCGTGGCCCGGGAATGTGCGCGAGCTCGAGAATCTGCTCGCGCGCGCGGCCATCTTCCTCGCCGACGAAACCGGCGACGCGTCCGCGGATAGTTCGTTATACGATGTATTCCCGGAATTCGCGCAGAACGACGAAGCGAACGATGCGCCGCGGCGCGCGGCGATTGCCTCGAACGGCGCGCGGCGCGACGCCGCCAGGCCGGTCACGCGGGAAGACGTCGAGCGCGCACTCACCGCGCACGGCGGCAATCGCGCAGCCGCCAGCCGCGCGCTCGGCATAGGCCGCACGACGCTTTGGCGCTTGATGAAGGGCGCGTGAGCGCACGGAGTATCATGACAACCTCCACGATGCGCCGATTGAGGGCGCATCGAACCTGCCGGGGAACCTGCCTTCGTGAACTATTTCAATGTCCTGCTCGCGCTTTCTGGCGTCCTGCTGCTGAGCGTCGCCAGCCCGGGGCCGAACTTCGTCATCGTCACCTCCACGGCGGTGGCCTCGCGGCGCGCGGGCCTCGCGACCGGCCTCGGTCTCGCCGCCGCCTCCGGCACATGGGCATGGATCGCCATCGCGGGCCTAAGCCTGATCGTCTCCCATGTGGCCTGGATCGGCACCGGGCTGCGCATCGCAGGCGCGGCCTACCTGATCTGGCTCGGCGCGAAGATGCTCCTCACCGCACGACAGCCCTTGCAGGTTGCCGCGCAGGCGGGCGCTTCGGGTTGGGCCGCCGCGAAGAAGGGCTACGTCGTCAGCATGACGAATCCCAAGGCCATTGCGTTCTACGGCAGCATTTTCGCGTTGATGGTGCCCGCTGCCGCGCCGCGCTGGCTCGAAGTGGCGGTCGTCGTGATCGCGATCCTCATCTCGTGCGCCTGGTATTGCTCGATGGCCCTGCTCGCCTCGCATCCCACGGTGCGCCACTTCCTCGTCCGGCGCAAAGCCGCGCTCGACTCGGTGGTGGGCGTCGTGCTGATCGGGCTCGGCGGGCGCATGCTCGCGGGGCGCTGAGCCGGGTCACGCGGCCATGAGCGGGCGCATGGCTTCGCGATGGCTGCGCGCCGCGCCGCTGGCGTCGGCATTGACGCTGGCGTTCGTGCTCGCGGCGTCGTCCTTTCTGGCCCACGCGCAAAGCGCGCCCAAGGTCGTCGACATACCCACGAGGCCCGGCGTCACCCAACGCTTCCTTTTCATTGCGCCCGCAGCGCCGAAGGCGGCCGCGATACTTTACGCGGGCGGGCATGGCGGCCTGCAACTGGACCCGCAGGGAAACTTCGGCTGGGGCGCCAACAATTTTCTCGTGCGCAGCCGCATGCTGTTCGTGGACGACGGCGTTGCTGTGGCAGTCATCGACGCACCGAGCGACCGGCAATCACCGCCCTACCTGGACGGTTTTCGCCTCACGCCGGAACATGCCGAGGACGCTCGCGCCGTGATCGCATGGTTGCGCGAACAATTACACGTGCCGGTCTGGCTCGTCGGCACGAGCCGCGGCACGCAGTCGGTCGCGGCCATCGCGATTGCTCTTGCGAATGACAGCAACCCTAGCGCTGGCCCGGACGGCATCGTGCTCACCTCGACCATCCTGCGCGAAAATCGGGGCGGCGACCCGGTCACGGGCATGAAGCTCTCGGCGCTCGAAATTCCCGTGCTCGTGGTGCACAACAAGGACGACGCCTGCAAGGTGTGTCCGGTGTCCGAAACGGACACGCTCATGCAGAAGCTCACGCAATCACCGGGAACGAAACTGATGCTCGTCTCCGGCGGAACTTCGCGGGGCGACCCGTGCGGGGCGTACGCGTATCACGGCTTCAACGGCATCGAAAGCGAAGTCGCGCACGGCATCACGGCCTGGATGCTGGCGCCTTAGCGGGCTTTCCGCGCCGGGCATCCCACCTCTGCTTGCACCTCTAACCGCCCTTTCTTTTCACGGGCGCGCTGTTGTGTCCGAACGACCCCGGCGGCTCCGCCCGGCCGTGATGGCCGAGCGGCACCTCGGCCGTCTGCTCCGGATGCGGCCCGCCCTCGCGCGGCATGAACTCAGGCCGTGGTTCCGGTTGATCGAAGCTGCCCGGCGCACCCCGTGGGGGTTTCTCCTGCGTCGGCTGCTTGCCGGCGGCGAGTTCGTCGTCGGTTGCGCTGGCCTCGTCCGGCCTGGGGTTTTGGGTTGAAAGACCCATCATCCGCTCCTTAAAGGGTGTGGATGCGAGGCATCCTGTTCATGATTTCGGACCGCTCGCCGGCGTCGGTTGCGCGCCGGCTGGCGCCGACATCTGGCTACTCGAAGAATCCTGGGTTTGGGGGCGCGCCCCTTCGTCTGCACGTTTGCAAGCCGTACAGCCGAGCGCCAGTGCGGCCGCGCCGAGCAGCCAAACACGCGGCCACGAATGGAGCCACAAACGGGCGCGCGGCCTGTCCAGATTGGCACCCGATTTCGCAGTGCTTTTCATCCGATCCCTCCCTTGTGCGCGCCAATTGCAATTCCGCGCGCCACGCTTGTAATTCTTCTACCCCGCTCCCCGTTTGTCCGACCATTCCCACTTTTTCGCTGGCGCGCCCCGTATTGCGCCGGTCCTGCGCTCATCCTGCATTCCCGAAAGGCTTCATTCCCGATAAGCCGCCATTACGATCCACATATCGCGCTCGCCATTGCTCACTTCGGCAGCCAGCGCATAGCGGTCATGCGGACTGCAGGCGTTCTGCAGCGCCTTGCGCGCCTGTTCCGTGTTGTCGTAGTCGCGCTTTTCCAGCGGACGCACTTCGTTGCGTCCCTCGAACATCTTCTGGTCCTTGCGGTAGATAAGCGTTTCGGTTTTCCATTCGCGAAAACATTCCCGGACATGCTGGAAATCGCCTCCGCAGACGTTCACCTGGTAGCGTGGAGTTGACTTCATGATCGACTGCCTCCCTTGCCGGTTCGACGCGCACCTGCCGCTTACCTCACGCCGCGCGCGTCCACACCCGCGGCGCCGCATAGGGCGTGCCGGGCCTGACTTCCCATGCGGGCGGTATTGCATTTGCGCAGCGGGTGAGTCGTCTGATGGAGAGGGAGAAGTCATGAGCACGAGCCAGCATCCTGCTACGCGACGCAAGGGCGGGCGCCCCGCGCGGCAGCGTCATGCCCACGCGAGCGCCGCGAAAGCGCACACGAAACGCGCTACGAGCGGCGCCCCGAAAAAATGGTCGAAACACGTGAACGAGACGAGCGACGCCATGGACATCGAGTCCGGCGTATTCAAGTCCGGCAGCGCCGAAGCGATCGCCCGCTCGCTCAAGGAGTCGTCGCTGCACAGCCGGCGGCGCAAGGGCACGCCATTTCAGTCGGCCATGTCGATGCTGAACTTCTACATCAACCGCGCAGGCAGAAACCTGCCCAAGTCGCGGCGCGACACGCTCGCGAAAGCCAAGGGAAAGCTTCGGGAAGCGTTTGGCCGCAAGCCCTGAGCGAAAATTTCAGGCTTTTTCACGGTGGCATCGGCTTTGCGGCCAACTCTTATATAAGACATAAGACATTTGACGTTATATCGTATTGCGCTTAAAATCCCGGTCAAAGCAGTGCCTGGAAAAGCCTCGGAGTGCCTGAAAAGCCTTCGCCTTCAAACGCAATACCAGTAGGTCCCCCAATGCTTGAAAACTTTCGCGCTCACGTAGCCGCACGCGCCGCGCTCGGCATTCCCCCCCTGCCGCTCACGGCTCAGCAGACCGCCGAACTGGTGGAACTGCTGACGAATCCTCCCGCTGGCGAAGAGCAGACGCTGCTCGACCTGATCACCAACCGCGTGCCGGCAGGCGTCGACGAAGCCGCCCGTGTGAAGGCCGGGTTCCTGGCCGCCGTGGCCAAGGGCGAAACCGCCTGCGCACTGATCTCGCGCGCTCGCGCGACCGAACTGCTCGGCACGATGCTGGGCGGCTACAACATCGCCCCGCTGATCGCGCTGCTCTCCGACGCCGAAGTGGGCACCGTGGCTGCTGAAGCGCTGAAGAAAACCCTGCTGATGTTCGACCAGTTCCATGACGTCAAGGAACTGGCCGACAACGGCAACGCCAACGCCAAGGCAGTGCTGCAAAGCTGGGCCGACGCCGAATGGTTCACGAGCCGCCCGGAAGTGCCGCAAAGCCTGACCATCACCGTGTTCAAGGTGACGGGCGAAACCAACACCGACGACCTCTCGCCGGCCCCGGACGCGACCACCCGCCCGGACATCCCGCTGCACGCGCTGGCGATGCTGAAGAACGCGCGTCCCGGCATCACGCCGGAAGAAGACGGCAAGCGCGGCCCGGTCAAGTTCATCGAATCGCTGAAGGAAAAGGGCCACCTGGTCGCCTACGTGGGCGACGTGGTCGGCACGGGCTCCTCGCGCAAGTCGGCCACCAACTCGGTGCTGTGGTTCACGGGCGAAGACATCCCCTTCATCCCGAACAAGCGCTTCGGCGGCGTGTGCCTCGGCGGCAAGATCGCCCCGATCTTCTACAACACGATGGAAGACGCCGGCGCCCTGCCGATCGAACTCGACGTGTCGCAAATGGAAATGGGCGACGTGGTCGAACTGCGCCCGTACGAAGGCCGTGCGCTCAAGAACGGCGCAGTCATCGCCGAATTCCAGGTCAAGTCCGACGTTCTGTTCGACGAAGTGCGCGCCGGCGGCCGCATTCCGCTGATCATCGGCCGCGGCCTGACGGCCAAGGCGCGTGAAGCGCTGGGCCTCGCCCCGTCGACGCTGTTCCGCCTGCCGCAAAACCCGGCCGATACCGGCAAGGGCTTCTCGCTCGCGCAGAAGATGGTTGGCCGCGCATGCGGTCTGCCGGAAGGCCAGGGCGTGCGCCCGGGCACGTACTGCGAACCGAAGATGACCTCGGTCGGCTCGCAAGATACGACCGGTCCGATGACCCGCGACGAACTGAAGGACCTGGCGTGCCTCGGCTTCTCGGCCGACCTCGTCATGCAGTCGTTCTGCCACACCGCCGCTTATCCGAAGCCGGTGGACGTGAAAACGCACCAGACGCTGCCGAACTTCATCAGCAACCGCGGCGGTATCGCGCTGCGTCCGGGCGACGGTGTGATCCACTCGTGGCTGAACCGCATGCTGCTGCCCGACACCGTCGGCACCGGCGGCGACTCGCACACGCGCTTCCCGATCGGCATCAGCTTCCCGGCGGGCTCGGGTCTGGTCGCCTTCGCGGCCGCCACCGGCACGATGCCGCTGGACATGCCGGAATCGGTGCTCGTGCGCTTCAAGGGCAAGATGCAGCCGGGCGTCACGCTGCGTGACCTCGTGAACGCCATCCCGCTGTGGGCGATCAAGCAAGGCTCGCTGACGGTTGCCAAGCAAGGCAAGAAGAACATCTTCTCGGGCCGCATTCTCGAAATCGAAGGTCTGCCCGACCTGAAGGTCGAGCAAGCGTTCGAACTGTCGGATGCTTCCGCTGAACGTTCGGCCGCCGGTTGCACGGTGCATCTGAACAAGGAACCGATCATCGAATACCTCAACAGCAACATCACGCTGCTGAAGTGGATGATCGCCCAGGGCTACCAGGACCCGCGCAGCCTGCAGCGCCGCATCAAGGCGATGGAAGCGTGGCTGGCCGACCCGCAACTGCTGCAACCGGATGCGGACGCCGAGTACGCCGCCGTCATCGAAATCGACCTGGCCGACGTGCATGAGCCGATCGTGGCCTGCCCGAACGATCCGGACGACGTGAAGACGCTGTCGGACGTTGCCGGCGCCAAGATCGACGAAGTGTTCATCGGCTCGTGCATGACCAACATCGGTCACTTCCGTGCCGCGTCGAAGCTGCTCGAAGGCAAGCGCGACATTCCGGTCAAGCTGTGGGTCGCGCCGCCGACCAAGATGGACCAGAAGCAGCTGACCGAAGAAGGCCACTACGGCGTGTTCGGCACGGCTGGCGCGCGTACCGAAATGCCGGGCTGCTCGCTGTGCATGGGTAACCAGGCACAGGTGCGCGAAGGTGCAACGGTCATGTCGACCTCGACGCGTAACTTCCCGAACCGTCTGGGCAAGAACACGAACGTGTACCTCGGCTCGGCGGAACTCGCGGCGATCTGCTCGCGTCTGGGCAAGATCCCGACCAAGGAAGAGTACATGGCCGATATGGGCGTGCTCAACGCCAACGGCGACAAGATCTACCAATACATGAACTTCGACCAGATCGCCGACTTCAAGGAAGTGGCCGATACGGTGACGATGTAAGTGTGATGCTGGAGTACGGCGCGGGACTGTTGTTCCAGATCTGCGCCGTAGCGCCGGACAATGGCGCCGCAGGCTGAATGCCTGCGGCGCCATTTTTATTTGGTTCGCCGAGGTGCTGGCTTATGAGTGGGAGTCGAGCGAGCTGTTTCGGGCAGCAATGACCGCCCGGACGACCAGCATGATGCGTTCGACCCGCGCACCGGGCCGGATTCGGCCTGAACGTTCGAGTTCGGCGAGCCCATGCAGGGCTGCCCAAAAGGTCTCGGTCACGTTTTCGACATCGGCACTGAACGGCGCGACGACCGACGCGATCGCTTCGAAACCGGCCCGCAGTTCCGGTCGGGTCTCAGCATCTGCAAACCGCAGATCGGTCGGGAGCGTGAACATCGCCTCGTAGAGCGCGGGACACCGCACGGCAAAGCCAAGATAGGCCATGGCGACACGCTCGAGGGCGTTTTCTTGCCCCGCCGCTCCATGCGCCGCTTCCCGAAGTGCCACCGTGAGTTCCTGAAAACCCTCGAGTGCAACGGCTGAAACGATCGCATCCCTGTTCTCGAAATGCGAGTACAGGACCGGCTGGCTATATTCGATCTCTTCAGCGAGGCGGCGAACCGTGACGGCATCCCATCCGTCGCGCTCCGCAATCAGGCGCGCTGCCGCGACAATGCGGGACTCGCGCTCGGCCCGTTGCCTGCCCTTGCGCTCGGCGATACTCAATTTTTCACCCTCCTGCCCCGAATAGTCCACATGCCCGTGATGATACGGAAGCTTGAAAATCTAGCATTGCTAGATTATATTCCGTCACTACACCACGAAGCACAGGACACTGCAATGCATTGGCTTTCGTTCGGACTGGCGCTGTTCCTCGCCCTCGCGATTATCGCGATCGGCACCCAATATCTTGTCAGGCCAATGTCTGCGACTCGCAGTTTCGGTCTGCCGCTTCCAGAAAACGGCGCCAATACCGCCTGGTGGCTTCGCCTCAAGGGCGTGCGCGACATTGCGTCGGGACTGGCGGTCCTCGCGTTCATGGTGTTGGGCACGCCACTTGGGATCGGCATCGTCCTGCTCGTGGAAGCCGTCATCCCCATTGGCGACATGCTGCTGATTCTTGCCGCGAAAGGCTCCACCAAAAGCGCCTTCGGCATGCATGGCGCAACGGCCGTGCTGATGGTCCTCACCGCAATTTCGATGATGATGGGAGGGCGCTGAAATGATCCACACGGTTTCGATCTGGCTTCTCGCCGCCGGCTTCTTTGGCGCCGGTCTATTCAACGCGATTGGCACGTCCGCATCGCAAAGCGATTACGCCCGGTGGGGTTACCCGCGCTGGTGGGGCCGTTTGACCGGCGCACTGGAAATGCTATCCGCCGTTCTGATTGCGCTACCGGCAACTCGCATGATTGGGCTGGCGCTCGGGGCGCTAATCATTGCGGCAGCGGTTTTGACCGTTCTGCGTCATCGCGACTTCTCGCACCTCGTGCCGCTTGGTGTCTTTGTCGTCGTGATCGCGCTCGCAGGAATCCCGGCTTGAAAGGGCCGAGCGCTGATCTGCACATCCGGCACAATCAGCGCGCGAATGCCAACGCGGGGGACTCAGCCGTTGCCGCCGTGAAAGAGCGTTAGCTTGTTCGACACCGAATTCACGCCTTGCACCGAACGCGCAACCTCTTCCGCCTGGCGAATCTGGTCGCCGGTGCGAACCGTGCCGCTCAGTGTCACAGCGCCGCTGCGCGCGCGAACGAAAACGCCGGACACGTTGAATCCCTGCGCCCTCGACAACGCGCGCCGCACGGCACGGGCAAGTGCGCGGTCCGCCTTCTTCTCGCTGGGCGCCGCCTGGGTCGTGCCCGGCGCCATCGACGCGTCCGTTGGCGCATTTTCCGTTTGGGCATGCGCCACGCCAGCGGCGGTCAACAGAAAAGACGCAAACACGGCGCATCGCAGATTCGATTTCATGACCTACTCCTGACATTGCCGCGCAGGGACGCGCCGGCCGCCGTCCATATTGCACCTCCACGCAAACACCCGCTCCGAAGGCGCTCGCATCGCGCCGTCGCACTATACGACCGCTGATGCCGCCGCCACGCCCAGGAAGGTCTGCACGATGCCTCGCTTGCGTTGGCTGTGAAGGCAGGCCACCGAATCGATATTGCAGTCGCGCAGCTCCTCCACCGGGATGGCGACGCAATGCGCGCCCTCGGGAATCTCGCGCTCGAGCACGAATCCGATGCCGAGGCCTTTCCGGACCGCTTCCAGAACGGCCTCGCGGCTACCGAGTTTCATCGCCGTCGGGAGCGAAATCCCTGCGCCTCGCAAGGCTTCGTCGACCAGACGCTGGGTGTTGGAACCCGCCTCCCGGCGAATCACGGCATACGCCGCGAGATCGCCGAGCGACACGCTTTTGGCCGCGGCGAGCGGATGATGCCCCGGTACGACCACCCGCATGCCCTGACGCGCGACGGGGATCGACGCCACACGCCCATCGCTCCTGGCATTGCCGATGACCACCGCGTCGACCCGATACGCGAGCAGATCATCCCAGACCTCGCGCTGACTTCCGAACGACACCGAAATTTCGATATCGGGGTATTGCGCACGAAAGGCGGCCACCACCTGAAGCACCACCTGTGGCCCGTCGGCGGCGAGTTTGAGGCTGCCGTGCTGGAACCTCGTCGCCCGGCTCACCATGTCCTCGATCTGCTCTTCCGCCGCAAACATCTGGCGGGTCAATTCAAAGAGCGGCTTAGCGGCATCGGTGGGTTGAACGCCCTCATTCGTGCGGATAAAGAGCGCCTGCTTGCAATCCTCTTCGAGATTGCGGATCTGCGCCGTGATGGCCGGCTGCGTCAGACCGAGAAGATTCGCCGCCTTCGAAAAACCGCCCTCGCGCACGACCGCATCGAACGCCCTGAGCTGGAAATAGCGCATCGCCACCTTGAACCTCGCCCCATCAATCTCAATGTGAAAATATAGCACCGGCATTAATTTGACTGCCACAGGTACGCACTCTAAGCTCGGTGCCGTTGCGGTCGTGGCTAGCCGCCCTCTTATGAGTCTGGGGAGATTCGAAATGAGCATAGAGATCGACTACCTCAATCCCGCCCTCTCGCGAGGCCTGCGGCGAGTGGCGATGCCCGTGGTCGACGCGACTCCGGCAACGCTGAACGGCTATGGCAAGCTGGTGGACGACCCGCACGCCTGCCAGGTGGAAATCGTCCAGTGGCCCGCCCTGGGGTCTAGACCGATCGACCCGGGAACCGGCGATGAAGCGGGCACGACCGAAGGCACGTTCGTCAGCGAATGGCGCGGCGACATTCTCTACGGGCGCAACGAAGCGGTAGGCGGCAATTATGTTCTCGCGTACGCAACGCAGCCAGACGACGCACGCGAAGACAGCGCTACCGTACCGGAACGCATGTTGTTATGGCATGCGAACTATCACCCCGACGGCGGGCAACTGTTCTTTCCGCTCGATCGTCGCCCGTTCTATGTTCCGCTGGCATTGCCGGGCGACGATATTACGCCGGAGAAGTTCGTGTGCTTCCGCTTCGACGGACGCCAGGGTCTCTATATCCACCCCAACATCTGGCACGAAGGCGTGTTCACGCTCGACGGGACTCAGCGATTCTTCGACAAACAAGGCGCCGTGCATGCACGCGTCTCGGTCGAATTCGCATCGGAGTTTGGTTGTCTGCTCGAGGCCGCCATCGCGCGTGACTAGCGTGCGTTGCTCGAGCGGGTCACGTCCTTTGCTTCCGTATCGACGGCATCGCTTTGCTGCAATGCATGCTGCCGCTCAGGCGTTTCGCCTTGCGCCATGCCTTCCTTGAATCCCTTCACCGCGACGCCCAGATCGCCTCCGATGTTCCGTAGCTTGTTCGTACCGAAAACCAGTGCCACGATCAGCAGGACGATCATCCAATGCCAGATGCTCAACGAACCCATAACTGAAAATCCTCTCTTTGCCGTCGCGCGCGTCGCTTGCGACGAATGAATGAACCTTGCGGCCCGACCCGGCGTATCGCCCGATGTTCCGCAGGCGTATTGGAACGCGCCGATGTGTCTCGCTCGTTTCCTTGAACGGCGGTTTTGTATGCGCATGTACGCATGCGCCCCGTAGATACACGCCTATACAAAGAGGGCGCGGTTCCACAGAAGCGTTTAATGTTCCCACCGGCGACGCCCCACTCGTCTGACAAATTTACGAAACCGTAAGCTATCCGCAGGCACAAGGCATATCTCATAGACCCAGGTACACTCCCTGGATAAATCTGATTGACGATTTCCATGTCGTCTGACAACAATATCCATGGTGATCGAGTCAGCCGCTCCTGTTCGATCTCGCCGCTGTAACCGTGCCTCTCCCGTTCGCATTAGCGTCGCCACGCGGCCCAATCGCCGCCCAATCGCCGCCGTAGTCGAGCCACGCTTTCTTCAGCAAAACAATCCAGCGAGACAACATAGGAGAACGAATCAAATGGCAATATATGACCAGGACGATCCCCTGCCCTCAACAGCCCGCAACCATGCGCCCGCCTCGCCCAAACGGCGCGCGTTCATGGCCTTCGCCGGCGCGTCCGCAGGCGCAAGCCTCCTCGCCGCCAGCCGCGCAGCGGCAGCAGCCGATTCCGTGTTTCCCACGCCTGCCGCATTCGGAGGCACGATTCCGCAGCCGCCCGGCCACGCCGCCGGCGACCCGATCTGGGGCCCGGACGGCCAGGCCACGGCGATCATCAGGAGACTTGCCCATGTCGATCGGTCGCTGTTCTCGCGCGCCGACTTTCACGTGACGAGCTACGGTGCGCGCACACTGCCGCCCACCGCGCTGATTACGTCGACCGCGTGGCCGGGCGGCAAGATTCCATGGGTGACGGGCGGCACGGAACAGACCGCGCATCCGACCAGCGATCTGCAGAGCCCCGGCTCGGGCGTGATGGTGCCGTGCGACTACACGGGCACGCAATACGACTCATGCACGGCGATCAATGCCGCGATTGTCGACGCGAGCCGCGCCGGTGGCGGCCGCGTGGTGGTGCCGGCCGGCAACTGGTACTGCGGCGGTCCGATCGTGTTGCTGAGCCATGTGAACCTCCACCTGGAATCGGGCTGCACGATCTATTTCAGCCCGAATCCTGCGGACTATGCGAAAAACGGCCCGTACAAGACGGCCAACGGCAATCTGTACCACACGCGCTGGCAGGCGAACGACTGCCTGAATTTCGGCTCGCCGATTTATGCCTTCCGCCAGACCAACATCGCCGTGACCGCCGACGACAACACCTGCGTGCTGAACGGTCAGGCGATGACACCGATGCAGTTGAGCACCCAGCCGCCGACCTCGTGCTGGTGGACCTACAAGGGAAGCAGCAACACCTACGGCTGCGCCGGTTCATCGACGCCTTCTCAGGCCTATGTGAATCCGAACAACGTCGCGCTAACGAGCCTCCCCGCTGGCCAGATCCAGAACCCGCAGGCGAATGTCTCCTTTACGAACCCGTACGGCGTGACGACGTCGCTGATGACCCTCCTCACGGGCACGGGCTGGAACCAGGACCAGAACTACCTGCCCGCGCTGTCCGAGCTGCGGGTGCCCGTCGAGAACCGCATATTCGGCAACGGTCACTATCTGCGTCCGTGCATGATCGAGTTCATCGGCTGCACCAACGTCTATCTGCAGAACTACCACACGCAGAACACGCCCTTCTGGCAGCACCATCCCACCGATTGCACGAACGTGGTCATCGACGGCGTGTTTGCCGATAGCGTCGGACCGAACAACGACGGCTTCGATCCGGACGCGTGCAATCACGTCCTGGTGCAAAACGTTCAGTTCAACACCGGCGACGACTGCATCGCGATCAAGTCCGGCAAGTATCTCGACACCGGGTACGGCCCGATGCAGAACATCGTCGTGCAGAACTGCACGATGCAAAGCGGCCACGGCGGCCTGACGATCGGCAGCGAAATGAGCGCGGGCGTGCGCAACGTCTACGCCCGCAACCTGACGATGCAAAACGAGAACTGGGCGAGCAACCCGCTCAATATCGCGCTGCGCTTCAAGAGCAACATGAATCGCGGCGGCTTCATCAACAACGTCTGGATCAACGGCGTGACGCTCTCCAATGGCGTGAACCTCGCGGGGAAATACGGCGGCGGCTCGCTGGGGGCTGCGATCAGCAAGATCACGGGCACGGGCACGACCGGTCTCGCGACGAACCCGTCGACGGGCCAGGGCGGCCTGATCACGTTCGACTGCGATTACAGCCCGTCCGGCGACGCGGTGCGCTGGAGTCCGTCCGTGATCAGCAACATCAACATCACGAACGTGAACGCGAGCAACGTGTCGGGGGCGGTGTCCTACTCGATGCCCTCGGGCTTCGTCGCCGGGTCGAACTCGTGCTTCCAGGCGATCGTCATGCAGGGACCCGAGGCGGTCGATTACAACGGTCCGCTGCCGCTGCCGAGCGTGAGTCCGATCAGCGGCGTCACGATCTCGAACTGCAACCTCGGCAACCCGGTGTGCGCGGGGGCGGTACCGACCACGCCTTCGACATCGGCGACGGCCGCGCCGGGGCCGGTCTTCGCGAGCAACGTGAGCGGCATCACGCTGACCAATGTGGTGATCGCGGGCACCACGTACAACACGTCGCTGACCGCACCGGCGACCTGATATCGACGCAACGCACACGGAACGCGTGGGAAGCGCGTTCCGTGTGCGCGGCGATCGGTTTCTTCAGCGTGGTTCCTTGTCTGCCGGAGGTTGCCGGCGTTTCGGCGCCGGCTCATTTCCGGAGCCCACCGGCTCGCGCGTACAGGCGTCCGGCGGCATGACAAAGGGAATGTCGTCGCGGCAACACGCATATACCGGAAACCCGTATGCGTTCGTCCCGACGATGGTCGTTGGCCCGTGCAGCGGGCACACCGCCTTCATGGCGCCTCCCGAATCGCATTGCTCGATGGCTTGTAGCATACCCCTCTCGGGGCATGACTCAAGCCTTCTTCACGTAGGCATTGCACCAGCCTTTGGCGTCGACGATCTTGCCGCCATAGGTCGCGCACGGACCATTCGGCGCGCCCGGCTTGCCCTGAAACAGCTGGCAGTTCGCGCAGGTCTGCCCCGCCTGAAAGCGCGGGAACTTCGTCTTGTCGACTTTGCTCGCGTCGGTTTTGTAGCCGAGCGCCATGGCGGTCGGATCGCTCTCGGAGAGCACCGGAGCGTCGGCGCGGGATTCGCTGGAAAGCGCCGCCGTGGAAGCCACGGAGGCGGCAAGGATCATGAAGCGACGACGGGAAAGCGGCATGGTGGGGCTCCTGAGCATGGAACGTACCCGGCTCTCGTGGTTGCTGATCGGCTGGCCGATTCGTTCGTGTTTCTTTCGTGTGCTATTTATTTATAACACTTCGCGATGTCTTGTAAAGAACCGAAACATTGTGCATCGGATGCTTCCTTATTTACTTCGTTATGCAAATCAATTTTCATGGCGACCGAAAACCCGGCATCACAGCGGCGCCGCATTGACTTCACCATGCCGCGCAGACCTTGCCGAAATGCGCCCCGGCCTGCTGATGACGAAACGCATCGGCCAGTTCGTCCAGCCCGAACGTCCGGTCGAGCACCGGGCGAATGCCAGCCTGGTCGAGCGCCGCGACGTACTCTTGCTGCTGGCGCCGGCTGCCCACGATCAAGCCCTGCAGGCGCGCCTGCTTCGCCATCAGCAAGGAGGTCGGCACCGTGCCTTCGCGTCCGGTCAACACGCCGATCAGCGCGATGTGGCCGCCCACGCGCACCGCGTCGATCGACTGGGCGAGCGTACCCGGACCGCCGACTTCGATCACGTGATCCACGCCCTTGCCGCCCGTCATGTCGCGCACGAGCGCGCCCCACTTTTCGTGTTGCCGGTAGTTGACCACCTGGTCGGCGCCCAGCGCTTTCGCACGCGCCAGCTTCTCGTCCGACGATGACGTGACGATGACCGAAGCGCCCATCATCCGCGCGATCTGCAACGCCGCGATCGACACGCCGCCGGTGCCGAGCGTCAGCACGGTGTCGCCGGCCTTCAGGCCGCCGTCGACCACCAGCGCCCGCCATGCGGTGAGTCCAGCCGTCGTAATCGTGGCCGCCTCGGCGTAGGTCCAGCCGCGCGGCGCGAGCGTGAAGGCGCTCGCGGGCCGCACGGCGTGCAAAGTCGCGAAGCCATCCGCGCCGTCGCCGGGCGTCTGCGCGAAGTTGCCCACGGCCTGCCACGGCAACCCGTCCGCCCATTGCGGAAAGAAGCACGACACGACGTGGTCGCCGCGCTTGAATTCCGTCACGCCCGCGCCGACCGCCGACACCACGCCTGCGCCATCGGACATCAGCACGCGTCCATCTGCTGTAGGGATCGCGCCGTTGGCGACCAGCAGGTCGTGAAAATTGAGCGACGTAGCGTGAAGCTCCACGCGGATCTCGCCGGCGCCCGGCGCGCCGGGCTCGGCGATATCGCGCAGCTCGATGCGATCGAGCCCGCCCGGCGCACGCACCACGGCGGCCTTCATGGCCGTGCTCCCTTCGCCTTGCGCGCGGCGTCGACGAGGCCGTCGAGCCAGTCCTGGTGCCCGTTGATCATCGGATTCGGGCGCGTTTTAGCCAGCGTCACAGCCGGTTTGCCCTTCTGCGATTCCTGCGTGAGCACGCGCACGCGGCCGCCGGAAAGGTCTTCGATCAGCCAGGCGTGAATCACATCCAGACGCGTTTGTGCGTCGCCCTCGGCCCAGCCGTGCCACGCCACGCGTGCGGGCTGGCCTGCGGCCGGCGGCACGTGCTCGGTCACTTTGGCCTGCACCGGGAAGCCGAAGGTCTTGAATTGAAAACGCGCGCCCGCGCTCAACTCGGGCCCGAGGCCGTCGTGGAAGCCGACATCCGCGGAATTGCTGTAATAGCTGGGCCACACGGTCGCGTTGTTGAGTAACGGCCAGACGTCGGCGGTGGAGAGGCCCGCCACGATCACTTCGTTGGAACAGAAGTTATCGGTCGTGCCGGGCAAGTAGTCTTCGGGCCAGAAAATCTCGTTCATGTTCGTTACCTTTCGATGCTGTCGGTTTCGGTGCGGTGGACACGAGAAATCATGCGGGCTATGCTGAAATAAATCCAATCGCAACTCATTATTTCGGCCATAAACCGTGTTGATATCAGAATGCTCGATCTGAATCTCTTGCGGGCGCTTGACGCCCTGCTCGACGAACGCAACGTCACGCGCGCCGCGCAGCGTCTGTCACTCACGCAGCCAGCCGTGAGCGCGATGCTGACGCGTCTGCGTGAGAGTTTCGGCGATCCGCTGTTCGTGCGCTCGCAACGTGGCATCGTGCCGACCGAACGCGCACTACAACTGGCCGCGCCGCTCAAACAGGTGTTGAGCGAAATCGAGCAGATGCTGCAGCCGCAAGCTTTCGTGCCAGCCGAGGCCGAGATGACCCTCACCCTCGCTTCGACCGACTACGCGCTGCGCGCAGTCGTCGTGCCGTATCTCGAGCGGCTGCGGGAAACGGCGCCCGGCGTGCGCGCCGTGATCGTGCAGGTACAGCACGAGCGTCTGCAGGCGCAACTGGAAAGCGGCGACGTGGATCTGGCCCTGATCACACCGGAGACCGCGCCCGCCGATCTGCATGCGCGGCGCCTCTTCGACGAGCGTTACGTATGCGTGATGCGCGCGGATCACCCCGCCGCCCAGCGGCGGCTCACGCTGGAGCGCTTTTGCGCGCTCGATCATGCGCTGGTGTCGTATGAGGGTGGAAGCCTGAGCGGCGTCACGGACGAGGCGCTGGCGCGCGTGGGTCACACACGTCGCGTGACGGTGTCGGTGAACAGCTTTCTCGTGCTGCCCGATCTCTTGCTGACGAGCGATCTGATCGCGGTCGTGCCGTCACGGCTCGTGAAGAACGCACCGGGGCTCGCCGTGGTCGAGCCGCCGCTGGCGATACCGGGGTTCACCAAGACGCTCGCGTGGCACGAGCGCACGCATCGCTCGCCAGGGCATCAGTGGGCGCGCGCGTTGTTGTTCGAGACGTGTGAGGCGTTGGCGAGCGACGCGCCGGGGTGATGCCGTCACGTCGGCGCGCGTAAAGGCGATCAGCAGGACGGGCTGCCGTTGGCCGTGCAGAACGCCGCGGGCGCACCCGCGATGAGCGGAAGCGGCGTGACGGGTCCTGGCGGTGGCGGCACAATCCTCACGGCGCCGCACCACGAGGTATGGCTGTGCCCCGCGCTGGGCACGCAGGGCGCAACGGCTGCGCGCAGCTCATCGGCCGCTTCCTCGCTCAGTTCGTTGCGCTCGCGCGCTTCGAGCGCGGGCCGCAACTGGTCGCCCAGCCACGACGCGAACGCGACGACACAGCCCGCCGCGACAGCGAGCAGCATGACCCGCGCCTTGTGCTCGCGCAGCTTGATGAGCAGGCGCAGCGCCGCCGGCCGGCCAGCGTTGGGCGCCTCGCGCCCGGCGGCGGCACGCACTGCCGCTCCTTCGATGATTCTCGTTGCCACTGTTTATTCGTTTTGCTCTTGTGATTGCGCCTCACGCCCGTATCGAGGCATACGGGTTAACGGCAGGTCGGCGCAATCCGAAAGGGGTGCAACGAAAATATTTGAAAGCCTCAGCGGTCCTCGCGCGAGCACTCCGCAAGCGCGAACACGGTTTCGCGGAACCGCTCCACCGCCGGATTGCGCACCGCGGGTTTCGTCACGAGATGCAGCGGCGCGCGAAACGCCTCGTCCCCGGCCACGCGGCAGTAGCGCACGCTCTCCTGCTGGTAGCGCCGCATGGAGGCCGGCACGAGCGTCACGCGCCACGAGGTTGATCGCGGTGACCATGCGCGGCACCTCGTCGACCACGCGCAACTGCACGCCATGGGCTTCGCAGGCGCGCACGAAATCGGCGTACATGCCCGGCTATGCATCGATCGGCATCGCCGCGCCGCTCATCGTGCTGCTCGCGCGCATCCTGCAAGGGCTGTCGGTGGGCGGCGAGTTCGCCACCGCCGCCTCGATGCTCACCGAGTACGCGCCGCCCGGCCGCAAGATGTTCTATGGCAGCTTCACTCGGGCGGCGCCCAGGTCGCGCATCGCTATGCCATCCTGAGCACCGCGCCCGAGCAATGCGCCCAACGCGGCGTGCCGCTGCGCTTCGTGATCGCGAATCCCTCTTCCTGGGTGTATTTCGATTCGTTGCGACCGCAACCGGATGGCAGCTTCGCCCCTGCGGATCGCACCGCATGCCCCGACGTCGACGACTGGAAGTACGGCATGTGCAAGCTCCCGCGCTATGCGGCAGCCACGCACGATGCCGCCACGCTCGAGCGCCGCTACATCGGGCGGGAAGTGGTGTATCTGGCAGGCGAGCGCGATTGCGACCCCGCGCACGCGGCGCTCGACCGCTCGTGCGCGGCCAGCGCGCAGGGGCCTCACCGGCTCGCGCGAGCCCTAACCTGTTACGCCTACCTGCGCGCGCGGCACCCGCAGTTGCGCCATACGTGGTTCGAGGTGCGGGGTGCGGGCCACAACGCCGAGGCCATGTTCCTCTCCGGGCCCGGCATACGCGCTTTGTTCGGCGCACGTGCCACGATCGACACGGCACGCGCGGCGAGCCAGGCACAGAGCGCAGACGGCGCAGACGATTGAAGCGGGCGGCCGTCGTATCATAGCGGCTCGATTCCCGCCGGCTGCGCGCACTCGCCCGGCCGCCCAACGACCGCCATGAGACGCCTTCCCCCGCTCAACGCCCTGCAGATTTTCGAAACGGTCGCCCGCTACGGCAGCTTTACGCGCGCGGCCGAGCACCTTTGCCTCACACAGGGCGCAGTCAGCCGGCAGATCCTCGCGCTCGAGCAGTACTACGGCCTGCCGCTCTTTCGCCGCTCGTCCAAAGGTCTCACGCTCACCGCCGAAGGCGAGCAACTGCTGCCGGCCGTGCGCGACGGCTTCGGGCGTATCGAAGAAGCCTCGCAGCGCCTCACGCGCCAGCGCACCGAGCTTGCGCTCAAGGTCCCGACCTGCGTGATGCGCTGGATGCTGCCGCGCATCATGCGCTTCCAGAACGAGCACCCCGACCTGCAGATCCAGATCACGACCACCTGGGGACACGAAGTCGACTTCCAGGCCGAGCCGTTCGACGCGGCGATCATCTACGGTTCGTCGCCCGGCGCCGACGTGCATGCGGTGCCGCTCTTCGACGAATACCTCACGCCCGTCTGCACGCCCGAGGTGCTCTCGCGCCGCCCGCTCGTCAAGCCCGACGATCTCGCGCACCAGACCCTGCTGCACCCCACGCGCGACCACGCCGACTGGCGCCTGTGGCTCGCGCGCGCGGGCGCGAAGAAAGTCGATGCCGATCTCGGTCCCACGTTCGAATCGCTCGATCTCGCGGCCACTGCCGCCATGCAGGGGTTCGGCGTCGCCATCACCGATCGCACGCTCGTCCGCGAGGATGTCGAGACACGCCGCCTCGTCATGCCCTTCGACCTCGCCGTACCCACGGGCTCGCGCTACTATTTCGTGTACCCCGAATGTGTGGCCCAGCAGAACAAGGTGCAGCTGTTCAGCGACTGGATGGGCCGGGACCGCTCGACGCCGTAGCGCGCCATGAGGGCGGCGCATGGCGGCCATGAGAATTAATCGATTGCATGCGGGCTGCTCTTTCGGCGTAATGAAGCGCTCCGCGCAAGGCCCGATCTTCCGGCAACCTCGCATTTGACACACCATGCGGCCGCGCGCCGCCCGAAGGGAGACCGACCATGCAGAGCGCCGCGCAGGCCCGCTCGAAGCTGCCCGATGTAGGCACGACGATCTTCACGGTAATTGGCCAGCTTGCCGCCGAGCATCAGGCGCTGAACCTCTCGCAAGGCGCACCGAATTTCGACCCGAGCGCGAAACTCGTGGATGACGTGGCCGCCGCCATGCGCGCGGGCCACAACCAGTACGCGCCGATGGCGGGCCTGGCCGACTTGCGCGAAGCGCTCGCCGCGAAGTTCGAGACGCTCCATGGCGCACACTACGAGCCGTCGAGCGAGGTGACCGTGCTCGCGAGCGCGAGCGAAGGCCTCTACTCGACGATCAGTGCGCTCGTGCATCCCGGCGACGAAGTCATCTACTTCGAGCCCGCGTTCGACAGCTATGCGCCCATCGTGCGCCTGCAGGGCGCGCAGCCCGTGGCGATCAAGCTCGCGCAGCCGCATTTCCGCGTGGACTGGGACGCCGTGAGCGCGGCCATCACGCCGCGCACGCGCATGATCATCGTGAACACGCCGCACAATCCCACGGCCACGATCTTCGGCGAGGACGACATCGCGCGGCTCACGGCGCTCACGCGCAATACCGACATCGTGATTCTCTCCGACGAGGTGTACGAGCACGTGGTCTTCGACGGCGCGCCGCACCGGAGCATGGCTCGCTATCGCGAGCTGGCCGAGCGCAGCGTGATCGTTTCGTCGTTCGGCAAGTCTTATCACGTCACGGGCTGGCGCGTGGGCTATTGCCTTGCCCCCGCCGAACTGATGGACGAGATCCGCAAGGTCCACCAGTTCATGGTCTTTTCCGCCGACACGCCCATGCAGTATGCGTTCGCGCAGGCGCTTGCCGAGCCGAAGACCTATCTGGGTCTGGCGGCCTTCTACCAGCACAAGCGCGACCTGCTCGCGCGCGCGCTGGCAGCCTCGCGCTTCGAACTGCTGCCGAGCGAAGGCAGCTTTTTCATGCTCGCGCGCTTCCGGTCTTTCTCCGACGAGCGCGACAGCGACTTCGTGCTGCGACTCATCCGCGACGCCCGCGTGGCGACGATTCCGCTCTCGGCGTTCTACACCGACGGCACCGACGAAGGCATCATCCGCCTGAGCTTCGCCAAGGATGACGAAACATTGCTCGAAGGCGCCCGCCGCCTTTGCGCGATCTAGCGCACCCCATTCGAAACACAACGAACCTGATCGGCAAGGAGATCACCATGAAGCGACTCAACGCGCTCCTCGCGCTGGCATGCGTGTGCGGCGTACTCGGCCCCGCATCGACATTCGCCGATACGAACCTGTTGCGCTTCGGCGTCGAGGCGCAGTATCCGCCGTTCGAAACCAAAGCCGCGGACGGCACGCTGCAAGGCTTTGACATCGACATCGGCAATGCCGTGTGCGCCAAGGCGGGCATGACCTGCAAATGGGTCGAAACCTCGTTCGACGGCCTGATTCCCGCGCTTCAGGGCCGCAAGTTCGACGCCATCAACTCGGCGATGAACGCCACCGAAAAGCGCCGCGAGGCCATCGACTTCACCACGGTGATCTACCGCGTGCCGAGCCGCCTGATTGCGCGCAGTGACAGCGGACTCGTCGCGACTGCCGCGTCGCTCAAGGGCAAACGTGTCGGCGTGCTGCAATCGTCGATTCAGGAAACCTATGCCAAGGTGCACTGGGAGCCGGCCGGCGTGAGCGTCGTGCCCTATCAGGACCAGAACCAGATTTACGCGGATCTCGGCGCGGGGCGTCTCGATGCAACGCTCGTGCTCGCGCCAGCGGGCCAGAAGGGCTTTCTTTCGCAACCCGAAGGAAAGGGTTTCGCGTTCGTGGGCGAAGCCGTACGCGACGACAAGATTCTCGGCAGCGGCGTGGCGTTCGGCATCCGCAAGGGCGATACAGCCTTGCGCGAGCGCCTGAACGCGGCCATTGCAAAGCTCGAGTCCGACGGCACAGTCACCTCGCTCGCGCACAAATACTTCGGCGACATCGACGTTTCGCCGAAGTAAAACGCAGCACTCAGGGGCGGCCGTATGGCATGAACGAGCTCAGCGCCGCCCCTCGCGCGAATTGCGGTTCACGGGCTCGTCGTTCTGCGTGCGCTCCTGGTACGCATCGCCGCCCCGGCGGTCCGTGTCCTCCTGGCCGCTCTCCACGTCGCTATGCCCCTGGCGGCCCACCGAGCGCGGCTCGTGCGGATGACGCCGCGCGAGCGGCTCGCTGCCTTCGTGCTGCGGGCTCTTGACGTTCGTACCGTCGTCGTCCGGCGTCTCGTGATGCTTCATGATTGCCTCCTTGTCAGCGCAACGCGCCTCCGCTCATTCGCGCAGCGGCTCGACGCTGCGGGTGGGGTCGAAGTCGGCCCAATGACCTTGCTGCCAACGTCCGTCGGCGCGCTCGATCTCCACGCCGCCCGCCGCGCTCAGTACCTGCGCCGCCGTGTGCTGGGTGCCGGAGCTCACATGCACGGCCACCAGCACGCCGGACTCGCGGGCCTTCGGCGTGCCGTCGGGCTCGTGGCCGATGTCGGGCTGGCGCGCCTTGCCGCCACCCCTCGTCTGCCATAGCGCGCCCGCGAGCGTGCCCACATAGGCGCCGACGCCGGCGGCCACCGCCAGCACCACCAGCGAGTGGAATACGACGTACGAGATCAGCACGCCGAGCACGAGCCCAATCACCGCGCCTCCCGCAGCCCCCGTCGCCGCGCCCAGCGACGTGCCGCGCGCGCCCGGGTCGACGAACTCGTCGCCGCCCACCGGAAAGCGCGCGTGCTGGCCACTCGGGTTCACGAAGAACGAGGCGACATCCTCGCCGACAAAGCCGTTCGAATGCAGCTTGTCGACGGCCACTTCCGCTTCGTGCAGGGTCGTGAAGCGGCTCGCAACGATCATAGACATGGCTCTCTCCTTGCAGGCTTCGATGAGTGGAAGTTCCTGACCGAGCGCGCACGCGTCGTGCCATTCGCCTGCGCTCGATCCGATGCGCGCCTTCGCCTGCCGCTTGCCGCGTAGCGCATCGGCCGTGCCCAGGGGCGGCTGGAACGCCCGATGCGCGCTGTGAAGTCACGCGAAAGCGCACGCAAAAGCGCGCGCAAAAACGCGCGCAAAAACGGCCATCGAGACGGGAGCCCCTATGAACACCTTCGATTTCGACCAGCGTCTGGAGGAGATCCAGATCGCTGTCGCAAGTATTTTCGAATCGCCCAAGCGGCCGGCGGTCAGCCTCATCGACGAGGGCGAGACGATCGTTATCCAGCTTTCGTGGGTCGTGGACTCGCACCGCGACACCACGCTCGACGCGCGCTGCGCCGCCACGCTGCGCTTCTCGCGCACGCAACTCGACCGCTACGCCGAGATGGACACGGCGCGCCGGCGCATGATCCAGCAGCGCTTTCGCGAGCGCGTGCGCGAACGCTTCGAGGCACGGCAGACGCAGCCGGCCACCGAGGGCGCGTGCTCGATCGAAATCGACGTCGACGATTCCGAGTTCGAAACGCCCGAAGGCTTTCTTTGAGCCACGCGCACGCCTAACCTGCGGCTGCCGCCGGGCGCTCGACCCGCGAGCGCGACGAAGCGTGCAGCCCGAGGTTCGCCAGCAGCGCGACCAGCGCCGAGCCGATCACGTACCACGCTGGCGCGGCCGGCGACCCGCTCATGCGCACGAACGCCGCGCAGAGCAACGGAGCAAACCCGCTGAACACGACCACCGAAACGTTGTAGGCGAGTGCGATGCCGCTAAAGCGCACCTGCACCGGAAAGAGGTCGGCGAGAACCGCGGCCCACGTGCCGCTTGCGAGCGAGAACACCAGCGCGGCGAACACGAACAGGACGACCGCGTTCACGCTGTGCGCCGCGAGCGCCGTATAGAACGGCCAGGCGAGCGCGGCGAGCAGCACGCAAGACACACGCAGCAGGTACCGGCGCGGCACGAAGTCGCCAGCCCAGGCCGCTGCGAGCAGCCCCACCGAACTCACGAGCAAGTACGCATTCTGGGCGAGCGCGGCCTCACGCGGCGCGTATTTCAACGTTTCGATCAGATACGCGGGCATGTGGCCGTAGAGCACGCCGTTGAAGCCCGCCATCACCGCAATCGAAAGCGCGCCGCCCACCACCGCGCCGCGATGGTGGCGCAGCGTATCGCGAAACGGCTGCCTCACCACGGCGCCCTGCATTTGTCGGAATTCGGGCGACTCGTCGAGATTGCGGCGCAGCAGATACGAAACGATCCCGCACAGCCCGCCCACGAGGAACGCGATGCGCCAACCGTAGCTCGCTGCGTCGGCGGGGGTGAGCGCGGACTGCACGACGAGATTGACGATCGTCGCGAGCATCACGCCCGTATTGATCGCGCAGACGATCACGCCGGCCGCGAGGCCCGCGCGGCGCGGCGCCGCTTCCACTGCGTAGGTGATCGCGCCGGGCATTTCGCCGCCCACGCAAAAGCCTTGCAGCACGCGCAGGCCGATCAGCGCAACGGGCGCGGCAACGCCCCAGTGCGCGTAATTGGGCAAGAGGCCGATGCAGATCGTCGCGAGAGTCACGACGACGATCGAGCCCACGAACACGGGCCGCCGCCCGATGCGGTCGCCCAGGCTGCTGAGCACGATGCCGCCGAGCGGCCGGATGATATAGCCGATCGCGAGCACCGAAAACGTGAGCAGCATGCTCACGAGCGGGTCGCTCGCCTTGAAGAATTGCGCGGCGATCGAATGCGCGAAAAAGCCGTAAATCACGAAATCGTAGAACTCCAGCGAGCCGCCCAGACTCGCAATGAGGATCATCTTCCATTGGGCGCGGGTCAGGCCAGGCGCCGCGGCGTGCGACGCTGGCAGGGAGGGTGTCGTCTCCATATGCTCTCCTTGTTGATGGACCTGGCGGCGCTTGTGTTTCTGCTAGCGGATCTTCGTCCTGCGCCACTTCTTCAAAATCATCGGCCCGGGCAGCCGCGTTGCATTGCGGACTGCCCGGGCCTTGGGTCAAGCGGCCTCGCGTCGCTGCAGCGCGCACGCAACGCCTGCACGTGCGAGCAGCGCTTCCACGTCGCTCGCGTCGTGCGCGACGCCGCCGACGTAGCGATCGGGCCGCAGCAGCACGGCGCGCACGCCGGTGTCCGCGAGCCAAACGCGCAGCGGCTCCCGCGTGGCCGGCACGATCGCCACGCGCTCACGTTGGGCTGCGTTCGTCAGCGCGTTCTGCGCGTGTTGCGCAAGCGCTTCGTCGACGATCAGCGCGAAGCGATAACCGACGGCGTCGTCGAGGCGCGAGCCGTCTTCGAACACGGGTTGCGGCCCGATATCGCCGCCCGCCGCACCGGCGTGCCAGCCCGGACCCAGACGCGGCTGGGGCGTGCGAAATTCGCGAATCGCCGCCGTCATCTCGCGGTCGCGCGCGGCAACGGCGTCGCTGTCGGTGGCCTGGATCACGCCGCCTAGCTGCACCGCCGTTTCGATGAACGTGCGCACGTGCGGCTCGCGCTCGCTCTCGTAGGTGTCGAGCAGCGCGTCGGGCAGCGCGCCGTCGATCACGTCGGCGAGCTTCCATGCGAGGTTCGAGGCGTCGCGTATGCCCGCGGCCATGCCCTGCCCCATGAACGGCGGCGTCTGGTGCGCGGCGTCGCCCGCGATCAGCAGCCTGCCGCGCCGCCAGCCCTGCGCGATCACCGAATGGAACGTGTAGATCGCCGAGCGTTCGAGTTGCGCGTGCGCCGGCGTGATCCAACGCGCGAGCCGCTCCCAGATCCATTGCGGCGTGCCGATGCGGCGCTCGTCGTCGCCCGGCATCACCATGATTTCCCAGCGGCGGCGGTTGTGCGGCCCACGCGTGTATGTGGTCGGCCGCGCGGGGTCGCAGTACTGGATCGAGTAGTCGCCGAGATCGGCGCGCTCGCCCTCCAGCAGCACGTCCACCACGACCCAGCGCTCATGTGATTTCAGGTCGGCCAGCTCGGTGCCGATGAAGCGGCGCACGGTCGAGCGCGCGCCGTCGCAACCCACCACGTAGCGCGCCGTGGTGTGCGCAAGCCGCCCTTGCGCCGTATCTTCGAAACGGATGCGCACGTGGTCGTCGCATTCGTCGAGCGCGAACACTTCGTGACGCAGGTGCACGTCGGCGCCGCTGCGCGCAGATAGTTGCGCACGCAACGCCCGTTCGAGATCCGGCTGATGGAATTTGTAGCTTGCGCACCAGCCTTGCGGGCCGATGCCGCCCGGCCGTGTCCAGTCGATCATCAGCTCACCGCGCGCATTCACGAACTTCATGCCGGGGCCGACGAACAAATTGGGCAGCAGTGTCTGCGCGATACCCGCCGCCTGAAACACGCGCATGCATTCGCCGTCGAAGTGCACGGCGCGCGGCAGCTGGAACACGTCCTTGTCGCGCTCGAACACCACGACTTTCAGGCCGCGCAGCGTGAGCAGATTGGCGAGCGTCGCGCCGGTCGGCCCGAAGCCGACGATCGCGACGTCATAGTCTGGCTTCGAATTTGATTTGCACACCGAATTGTCTACGACATCCTTCATCCCATTCACCTGATCCGTGGCTAACTGAGTGAAAACTACGTGGATGACTGCGCCGCCCGCATCGCGCGGGCGGCGTCCTGCGGCTTACGCTTCGTCCGCGACGGGGTTCCTGAGCGTGCCGATGCGATCCACCTCGACTTCCACCACGTCGCCATGCTTCATGAAAAGCGGCGGATTGCGCTTCGCGCCCACGCCGCCGGGCGTGCCGGTCACGATCACATCGCCGGGGAACAGCGGCGTGAAGGTGGAGAGATACGCGATCTGCTTCGCAATGCCGTGAATCAGCATCTGCGTGGTCGCGCGCTGCACTTCCTGGCCGTTCAGACGCGTAACCAGCGTCATCAGCGCGTTCGGCTCGATCTCGTCGCTCGTGACCATCCACGGGCCGAACGCACCCGTGCGGTAGAAGTTCTTGCCAGGTCCCCATTGGCCCGTGTGGCGCTGCCAGTCGCGCACCGAGCCGTCGTTGTAGCAGCTGTAGCCCGCGATATGACGCCACGCGTCGGCCTCGGCGATACGCCGGCCGCCCTCGCCGATGATCACGGCGATCTCGCCTTCATAGTCGAACTGCGTGGACTCGCGCGGACGCAGCATGGGCTCGCCGGCGCCCACCTGCGAAGCCGGCAGGCGCATGAAGATCACGGGCTGCTCGGTGGTCTCGCGGTTGGTCTCCTTCACGTGCTCCGCGTAGTTCAGGCCAACACAGAAGATCTGCTGCGGATTGGCAATGACGGGCTCGAGCGTGACTTCGGCGAGCGGATAGTCGCCCTGGCCTTCGTTCGCGGCCCGTTCCGCTTCGGCGAATGCACCGGCGGCGATCAACGACTTGAGGTCGGCATAGCGGCCGCCCAGGCGCTTCTTGAGGTCGTACACCGCGCCATCGCGCACGACGCCGAACGACGAACCTTCATGGGTGGAAAAGCTGGCGAGTTTCATGATGCTCCAATGAGAAAGAGGGTATTCGGTGAAAAATGGGGGCGCGCATTTCTTGTGCTTTTATCGTATTTTGAGAATACACTACGTAAAACGCACAGTACAACGTGATTTGTATCAGGGTTTATCACTATCACTGGAGACAGCATGACTCTGCCGAACACCGAACCAACCACCAGACGAACCGGCCTCACGCTCAGCCACATGGGTTTTTACGTGAGCGACATGGCGAAGGTCGAAGACTTCTATACGCGGGTGCTCGAATTCACGGTCACGGACCGCGGCACGCTGCCCTCGCCGCGCGGCACGGTCAGCCTCGTCTTTCTCAGCCGCGATCCCCGTGTGCATCACCAGATCGTGCTGGCGAGCGGCAGGCCCGAGCGGTTGGCATTCAATCCGATCAACCAGATTTCACTGGAGGCGGACAGCCTCGCCACGCTCAAGCACTTTCACCGGCGCTTCGTGGAGGAAGGGATGGAGGAGATCGTTCCGGTCACGCACGGCAATGCGATTTCGTTCTACGCGCGCGACCCGGAGGGCAACCGGCTGGAGATCTTCATCGACACGCCGTGGTACGTGGATCAGCCCATGCGTGTCGCCGTGGACTTTACGCTGCCCGACGACGCGTTGCTCGCCGAGGTCGAGCGCCATGCGAGCACGTTGCCGGGCTTCCGGCCGCGCGCGGTGTGGGAGCGGGAGATGGCGGCGCGTATGGGCGTAGCGTGACGCCGCGCCGTCTTATGCCTCGATCAATGCACGCACGCGCGTGGAAATGCGTGCGGCGGCTTCCTTCACGGCCTCGACCACGCGCTCGAGGTTGAAGAACGCGAGGCGCTGCTCGGGCACGACGAGCGCGAGCGCGGCCACGGCTTCGCCCGATGCGTCGGTGAAGAGCGGCGAAGCGACGGCGGACATGCCCGCTTCGAGTTCGCCCTTCGAGAGATAGAAGCCCGCGCGGCGGATCTTGAGCAGGCTCGCGCGGAATTCTTCGAGCGAGCCGCCGAGTCCGCTGGCCGCGATGTCTTCGGGGTACTGCTCGAACAACGCGGCGAGCTTCGCCTTGGGAAAGGTCGAAAGGATCGCCTTGGGCGCGGCGCCAAGAAAGAGCGGACGCGGACGGCCACGTCCATAGCGCAGGTCGAATGCGGCGTCGTGCGATTCGCGGTGCGTATCGACGAGCTCGTTGCCGTACCAGCGCGACATGACGGCGTCGAAGCCCGATTGCTCCGCCAGCTCGCGCATGATCGGCTGCCCCGCTTTCAACAGCGGATCGGAAATGCGCAAATGGTAGTCGAGCGTGATGATGCGCGGGCCGAGGCCGTATTCGCCGCCCACGAAGCGCAGCAGCATGCCCGTATCGACGAGTTCGCGCAGATAGCGGTAAGCGGTCGGCACCGAGCATTGCAGTTCGGCCGCCACCTGTTCGGCGGAAAGAAAAGGCCGCGCCTCGGAAAAGAGTTCGAGGATGGACAGCAGTTTCGCAATGCTCGACAAAGGCCGGTCTCCGGTCACGCGTGGGGTGGCCAATTATAGCGGCACGCTTCACTGCGTTCGTGCCCCGCAAACCCGGCGGCACCATGCAAAACCGCCGCATTGCAGGGCACGCTTTACACGTGCCTTGCAATGCGGCGGTCGGTATGGATTACCGCTGCCGCATGCATCGCGCATCGCCCAGGCGAAAGTCGCCTGACATCATTCATGCGAGATACATGTTTAGCATAGCTTTATTGCATATGCTGTCCGCCGTTGATAGGAATATTTGCGCCCGTCACGAAGCCCGCTTCGTCCGAACACAGGAACAGCACGAGCGCCGCGACTTCACCCGGGTTGCCGAGGCGGCCCATCGGGATCTGCGGCAGAATCTTCGAGTCGAGAATGTCCTGAGGAATGGCGGTCACCATCTTCGTGGCGAGGTAGCCCGGCGAAATGGTGTTCACGGTCACGCCCTTGCGGGCCACTTCCAGCGCGAGCGACTTCGTGAAGCCGTGCATGCCGGCCTTCGCCGCGGCGTAGTTGGTCTGGCCGACCGAACCCTTCGAACCGTTCACCGACGAAATGTTGATGATGCGGCCCCACGCGCGCTCGACCATGCTGTCGCACAACGGCTTCGAAATATTGAAGATCGAGTCGAGATTCGTGCGCAGCACGGCGTCCCAATTGACCTTGTCGAGCTTGCGGAAGGTCATGTCGCGCGTGATGCCCGCGTTGTTCACGAGAATATCGACAGGGCCGATCTCGCTCTGGATCTTCTTCGCGCCGCGCTGGCACGAATCATAGTCCGCGACGTCCATGCCGTAGGCGTGGAATTCGCGGTCGGTCTCCTTCATGCGCGCCAGCCAGTCCTTCGCGCCTGCGTTATCGGGCGAGTGCGTCACCACGACGCGATAACCCGCGTCGTGCAGTTTCACGCTGATGGCCTCGCCAAGGCCGCCCATGCCACCTGTCACCAATGCAATACGATTAGTCATCCTATATATCCGCGAGAGTTGAGCGTCATTAAAACCGTGGCGTTACGCGCTACGCGCGCAGGCGCCACATACACCGTTGCCCGGCTTCATCCTTCCACCCAGGAAAAAGACAGGCGAATGCCGCGCGGCTTCTGATCAATTTCTAGTATTGCGCGTGGTTGCTGCTACTGGCGGCTCGCCGCTGCTTCTCGCGCGACGAGCCGCTTGCTGCCTGGTTGCTACCCGGCTTCCCGCCTTGAAAGCGGGATCAAGCTGGAATCAAGCGCGCTCGAGCGCGAGCGCCACGCCCATGCCGCCGCCGATGCACAGCGAGGCCAGGCCGCGCTTCGCGTCGCGGCGCTGCATTTCGTGCAGCAGCGTCACGAGAATCCGGCAGCCCGACGCGCCGATCGGGTGACCGATTGCAATCGCCCCGCCGTTCACGTTGATCTTCGACGTGTCCCAGCCCATCTGCTTGTTCACGGCCAGCGCCTGCGCCGCGAACGCCTCGTTGATCTCCATGAGATCGAGGTCGTTCACCGACCAGCCCGCGCGCTCCAGCGCCCGCTTCGACGCCGGCACCGGGCCCATGCCCATCACCTTCGGATCGACGCCGCCGCTGGCGTACGCCTTGATGCGCGCGAGCGGCGTGAGGCCCAGCGCCTCGGCCTTCTTCGCCGACATCACCACGACCGCGGCTGCGCCGTCGTTGATGCCCGACGCGTTCGCCGCCGTCACCGTGCCTTCCTTGTTGAACGCCGGCTTCAGGCCCGCGAGCGATTCGGCCGTCACGCCGTGGCGCACGAATTCGTCGGTCCTGAACTGCAGCGGCTCACCCTTGCGCTGCGGAATTTCCACCGAGACGATCTCTTCGTCGAAACGGCCCGCCTTCTGCGCGGCTTCCGCCTTGTTCTGCGACAGGGCCGCAAACGCGTCCTGTTCTTCGCGCGTGATGCCGTATTCCTTCGCGACGTTCTCCGCCGTCACGCCCATGTGGTACTGGTTGTACACGTCCCACAGGCCGTCGACGATCATGCTGTCGATGAGCTTTGCGTCGCCCATGCGGAAGCCGTCGCGCGAGCCCGGCAGCACGTGCGGCGCGGCGCTCATGTTCTCCTGGCCGCCGGCCACGACGATGTCCGAATCGCCCGCGATGATCGCGTTGGCCGCGAGCATCACCGCCTTCAGGCCCGAGCCGCACACCTTGTTGATCGTCATGGCGGGAACGGCCGCGGGCAGGCCCGCCTTGATCGATGCCTGGCGCGCCACGTTCTGGCCCGAACCGGCCGTCAGCACCTGACCCATGATCACGTCGCTCACCTGCTCGGGCTTCACACCCGCGCGCTCGAGCGCGGCCTTGATGACGATCGCGCCCAGGTCGGGCGCCGCCACCTTCGCGAGCGAGCCGCCGAATTTGCCTACTGCCGTACGTGCGGCCGAAACGATCACAATGTCAGTCATGTTGAGCTCCTGCTCTGCAAATGCGCTGAAAAATCGATGTCTGGAAAGCTGAGCCGGCAAATGCCGCGTCTTCGTCGTTCATTCACGACGAAGACGCGTGTTCGACGCGCAGTGGCGTATTGCCGGCGGGCAGGAACGCGAATCAGGCCTTGGCCGGGCTGGCCTTGGCGGCAGCCGGCTGGACCGCGACCGGCGCGGCTTCCTGGGCGGAAGCCACGACGTTCTGGAAACCGCTCTGGGCCGTTTCGATGGCCTGGCGGGTCACGCCGCGCAGCGTTTCGGCGGCGTTGTTGACGGCGGCGAAGGTCGAGTTCATGGCCGCGACGAACGGCTCCACGCCCACGGGCGCGTTTTGCGTCAGGCCTTCGGAGAAGTCCTTGAAACGCTGCTCGTTTTCGCCCGATTGCGCCTGGGCGGCTTGAATCAACTCGTTTTGGGTCGTCGTCGCGATGTCGACGAGATGGCGGCCGTACGACAGGGCCTTGGCGGCGGCTTGCTGCGACGCACCAATTTGCTGCGTCAGGAACTCGGCGGGATTGCCGCTTTCGAGGGCGCCCTTGAGCGTCGCTTCGCTTTCTGCAATGGCAGCCTTGCTTGCCTGGACGTTGAGGTCGATCACGGCCTGCACGCCCTCGACAACGGGCTTCGTGAGCGCAAAGAACGCTGCGACGCCAGCCTGGTAGTTCGCGCGGAATTGTTCGGGTGCGGAAACGGACATCAGCTCATACTCCTTGGTTAGTCTTACTAATTAAAGCGCCAACCCCCGATGGCCTGACTTGCGGCTGTATTCCTATGGTTTGAAAACTAATGTTGCATCGCCGCAGTCGATCTCGAGTGTCCATTCTAAGACAGAAATTTAACAATTTTGTGGCGATTCATATTAGGTAGAAACCCTTAATGTAAGTCTTTCGGGTTCGGAAATTGCAGTTGTCAAGCAACCCCTCTCGAGACCGGTAAATTCGCCGCTGAGCGCGGAAATTGCATGGTGAATAAATGGTCCGCGACGGATTTTCCCCGCGGCGCCGTTTAAGTCCTTATAGGGGCTGTTGGCCCCTCTGCATCAAGGGAGAGAAATCATGACCCGCAAACCACTGCGTTCGTCACTTGCCGCCGCTCTGCTCGCCTCCACCGCAACGGCCGCGCTCGCACAGCCCGTGGTCGTCGAGCCGAATGAGGCGCCACGGCAGCCCATGGTCGTCGAGCCGAATGAGCCGCCGCAGCAGCCCGTGATGGTCGCGCCGACGTCGCCGCCGCCTCCGCCGCGGGAAGAAGCGGCTCCCCCGCCGCGCCAGGGTTACGTGTGGCAGTCCGGCCACTGGCGCTGGGACCGGGGCGTGTACGTCTGGGAACCGGGCCACTGGGAAGAAGCCCGCTCGGGGTACAACTGGGTGCCGGGGCACTGGGTCGAGGACGGCCCGAACTGGCGATGGATTCCGGGCCACTGGGCATAATGCCGCTCGAGCGGCATCAGGCCTGAGTGCCCGACTTCAAACTGGGAAACAACTATGACGGCGCGGCAGCGGGTTCGCCTGCGGTTCCATCGTTGCAGACCGACAAGGCCGGGAAGGCCTTGAACGAACGCGATCCGGACGCGGAACTCGTCGCGCGTGTCGGCGCGCGTGATCCGCTTGCCGTGCGCGCGCTCGTCGCGAGCAAGCTGCCGCGCCTCATCGCACTCGCCACACGCATGCTCGGCGACCACAGCGAAGCCGAAGACGTCGCTCAGGAAGCGTTCGTGCGGATCTGGAAGCAGGCGCCCACCTGGCGCACGGGCGAAGCGAAATTCGATACATGGCTGCATCGCGTGGCGCTCAACCTCTGCTACGACCGCTTGCGCGGACGGCGCGAAGAGACCGTAGAAGACGTGCACGCCGTGAGCGAGCCGGCACCCGATCCCGCGGGCTCGCCCGACCAGCAGATCGAAGCGCGCACGCGCGACGAGCGCGTGCGCACCGCACTCGCGGCGTTGCCCGTGCGCCAGCGCGAAGCGCTCGTACTCACTTACTATCAGGAGCTTTCGAACCTCGAAGCAGCCAGCCTGATGGAGATTTCGGTGGACGCGCTCGAAAGCCTGCTGGCGCGCGCCCGGCGCGCCCTTCGCGCACAACTGGCCGGCGAAGCCGCCGGTAAGGACTCCGTATGACACCCGAACGATTCCACATGCTCGTCGCGGCTTATGGCGCCGACCCGCAACGCTGGCCCCAGCACGAGCGCGAAGACGCGCTCGAATGGGCCCGCGCGCATCGCACCGAAGCCAACGCGGCGCTCGACGAAGCCATGGCGCTCGACAGCTGGCTCTCCCGCGACATGGTGGCGCCGCCGGGGCGCGCGCTCTTCGAGCAGATCGTTGCGGGCGCACCGGTGAAGCCCGTTGCCGCCGCGAAGCGCCGCAGCTTCTGGTGGTCCGGCGCGGCGTTCGCGGGCGTGGGCCTCGCGGGCGCGCTTGCAGGCGCGCTGACGATATCGTTCGTCGTGCTCGGCGGCACGGCGCCCGCCGCCCCCCACGAGACGTATCTCAGCACGAGCTTCGGGGGGACCAGTTCGGACTGGAGCGAATCGAACCTCAACCCTGGCGCCGAAGGGAGTGACGAATGAACGGCTGCTCATGGAAAACGCTGCTCGTCGGCTCGGTCGTCCTGAACGTTTTTCTGCTCGGCGCAATTGCGGGCGGCGCGTGGCGCTGGTTCGCCGTACGCAGTGAGCCGCAGGCGCAGGCGACGCAGCGCGTGGCGTTGCGCTTCGCCGCCGAAGCGCTTTCGCCGGAACGCCAGCAGCAGTTCGCCCAGGCGCTCAAGTCCTCGCGCCGCGAAGGCAGCCAGTACGCGCGCGACGGACGCGACGGTCGGCGCGAGGTGCTCGACCTGCTCGCCGCGCCGCAACTCGACCGCAACGCCATCGACGCCGCGCTCACGCGCACGCGCACCGCCGACAGCGCGTTGCGCGCGCAAATCGAACGCGGCGTGGTCGATTTCGCGGCGACGCTCACGCCCGAAGAACGCGTGAAGTTCGTCGAAGGGCTCGAAAAGCGCGGCCAGTGGCGGCTACCGGCGCAGCAGCAAAAGCAGCCGCAGAAGGCGGTAAGCGAGGCGAGCGGCGCCCAGTAAAGTATTTGGCGGACCAGCGACGGATACCGCGTGCGATGAGCGTTTAACGGGAATACGCAACGCTCCATCGAGCACAAGGACCGCGCATGGAAAGCCTTTCGAATGCCCGCGCCGGCGCGATCGCCATGAACCGCTTCGGCCTCGGCGCGCGCGCCGACGAGACGCCGCCCGCCAACCCTCGAGGCTGGCTGCTCGGCCAGTTCCAGGCATACGAACCGCTGCCCGCGGCATGGCGCAACGAGCCCGGCGCGCTGGCGCTCGCTGCGCGCTTCGGGGAAGAACGCCAGCAAGGTATGGCGGGCAATGCCGCAGCAAGCGCGGCTTCGGAGACGAACGCACAAGGGAACGCGCAACAAGCCGCACGCCGCGCAGTCAATCAGGCGATCCGCCGCGAGAGTGTGGGCATCTACCGCAGCGCGGTCAACGCGCGCCTCACGAGCGCCTTGCAGAGCGACACGCCGTTCGTCGAACGGCTCGTGCACTTCTGGTCGAACCACTTCGCCGTATCGGTGGACAAGGCATTGATTGCAGGCATTGCGGGCGCATTCGAAATAGAAGCGATCCGGCCGCACGTGCTCGGCAATTTCGCGGACATGCTGGTCGCCGTCGAGCAGCACCCTGCCATGCAGCTCTTTCTCGATCAGACGCGCTCCGTTGGGCCCGACAGCCGCGCCGCGCTGCGCGCCGATCAACGCGACCCCGCGCACAAGCGCGGCCTCAACGAGAACCTCGCACGCGAGATCATGGAGCTGCACACGCTCGGCGTACGCACCGGCTACACGCAGGACGACGTGACCGAATTCGCACGTGCGCTGACGGGCTGGAGCGTGGCGGGTTTACGCGGGCCGCAGCCCGGCAATGCCGCGCCCGGCAGCTTCGTGTTTCGCCCCGCGCTGCACGAGCCGGGCACGCGCACCGTGATGGGCAAGCGCTACGATCAACCGGGCGAGCAGCAGGCGCTTGCCATCCTCAACGACCTCGCGCACGCGAGCGCCACGAGCCGCCATATTGCGTTCCAGCTCGCCCGCCACTTCGTCGCCGACAATCCGCCGCCCGCACTTACCGAGCGTCTCGCACTCGCCTTCGAGCAAAGCGGCGGCGATCTGCCCACCGTGTATCGCGCGCTCGTTGAAGCGCCGCAGGCGTGGGCACCCGTCGACGCGAAGTTCAAGACACCGTGGGAGTGGACCGTTTCGTCGATGCGCGGTCTCGGCTGGCGCGAACCCGGCGACGCCGGCGAGATCAACGCCGCGCCGCTGCTCACGCAACTCGGCCAGCCGGTGTGGCGGCCAGGCTCGCCCGCCGGCTACGACGACATCGCGGCAAGCTGGGCCGCGCCCGATGCGCTCGTGCGCCGCGTGGAAGTCGCGCAGCGCTTCTCGGCGCGCGTGGGCGACCGGCTCGACCCGCGCACGCTCGGCAACACGCTCATGGGCGCCACGCTCAGCGCGCCCACCGCCACCGCGGTCGCGCATGCCGAAAGCGCGTCGACTGCGATCGCCTTGCTGCTCGTCTCGCCCGATTTCCTGAGGAGATAACCGCCATGGTTTCCCGCCGCCATTTCCTGCGCGTCGCCGCCGCCGGCGCGGGCGCGATGCTCGTCGCGCCGCAGATCGTGTTCGCCAGCGTCGAAACCGAGCGCCGCTTCGTGTTCGTGATCCAGCGCGGCGCGGCCGATGGGCTGAACATTGTCGTGCCCTACGCGGAGCCGGCCTACGCCACGCTGCGCGGCCCGCTCGCCATCGACATCGACAAGGCCGCGAAACTCGACGGCACGTTCGCGCTGCATCCGTCGCTCGTGCAGATGGCGCAGATGTATGGCGAGAAGCAGGCGCTCTTCGTGCATGCGATCGCTTCGCCGTATCGCGACCGCTCCCACTTCGACGGACAGAACGTGCTGGAAACCGGCGGCCGCGCGCCCTACCAGGTCAAGGACGGCTGGCTCAACCGGCTCGCCGCCATGCTGCCTGCCTCGCGCGAAAATGCCATTGCGTTCGCGCCTACCGTGCCGCTCGCGCTGCGCGGCACGGTGCAGGTGAGTTCGTACGCGCCCTCGGCGCTGCCCAGCGCATCCGACGATCTGCTCACGCGCGTTTCCGCGCTTTACGACGGCGATCCGCAGTTGCGCGCGCTCTGGACTTCGGCGATGAACGCACGCGGGCTCGCGGGCGA
Source organism: Paraburkholderia sp. BR10936 (assembly GCF_040965735.1). NCBI lineage: Bacteria > Pseudomonadati > Pseudomonadota > Betaproteobacteria > Burkholderiales > Burkholderiaceae > Paraburkholderia > Paraburkholderia sp. BR10936. The sequence goes on from NZ_JBFRCM010000014.1 coordinate 207,609, forward strand.
CGTAAGCGCCCGCCAGGACCCCGCGAGCGTCGGCAAGCTTGCGGCGAGCTTCCTCGCGCGCCCCGATGGCCCGCGCATCGCCATGATCGAAACCGGCGGATGGGACACGCACAGCGCGCAGAACGCGCGGCTCGCGAATCAGCTAAAAGCGCTCGACACGATGCTCGCCTCGCTGCGCGACGGACTCGGCCCCGCGTGGGACAAGACCACGGTGCTCGTCGCGACCGAGTTCGGCCGCACGGCCGCGGCGAACGGCACGGGCGGCACCGACCACGGTCAGGCTTCGGTGGCGATGCTGGTGGGCGGCGCCGTGGCGGGCGGACGCGTACAGGCCGACTGGCCGGGGCTGCGCAGCGCGGATCTCTATGAGGCGCGCGACCTCAAGCCCACCGCCTCACTCGATGCATTGATCGCGGGCGCGGCCGCGGAGAGCCTCGGGCTCGATCCACAGCGCACGGCGTCGATGTTATTCGGAGATTCGGGCACAAAAAATGCGACTACGGGTTTGATAAGGGCATGAACGGTTGGAACAGACAAACACGACGGCGCACCGCTTTACTTGGACCCGGATGCCGCTACGCGACGAGACTAGCCAGCCGTTCGGATAACCAAACAATTTCCGTCAGTGGAGGACACCCGCCATGAAGATAAGACTACTGCACCCCGTGACCCTGGTCGCCTGCGCCGCCCTGCTTTGCGCATGTATCGTGGAGCCGGCCCACCCACCGGAGCCGTCGCCGCGCGTCGAGACGCCGCCGCCCGCACCCGCCGAGGGCTATGCCTGGTCCAAGGGACACTACCGCTGGGAAGGCAACCAGTGGGTGTGGATTCCGGGGCATTGGGTGCAGGGCTACTAACAAGGAGATTTAACAGGGACTACTGAGTATTCGTATTGCGGCGGTCAAATTGCATCCAACGGATAAATCGGCCGCCGCAGCTCGTTGAATTCGAGCTTGCCGCAAGCAGGATCTGTCAACGGCGCGCCCGCATTCGATCACTTCGCGCGCGCTGATCGCAGCGGACGCCAGGGAGGAGGGAGCCATCGGGCAGATCAAGCAGGCGATCCTGCAGCCCGACGCCGACTACTACATTTGCCGCCCCATTCCCTTCATGCGGATGCAGCACGATGCGCTCAAGAATCTCGGCGTTCACGAAGCCCGGATTCACTACGAAGATTCGCCGATGGAATGGCCAACGCTTCGCCATCCTTATCGTATAGAGCCCGCGCGCCCTCACCTGCGCAGCGCCTCGCCGGAACATTCGATCATCCCGCGAATCAAGCGGCTGCGTGCGGAAGCGCGCGACCACAGAATGCCGAAGCGGCGCGGCTCGGTTGCCTCGGCCAACGGCAGACGCGCGAGCCGCAAGCCCTTCGTAAGCGGCGTGCCGATATCGGGCACAAGCGAGACGCCAAGACCGCGATCCACCATCAGCGCTATCGCCATCAGCGAGTTCAGTTCGAACAGTTCACGCGGCGCGATCTTCGCACGGCGCAAATATTGGTCGGCCTGCTTGCCGCCGCCCAGCGCGCGATCGTAGCGAATGAACGGCTCGCGGCGTAGCAGGTCATGCGGATCGGCGCGCGCGAACTTTGCCGGCGCGAGCACGACGATGGGCTCCTCGCGCAGCAGATGCCAGTCATACGTCTTCGGCAGCGCGAAGGCGGGATGCAGGCAAATCGCCACGTCCACCTCGCCGCGCTGCAAGGCTTCGAAGAGTTCCATCGACGTGCCCGCGCGTATCAGCAGCTTGACCTGCGGGAAAGCCGCGGCGAAGCGCGCCAGCACGTCGGGCAGCACGCTCAGCAACGCCGACGTGATCGTCCCCACGCGCAGTTCGCCGCCCATTTCCTGCTCCTGCGCCAGCGCTTTCAACTCGTCGAAACCCCGCACGAGCGAGCGGGCACGCTCCACCACGCGCTGGCCCGCCTCCGTGGGAATGACCGTGCGGCCCGCGCGCATGACGAGCGCCACGCCCAGTTCGCGCTCCAGCGCCTGGATTTGCTGCGCGATCGCGGCGGGCGTCACGCCCACGCGCCGCGCGGCCTCCGCCATCGACCCGCTCTCCACCACCAGCAGCAGGTTACTCAGGAAACCGGTGTCCATAAACGTAGCTTCTCTATGGTTTAAAGATAGATTCGCATAGTTTATCTAAATCGTTGCCGATCGTAGACTGCCCTTCAGTGGTGATCTATACGGAACGCATGGAGATGAGAAGCAAGTTGTTCGTGCCGGCATCGCGCCCGGAGCTGTTCGAAAAGGCGCTCGGCAGCGCCGCGGACGCGTTGTCGTTCGACCTGGAAGACTCGGTTGCCCCTGCGCGTAAACCCGAAGCGCGTGAGGCGCTGCGCACGCTACTCGTGTCGCCCGCCGTACGCGAGCGCGGCAAGGTGCTGATCGTGCGCGTGAACGCGCTCGACACGCCGTGGTTCGCCGACGATATCGTCGCCGTGGTTCAACCGGGCCTCGATTACGTGAATCTGCCGAAACCCGAATCCACCGACGACGTGCGCGCCGCCGCTGCCGCGATCGAGCGCGCGGAGCGCGCCAATGGCGTGAGCCGCCCCGTGAAGCTGTTGCTCAACGTCGAATCGCCGCGCGCGCTGCGTGAAGCGGCGACGCTCGCCTCCGCGCATGCACGCGTGGCGGGCCTTCAACTGGGTCTTGGCGACCTGTTCGAGCCGCTCGGCATCGCGCGGCGCGACCCGGCGGCCATTCAGCAAGCCATGTTCAGTCTGCGACTCGCCGCGGGCGAAGCAGGCGTGTTCGCCTACGATTCGGCTTTCGCGAATATCAAGGATGCCGAAGGGTTTCGCGCCGAAGCCGAACTGGCCCGCTCGCTAGGCTTTCTCGGCAAGAGCTGCATCCACCCGAGCCAGATCGCGCTCGCCAACGACGTATTCCGCCCTTCCGACGAAGAAATCGCCCACGCGCTGCGCGTGGTGGAAGCGGCGCGCAACGCCGAACGCGACGGCGTGGGCGCTTATGTCGTGGACGGCAAGATGATCGACGCGCCTTTCGTCGAGCGCGCCCGTGCCCTCGTGCAGAGCGCCGAACGGCTTGGACTCATTGCATCCGCAACGTCGAGCGAGGTGCGCCAATGAGCCAGCCTGCCGAATCGAATGCAGCGCCGCGCGGCCCGCTCGCGGGCGTGCGCGTGCTCGACCTGAGCGCCTATATCGCGGGCCCGTATGGCTGCACGCTGCTTGCAGACCAGGGCGCGGACGTCATCAAGATCGAGCCGCCCACGGGCGATAACCTGCGCAAGTATCCGTCCACGCTCCAGGCCGAGAGCCGCGCCTTTCTCGGCGTCAATCGCGGCAAACGCGGGCTCGTGCTCGACCTGAAGCAATCCCGCGCGCAGGAGGTGCTGCTGCGCCTCGTCGAACAGGCTGACGTGCTCGTGCACAACTTTCGACCCGGCGTGCCGGCACGGCTCGGTATTGCCTGGGAACAGCTGCGCGAAGTGAACCCGCGGCTCATCTACTGCGCAGTCACCGGCTACGGCGACCAGGGCCCGAACAAGGACAAGGCCGGCTACGACCAGGTGCTGCAAACCATGACGGGCATGTGCGCGCTGCAGGGCAAGAGCGATGGCCCGCCCGAGATTCTTTACGGCTCGGTGGTCGACTACTACGCCGCCGCGCTCGTCGCAGCGGGCATATCCTCCGCGCTGTTCGAGCGCGAGCGCAGCGGCGCGGGCCAGTACGTGGGCGTTTCGCTGCTGCGCAGCGCGCTCACCATGCAGTCCGCGCGCATGATCTGGGCCGACGACGAGCCGAAGGACGTTGGCCGCGACATGCGTTCGGGCGGCATCACCGGTATTCATCCGACGCGCGAAGGCTGGCTCTACATCTCCGCGAACACGCCGCATTTCTGGCAGTCGCTCTGCGAAAAAACCGGGCTCGCTGCACTCGCGCAGAACGAGCGTTACGATTCGGTGCGCAAACGTGCCGAGCATCGCGACGAGATCGTGCCGCAACTGCACGCCGCGTTGCAGGCGCGCAGCGCGCTCGAATGGGAAGCGCATTTTGGCGAGGCGGTGCCCTGCGCGGCGGCGCGCACCGTCGAAGACATGTTCGACGATCCCCAGGTGCTCGCAGAGCAGATGGTCACGCGCTACGACTATCCCGGCGTGGGCGCGTATCGCGGCTTTCGCGAGCCGATTCGCTTCGGCGCGACGCCTGCGCCGGACCCGATCGCCGCGCCCGCCTTCGGCGAGCACTCCGATGTGGTGCTGCGCGAGGCCGGCTGGAGCGATGCCGATATCGAACGATTGAGAAACGAGCACGCCGTGCTCTGAACACACAAAGCTGCATCCGCGCGCATCCATGCCTTTGGGTGCGCGCGGCAAACAAGGAGACAACGCGATGGAGCGTGAGCAGCATGTCCATACCATCGACGCCCCCAGAGCGCGCATAGCGGCGCCCGCCTTCGCGTGCGATTCGCACATCCACATCTACGATCGCCGCTTTGCGGCCTCACCCGGCAACGGTGCGCATATCGTCGATCGCGCAACGGTCGAGGACTATCGACGCGTACAGGCACGCACCGGCACGCAGCGCACCGTCATCGTCACGCCGCGCCCCTACGGCACCGACAACTGCGTGACGCTCGACGCGATCCGCCAACTGGGCATCGACAATGCCCGCGGCGTAGCGGTCCTGCGCCCCGAGGTGAGCGACGCCGAACTCGACATGCTCGACCGCGGCGGCATACGCGGCATCCGCTTCACGTTGTACACGCCGCATCAGGCGGTCGTGACCTTCGACATGGTCGAGCCGCTTGCGCAGCGCATTGCCGAACTCGGCTGGCATGTGCAGTTGCACTGGACCGCCGACCAGATTGTCGAGCACGAAGCATTGCTCACCCGCCTGCCCTGCAAGATGGTGTTCGACCATCTCGCGCGCCTGCCCCTGCCCGCGGGCACCTCGCATCCCGCGTATGGCGTGGTGCGCCGCCTGGCCGCTTCGGGGCGCGTATGGGTCAAGCTCTCGGGCGCCTACCTCGATTCGCAGGTGGGCCTCGCCGGCGGTTACGCCGACCTCGCCGAGACCGCGCGCGCATGGGCTGCACTGCTGCCGGAGCGCGCCGTGTGGGGCAGCGACTGGCCGCACGTGACGGAGACGCACAAGCCCGACACCGCCGCGATCTTCGATCTGCTCGGCGCGTGGGTCGGCGACGAAGCGGCGCGCAAGCGGATTCTCGTCGACAACCCCGCCGAACTCTACGGCTTCGCCCGATGAACTAGCGCCACTGCGCCCCCGATACAAACAGCCGCGCGCCAGGTACGTGCGGCCCCTTTCAGCACCAGGAGACGATACGTGAAGTCCACCGCTACCGCCGCACCCGTACGCAAGACACGCTTTACCGACGCGACGATCAGCCTGTTCGAGCGCACCATTCCCGACCCGTTCGTGCTCGCGATTCTCATCACCGCGGTCGTGGCCGCGCTCTCGGCGATGTTCGCTCCGCATGCGACGCTCAACACGCTCGTGGTCGGGTGGTACAAGGGCTTCTTCAATATCCTCACGTTCGCCTTCCAGATCACGCTCGTCCTCGTCACCGGCCACGCGTTCGCTCACGCCGCGCCCGTGCAGCGCGTGTTCAAGGCGCTCGTGGGCATCGCCCGCACGCCGGTGCAGGCAGCGGCGCTCACCTTCCTGCTAGTAGCCGTGGCCTCGTTCTTCAACTGGGGCCTCGGTCTCGTGGTGAGCGCGCTGCTCGCGCGCGAAGTGGCCAAGCGCATGCGCGTGGACTTCGCGTGGATCGTCGCGGCGGGCTTTTCGGGCTGGGTGGTGTGGGCGAGCGGCATTTCCAGCTCCATCGCGCTCGCGCAGTCCACGCCGGGCAGCGCGATGAACGTCGTGCAAAAGCTCACGGGCGAAGTGCTGCCGTTCAACGACACCGTGTTCACGGCGTTCAACCTCGTGCCCGTGCTCGTGATGCTGGTCGCCACGCCCATCGTGCTCGCGCTCCTCAAGCCGCGCGATGAAGACGCCGTCGTGCTCGACATCGAGAATAACCCCGACCCGGAACCGCGCAAGCGCCCCGAAGGCAAGCTGAGCTTCGCGAAGTGGCTCGAATACTCGTGGATCGGCAGCGCATTCATCGGCCTCGTGGGCGTGACGTTCCTCGTGCTCGCGCACATCGAGCACATCGAAGCGTTCTCCGGCGTGAACGCCGTGATCTTCGTGATGTTCATCGCGGGCGTGATCCTGCATGGCTATCCACTCGCTTACGCGGATGCGGTCAAGAACGCCGCCAAACAAACCGGCTCGATGATGCTGCAATACCCGCTCTACGGCGGCGTGATGGGCATGATGGACGCCACGGGCCTGCCCAACGTGATCTCGCACTTCTTCATCGCGATCTCGAACACGCACACGCTGCCGTTCTGGAGCTATGTGTGCTCGCTCATCGTCACGTTCTTCATTCCGAGCGGCGGCGGCCACTGGGCCGTGCAGGGCCCGTTCGTCGTGCCCGCGGCGATCGCGCTGCATGCTTCGATGCCCGCAACCACCATGGCCGTCGCCATGGGCGAGCAGGTCTCGAACATGATGCAGCCCTTCTGGGCCGCGCCCGTGGTCGCGATGGCGGGCATCGGCGTGCAGCGCGTGCTGGGCTTCACGGTCATGACGTTCCTGCTCGGCACAGTGGTGTTCGGCGCGGCGCTGCTGCTGCTCGTTTGATGCGCATTCTTCCCTGAAACGAACAAAGAACAAGGAGACACCGCATGCAACGGCGTGCATTCATGGCGTCGCTCACGGCGCTCGCCGCGGGCGCGGGCACATTCGGCGGCATCGGCGCGGCGCGCGCTCAGAAGGTCGCTTCCGCATCGGCTTCGGCCACGATCGCGCAGCGGCTTGCGGCTTACGCCGCCGCGCTTGACTACGACGATCTCGATGCCGGTACGATCGAGGCGGTCAAGACCCACTCCGCCGACGCGCTGGGCTGCGGCATCGCCGCGCTCGGCGAGAAACCCGTGGGCATCGCGCGCCAGGTTGCGCTCAACTACGCGAGCGGCGACGGCCGGGGCGCAACCGTGCTCGGCACGCAGCGGCGCACGTCGCCCGACCTCGCGACCTTCGCGAACGGTGCGGCCATCCGCTATTACGACCTCAACGACGTCTATGCGGGCAAGGAAATCGGCCACCCGAGCGACAACATCGCCGCATGTCTCGCCCAGGCCGAGGCCGAAGGTGCGAATGGCCGCGATCTGATCGTCGCCATCGCTCTCGCCTACGAGATCGATTGCCGCCTCATGGACGCCGCTTCGATCAGTTCGCGCGGCTGGGATCACCCCATCTTCAGCCTGCCCGCGGCCGCGCTCGCGGCGGGCAAGCTCATGAAGCTCGACGAGCGGCAACTGGCCGAAGCGGTCAACCTCGCGCTCAACGGCCACCTCGCGCTGAACCAGACGCGTGTGCAGACCATGTCGAACTGGAAGGGTCTCGCCGATGCCGACGCCGCACGCAACGCCGTGTTCTCGGCCGCCCTCGCGCGCGACGGACTCACGGGCCCCGCGCCGATCTTCGAGGGCAACGCAGGACTGTTCAAGCAGGTATCCGGCCCATTCAGCATCGACACGGCGAGCTTCGGCGGCAAAGGCCGGCCGTTTCGCATCAACGACTGTGCCGTGAAGTTCTACCCTGCGCAGGCGCTCACGCAAACGGCGATTGCTGCCGGCATCGACGTGGCGAAACAGGTGGGCGACCTCGATCGTATCGTCAGCATGGAGATTCGCACCTCGCACGAAGGCTACTTCTCGGCAGGCATGGACCCGCAGAAATGGGCCCCCGAAACGAGCGAGACTGCCGATCACAGCCTGCCCTACGTGACCGCGCGCGCCATGTTCGACGGCGATATCAGCCTGGCGAGCTATCGCACCGAAGCGCTCCATGACCCGAAGATCCGCGCCTTCATGCAGAAGATCAAGGTTGTAGAGGATTCCGAACTGACCCGGCTCTATCCGAAATATTACGCGACCATCGTAAGCGCCACGCTCACGGACGGACAAACCGTGTCGAAACGCGTGGACGACATTCCGGGCTTCGCCACGCGGCCGATGCAGCGCGGCGACTTCGAGGTGAAGTTCCGCAAGAACGCGGCGCCAGTGATCGGCAAGGCGCGCGCCGACGATGCGCTAGGTTTTCTCTGGAGTCTCGACCAGCAGCGCGACCTCTCGCACCTGTTTGCGCCACTCGTCGTGCACGCCTGAAGAACGCGAGGGGAAGCATCACCCCCTCCCGTGTCGCGCCGAAAGCTCCTCCAGATCGAGATCGCGTTCGAGCACGCGCAATAGTTCGTCGTGGATCAGGCCGGCGCGGTGCAGCTTCAACAGCTCCGCGCGTCCGGCCTCCACGGCGGCCAGCACGACATCGTAGTGCGAGGTGCGCATTTCCTGCGGATAGCTCTCGGCGTTTGCAAAATTGCGCGTGAGGTTCGCACGATACGTGTACTGCTCCAGCAGCCGCGGGTGGATCACGCTGCCGTCCGGACCATGGACGAGCGGCGTGATTGCCGCTAGCTGGGCGGCTTCGAGGCGCGCCCATGCCTGCGGCTCGTTGAGGTAGGGTTCCTCCCCTTCCATATCGTTCGCAGGCCTGATCAGCTTGATGAGCGGCCCGATGGTCGTGCCTTGCAACAGCACCGTGAACAGAATGACGGCGAATGCGGCGAAGAGAATGAGATCGCGGCCCGGCATCGCTTCCGGCAGCGCAAGCGCAATGGCCAGCGTGACCACGCCGCGCATGCCGGCCCAGCTCACCACCGTTGCGCCTCGAAAGTCCGCCGCTTTTACGCGGGTCGGTAACATCCGGTGCAGCGCGGTCCTGACGATCTCGATGCCATACGTCCACACGCAGCGCGAGACGACAACGGCGAGCACAACGGCCATTGCAGCGGGACCGAGCAGCGCGACAGCATTGCCCGTCCCGCCGAGGCGCAGCATGACCCCACGCAGCGAGAGGCCGATCAGCACGAATACCAGCGCCTCGAGCACGAAGACCATGACCTGCCAGAACGCCGTGCCGCGGCTGCGCACCGTGGCCGAAAAGATTTCGTGCTGATGCCAGCCTAGCTGCATGCCGCACGTGACCGTGGCGATCACACTCGAAACGCCCAGCATGTCCCCCGCGATATAGGCGATCCAGCCTGCCAGCACGGAGGCGGTGATGATCAGATACTCGTCCTGGAGCTGACGCAGCAGGCACACGACGACATAGCCGACGACAGCGCCGACCACAATGCCGCCCAGCGCGAGCCCGACGAAACTGAGCGCCGCATTCGGCTCGCTGAATACGCCCGTCAATGCCGCCGCGACGGCGAAGCGAAACAGCACGAGACCGGCGGCGTCGTTGAGCAGGCTCTCGCCTTCGAGCAGCACCATCAGCCGGCGCGGCAGCGCGAGCCGCTCGAGCACCGCTTTCGCGGCGACCGCATCGGGCGGCGAGACCACCGCGCCCAGTGCGAAACATGCGGCCCAAGGCAGTGACGGAACGGCCCAATGCGCGACCACGCCAACGGCCCACGTCGTGAATGCCACCGCGCCGATGGCGAAGAGCAGGATGGGCGCGAGGTGACGCTTGAAGTCGGACCAGACGAAGAAGTAGGCGCCGTCCATGAGCAAGGGCAGCAGAAACACGATGAGGACGAGGTCCGGGTCTATCACGACCGGCGGCAGGCCGGGCGCGAAGGCCATGGCGGCGCCGCCGACCAGCAGCGCGGCAGCGGGCGGCAGGCGCAGGCGTTTGGCGAGCAACTCGAGCGCGATGATGGCGATGAGCGAAAGGAGCACGAGCTTGAACGCCGACACAGCCGACATGACGCTTCCTTGTTTTTACCCAGGTACGGTGAGTGGAGGAGCGCGGCCGCCCCCTTCAATTCCCGCAAGCGTGAATCAAAAACTGCTGCATCGCTCGCGCCGGATCGCTGAGCACGGCACCAGGATGCCACAACATGCCCGCTTCCATCTGCGGAATGGCATCCTCGATGGCGCAAGCGTCGATGCGCTTGCCCTCCAGCGACCACGGCCTGAACACCATGTCCGAGAGTATCGTCACGCCGAAGCCATGCGCCACGAGCCCGCGCAGCGCCTCCATCGAACTCGTGCGAAACGCGATATTCGGCGCAACGCGGCGCTTTTTCCAGTAGCGCAGCGTCGAGGCCTCGCCCTCGTCCACCGTGAGCTGGATATAGGGGTAACGCGCGATGTCGCGCAGCGTGACGGTGCCCATCTGCGCGAGCGGATGCGTCGGCGCGGCCCACAACTGGCGGCGCGAACGCATCAGCAAGTGGTGACCGAAGCGCGCGCGCCGCTCCACATTGGAGAGCAACGCCACGCCAAGGTCGACTTTGCCCGCGAGCACCGCCTCCTCGATGGCCGGCCGGTCCAGATCGTGCAGATCGATCTCGATCTCGGGATAGGTCGCCCGAAACCGCGCGAGCAGTTCTGGCAGGAAGTAGCCGAGCAGCGTATAGGAGGCGGCCATGCGCACCGTGCCGCGCAAGCTGTGCGCGCGAAACGGCGCCTTGTGCAGTGCGTCGCGCACCGACTCCAGCACGTGGCGCGCGTGATTGAGGAAGTCCTGCCCGTCTGGCGTCAGTTCCACGCCCTGGGGCAAGCGCACGAAGAGCCGCGTGCCGAGCGCCTCCTCGAGCGCGAGCACCGCGTTGGTGATCGCCGACTGCGAGACATGCTCGGACGCCGCCGCCATCGAAAACTGCCCGTTCTGCGCCGCCGCCACGAAGTAGCGGAACTGCCGCAAGGTCACGTCCTTGGCCATGTGCTTTTCGAATATCGTGAGTCGATGGTTCCGATTCTACGATACGTGGTCTTAAACGTGCCCGCAGCGGCCGGCCCCACACAAACCGGGTATCAGCGCGGCGCCATCCGCAACGCGCCATCGAGCCGGATCACCTCGCCGTTCAGATAGCGGTTGCCGACGATATGCTCGACGAGCGCCGCGAACTCCGCGGGCTGGCCAAGACGCTGCGGAAACGGCACGCCCGCGCCCAGCGCCTGCTGCACTTCGGCGGGCATGGCGAGCAGCATCGGCGTTTCGAAGATGCCGGGGGCGACGGTCACCACGCGAATACCGTTGCGCGCCAGTTCGCGCGCCGCCGGCAACGTAAGTGAAACGACACCACCCTTCGAAGCCGCATAGGCCGACTGCCCGATCTGGCCATCGTACGCGGCTACCGAAGCCGTATTGACGATCACGCCGCGCTCGCCGCCGGCATCCGGCGTATTGTTCGCCATCGCCACGGCGGCGAGGCGCATCACGTTGAAGGTGCCGATGAGGTTGACGCTCACGACCTTCGCGAACAGATCGAGCGAATGCGCGCCTTCTTTTCCGACGATGCGCTGCGCCGGCGCGATCCCCGCGCAGTTGACCACGCCATGCAGCGCACCGAAGCGCTGGGTGGCAAGCGCGATCGCCGCCTCGACGCTTGCCGCCAGCGTCACATCCACCTCGACGGCCAGTGCATGCTCGCCGCCGAGCGCCGCCGCGTCACGCGCACGGGCTACGTCGATATCGCCGAACACCACATTCGCGCCGCGTTCGAGCAGATGTCGGCCCACCGCCGCGCCGAGTCCAGAACCGCCGCCCGTGATGAAAAACGTCTTGTCCTGCACAACCATTTGAGTCTTCTCCGTTGGTTATCGATTCGTTATCCGATCTTTCAAACCGTCTCGCCAGCCAGTTCCGCGCGATACTTTTCGCGCACGCCGCGCGAACGCTCGTAATTGCGCTCCTTGACGATACCGAAGCCTCGCACCGCACCCGGCACGCCAAGCAGGCCGACGGCTGCCGCCAGCGTCTGCCGCGTCAGTTTGCCGAGCACGAGGCGCACGTCTTCCTCGAATTCGCCGATCATCGCGCGCTCGATCACGCGGTCGCGCTGCCGTGCGAACGGATCGAGCGCCGTGCCGCGCAGCGCCTTGCCGTGCTTGAGTACGCGCAGCAGCGGCTCGGCCCACACGCCGCGCAGCGCGATCTTGTTGCGGCGCCCGGTTTGCGCATCGCGGCGCGTGAGGAGCGGCGGCGCCATGTGGAACGTCTTTCTGGCCGCCGTGCCATCGAACAACGCGGACAGGTACGCGCCGAAGCCGCCATCGGTGTGCAGGCGCGCAACCTCGTACTCGTCCTTGTAGGCGAGCACCTTGAAGTATTGGCGTGCCGCCGCTTGCGCAAGCGCACCGCTCGCCCCTTCGATCGCGCGCTCTGCCTGCGCGACGGCATCGACCAGCGCGCGATAGCGCTTCGCATAGGCGGCGTTCTGGTACAGCGTGAGATCGTGCTCGCGCTCGGCCACGAAGCGAGCGAGATCGAACGGCGTGTCAGCGACCGCTATGTCCGCTCCCGTCACGCGTTCGAGCGCGCGAGCGTCCTGTGCGATCAAACGACCCCAAAGGAACGCGCGTTCATTCATCTTCACGGCCGCGCCATTGAGCCCGATTGCCTGCAGGATCGATGCTTCGCTAAGCGGCACGAGCCCCGACTGATACGCGTAGCCCACCATCATCATGTTCGAAGCGATGGCGTCGCCGAAAATCGCTTCTGCCGCCGCCGTGCAGTCCCAGAACACCGTGCCGTCCGCGCCCATCGCGCTCTCGATCGCCGCCTGATGCACGGCTTTGCTCACGGGCAGATCGCCGTCGCGCACGAAGTCGGCGGTCGCGTTGATGCGCTCGTTCACGATCGCGCGCGCGCCGCTGCCCGGCAGGCGCGAGAGCGCGCCCGACGATGCCGCCACCACGGCGTCGCAGCCCAGCAGCACGTTGGCCGCATGCGCGCCGATACGCGAGGTGGTGATGAGCCCGCGGCTCTGCGCGATCTGCACGTGGCTCAACACCGCGCCGTTCTTTTGCGCGAGGCCCGTGAAGTCGAGCGTCGAGGCGCCGCGCCCTTCGAGGTGCGCGGCCATGGCGAGGATCGCACCGATCGTCACGACGCCCGTGCCGCCCACGCCCGTCACAACCATGCGCAGGTGTTGCTCCAGCGCCTGCGGTACGTGCGCGGGCGGTGCGAGCGTGGCGCGCAGTTCCGCTTCGATGCGCTGAATGCGCGCGGCGTCCGGGCGCTTCGGCTCCATGCCCTCCACCGTCACGAAGCTCGGGCAAAAGCCCTTCACGCACGAGGTGTCCTTGTTGCAGCTCGATTGATTGATGGCCCGCTTGCGGCCCAGCTCCGTTTCGAGCGGCTCGATCGCGATGCAGTTCGACTGCACGGAACAGTCGCCGCAGCCTTCGCAAACGGCCGGATTGATCACCACACGCGTGGGCGGATCGATCAGCTTGCCGCGCTTGCGGCGGCGGCGCTTTTCGGCGGCGCAGGTCTGGTCGTAGACGAGCACCGAAACGCCCTTCTGCTCGCGCAGGCGGCGTTGCAGCGTATCGAGCGCGTCGCGGTGCAAGAGCGTCACGCCCGCAGGCAACGCCTGCGAGCCCGCGTACTGCTCGGGCCGGTCGGTCACCACGACGACTTCGTTCACGCCTTCGGCCCGGACCTGCGCCACCACGCGATGCACGGTGAGGCCGCCCTCGGCGGGCTGGCCGCCGGTCATCGCCACCGCATCGTTGAAGAGGATCTTGTAAGTGACGTTCGCGCGCGCCGCCACGGCCTGGCGGATCGCCAGGCTGCCCGAGTGCTGATAGGTGCCGTCGCCGAGATTCACGAACAGATGCGGCATGTCCGTGAAGGTCGACATCCCGACCCACTGCACGCCTTCGCCGCCCATCTGGCAAAACGTCGCCGTGTTGCCCGCCTCGCCGAGCGCCATGATGTGGCAGCCGATACCGGCCGCGGCATGCGAGCCGTCGGGCAGACGCGTCGACGTATTGTGCGGGCAGCCCGCGCAGAAGAACGGCTTGCGGGTGAGCGGTTCGCCTTGCGGCGCTTGCGCGAGCGCGACCACGCGCTGCGCACCCGAACGCGCATGGGTCGCGCCGGTAGCGACCAACGGCAGATCGATCTCGACGTGCAGGAAAAACCGCTGCAGTGCGTGCGCGAGCTGCTCGGGTGCGAACTCCATCGCGGCGGGCAGCAGCGGCTCGCGCTCGCCGAGCGTCTTGCCGTGCACGGACGGCCGCTCGTCGGCCCGCACGTTGAAGAGTGCTTCCTTGATCTGCCGCTCCACGAACGAGCGCTTTTCCTCTACGACGAAAAGCGCCTGCATGCCGCGCGCAAATGCCTTGAGCCCTTCCGTTTCGAGCGGCCAGATCATGCCGACCTTATAAAGCCCGATACCGAGTTGTTCGAGGCGCTCGGCCGTGAGCCCCAGCGCCTCGAACGCGGCCAGCACGTCCGCATGCGCCTTGCCCACCGTCACGATGCCCACGCGCGCCTGCGCGGGGCGCAGCAACGCGCGGTCGAGCGGATTCGCCCGCATGAAGGCGAGCGCGGCGGGCAGGCGCTCTTCGAGCACGCGGCGCTCCAGTTCGGCGCGCTCCGCCGGCCAGCGCAATTGCGGGTCGTAGTTGAAGCCGCGCTGCGGCGGCACCGCGATGTCCGCCGGCAAGCGCAACGGCACGCCGCGGCCCACGCGCATCGAGCGGCCGCTTTCCACCGTCTCCGTAATCGCCTTGAAACCGACCCACAGTCCGCTGAAACGCGACAGCGCATAGCCGGTGAGCCCGTACTCGATGTATTCCTCTACCGACGCCGGAAAGAGAATCGGCATCATCGCGCCTTCGAAGACGTGGTCCGTCTGGTGCGGAAACATCGACGACTGCGCCGCGTGGTCGTCGCCGGCCACCGCCAGCACGCCGCCGTGCCGCGCGGTGCCGAGCATGTTGGCGTTGCGGAACACGTCGCCGGTGCGGTCCACGCCCGGCCCCTTGCCGTACCACATCGAGTACACGCCTTCCACACGTTTGCCGGGAAACGCGTCGAGTTGCTGCGCGCCCCACAGCATGGTCGCGCCGAGGTCTTCGTTCAGGCCCGGCTCGAAGCGCACGTCGAAGTCCGCGAGCAGTGCCTTCTGGCGCCACAGTTCCTGATCGAATCCGCCGAGCGGCGAGCCGCGGTAGCCAGAGACGAGACCCGCGGTTTTCAGCCCGGCAAGGCGGTCCGCGCGCGCCTGTTCGATCAGGATGCGCACGAGCGCCTGGGTGCCGGTGAGAAAGACCGCGCCGTCCTCGCGCAGGTAGCGGTCTTCGAGTCGATAGTCCGTATCGATCTGGCGATCGGTCTCGACGGCTCGCATGTTCATGGTGTCTCCGCTGTTCGACTTGTGGGTATTAGCGGATTCTAGGTAGCCAATAGCGGCGATTCGTGCCAAACTGAGCCACGTTTTGTTCATCAATTAGCAACACTCGCCCCAAATTCAACTTTTTCAGGGAAAGCTGGCCAATGAAATTCGACCGCGTGGATGTGGCCATCCTGCACGCCCTGCAGCGCGACGCGCACGTGAAGTCCGCCGACCTCGCGGAATCGCTCGGGCTTTCGCTCTCACCGTTCTACCGGCGCATCCGTATGCTCGAAGAGCGCGGCGTCATCACGCAGTACGTCACGCTGCTCGATCAGGAGAAAGCGGGCTTTCCCGTCAACGCCTATGTGTCGGTGGCAATCGAGAAGAAGAACGAGACACGGCTAGCCGCGTTCGAGCGCGCGATCTCGAACTACGACGAGGTGATGGAGTGTTATTTGATGACGGGCGCGTTCGACTACATGCTGCGCGTGGTGGCGAGCGACATTGCGGGCATCGAGCGTTTCGTCATGACGCGCCTCACCAAGATCGAGGGCGTGCGTGACATTCACACTTCCGTGGCGCTGCGCCGCGTGGAGTACAAAACCGAGCTGCCGGTGCGCGTGCGCGACGAGTGACGCGCGGTGCAATGCTGCGGTTCAGGATGTCGAAGGAATCACTGCTTAGCGAGGGCGTTCACGCCTTTTGCCCCGTCTTGCGGCGCGCGCCTGCGCCGTGAGCAGCGCGGCGGTGCGCTGTTCGAGCCACGTTGCGGCGCTGCGTTTTCTCGTGCGCCTCGGGGGGCAGGCGCACCGGCCGGCACATTGCATGCCGGGCCGGTTTCTCGTCATGAACGTGGCGATATTTCGGGCGGCGAGCCCTCATGAAAGAGCTGGCTGAGTTGCGCGCGCAGTTCGGGCGAATCGGCGTGACGATGCACGCTCACCGCGTGTTGCACGGCAGCTTCCAGAAGCTCCGAATCCGAATCCGCCGAGATAGCAACCGTGCAGTTCATCTCACTGGGAAACTCCCTGCAGTCAATGTACTTTCGCGTCATGGTGGAACCTCTCGCTGGGCGGGTAAAAAACAGGCACGCATGCAGGCCGCGCGCGTGAAAATTATAGAATCCATGCATTGTGCTTGCTAAACTATTAAAGCGAATCCAGACGCGACAATAATCTGAATTAATTGCACGTTTTTTATCAAGCTGCATAATTTAGGTTATCTAATGAATCGACGAGGCTCGGTGGCTGCCTGGGTGCAATCCAGATCGTCACAAAGCGCTCGCCCCCGGCCCCTCGCGGTCCGGCCAGAGGCGGCCCCCGCCGCCCTTTGCGAAAGCCCTTCCTTCCCGCTTTCCCGACCGGACGCACGCCGCGTCACGCGCGTGCGTCAGCCGCATTGATTCGACAATTGAAGCGGTCGCCTGCAGTTCCGTTCAGTCCATGAAAACGCACGTCCGGCTATTGGCGCGCGTTTGTCCGATCCGTTGAATTGAGAGGTGTGCCATGTCCAGCCTGTCGAGCGAATCCATCGCCACATTGAAAAGCGCGCTGCGCGGCGAAGCCCTGCAACCCGGCGACGCGGCCTACGAAGAAGCCCGGCAAATCTGGAACGCGATGATCGAGCGCCGCCCCGCGCTCATCGTGCGCTGCCGGGGTTGCGCCGACGTGCGCCAGACCGTGGCGCTCGCGCGTGAAAACGGCCTACCGCTCGCCGTGCGCGGCGGCGGCCACAATATCGCAGGCAGCGCGCTATGCGACGGCGGCATCGTGATCGATCTCTCGCTGATGAAGTCGGTCAGAGTCGAGCCCGCCACACGCCGCGCGTATGTGGAGCCCGGCGCCACGCTGCACGATTTCGACCACGAAGCGCAGGCGTTCGGCCTCGCTACGCCGCTTGGCATCAATTCGACGACGGGCGTCGCGGGTCTCACGCTGGGCGGCGGCTTCGGCTGGCTGAGCCGGCGCTTCGGCATGTCGGTCGACAACCTCGTCGCCGCCGACGTCGTGACCGCCGACGGCAACCTGCTGCGCGCGAGCGCCGAAGAAAACGCCGACCTCTTCTGGGCGCTGCGCGGTGGCGGCGGCAACTTCGGCGTGGTGACGATGTTCGAGTTCGCGCTACACCCCGTCGGTCCCGAGATCTACGGCGGACTGGTCGTGCTGCCGTTCGACGCCGCGAAAGAAGCGCTGACACACTACCGCGAAGCGGCCGAAGCGATGCCCGAAGACCTGACCGTATGGAGCGTGTCGCGTCTCGCGCCGCCGCTGCCTTTCCTGCCGCCCGAGGTTCACGGCAAGCCCGTCATCGTCTTCGCGATCTGCTATTCGGGGCCGCCGGAAAACGGGCCGAACGCGGTGGAGGCCGTGCGGCGCTTCGGACCGCCGTGTGGCGAACATCTCGGACCGATGCCCTATGCCGCGTGGCAGCAGGCGTTCGATCCGCTGCTCACGCCGGGCGCCCGCAACTACTGGAAATCGCACAATCTCGACGCGCTGCCCGACGGCCTCATCGACACGCTGATCGACGCCATCGCCGCGCTGCCCTCGCCGGAGTGCGAAATATTCTTCGGGCAAATTGGCGGCGCGACCCTGCGCGTCGCGCCCGATGCGATGGCCTACCCGAATCGCGACGCGCTCTACGTCATGAACGTGCACGGCCGCTGGAGCGATCCCGCCGACGACGCCCGCTGCGTCGCCTGGGCGCGCGGCTTCTTCGAAGCTTCCGCGCCTTATGCGCTCGGTAGCGTCTACGTGAACTTCCTCACCGACGACGAACGCTCGCGCGTCGAGGCCGCCTATGGTCCGAACATGAGCCGTCTCGTCGCCGTCAAGACGAAATACGACCCGCACAATCTTTTCCGCCATAACCAGAACATCCGGCCCGAAGGGTCGGCCGAGGGAAGCCAGTAATCCGCGTTTCGATGTCATCGTAAGGGGAATCGTCATGTCGACTTATGTGGTGCTTGCGCAGTTCACCGACCAGGGTATCCGCGCCGTCAAGAACAGCGCGCAACGGGCCGGTCAGGCAGCGGAACTCGCCAAAACTTTCGGCTGTGAAATGAAGCAGATCTACTGGACGCTCGGGAAGTACGACATCGTCACGGTCATCGAAGCGCCCGACGAGGAAAGCTTCATGGCGTTCGGCCTCGCACTCGGGTCGCTCGGCAATATCCGCACGCAAACGCTGCGCGCCTTGAGCAAGGATGAGTTCACGGCGGTTCTCGGCAAGCTCAATTAATGAGCGCCGGCGCGCGGCACCCGGGCCGGTGCCGCGCCGCCATTCATCATTCTTCATACCTATTCGCCGCACGCGCGGCGCATTCCTCCCGCCAGATGGGGAGGCAGTTCCCTGCCCGAACACACCATGGCGCGCGAGCAACCTTCCGGGAAGCCGCATTGCGCGAGCGAAGTCTTTCTTTTTGGCAAACGTTTGCCGCTCGGGTATCAAGTCCGCGCGCGCGAGGCCGACAACGCGTACATCGCCACGAATTTTTGGAGACCCGGACGTGACGCGCGTTTTGCTTTTACTTACCGTAATGGTTATGACAGGCTGCGCGCAACTGCAGCCGCCCACTACGGCGCAAACCGGGAAACCCGCCGAGTCGAACGTCATCATGAAGTTCGACATTCCCGCCGATGCACTAGGCGCGCACGACCCGCAACTGAGCGCCGTGCTCGCCAAGGCCGGCGCGCTCGCCGCCGCGCAAAAGCAGCCCACCGTGATCCGCGTGACGGCGCTGGGCGAGGACTTCAAGTACATCAATCAGGCCATCTGGCGGGGCGTGCCGGCACGAGGGCCCAAACCCACGCTCGAAAACCTGACGGCTGGCGCGAACCAGACGTACAGCGTCTCGATCGAACCGATGCATGCTGGGAGCTGACACGATGCGTCCGATCATTCTCGCCGCTGCACTCGGCCTTGGTAGCGCGGCCTGGGCGGGCCAACCCGCCGCCAGCGCGCCCGCCGCCACCGTCGTTGCGGCTGCCGCCATGCCTGCCGCCGACAAGGTCTATCCGCCGCTGCCCTCGCTCGCCATGCTGCCGCCCGCAACCGGCGACGACGACGAGGCTCCCGCGCCGCATTCGTCGTCGCACAACAAGAAGAAGACGCGTCAGCGCGATTGCCACTGCGCCATGCCCACGCCGCGTCTCGTTGTCTCCGACACCTCGCGCGCCTATCTCAAGGACATCGAGCAGAAACTCGATTCCGCTTTCGCGCAGTGACGTCGCGCATTGACGCCCAACCCGGAGCTTCGACCCATGCAGCAGAAGACCAACGCCCTGCGCCAGCTACGATCGCGAGTCATGCGCGCCTGGGTCGCGATCATGAGCCTCGCGGCGCTCGGCGCGACGCTCGCGCATGCCGCGCCGCCTGCCGACGAATGCTTCGAAAAGGCCGGCGCCTACCAGGGCGTGAATCCGCTCGTGCTGCGCGCCGTAGCGTGGCGTGAATCGAAAGGCGACGCGGCGGCCATCAATCACAATGCGAACGGCTCGATCGACGTCGGCCAAGCGCAGATCAACTCGATCCACTTTTCGGAGCTTTCGCGCGAGGGCATTCCGCACGGCGCCCTCACGGACCCGTGCGTGAATATTTTCGTGGCCGCCTGGCTGCTCAAGCAAAAGATGGTGCGATACGGCAACACATGGCGCGCGATTGGCGCATACCACTCGGAGTCGCCGCACGAGCGCGATGCCTACGCGCGCAGCATTCAGGCCATTCTCGTGAGCTGGGGCCACCTGCAGCCGGGGCGATGAACGAAGCGCCCGGCGTCGCTTCCTATTCGTTGCAGGCGCAACGATCGCTTAGCCGCGCAGCTTGTTCAACAGCTTGAGCCCGCGGCGCGCCATGGCCGAATAAAGCTCGGCGCCCTTGAGCGCAGGGTCGACATGGCGCTCGTAAGGCTGCAGCGTGATCGGGAAATACGGCGCAAGCTTCTCCACCACGCGCTGTGGCGAGATGTGCGTGTTGCTCTGGACCACGGCGAACATGCCGTCGCTTTCCGGCGCAAGGTGGCGGGCCTCGCTCCAGCCTTCCATCTTGTCGGCAAACCAGACGCTTTCGTCGGCGTGCAGCGCGCGCTGGCCCGGTTTCGGGCCCGTGTGGTACTGCTCCAGCAGCCCTTCGTGTTCCGCGTTGAGCCAGTAAAGCGTGTATTCGGTCCAGTCGAGTGCGTAATTGGCGAGCAGCACGCGCCGCCAGTCGGTGCCGTGCAATGCCGCCAGGCGCTGTTGCAGGCTCAGACACAACGTGCGCGACAGGATGGCCGGCGTCCACCAGATGCCGTCGCGCGCGAGTTGCGGATCGAGATTCAACAGCTTCGCCGAAGCCTCCCAGTAATACGGCTCGACCGTGCGCGGCTGAACATGCGTGAGCGCCCGACCGTCGAGAATCAGCGTATCCGCGCTGAAGCGATGCGTGGCGAAGCAGTCGGGGTCGAGCACGAGGAAATACTCGGTCTCGATCCATTCGGGTGCATTCAGCTTGATGATCTGCTGCCGGTGCCAGTTGCGGATCTGATGACGCTGCGAGAACTCCGCAAAAATGCCCATGTACAGCGATTCGTCGACCACTTTGATGGGGAAATCGGACCACGCTTTCGCGTAGCCCTTGACCTCTTCGAGTTCGTCGTGCGGCACGACGATGACGAAACGGTGAAACGTCCTGGGCGTCGTGAAGTGACGCAGCGACGAGAAGAGGATGTCGCAACGGCCGATATTGTCGGCGTAATGCCGTCCCCGCGTCTTCACCGGCAGGATCGCGCTGATCTGGTGCATGGCAGTCAGGTCCCGAATGTTAGAAGAATCGGTAAATGAAGTTCGGGATATAGCCGCGCCGATGCGTCAGCGCAATGCCGATCAGCCTGCCGCCCGCGTCGAGCAGCTGCGTTTTCAGGCCGAGGACCACGGGCTTGCGCGACACCTCTGCGCGCACCGCCATGACCGTGGCGTCCGCCAGCGCCGCGTTTTCGATGCCGGCGAACGACTGGCTCGCGGGCGGCGCATGCACGACGATGTAGTCGTGCGCCTCGCGCAGCGTATTGAACAGGGTCGTGGTCTGCTGCCACGAAGTCGGGAACGTGCCGCTCTCCGGCCGCGCGACGACGATGTTGTGCCGCTCGACGCTTTCGAACACGAGGCCGCTCGAAGCCGCCATCTCCGTGGGCGCCGCGCTCGCCGCACGGCTTTGCCCGCCGTGTCCCGACCACGTCAGCAGGCCCTGCGCGTTCGGCGGGCCATAGAGCGGCGAGTCGGCGCCGGAAGCCATGTCGAGAATGAGGACCGGCTTGGTCGTGCGATGCTCGAGTTCGACGGCGAGACCGCGAATCACCGAAAGCAGCCCATCGTTCTTGCCGAACGAGAGCGCCATGACCACCTTGGCGGGCGAGTCCGTGCTCGCGTTGATGGCCGCGATCATGCGGCCATACGCCATGTGCGCGGGCCGGCTGGCCGCTTTGGCCGCGTCGGCCGACGCCCCCGCGGCGCCGGGCCGGCGTGCGCCGCCGCCGAGCATCACCGGCGCGTTCAGCACCGGCAGCAGCAGAGAGCGCTCGGCCTGCTCCGGACTCAGGAAGGTCTCGCGCAGGCTCGCCATGACGAGCACGACGAGCGCCGAAATCAGCAGACCCGCCGCCACGCTCGCCGCAATGATGAGGCTGGCCGACACGCTGCGCTGCGAAGGCGGGAACGGCGCCTGGATCACGCGCACGTTCGTGCTGTTCACCTGGCTCACCTGCCCCTGCTGGATCTTCGCCAGCTCGACCTGGCGCGAACGGTCCTTGAAGCTGTCGGCCAGAATGTCACGCGTTGCCTGCAGCTGGCGCATCTGGCTGGAGATGTCGCTCAGGCTGCGCAGCTTCGCGCGCGTGTCCTTGATCTGCTCTTCGAGCGCCTGCTGGCGCGCGGTTTCGCCCGCGATGCTCGCATTCAGTGCGGCCAGCCGCCCTTGCACCACGTCGTAGTAATCGTTGTGGCCGTAGCGCGTGGCCGTGGCCATTTGCGCCTTGCGTCGCGCGATGCTCGCGTGCATGTCGGCGATCTGCTGATCGAGCTGCTGCACGAACGGCGAGCTGTCCATGTAGCGCGAGGCGAAATCGGCGCGGCGCGCTTCGAGCTGCATCAGCGAAAGCTGCATCGTGTCGAGCGCATGGGCGGCCTCGGAGTCGTCGGTGAAGATCGGGATCGTGGCCTTGACCCCCTTCGAGGACGCCTGCTCCGACTTCAGTTCGCCGCGATGCTGCGCGAGCGACGTGTCGTTCTCGAGCTTTTGCTGAACCAGTTGGCTTTCGAGCAGCACGGCGCGCGAGGTCTGGTCGTCGATATTGACGATGCCGTGCGTTTTCTGGAACGCGAGCAGGTCGGCATCGGCTTTTTTCAGTTGCCTTGCGACTTCGTCGCGCTGACCAGTGAGGAAATCGACGCGGCCGGACGTGAAAATCGTCGCGCGCCGGCGGAAGTACGTGTCGAGCAGACGCGAAAGCGCATCGGCTGCTTCCTTGGGATCGGCGTCGTAATACGTGAGGTTGATGGTGCTCGCGAGATCGTTTTGCTCGATATGCAGCCGATGCTCGAATTCCTGCAAATGGCTGTCGATTTCCTGTTCGCTTGCGTTCGGCCCCAGTTTCGCGATCACCACGTCGCGATGCAGTTCCGGGCTGCTGAGGATCTGCGCTTCGACGCCGTCGAGCTGGCCAATGGCGGGCTGCACCGCGGCGCCGCCATTCGGGTTGTTCGACTGGTCGTAATATCCTGCAAGGAGTACGAGCAAAGTCGACTGCGCCCGGTAAGGCATGGGCACCAGAAGCGCAACCGCCACGCCGATCGCCACAACGGAAAGAAATACCGCTGTTGCAACCTTGCGATAATAAAAAAAGGTGTTGAGATAGTCCCGGACCGTCAGTTCGACAACAGCCGCCTTCCTTTCAGGCCTTGTTCTAGTAGTAATAACCATACAGGTGCGGTTCCAGGCCAGCAGTGAAGATTCGACGGCGCATATAATACGTAAGAAAACATCCAGGATGTCGCGTTAAACTGACATCCGCGAAAAAATCGTGCGAGTTCCACCCTTCATTAACGGCAATTCCTGCCGTTACTTGACAAGAGATCAGGAACCGCAAGCCACCGCTTCACCCACGCGCCCGATGAACATACTCCGACCAGCCTGCGTCCTCGGGCTGATAACGCTTACCGCCTGCACCCAGACCTGGGTGGAGCCGCAATTCCAGCAGCGGGCGCAATTCGCCGCGTGGTCGCAAGCCTCGCCGGGCGTCTATCGCATCGAACCCGGCGACGACCTCTCGGTCGTCATGCCTTTCAATGCCGAGCTGAACTTCCGCGGTTCGGTCGCGCCGGACGGCGGCCTGACCATGCCGTTCGCGGGCACGATCCCGGCGGCAGGGCTCACGGTCGCCCAGCTCGGCGACGCCATCGACAAGGCGCTTGCTGCCAACGGCATGGCGAAGAACGCGCACGCTTCGGTTGCCATCGTGCAGTCGGCCGCTAAAATCTATGTGGCCGGCCAGGTCGCGCGCCCCGGCGAAATCGCGCTGCACACGGGCATGAGCGTGCTGCAGGCCATCGCCGCCGCGCAGGGCTTGCTCGACACGGCGCGCACCAACGAAGTCGTGCTGATTCGCCGCAGCCCCGATGGCCGCCCGATGCTGCGCACGATCGACCTCGACGCGCTCACGCATCGCGGCGACCCGGCGCAGGACGTCATCCTGCAGGCCACCGATACGATCTTCGTGCCGAAGTCCTCGATCGCCGAAGTCGACCAGTGGGTCGATCAGTACATCGACAAGGTCATTCCGTTCCAGCGGGGCTTCGACTACACGATCTCGAACAATCCCACGACGTACTAAGCCTGCTCTGCGAGCCTCGACCGCCCGACGGCTCTCCACGGCCGCGCAAACGAATCACACGCGATGGAAACCGCCACCACGACCACCGGGCTTGCCCCCGTCTTTTCGAGCGAGCCCGCCAGGTGGCGGGTCACGTGGTGGCTGCTCGCGCTCCTGCCGCTCTTTGGCCAGACCTTCCATTACCTGAGCACGCTCGTGCCGCTCTGGGCGCTCTCGAAAGCGCTGCCGGTCATTTCGCTGCCCGCCGTGCTGCGTCTGGGCGGCGAACCGCGTTTTCCCATGACGCGGCAAATCCTCATCAGCTTCGCGTGGCTGTTGCTGGTGCCGAGCTTTGCGGCCGTGTTCTACTTCCACGAGGGCTTTTTCACGAGCATCACGGCGCAGGTGAAACTACTGCCCGTGCTGTACTTCTTCTCGTTTCTCGCGCTGCTCCTCACGCTCAAGCCCACGCTCGGCGAGCTGGAGCGCGGCTTCCTCGTGCTCGGCGTCGTCATTCTCGCCGTGCTGATCGTGCTCTGGGCCGCGGTGCCCTCGGACTGGTACCAGGAGTCGTATGTGATCGGCCAGTCGCCCTTTTTCAGCAGCGACAACCGCGGCCATCGCATCCGCATGTCGATGTATTTCCCGCTCATCCTGCTGTTCTTCTGCTACCGGCGCGCCTTCTTCGAAAAGCATGCGGGCTATCTGCTGGGCGTGGTCGTCGCGTTCGCGGTCACGCTGCTGATCGTCAAGACGCGCGCCATGGTCATCGGCATCATGGGCGTGCTCGTCATCAACACCTTCGCCTGGTCGCGCATGCGCACGCGCGTTCTGCTGCTGCTCGCCGCGCCCGTCGCACTCGCCACCCTGTTCTCGGCGGGCTATCTCGCCACGACCTTCAGCACCGACGCGAGCACGGGCTTCGACACGCGCCGCATCACCATCATGCTCGCCACGAAGTTCCTCGGCAGCGAGCCGATGCGCTGGCTCTTCGGTGTGGGCACGATCAGTTCGACCAGCAAGGACAACCTGATCGACTACTTTCACCACTTCTTCTTCCTCGCCGACATCACGTGGCTCGGTATCGTGTTCGAGTACGGCCTGATCGGCGCGCTCATCATCCTGTTCTTCCAGCTGCGCGGCATCGTGTTCTACCGGCGCCTGCGCAAGAAGGTCGACGACGATTTTCTCGGCGCGCTGTTCGACTATCTCGTCTACGTCCTGCTCATTTCATTCTTTTATCCGCCTACCCTCACGCCGGGCGAGACCGCGGTCATTCTCGCGATCTTCGCGTACGTCTGGCGCGTGGGCGAACTGGACGGCGATCACGACGACCATGCCGGTCTGCAGGTTCACCATGCCACGCTTTAAGCGCAACAAGCGTATCGAGCGCCCCAACCTGCACGCGCTGGTGGTCGGCGCGCTGCTCATGTCGGGCGCGGCGGCCTGCACCGACGCGACTTCGGGCACGCCCTTGCCGGTGGCCATCTCGGTGGATGCCGCCGCCGGCCGGCACCCCATCAGCCCGCTGATTTACGGCATCAACTTCGGCACGACGGCGGTTTTGCAGGACCTGCGCGCGCCCATCAACCGCTCGGGCGGCAACAGCGCCTCGGCCTATAACTGGCGCCTCGACGCACGCAACGCGGGCAAGGACTGGTATTTCGAGAGCCTCGCCGTCAATCCCGCCGATATCAACGATCAGTTCGGCGAGCGCTTCGTCGCACTCTCCCAGGCGGCGGGCGCCACGCCCATCGT
Organism: Paraburkholderia sp. BR10936; assembly: GCF_040965735.1. Classification (NCBI taxonomy): domain Bacteria; kingdom Pseudomonadati; phylum Pseudomonadota; class Betaproteobacteria; order Burkholderiales; family Burkholderiaceae; genus Paraburkholderia; species Paraburkholderia sp. BR10936. The sequence goes on from NZ_JBFRCM010000014.1 coordinate 233,406, forward strand.
GACCATTCCGATGCTCGGCCGCGTGGCGAAACTCGGGCCCGCGCGCGAGACGCTCGCGAGCTTCTCGATCGCCAAATACGGCCCGCAGCCGAATCACGACGTGAACGGCCACGCCGACGCCGGCAACGGCGTGGCAGCCGGCGGCAAGCCGATTGCCGGCAACGACGCGAACGACGCCTCGATACCCGACGACCCGCAAAACGAACAGGCGCGCGTCGCGGATCTGGTCAAGCAATTCGGCGGCGCGAGCGGCGGCGGCGTGCGCTACTACGCGCTCGACAACGAGCCGAGCCTCTGGCAGCTCATTCACCGCGATGTGCACCCCACGGGCGCCCATGCGAGCGAAATCGCCAGCAAGGCGATCGTCTATTCGCGCGCCGTGAAGGCGGCGGACCCGCACGCGCAGATCGTCGCGCCGGAAGAATGGGGCTGGCAGGGCTATTTCTACAGCGGCTTCGACCAGCAGTACGCCGCGGACCACGGCCTCGATCACACGCCCGACCGCACAGGCGAAACCCAGGGCATGCCGTACGTGCCCTGGCTGCTCGCGCAATGGAAAGCGGCGGGCCATCCGGTCGACGTGTTCAGCCTGCACTTCTACCCGCAGGGCGGCGAATACGCCGAGACGGGCGTGACGAGCTCGCAGGCCGTCGCGCTCATGCGCAACCGCTCCACGCGCGACCTGTGGGACCCGAACTACAAGGACCCCACGTGGATCAACAGCGTCGTCGCGCTGATCCCGCTGATGCGCCATTGGGTCGATACGTACTACTACCCGGGCACGCCCATCGGCATTACGGAATACAACTGGGGCGGCGACACGCTGATGAACGGCGCGACAGCCCAGGCCGACGTGCTCGGCATTTTCGGCCGCGAGGGGCTGGATATGGCAACGCGCTGGGGCACGCTCGATCCTTCGATGCCGGTGTACAAGGCATTCAAGCTCTACCGCAACTACGACGGCAACGGCGCGGCATTCGGCGCAACCAGCATTGCCGCGAACGCGCCCGATCCGGACGCCGTTTCCGCGTTTGCCGCCTTGCGCGAGCGCGACCACGCGTTGACGCTCGTGGTCATCAACAAGCAACTGGACCGCCCCGCCGATGCCGCCGTCACGCTCGATCATTTTGCGGCGAGCGGCGTGGCCGAAACCTGGCGGCTCGCAAACAACCAGCTGTTCCGCATGCCCGACGCGCACTACCAGGACAGCACGCTGCGCGCGAGCCTGCCCGCGCAGAGCGTGACGCTGTTCATACTGCGCGGCGCACAGGCGCAGCATGAGTGAAGCCGGCGAAGCGCAGATGCCCGCGAGCCAAACCGGCGGCTCGATGATCCGGGGCTCGCTCGTGAGCCTCGGCGTGCGTCTGCTCGACCTGCCGAGCCGCTACGGTTTCCATCTGCTGATCGCCGCCATGCTGGGCGTGGTCCAGACAGGCGACTTCTATATCGTGTTCAGCACGATGGTGGCGCTCGCGGGGTTCGGGCGCCTCGGCATCGATCAGGCGCTCACGCGGCAGATCGCGATGGACCTCGCGGCGGGCGAGGCGCGCGCCGTGCGGCCGGCCATCCGTCGCGCGCTGTGGCTGGTGCTGCTCGCCTCCACGGCCATGTCGATCGCGCTTGGCGCGGGCGCATTCGCCTTCGCGTACGACGTGCTGAAGAAGCCCGAGCTTGCCTGGCCGCTCGCGCTCGGCGCGCTCTCCTTCATCCCGCAAAATCTCGGCGCGGCCATGGCGGGGGCGCTTGCGGGACTCCAACGCGTGGGCTGCAGCCAGATGATCTATTCCTGGCTCTGGCCGGCGATCTTCTGCGCCGTCGCCATCCCGCTTGGACTGACGCACGGCATGAGCGTCGCGAGCACGCTCATGCTGATCGCCGCCAGCTTCACGCTCACCGCGCTGACCGGCGCGTTTCTGCTCAGGCGTTTTCTTGCCGGCGTGCCCGGCGGCGCGCAAGCGCCAGCCGAACCGCCGCGCTTGCTCAAGGCGGGTTTGCCGCTTTTCACGCTGGAATTCACGAAGCTCCTGATCACCTCGGCGCCTGCCATCGTGCTCGGCATCGTCGCCTCGTCGCGCGAGACCGGGCTCTTCGCGCTGGCGTGGCGTCTCGCGCTCGTCATCAACCTGCTGATCAGCGGCGTGACCGGCATGGCCGCGCCGAAGTTCGCGAGCCTTTTCGCGCGCAACGACCGGCATGGGCTCGACAAAAGCGCGGCCCAGGCGGCCGGCCTCGTGCTGTGCCTCGCGTTGCCTGCCGCGCTGTGCATGCTGCTCTTTCCCGAACACCTGCTGCGCCTGTTCGGGCCTGGCTTCGGCGGCGGCGCGGCGGCGCTGCGCGTGCTCGCGCTCGGCCAGATCGCCGCGGCCTGCTTTACCGCCATGCCCGAACTGCTGGGCATGACCGCCCACACTTCCGTCCTGTACCGAATCAACCTCTACTCGGTCGCCGTGCTGCTCGTGGGCCTCGCCGCATTCGCGCCGCTCGGCGGCAGCGTGGGGGCCGCGGCGGCGGCATCGCTGGCCATCGCCGTGAACGGCGCGCTCGCAGCGTGGGCGGCGCACCGGCTGCTGGGCGTGTTGCCACTTGCGTTGCTCGGGCAATGGGTGCTCGGGCGCGTGCCGGGACGCAGCGCGGCGCAAGACCCAAACCAGGACGCCTAGATCGTGGGGCAGTGCCGGCCTCAACTGCTTGCGCTTTCAACGACAATTCGCTCGCGACCCCGAGTGTGATTTCCCCGACCGACCAGCAGTAACGGCACACCAGGGCGACAGCCGGTCGCAAAAAAGCGCCGCGGCCCGCGATATGCTGCGCGCCCATGAGGCGCGCAGCTTTGCTGATATCATGAAAAAAACTCGCACCCCGGTGCGAAATAAACCGCTTTACGCCGATGGCGGGACGGCGCGCACCGTGCGCCACGTTGCTCGGCAATACCGTGAACTACACCCATCCTGACCGTGCGATCCGCGAGTGCGCTTGCTCTCGACGGGATTGACGAGGCGATCGTCGAAGCCGGCCGCTCGCGTCAGCGGGTTGTGGCAGCCCTGCGTCATAATTTGGAAAACTAAGCGTTTCACCCGTCGCGAGGAGAAGAAACGTCATGAAACGACGCTGCCTGCTAAAGGGGGTTGTCGCTTTGCCGTGCCTTACCGCTACCTCGAGTTTCGCCGGCGTGCAGCCCGCTGCGGCCCGTGCGGGCCGCATCCGGCCCAGCGACCCCGCGTGGCCGAAAGCGCCGGAATGGGAGGCGTTGAGCCAGGCAGTCGGCGGAAATTTGCTGCAACCCACCACGATCTGGCAGACCTGCGCGCAAGCGCCCCACGCACCAGCATGTCTGGCAAGAATCGAGGAAGCGCGCAATCCGTTCGCGCTCGGCGACGATCCCGGCGCCACCCAGGTCTCCGGCTGGCTCAATGCATGGACGGCGCACGCAAGCGCCTACGCGGTGGCAGCCCGCTCGACCGCGGACGTCGTCGCGGGCGTCGATTTCGCGCGCCGACACAACTTGCGCCTGGTGGTGAAAGGCGGCGGTCACAGCTACCTTGGCGGCTCGAACGCGCCCGATTCCCTGTTGGTCTGGACGCGCGGGATGAACCGCATCGCACTCCATGACGCGTTCGTGCCGGCCGGCTGCCAGTCACCGCCACAGCAGGCCGTGACGGTAGAGGCTGGCTGCATGTGGATCGACGTCTACACCGCCGTCACGACGCACGCGGGACGCTACGTTCAGGGCGGCGGATGTACGACCGTGGGCGTTGCCGGCCTCGTTCTCGGCGGCGGTTTCGGGTCCCACTCGAAGCGCTACGGACTCGCGGCCGCGAGTCTGCTCCAGGCGGAGATCGTCACCGCCGACGGCGCTGTCCGCACGGTCAACGCATGCCAGCAGCCCGATCTTTTCTGGGCGCTCAAAGGGGGCGGCGGCGGCAGTTTCGGTGTGGTGACGAAGCTCACGCTGCAGACCCATGAGTTGCCCGAGAACTTCGGCTGGGCCAGGTTCAAGGTCAAGACTTCATCGCCTGAGGCTTACCGGCGGCTCGCTGCGCGACTGGTCGATCACTATGCGGAGCATCTGTTCAACCCTGCATGGGGCGAGCGCTTCGTCTTTCACAGCGACGAGATCGAAGTGGCGATGGTGTGCCAGGGTCTCGACGACCATCAGGTCAAGTCAGCCTGGGCGCCTGTCATCGATTGGGTGCGCGCCTCGCCGGCAGATTTCACCTTCAACCAGGGACCTCGCGTCGGCGCCGGTCCATCGCGCCGCTGGTGGGACGTCGAAGCCAACCCGGGACTCGTGCCCGACCCACGCGCGGGCGCTGCGCACAACCATGGCTGGTGGCAAGGCGATGGCGAGCAGGCTTCCGCCTTCCTGCACGGCTACGAGTCGCAATGGCTGCCCGCGGCCCTTCTCGAACCGGCGCAACGCGGCCGGCTGGTCGACGCCTTCGTGGCGGCGGCCCAGTTTCAGGCCGTCGAGTTGCATTTCAACAAGGGACTCGCGGGCGCGCCGCCGGAGGTGAACGAGCAGGCGCGCCAGTGTGCGACCAACCCAAAAGTCGCCGACGCCTTCGGCCTGATGATCGTCGCCACAGGCGGCCCGCCACCCTTTCCGGGCCTGCCCATCCCCGCGCCTGACATGGCGCAGGCACATCGCAACGCCGCGAACATAGCCAAGGCCGCGGCCATTCTCAAGGCGCTATCGCCAGAAAGCGGCTCCTATATTTCGGAGACCGATTTTTTTCGCAGCGATTGGCGTGAAGCGTTTTGGGGCGTCAACTACGCGCGGCTGAAAGCGATAAAGAATCGCTACGATCCGGAAGGCTTCTTCTACGTCCATCACGGCGTGGGCAGCGAGGACTGGAGTCCCGACGGCTTTACGCCCGTGCAGTCGTGAACGTTTCGGTGATGGGCGCGCATTTCTTGCCTGGCTTGACTCACTAAGAACTCGCATTCTCGCAACTCATCGTGCAGATGGGGAGGGTCCCTTATTTCTCCGCATCTCCCACATCAGCACCCACCTCATCAGGACTCCTGTCATCTTGCGCAGCCCGAGTCCTGCATCAATCGAAAGATCCGCGAAGGTAAATCGTAGGCACGGTCACGTGACCTGCACAGAACCGACTTACTGCCGCCCTCGGAACGTCATGTGGAAGGTCTAGCTTTCCAGCCTGTAACACGCCGTAATGAAGTGACGCAATCGCCGCCCCACCGTCATGCAAAGAAGTGCAACGCTTCAATGGAGAGACACATGCGCCAGACATCGAGATCCAGACACCAACGGCCTGCTGTTCCTGCCTTGCTTGCGGCAGTTTCGCTAGCGGCGACGGCACTCTATTGTTCTGCTGCCGATAGCCAGTCCACCGCGAATACATCTTCGATCACGGCAACGCCGATCAAGCATGTCATCATCATCGTGGGCGAAAACCGAACGTTCGATCACGTGTTTGGCGCTTATCAGCCGCGCTCGGGCCAAACCATATGGAATCTTCTGTCGAGAGGCATCATCCGGGCTGACGGGGGACCCGGACCCAACTACAAGGTCGCCGAGCAATACATGGCCAAGGCCACGAATCCCTCGCAGTTCGACGCCAGCCCGGTGTCGAAACAGCCTTACGCGACGCTGCCCGCGCCGAATACCGGCTCGGCGCCGACCGCAGCGAGCGACGCGAATCCTCCGCCGTTCGCGACACTGGCGGCTGCGCAGGCAGCCGAAGGCTATGCCCTCGAATCGAACGATGTCGTTCAGTTGACGACGGGCGCAACGGGCCTCCCCAACGACGTGCCTGACGCGCGCTTTGGATCGAACCTGTACAACCTGCAGAGCGGCCCCTATCAGATTTCGCGGGTGGGTCCGAACTACGACCAGTACATGAACAGTCCGGTGCATCGGTTCTACCAGAACTGGCAGCAGTCGGATTGCAATATCGCGCACGCGACCCTCGATAATCCGAGCGGCTGCAAGATGGATCTGTTTGCGTGGGTCGAAGTGTCGGTAGGCGCCGGATCGAATGGTAAAGCGCAGACGGCCAACTTCACCGACCAGTCGACCAACGAAGGCGCGACTGCGCTCGGGTTCTATAACGTGAATACCGGCGATATGCCCTATTTCACGGATCTCGCGCGTCATTACACGATCAGCGACAACTATCACCAGCCGGTGATGGGCGGCACGGGCGCGAACAGCATCATGATCGGAACGGCCGACGCGCTCTATTACACGGACGGCAAAGGCAATCCTGCGACGCCGCCCCAGAACGAGATCGAAAACCCGCGGCCGCAGCCAGGCACCAACAACTGGTACGCGCAGGACGGCTACTCTGGCGGGACCTATAGCAATTGCTCAGATCCGAAGCAGCCTGGCGTCGGCGCGATACGAAAATATCTCGACAGCTTGCCGTATCACCCCAATGCCAACTGCGCGCCCAGCACGTACTATCTGCTGAACAACTACAACCCTGGCTACAACGGTGACGGCACCGTCAACACGAGTACGTTCACCATTCCACCTTCGCCGGTGCGCACGATCGCCGATACACTCCTCGAGAACAATATTTCGTGGAAATACTACGGCGAAGGCTGGAAGACGTTCATCACCCGTCCGTCAACGAGTGTCTACTGCAATATCTGCAATCCGTTTCTCTATGAAACGGCGATCATGACCAATCCGTCGCTGGTGGCCGCGCATCTTCAGGACACGCCGAACCTGTATGCCGACATCGCAAACGGCACGCTACCCGCGGTGTCGTTCGTGAAACCCGGCGGACTGCTCGATGGGCATCCGTCCTCTTCGAAGTTCGGTCTTTACGAAGGGTTCGTGCACAAGATCATCGATTCCGTTCAGGCGAACCCCGCGCTGTGGGCCTCCACTGCGATCTTCATCACGACGGACGAAGGTGGCGGCTATTACGACTCAGGGTACATTCAACCCGTGGACTTCTTCGGGGACGGCCCGCGCATTCCTCTCATCGTCGTTTCACCGTACTCGCGCGGCGGCCGTGTCGTTCACGACTATTCGGATCACGTGTCGCTCGTGAAATTCATCGAACGCAACTGGTCGCTGGGACCGATCACGGCGCGCAGTCGCGACAATCTCCCCAACCCGGTCCAGCTGCCCGCGAGCCCGTACGTGCCGACGAACGCGCCGGCAATCGGCGACCTGTTCGGTGCCTTCCAGTTCCAGCCCGCCAGGCAGGCGGCAGCGGGCAATGGCAACGAGGGCGCGGCTGGCATGTTCCCGTTCTGATCGCAGTCCAGAAGCGCACTGAAGACGCCGAAGGTCCCAACCCAAAAGGGACCGTCGGCGCGCTTGCTCCTACTGCTCCGATTGATCGCCCGAGTCGTCGTCTCCCGTGGTCTGGAGGCCCGGAAGGACATGGGTGCCTTCACGCTGAACGGCTACGAGCTTGTGCGGGTCGAGACCGAGCGCCTTCAGGATGGTCGGCGCCACCTGCATGTTGGTCACCGGCGAATCGACGACGTTCTTCTGCAACTTCGGATTGGAAACCACCAGCAGCGTGTTCGTATCGTCCGTATACATTCCGCCGTGCTCTGCCAGCTTCGCCGCGCTCTTGCTGTAGATCGTCCCAGGTATCGGCTGAATGATGAGGTCAGGCACACGGCCCTGGGCAGGGTCACCCCAGATCGCCTTCAGCGCCGTGTCGTGGTAGAGCGTCTGGATGCGAGTGGAATTGCCGCTCGCCTCGTCAGCGTCGAGGAGTGATACCGCTTTTGCGGTATCGCCGTGGTTCTTGAGCCAGATGAGCGACACGTCGTCGGCCGTCTCCTGGGCGACCGGCACGCCGCCATTGCCGAGCACGGTGGCGACATCGCTCACGTCGGCGGTGGCATAGGCGTTCTTCGAACCGCTCAGCATGTGAAGCTTCTTGAGGTCGATCGGCGACTGGCCGTGTTTGCCGCCGACGATGAACAGCGTCGAATGCAGAAGATGGCCCGCTTTGAGCGCATCGTACATCTGGCCCAGCGAGGCATCGACGAAGTCGAGCGACTGTTCGAGCGGCACGGTCGGCGTGCCGGCTGCGTCGAGATAGCCGCCACGCGTCGTGGTCGTGCCTTCCATCGCGGACGTGACCTTCTGCCCGACGCTCACCGCCTGAAAGTTCATGCCGAAGATCGCGGGTACGCCCACCTGCTTCGTCCCGGTCTGATCGAGCCCATGAATCCAGTTCAAGACGACCTTGACCTTGAAGCCGTCATAAGCCCGGGTATATATCGGGTCGGCGGTCCAGTCGACGGTCGCGGGCGCGCTCGGGAAGCCATTGGCTTGCAGCGAGGTCGAGTTGATCTCGGGCGCGTAGAGTTCGTCGAGTCCCAGCCCCGAAGGCCCATTCACGATCTCGTAGGCCGGGTGCTTGTCCGACCACGCGGTGCGCATGCCGGCCTGATGAATGACCTCGAAGATCGTGTTCGTCCCGTTCTTCATGTACAGATGCGGCCAGACCTGCACGCAGGCGCCGCCGGCCGTCTTGCGCAGTGGAAGTTTTGCGGGATTGATGTGCGGATTGCGCTTGTCGTACGTGGCCCCCGCAGGCGGCGAACCGCCGTCGAGCTGGGTGAGATCCCAGTCGAGCGCTTCGAAATTGGTGACCTCCGTGCCAGGCGTGCCCGTGCAATTGCTGCCCGGCGGATACAGCGTCGCATCGTAGGTGTCGTCATAGAAGACACCATGGCTCAGCGGGCTGCCGCCGGTTGCGAATGCGAGGAGGCCGGGATACGAGTCGGAAGGCCGGGATGTCGAAGCGTGGGTGTACTCGACACCGTGTTTGACGAGCTTCGCGAAGGTGGATTGCGGGTGCGTCTTGATGTAGTTTTCCAGGTCGGCCTCGTGCATCCCGTCCACACTGATCAGCAAAACGTGCGTGTATTGCTGGTTGTGATCGCCATCCTGATCCTGCGCTGCCGCGGCCATGCTCGCAAATGCCAGCACGCTCGCAGTGAAGATTGCCCTGACTCCGAACCGCTTTCCGATCTCGTTCATTCTTCACCTCTTGATATGAATTATGAATTGGGCGCGAATGCGCCCTAGAGGAGATAAGTCGCGAAATGAGTAAATGCCGTGAAAGATTACTTTCGGATGTCTTCCACTGGAGCGCGGGAGGCTTGATGGGCGTGCGTTTGATTCAATGTAACAGGTTGTATCAGGACGGTGCGGCGATTCCACGACGTTGTGAATGCACCGATCCTGCCGGTCGATTCCTCTATTTCCGGTGTAAATCTGGAATCCTGATGATAACGTTTATCATTTGATACGGCTAATTGTCTAACCAGTCGAATCCGCTCCGTTCACATCGCTGTCATTGTTCTTTTCATGTTCGAGCATATCGAGCGCAAGCACACGTCCGACATCACGCACGAACGCTTCCATGACCGCGAAAGATTCCGGGCTGCCCGGCACACAGTCTTCAGGATTGCGCTTTCCCTGTGCCCGTCTGATCGCGCGGATGCTGCCTTCCAGCGCCCGTGCTTCTGCCCGGATCGGATCCTCTTGAGGTGGTTTGGGTTGTTCGTGCGCCATGCTGGGATTTTCGGCGGCCGGCACACAAACTTTAGCGTCTGGGCGTGACCGCCCTCCTTCCGACCCAAAATCCGCCCCAAATCGGCCTTGGCGAAATAGCGATTGGCCGCCCTCAAGTTGCCCGGATCTTTGTCGATATGTCAATTGCAGAGATTGTGGGCGCAGGGTGACGAGCATGCAGCGTGAGGACAGCAAGATGGGAGATAGCGCAGGAAATCCGGCCGCAAAGCCGGCGCTCATCGGCCTATGGCGTGTGTTGCACGTATGGAGCGCACAAAAAACCCGGCTGGTCGCGCCGCTGGCCCTCATTGCGATCCTGTCGGCCATCGCGCTCAATACCGCCATTGCCCTGCGGCAGTCTCATGAGCAGCGCTATGCGCTTTCGCAGCAGCGTGCGGTCGAATCGGCCAAGCGGGATCTCGACGAACTGCAGAATGCACTTCTCGACGAGCATGAGCAGCTCTACACGGTAATCGGCACGCGGCCGTTCTATCGGCGCGCCGCCTACATCTATCCGCTTCCGGCACTGATCGACAACGCCAACGCGGCGCAGCGGACCTGCGAAGGCCGCGAGCGCTGCATCGCCCTGCTCGACGAGTTGAAGGACATGATTCGCCATCTGGGCGCCCTGAGCAACCGGCTCGCGATGCTTTCCATGCTCAAGCCGGGCAGCGTGACGATGGATACGCCGTCGCTGGGCGAACTCGACGCGCGCTTTTTCCAGACGATGCAAAAGATCGGCGAGATCCGCATGGACGAAGACGCGCATCTCGACCAGTCGGTCACGAGGGCGTCGCGAGATTCGCAAATGGCTTCGGCGCTCCTGCTCGGGTCGGGACTGGCCGCGGCGTGCCTGCTGCTGGCATTCCTTCGCCGCAACGCGCGCATCACGAAATCGTTGCGCAAGGCGCTCCAGGCGGCGGACGTCAACCGCAAGAAGTACAAGCGCCTCTTTCAGCTCAATCCGCTGCCGATCTGGATCGTCGACGACGCGTCCATGCGGCTCGTCGCCGTCAACGACATGGCGGCGAAAGCCCTGGGCTACCGCGCGAGCGAGATGCTCGAGCTGAGGCTTGGCGATCTGCGCATGAACAAGACCGCGCTGCATGGGGCCCCGTTCGCGCACGCGCGCGGGCACGACGACGGCACAGCCATCTGGGAACACCGAATGAAGAGCGGCGAGTTGCGCTCGATGAACGTATTCCAGCTGCAAACGGATTTCGACGGCCGAAGCGCGACCCTTTGCGTGATGGAAGACGTCACGACGCAGCTCGCAGCACAGGCTGAACTGAGACATCGGGCCGAATACGACGCGCTCACCGGCCTCACGAACCGCAAGTATTTCGACGAGCGCGTGAACCGGGAACTGCAGCAGGCTAGCCGTGCGGGCAAGACGCTCGCGATGATCTTCCTCGATCTCGACAATTTCAAGGAGGTCAACGACTCGCTCGGCCACCGCATCGGCGACGCGCTGCTCGCCCAGATCGCGCGGCGCATCGAGCGCGTCGTCGGCGAGCGTGGCACGGTGGCGCGCTATGGCGGCGACGAATTCATGGTCATCGCCGACGGCGCCGCTCCGTTGCTCGAACCGCTGCTCGACTCACTGCTCGCCGCGATGACGGAACCGATACAGGTAGCGGGCCACGAACTCTTCATCGAGGCCAGCATCGGCATCAGCCTCTACCCCGCCGACGGCGACGACGCCGACGCGCTGGTGCGCAATGCCGACGCCGCGATGTATCTGGCCAAGCAGAACGGCCGCAATCAGTACCAGTTCTATCGCCCGGAATTGAGCGAAGCCGCGACCTCGCGCTTGCGCATTTCCACGCGCCTGCGCCAGGCGTTCCGCAACGGCGCATTGACCGTGCTGTATCAGCCGCAATTCGATATGGCAACGGGCACGATGATCGGCGCCGAGGCGCTGCTGCGATGGACCGACGCGGAACTCGGCAGCGTGTCTCCGGCCGTATTCATCCCGGTCGCCGAGGAAACCGGCCTGATTCGCGGCATAGGCGAATGGGTGCTGCGCGAGGCATGCCGGGAAGCAGCGCGCTGGAATCGGGACCCGGCGCAGCCGATACGCGTCTCCGTCAACGTCTCGCCCTTGCAGTTCGAGCATGGCGACCTGATGGGCCAGGTGCGGGAGGCACTGCGCGATTCGGGTCTGCCGCCGGCGCTGCTGGAACTCGAGGTGACCGAGGGCGCGCTCATGCGCACGCCCGATCTCGCCGCGCGCACGCTGGCCGGTCTGCGGGAGATGGGCGTGCGCGTCGCCATCGACGATTTCGGCACGGGTTATTCGAGCCTCGGGTATCTCAAGCGCTTTCGCGTCGATCGCCTCAAGATCGACCGCGAATTCGTGCGCGAGATTGGCCAGGACACGGAAACGGAAGCGATCACGCTCGCCGTCATCGCCGTGGCGAAGGCGCTCAATTTCGAACTGATCGCGGAGGGCGTCGAAACCAGCGGACATCGCGATTTCCTGCTGCAAAACGGCTGCACACATGCCCAGGGTTTCCTGTACAGCCACGCCGTGAGCGCCGGCGCGATCGCCGACATCGCGGCGAATGCGGCGGCACGTCCGGCGCCGCTGCCCGCGTGAACCGTGCTACGGCGCGCTCGGGCGGCGCGACGAAAGCCGCGTCACAAAAAATTCACTCAACGCGGCATGAAATGTCCATGGCCGCTGCAAAACCCGGATGTTGAACGCTCTGGCTCATCCGTCTTCTCCCTCGCAACGGGCAGTGTCACGCAACGCCCGTTACTTCACGCGTGTGGCGCGCAATCATGAGTTCTTCGTTGGTCGGTATCACCCAGACCGAGACCTTGCTCGACGCCGTGCTGATACAGGGGCCGCCCGCTTCGTTCGCCCTGCTGTCGATTTCCACTCCGCACCAGCGAGCCTGTTCGCAGGCCCGCCGCCGGATCTCCGGCGAGTGCTCGCCGATGCCCGCGGTGAAGACCAGCGCGTCGAGCCCCTGCAGCGCGGCGGCGAGCGATCCCAGTTCGCGTCCGATGCGATACGCGTACAACTCGACGGCGAAGGCGGCGCGCGCGTCGTGGCTCGCCAGCAGCGTACGCATGTCGCCCGAAATACCCGATACCCCAAGCAGACCCGAACGGCGGTACAGCAGGTCCTCGACGCCGCGCGTATCCATTTTCAGTTCGTCTAGCAGGTAAAGAATCGCGCCGGGATCGAGATTGCCGCTGCGCGTGCCCATGGGCAGCCCATCGAGCGCGGTGAAGCCCATCGTGCTCGCCACACTCCTGCCCGCGTCCATCGCACACATGCTCGCGCCATTGCCGAGATGCGCGACGACGGTGCGGCCTGTCGCTGCGTCAGGAGCGACATGGGGCAGCGTGCTGGCGATGTACTCATAGGACAGCCCGTGGAAGCCGTAGCGCCGCACGCCTTGCTCCGTCAACGCTGCCGGCAGCGCAAACGTCGAGGCAAGCGCAGGCTGTGTCGCATGAAACGCCGTGTCGAAACAGGCGACTTGCGGCAGCTCCGGATTGCGTCCGGCGATGACACGAATCGGCTTCAGGTTATGTGGCTGATGGAGCGGCGCGAGGGGCGCGAGCTTGTCGAGTGCGTCCAGCACAGCGGGTGTGACGGCCACGGGCTTCGAGAACTCGCGGCCGCCATGCACCACGCGATGCCCGACGGCGACCACGCGGTTGCCGTCGCGATGGCTGCGCAGGAACTGGGCGATGTGAGCAACGGCCTCATCATGCCCGAGGGGTTGATTGCCCCAATCGTGACTCCCGGTCAGCACGCTTTTCCCATCGAACGCGACGAAACGCGGCGCCGACAGCAGGCCTTCGATCTGGCCGTGCATGACAAGCGGCAGATCGTCCGGCTGCGCATTGAACGCGCTGAACTTGATGCTCGACGAACCGGCATTGAGAACGAGGATGACGTCGGCCATCGTTCTACCCTATCGCCCGCGCGCCGGCGGGCAACGACGGACCGCGGACAAGCCGCTCATGCTCTTCGTATTCGCGATTCACGACGCCTCCTTGAGATCGGGCGCCACGCGAGTGGGCGGCGCCTCGGGAACCTCATGCATGGCTCCGACTGTGCTTACCGCCGGTGTGCGTTCCAGCGACAGCGACGAACGGATCTTGTCGAGCATGCTGAGCTGGGCAGCGGTCGGCCCGGCTTCCTGCACGCGCTTGTCGTCCAGCAGCTTTTCGGCCAGTTCAAGCAGCTTCTCCCGGTCTTGCGGGTCGGCCAGCAGATGCGGCAGCGTGGCGAGCGCCTGTTCCGGCTCGTAACGCACGATGATTTCCTGCTCGCCGCGCACGCGCCGCCACTGGTCGCCCGGCAGCTGAGGCAAATAAGCGGCGTAGTCCTTCGCGAGTTCGTGGCGCAGGGCAAGCCGCGCGAGCGGGAGCGGCTCGCCCCGGCGCGCGAGCAGGCAGGCGGCGCGAGCCAGCGCCTCCGTGTAGCCGCCTTCGGCCATCGACGCCAACGCGTCCCTCACGTAGGGCAGATCGCGGGGGTCTCCGGCCGCCACGGCGGGTCTGGCTTGCGCCTCTTCACCGTGTTCGACGGTGTACAGGTTCCCGTAGAAGGAAAAGAACGCGCTCTCCGTCATGGCGTCGCGCATCGCGCGATAGAAGTCGAGCGATGCACTGAACATCTCCGAACCGTAGTGCTCGAACTCCCTCAACGGCGTCTCTTCGTGGACTTCGGCATGCCGCTTTGCCCTGACTGCCTCGGCAGCAGGCCCAAGCCAGGCGAGCCACGGATTCAGATCCGAAAGCGCCCAGCGCTGCGCGCGAAGCGGATGAAACTGCCGCTGCAGATTCGCTGTCGTTTCGTTCGACCACATCCGTACCCACGGTTGCAGGAACAGCTCGTACGCACGCTGGTTCAACTCCGATACGCGCTTGACGGCCTCGAACGGCTGTTCGTCGCTACGCTCGAAGCGGTTCAGGCGCGCGGCAATCTCTTCGAGCCGATACTCGCGGAATGACACGTCGTATGCCGTTTCTCCGTCTTCGCCCCGACGCTCGGCAATCTCCATGCCGTAAAGACCAGGCGGGAACGCTTCGATCGCTTCGAGCACGGAGGCGATCTGCCGATGCTCCTTCTTCGCGACCTTGCCCGAAACGAAAATGCCGAGGTGGCCGATGCTCTGGTGCACGAGTCCTACGATCACCTGACCGCGCGCCTTGATTTCTTCCGTGCTGCCGTAAATGTCGGCGACCCAGTTGAATGCCTGTTGAGGCGGCGTGATGTTGTCGCCCAGCGAAGCGAACAGAATGATCGGCGACTTGATTTCCCGCAGATCGAATGCCGTCCCGTTGAGACCTCGAACTTCGCCCGACCAGAGCGTGTTACCGACGAACAGGTTGCGCGTGATCCACTCGATCTCCTCGCGGTTCATCAGGTAATAGCCGCCCCACCAGCGCTCGAAGTCGAGGAAGCGCGGCGGCTCGGTATCGGCGTTGTCGAACAGGTGGTAGTACTTGTCCCATAGGCTGTTGGCGGGATTGAGATTCTCGAAGTTCTGCACGAGATGGGCGCCGTCGAACTGGCCGTTGCCGAGATCGGCCGTCAGCGACGCGAGCCAGGTACCGCCCAGCATGCCGCCGGAATAGCGCATGGGGTTGTCGCCCTCGCCTTCGCTCCACGCGCCGCTCCAGTAGGACATCGGCGCGCCGTTGATGACGAGCGGCCCCGTATGGTCCGGGTCGGAACTCGCGAGCATCATGGCGGCCCAGCCGCCCTGGCAGTTGCCGACGATCGCCGGTTTCGGGCTGTCCGGGTGCAGTTCGCACACCTTCTTGACGAATTGCGCTTCCGCCGCACAGACATCGAGCAGGGTCTGGCCAGGCTCCGGATCGCGAAAGAAGATGACGAAATATACGGAGTGGCCCGCCTTGAGCGCAACACCGGCCTGTGAATCGTCCTTGAAGCCGCCGATGCCCGGACCGTGGCCCGCACGCGGGTCGATGATCACATAAGGACGCTTGCTAACGTCGATGACCACACCGTCGGGCGGCAGCAGGCGCACCAGCGCGTAGTTGACCGGCCGCGCCAGCTTCCGGCCGTCGATCACGAGTTCGTGGCCGAAATGGAGGACCGGCCGAAGACCGTTGCGGGCCTGCTCGACGAAGCCATTGCCGCGCTGGCGCAAGGTGTCCCAGAAGAGCACGGACCGCTCGGCGACATCCACCGCGTAGCGGTAGCCGGCCCAGGGGTCCAGCGCGGTTGGCCATGCTGGGCTCGCCGAAGCGGGTTTATCGCTTTCGACTAGCCGCCCAGTCGCATCCGCTAAACGCTGACTGAATTGGGTTTGCGCTAGTTCCGATCGCCTGGCGAGGAGCCGGGCAACTTTGCCGCCGATCTCCTGGCAACGCGCATATTGATTGGCTAGGTCGGTCATGGCATCACCTTCTGGTCCGCGAAGGGGTGGCAAAGGCCACCTCCGCCGCCTCGATTGAATGAAAGGAATGCTTACGAATATGCTGGGCAGTCGCGCGCGTAGCCGTAAAGGCCGGCATGGCTGCTATCTCTCCAGACACTGGCAGACGCACGTGACAGGTTCGTTACGGCGCCGCGCCGGGCCGGCCACGATTCCGTCTGCACGAACTGAATCGTGCAACCGCTCGCGTGCTTTCTCTATAGGACCATCGGCCCATACCCCGCCGTAACGATTGCCCTTGCAGCAGTAGGACCAAAGTCCGATTGACGCTTGATCGACAACATGGGATTCGTCAAATTTCCGCTTCAGCATGTTGAATGCAGTAGCCCACGGGGAAGTAACGGTGAGACATTCGACGTAGATGTGCGTCGGTCGTGTTTCTGCCCCTGGAGGCCACAGCATCATGCGCGATCAGCCCGCGTCGCACCGCAAATCCGGCTTTCGTCTTCCCGTTCTCGAATGGGTACGCGACTACCGGACATCGTGGATCAAACCCGACATCGTTGCGGGCGTCACGGCGGCGGCTGTCGTGTTGCCGAAAGCGATGGCTTACGCGAGCGTTGCCGGACTGCCCGTCGAGACCGGGCTCTACACGGCGTTCGTGCCGATGGTGATCTACGCGCTCTTCGGTACGTCAAGGCCACTGAGCGTCAGCACCAGCGCGACGCTGGCCATTCTGAGCGCGGCCGCGCTCGGTCAGGTTGCGCCCGATGGCAACACCGCCCAACTGGTCATCGCGACCGCCACACTCACGCTGCTCGTCGGCCTCTTCCTCGTTCTCTCGGCCTTGCTCAGGCTGGGATTTGTCGCGAACTTCATTTCCGAGCCCGTGTTGACGGGCTTCAAGGCCGGCATCGCCATCGTCATCGTGCTCGATCAACTGCCGAAACTGATTGGCATTCACGTCGTGAAAGGATCGTTCTTTCATAACGTATATGCGCTCGCTGCCGGGCTTCCCCATGCGTCGATGTCGACGGTTGCCATGGGCGCACTGACGATCGCCGTGCTGGTCGCGCTCGAACACTGGTATCCGAAGTCCCCCGCCCCGCTCATTGCCGTGGCGCTCGGCATAGCGTGTGTCGCTTTCGCCGGCGTGCAGCGGTACGGCGTGGAGATCGTCGGCGAGATCCCGACCGGATTGCCTTCGTTCGTGATGCCGGATCTTTCCCTGATCGACGCGCTCTGGCCGGCGGCGGTGGGCATTGCCCTGATGAGTTTTACCGAAACGATTGCTTCAGGGCGCGCATTCGCGCTCAGCGGGGAACCCGTTCCGCTGCCGAACCGCGAACTGCTGGCGACGGGCCTGGGCAATGCGTTGGGCGCGCTGTTCGGCTCGATGCCCGCGGGCGGCGGGACGACCCAGACGGCCGTCAACCGGCTGGCCGGTGCGCACTCGCAACTGGCCGAACTCGCCACCGCGGCCGTGACGCTCGGCACCATGGTGCTGCTCGCGCCCGTCATCGGACTCATGCCGCATGCCACGCTCGCTGCCGTGGTGATCGTCTATTCGATCGGCCTGCTCAATCCGGAGGACTTCCGCGCGATCCTCGCCATCCGGCGCACCGAGTTTGTCTGGGCGGTCGTGGCGCTGGTGGGCGTCGTGCTGCTCGGCACGCTGCAAGGCATCCTGATCGCCATCGTCGTATCGCTGGTGGCACTCGCCCATCAGGTGTCCGATCCCCCTGTGTACGTGCTGCGGCGCAAACGCGGCACGAACGTATTCCGTCCGGTATCGGACGAGCATCCGGACGACGAGGACTTTCCCGGACTGCTGCTCCTGCGGCCCGAGGGACGAATTTTCTTTCTCAACGCCTCCAACATCGTGCACAAGATCATGCCGCTCGTCGCCCAGACGCGCCCCAGGGTCATGGCGCTCGATATGCGGGCCGTATTCGATGTGGAGTACACAGCATTGAAGATGCTGACCGAGGCCGAGAAGAAGTGTCGCGAGAGCGGAATCGAAGTCTGGGTCGTGGGCCTCAATCCCGATGTCTTTGCCGTGCTCGAGAAGGCGCCGCTCGGCAGCGTGCTTGGACACGAGCGCATGTTTCTCAATCTCGAACAGGCGCTAGCCGCGTGGCGGGAGGCGCAGCATGCCATTGTGCGCGATGGCGTATCGTCTGCCAGTAGACACCCTGGACAGAGAACGCCCTGAGCGCTTATCTCATTTTGCAAGAGGCCATATGAATACCACTACCCCGACACAGCAAACCGCGGCCGAAAAGCGCGAGCCCGTACTCAACACCGTCGAGCGCGTGACCGAACTGTGCTTTGGCCTGTTCATGGCGTTGACTTTCGTCGGCGCCGTCAAGGCGGTCACAGCGGGCGAGGGCGCCGGCCGCAAACTGTTCCTGGCCGCCCTCGGATGCAATCTCGCCTGGGGCCTCGCAGACGCCGTGATGTATCTCGTCCGCACGCTCGCGGATCGCGGACAGCGCCTGACACTCGCCCTGACCGTGAAACGCGAACCAGACCGCGCCGCGGCCGTGCGGGCGTTGCGCGACGCATTGCCGACGGCGCTGGAACCGCTCGTCGACGACGAAGAACTCGAGCTGATTCGCGCGCGCCTCGCCGCGGCGCCTACGCTGCCACCTCGCGCGCATTTCAAGCGCGATGACTTTCTTGGGGCAGTGAGCGTTTTTCTGCTCGTGGTCGTATCGACGTTCCCGGTTGCCCTGCCCTTTATCCTCGTGAGGGATCACATAGCGGCGCTCGTCATCTCACGCATACTCACGCTCGCGATGCTCTTCGCCGCCGGTTTCGCGCTCGGACGCTACACCGGCGCGGGCGCGATGAAAGCGGGCTTCGCGATGATGCTGCTTGGGATCGTGCTGACGATGGCGATCATTGCGCTCGGCGGCTAGCCGTCAGGCGACACGGCTTCGTTATCCGCGGTCATCGGCAGCCCGCACTGCGGCTGGCGATCACCGTCACCCCTGCCTGGAAGTGGATTTCGGCCACGAACATCGGAACGGATGTCTGCGTCGTGCCCGGTTGTTCGGAAGCCGGCGTGCCATACATGTTGTGCCAGTATTCGTAGCCAGGACCCAGGTACGCCGTGCGCGGATGGCCGGCGAACGATCCCCGTCCGGATGGATCTCGTAGACGATCGACCCATCAGGACGAACGACCACCCCCGCTGTGCGGCTAGCCCACCGTCCCTCGTCATGCGTGGGCGCTGGCCCTGCGAACCTTGGCCGGCCGGTCGCGCAGCAGCAATGGCATCAAGCGCCGGTTGGCTGTCTGCGCCGCCCACTCGCAGTATGCAGCGCTGCCGAGCACCCAGCCCTCGAGCGTCGCCCGCATCAGGTTATTGACCTCGGCTTCGTCGAGAGGCTGTGCGCCCAGGTCGCGGTAAGACTCGTGCCGTTCGAACGGCGTATCGCCGAGCGCGCGATAGAGCGGATGATCCTTGACGAACCTGTCGACACGCAGCCCGACGTGGTGCGTGTAGCTCGACCACGGATAGTTGCCCGGCTCGGCCACGAGGCGGTTGCGCACCGGCGCATGATCGATGACCTGGCTCGCGAGCAGGAAATAGCGGTCGGGTTCGATCACGGTTGCCCGGTACTCGCCACGCCACATCGCACCGCGGCGTCCATGGCGGCGGTTGAATGTCTCGACATAGCGACGGCAAACCGCCTGCATCGCCATGGCTACGCTCGACTCGTATGAAGGCGTGACGAGGAACTGCACCGCGTCGGGCATCAGCACCCACGCGTGGACTGCCAGATCGGCGACGCGCGCGGCGTCCGCGAGGCAGGCGAGGAAGTAAAGGTAGTCTCCTTCGTCGAGGAATGCGGGCCCTTTGAGCCCCTGCAAGATAACGTGCTGCGGTTGTTCTGGGACGTAGTGCCGTGCAAGCCGTGTCATGCTGAATTAACCGGAAATCCGATGTGGGGGAGCGATCCGACAGGTATCGATCGCCTGACGCTGCGTGAGTGGATCTACGATCAAATTCTATGGGCCGTGCGCGCACGTCTGCGTCGCGAACAGGCCTTTTTTATGGCCTCAATTCGCTGATTTGACGAGCGCAACGCGCGCATTTTTACGCCGCCACTGAATAGCCGTCGAAGCGCGATCCGGCACCACTAAAGCGTAGCGATGAGGGTACGATGGTAGAAGCGACTGAAGTCGCAAAATTTATCCGCAGGACTCCGAATTATAGTGATGGGTCGAAGCCGAAGCCTTCGACGCGCCGAAACCCCGCCTAACCCGACCGGTTCAGTCGGCGCGCGACGACGCCGCCATGAACGCTTCGGCCTGCAGCGCGACGCGCCACGGCGTCCACGTCATCCCGAATGCCTGTTCCGCGCGGCGCGCGTCGAGCCGGATGTCCTGTTGCCACAGCCGCGCGAGCGAAGGCGGCAGCGGCGGAGGCACCTTCACGCCACCCAGTTTGCGCCCCGCGATCCCGGCAATCTTCAGCGCAGGCGCCCACAGCTTCGTTTCGAGTGCAAGACGCCGCGCACCGATCCGCTCCACGGGCGTCGCCCCCAAAATTCGCGCGTAGGCGACGAAGTATTCATTCCAGCGCGGCGCCTCGGCCATCGCCAGGTTGTAGGCCTGAGCGCCCGAAGCCGGCGTGCGCAGCGCAGCCAGTGCCGCCTGCACGACGTCGTCGATGTGGACGAGATTACTGCAACCGTCGCCGGCGGCGCCGAGGTCACCCAGGCGCCGCGCGCACAGCAGCTGCGCAATGCGCGCCGACCACTGCGGACTGCCGCCTCCGTAGATGCAACCCGGGCGCAGTATCGTGAGCGCAGGCAGCGCAGCGAGCAGTCGTTCCGACTCGACCTTCGCATGGCCATAGGGGCTCACGGCGTCGAGCGCCGCCGCTTCGTCGATACGGCCTTCGGCGGCGCCGTACACCGCCATCGAACTGAAGTGGACCACCGGTAGCGGCGCACCGCGTGACGCCAGCGCGGCCGCCAGCGCGCGCGCATTCGCGACGATCGTCGCCGGCGCACCCGCCACGCAGTTGACCACGCCGTCCACGTCGGCCAGCGCGGCGGCGAGCGACGTGGGGTCCGCGGCATCGACACGGCGCAAGCCGCTTCCTTCCCTGCGCGAGGCGGCCACCGGCTCGGCCCATTCGGTACGGCTCAACGCTTTCACCAGATGGCGGCCGACGAAGCCGGTCGCGCCAAGAACGAGAATACGGGCTTTCATTACGCGGGTTCGGAAGGGTTTGCGATTGGAACGGGCAGCGCGGCAAGATCGGCGGCGCCCTTGAGGTGTTCGGCGAGCCGCAGTGCGAGCGCGACGATGGTCAAGGTCGGATTCGCCTGGCCCGAAGTCGGGAAGACCGCGGCGCCCGTCACATAGACGTTGTCCGCTTCGTGCAGCCGGCAGTCGGCATCGACCACGCTCGTGCGCGCATCGCGCCCCATGCGCGCCGTGCCGATGTGATGGCCGCCATAGGCTCCGTAGCGCGTCATTTCGGCCTCGACCTGCGCGGGGTCGTAGGTGAAACGGCCCACGCCCGCGCGCTCGACCTCGTGCGCAAGCGCGGCGAGCGCGCGGCTCACGGTCGCGACGTCCTGCTGCGTGTAGCGCCAGTCCACATGGATGCGGCGCAGGCCGAGTGCATCGGTTTCATCGCCGAGCGTGACGCGGCTCGCCGGATTGGGCTCCTGCTCCGCATGGAAGTCGAGCGAGAAACGCAGATTCGCAGGCCGCACGATCACCGAGGGGAACTTGCGCGCGGCCAGCGTGCGCCGCCGCAGCCAGTGCCACAGGAAACGCGCCGTGTTCGGCGCGTCCGCAACGACGTTTTTCGCGTGCGCGAGCGTGGAGCCCGCATAGCCTTCGGGTGTGCCGTCGTAGAGGCGCTTCGCGTATTCGTAGGGCACGATGCCGCGCGCGAGATACAGCGCGGAGAGGATACCGTTGCCGTGTCCGGCGTCCGGAATGCGCGGATGATGCAGGCGCGCAATGAAGTTGCCCGCGCGCAGCGCGTCTTGCTGTTCCGGGCGCAGCGCGAGGCGGCGGCGGCAATAGATGCCCTCTTCCGTCACCTCGTAGCCGTGCCACACGGACTGCGCCGCCGCGAGATCGAGCGTGCCGATCGTGCCCGCGAGATGGCTCATGTAATAGCGGCCCACCGCGTCGTGGGCGTTGCCGAGTCCCCGGCCGCTCGGCCCGGGGCTGTTGAGCAACAGGCGCGGCACTTCGAGACCGCCGGCCGCGAGCACGTAGGCGCGTGCGGCCACCGCGAACGTCGCGCCGCCCGTCGCGTCCTTCGCATTGAGCACGCGTACCTGAGCTGCGCCGACACGCCGCGTCGAACCCGCCAGCATCGGCAGGCGGCACAGGTTCGCATGCTGGAGCACACGCACGCCGCCTTTCGCCAGGCGCGCCCGGTAACGCTGACCGAAATCGGTCGGGCAGCTGAAGCGCTCGAGCGTGTGCGTCGAAAACACGTCGCTGGCAAAGCCGCCGATCATCGGGCGCGGGGGCGCCGCGAACGCGCCTTCGGCCGTATAGGCGAATTCGCCCGCTTCGCACAGCGCGTTGGCTTGCGGGTAGTGGCGCAGCACATCGGCGAACGCGATCGGCCAGCCGCTGTGCGCAACGTAATCGCGCGCCTCGAAGTCGTGCGCGTCGAGCGGCATGCAGCGGCCGCCCCACAGCGTGGTCGAGCCGCCGAAGCGCCGCACGCGGTAGTTGTCCGGCGGCGGATGCAGCGCCGCATTCGCCACCGTGCCCGCGTACAGCTGCTGGGTGGCAGGCTCGGGCGCATCGCCGCCGCTTTCCAGCACGATTACGTCGAGCCCGCTCTTCTCCAGCGCGAGCGCGAGCGCAATGCCGGCGGCGCCGGCCCCCACGATGCACAGGTCCGCGTGCAGCGTCGTGCCGGCGGGAATCTCACGGGCGTCGGTGATCATCGTCTGTTACGTATGGGAAAGGGAAGACGGGCCGCGGCGATCGTAGCCGATCGCTCGCGTGCAACCAACGGCGCCAGCCGAGAAATTTCAGACGCATCCCGATTTTTGTCTCTAAAAAAACACTGTTGTATTACCCGCAGCACCGACACAGCAGTAAGATTCCGTCTGAAGTCCAAAACGCCTTGGCAAAAGCCAGGAGACCAGAAAAAAACATAACGTACGTCGCATGACGGGGTGGCACGACGCCGGTTCAACGGGCGCCGTGCGTGGCTCTCGTCGTGTGCGCACGTCGGGGTCACAAAAACAAGATGAGCACGCCTTACATAACAGCGGCGCCGCAGGCGGCCGCACGGGGTGTCTTCAAGCCGAGCATTCCCTTGTTCGGTCTCAACATCGCCGCCGTGTCGTTCGACACCGCGCTCGACGTGCTTTGCACCGCCGCCTTGCAGCGCGACGGCCGGGCGCGTGTCGCGGTCACGCCGAACGTCGACCACGTGGTGCGGCTCGACACGCAGCCCGATCTTCAACGTCTCTACCGCACCGCCGACTTCCTGTTTGCGGACGGCATGCCCGTGGTCTGGGCGAGCCGCCTGTTCGGCGCGCCGCTGCCGGAACGCGTGACCGGCGCGGACCTGTTGCCCGCCCTGTGCGAGCGCGCCCACGCAGCCGGCTGGAAAGTCGTGGTGGTGGGTGGCCGCCCGGGCGACGAAGCCACGCTCCTGAACGGCTTCGCGCAGCACTATCCGGGCCTCGATGTCGACGTGATCGCACCTTCCATGACGTTCGATCCGACCGGCCCCGAGGGCGATGCGGTGGCCGGGCGCGTGCGCGCGGCCGCGCCCGATATCGTGTTCGTGTGCCTCGGCATGCCCAAGCAGGAACGCTGGGCCCTGCATCACGCGAGCAAGCTGCCGGGCGGCCTCATGCTGTGCGCCGGGGCGGCCGTCGAGTTTGCCGTCGGCCTGCAGCAACGCGCCCCCGTGTGGATGCAGCGCTGCGGTCTCGAATGGTGCTGGCGCATCAAACAGGACCCCGCGCGCCTGTGGCGCCGGTACCTCGTGGACGACCGCCGCTTCTTCGCCATCCTGTGGCGTCACTGGCGCATGGCGCGCACGCAGCAGCGCGCGGCGTAAGGCCGCCGATGCGGACGCGGCCGGCTCATGTTCGGCCACGTCTCGCGCGGCGCAGGCTTCAAACCGCATTGCGGCCCGAGACGATCGACGGGATCGTCTTCAGCAGGATCTGCAGGTCGAGCCACAGCGACCAGTGCGTGATGTAGTAACGGTCGTACTCCACGCGGCGCTGCATCTTGTCGGGCGTATCGGTCAAGCCGCGCAACCCGTTGATCTGCGCCCAGCCGGTAATGCCCGGCTTCACGCTATGGCGCAGCATGTAGCCGGGAATCAGCTGCCGGTACTCTTCGTTGTGCTCGGCCGCGTGCGGACGCGGACCCACGAGACTCATCGAACCGCCCAGCACGTTGAAGAGCTGCGGCAACTCGTCGAGCGAAGTCCGGCGCAGATAGCGCCCCACGGCCGTGATCCGGTCGTCGCCGCTGCGGGCCTGGCGCACGCCCTGCTCTTGTGCATCGCCCTCGTTCTCCGCCGCGACGCGCATCGAGCGGAATTTGTGCACGACGATCGCCCGGCCGTGCTCGCCATTGCGGCGCTGCCTGAACATCACCGGGCCCGGCGAATCGAGCCGGATCACCAGCGCGATCGCGAGCATGACGGGCCACAGTAGCGCGAGCAGCAACGCCGCGCCGGCAATGTCGACCGCGCGCTTGAGCATGCGCGAGAGCCCCAGAATCGGCACGTCGTGCAGTGCCAGCAGCGGCACGCCGGCCAGGTCCGCTCCGGTCGTCGCGACGTCCTCCAGGTAATGCAGCTCGGGCACGAGATAGATCGCAGCCGTCGAATCGTAGAGGCGCGTCACGATGTCGGCCGTGATGTCCTTCACTTGCGTTGCGTCGGCTCGCGCCATCGCGGCCTGCCCCATCGCGAGGAACACGATCTCATAGTCGTTCGCGAGGATGCGCGTGGCGGCGTCTTCATAGCGGCCGAGATACGGCGGCAGCGTTTCCCCGTCACGCGGCGTGGCAGGCGCATCGTTGTAATAGCCCATCACGTGAATACCGAGAATCGGCGAACGCTGCAGGCGCAGGTTCAGCTTGCGCGCCTCGCGGCCCATCCCGAAGAACACCGCGCGGCGCAGGTTGCCGGGCGCGTTGTTGACGCTGTGGGCCACGCCGCGCAATACAGCCAGGCCGACGAGTTGCAGCGGCAGCGCAATGGCGGCCCACTGGACGACCAGCGTACGCAGGGCCGTCGTGCCGCTATCGCCATGCGTCGCGAACAGCAGCACCATGAGCGCGACCGGCAGCCGGCACCAGCGCCATGCGCCGCGGCCCAGCATCCACCAGAGATGACGCGCGCTGGCTACCAGGTGAAACCGCGCAAACACGACGAACGCAGCCACGGCGAACGCCCCGGTCAACGCCCGCGTGTACGGCGTATCGCCGGTCTGTCCGCGCAGCAACAACAGCGCCACGAGCGCGCCCGTATTGAGCGCCGCGCTGATGACACCGACCAGCGCCATAAAGAGGCGGTGATGGTGGGTCGACTGGGTGGACATGACGGGTTCGGCCAGTATGTGCGACTGTTTTATACGCCTGATTGGCATGACGGCGGGATTAGACCGCGAGGGGAATGACCGTCTGCGCAAGGCGCAACAGCAGCAAGCGGCGGACGACGATTCGCTAGAAAGGCGAAACGCGAGTCTCAAACGCTTGCGATTAAACACACGAACCGAACGTACGCGCTTTTTTAAACATGGAGCGCTATTCGTAGTGCAAGACGGCCGCTCCCCGTCGGCCTGACGGCGCAGACTCCTGTTCCGGCAGCGCGAGTGGTCTAGATTCGCGCCAATAGCCCGGAATGGAGAACGGCCATCCCAATTCGCGCGTATCTTACCAGCGCATTATGAATTTGCGTGATCCGGAAAGATAGCGCCGTGAAAACGCGCGGTATCGTGGCGAATTTGCCGATGCGGCTGATTTAACGCCGCCGTAATTAGTAGGGTAGGTTCGGGGCTTCAATAAAAATGAATAGCGATTTCTTGCGCGCGAATGGGGCGAATTATGTTCGCGCAAACGTTTGTTCAAGCGAATCGAAATGCGCGGGAGCGCCCGGCGTTATCGCCGGGGCTGCTGCGCCGCGTTCGAGCATCCAGTGGCTCGCTCAGTGGCCCGCATAAATCGACCGCTCGCCGACGCTCGCCACGACCGGCGCACCCGCGTCCGAGCTGCCCGTCATCGCCACGCCGCCGACCGCCGTGCTGCCCGGCGCGGCCTGCTGGTTCTTTTGCGCCTGCTCCTGGGCCACGATCGCCTCCGCGTGCTGGATGTCATCCGGGTAGTTGACGTCCTTGGCCACAGGACGATACCCCGCCTGCTCCAACCGCACGAGATCGTCGATCACCTGGGCGCGCGTGACCGGCGCGTTGGCGGGGTCGGCGGGGGTGGCGGTCTGTGCGAAAGCGGCAGCGGGAGCGGCCAGGGCGCAGGCAACGAGCAATGTGGAAACGAGTGCTTTCATGGTGTTCACCTCTCAATGAATGGCCGCTGCATCGGGAAGGGATGCCGCCTCAGCCACCCTCGGCAATGTCGCGAAGGTTGAACGCATTCTGGTCGCGCGGCGCTGACCCAAAGCTGACCTGCTGATTACGAGTTCGTTATCTGGGCGCAGCGCGCCCCCTGCGGCCAGCGTGCTTGCGCGGCAAAGATGACAAATCCGTAATGTCGAGGTCAGGACCGGGTAAGCGCGCCCTCCCGATACTTGCGCCACTCCCGCCTCAACCCGGACCCCGTCATGTGGATCGTCAAACTGGCTCTCAGACGGCCTTACACGTTCATCGTGCTGGCCGTACTGCTTTTCATCCTCGGGCCGCTCGCCATCATGCGCACGCCCACGGACATTTTTCCGAACATCAATATCCCGGTGGTCAGCATCGTCTGGACCTACAACGGCTTCTCCGCCGAGGACATGGCGCACCGCATCACCTCGAACTACGAGCGCGCGCTGACTTCGGACGTGGACGACATCGAGCACATCGAATCCCAGTCGCTCAACGGCGTGTCGGTCGTGAAGGTGTTCTTCCATCCTGGCGCCGACATCAACCGCGCGATTGCCGAGGCCGCGTCCAACTCCGCGTCGATCCTGCGTGTGCTGCCGCCCGGCACGCTGCCCCCGAACATCATCACGTACAACGCCTCCACGGTGCCAGTGCTGCAACTGGGCCTGTCCAGCGCGACCTTGCCCGAGCAGTCGCTTTACGACCTCGGCAACAGCTTCATCCGCACGCAGCTCGCGACCGTCCAGGGCGCGGCCGTGCCGCTGCCCTACGGCGGCAAGATCCGCCAGATCATGGTGCAGCTCGATCCGAAAGCGCTGCAGGCCAAAGGTCTCGCGCCCGCGGACGTCGTCAACGCCGTGAACGCGCAGAACCTCATCCTGCCCGGCGGCACCGCGAAAATCGGCTCGCGCGAATACAACGTGGAGATGAACGGCAGCACGCAAACCGTCGCGGCGCTCAACGACCTGCCCATCAAGACCGTGAACGGCAGCGTGGTGTATGTGCGCGACGTCGCGCACGTGATCG
>NZ_JBFRCM010000015.1:0-249299 GCF_040965735.1 Paraburkholderia sp. BR10936
GGCTCGGCCATGCGCTGCGCGTCGCCCAGGCGCTGCAGGCGCAACGCGATAACCGTCGCGTATCAGGCTCGCCATCCCGCACCAATCGCGGCGCCGCGGTACGCAAACCGAAACCATTGCCTGGCGCACGGAAGCAGCGCGAAGTGACGCTCGAGGACTTGAATGTGGCGGTAATGGGGACTCACCGCAACCCGGGAGGCTCGGTGCTAAAAACCCCCTCCAGATAAATATAAAGGACTGCGAAACAACCACACCCAGAACCAACCTCAACCCCGACATCTGTATTTAGCCGGGACCCCGACATCTGAAAATGGCTTTGACATGGTTTGTAGTCCTATTTTTTATCGAAGCGGCGATGACGTCGCGAGGCGATCTGGCTTCAAGGCGATTACGCTGGTGAAAGCAGTGGTCGTGAGTGTTAAGAACGCGAGCGCTGTTGGTGAATAAAGGGCTGGATCAACGCCTTTTTAAGCGGTCATGTGTCAAAGCGACAGCAATTGCCTGTCTTCGCTGCCATTACGGGGTGTGGGAGGCGGATTTCGCGGCTCAAAACGACAAGAATTGGTTGGAAAACAGCGACATTAATTGGTGAACTCCACACTCTTCCGATGGCCGCCAGACGACCGCGTTCTGTTCGAAGCTCTCTCGCCGCAATATGACGGATGCCTGGACGTCGGCAAGACCGTGGACTATCAATTTCGCCATCCGCCTTACGGCTGCCACGACGAATCGGCTATTGCCCAGAACGCGGCTTTCGGTTTCAGGTTCGCGTCGAATAGCAGCGGCAGATTGGTACGCGGCACCGGTATGGAGGTCAGCCACGTGTGCTTGTCCGAATAGCCCCAGAAGCTGACGGCCTTGATGCTTGGCTCGTGCTCGAACAGATCGAACACCGCGCGATACCGCTGCGCCTGCGCACGCATCACGTCGTTCGGCACCGGTTGGCCGAGATCGGGCAAGCACGCAGGCGGATGGCTCCAGCATGCGCCCGGGTCGCTGTAGAGACTGACATCGAGTTCCGTCACCTGGTTTTCGAGTCCGAGGGCGGCGACGTCGTCGAAAGCCTGCTTCATATTTTGCAGCGGCGGCCAGTTGATGCTGATATGCATTTGATGCCCGACGCCATCGATCGGCACGCCCTGAGCACGCAAATCGCGTATCACGGAGAGCAGCTTCGCGCGCTTGGCCGCGTCGTCCGTGCTGTACTCGTTGATATAGAGTTTGACGTCAGGGTCGGCCGCACGTGCGGCGCGGAACGCAATTGCAATGTAGTCCTTGCCGAGCGCGCGATACCACGGGCTGTCTTCGCGATAGACCTGATGCGGGTCGTCGCTGATGACTTCGTTCACGACGTCCCATGCATAGACCTTGCCGCGAAAATGCGTGACGACGTCGGTCACATAGCGTTGGAGCCGTGCCGCGACGATATCGTGATAATGCGGATCTTTGGCGTCGCCTGCAAAGAACCAGTCCGGAGCCTCGGTCCATTCGCCGCTCCTGTAATGCCACACCAGCGTGTGCCCACGCACGGCCAGGCCATGCGCCTGCGCGAACGCCACGATCTGGTCGGCCGGCGCGAAGTTGTACTCGCCTGCGGCCACGCCTATCGTGCCCGGCTTCATTTTGTTCTCGGCGGTCAGGCTCGAGAACTGGACGGCCAGCAGCGCGGCGTCGGCGGGACTGTCGATGGAATCGGGTTCAATCGCCGCGCCTACCTTGAAATGCGCGGCCATCACGCTTTTCAGTTGCGGCACGGCTTGCGTGGGAGCGACTGCGAGCGGCAATCCATCGGGGGTGGCAGCCGTTTGGTTGTGCGCGCAACCTGAGATCGACGCAATCGTGAGCAATGTGACGCCGGCGTACAGTGCACGCACGGTGACTCCCGATGGACGCATTCCCGTCTCCTTATAGTGATGTGCCTCGCCAGAAAGCATGTTTGCGTACCATGCGACGTTACCGGTAACGTCGTGGGATGTTAAACACCGGACTTCAAGGTTGCCATGCGGGGTTTACCTGACGCGCGCGAGGTGCAGCGGCGGCCTTTGACGCGCCGTTGATCGTAATCGTCCCGGCCCCGGTTTTGACAAACTGGCCTTGTAGCGACACGGGATCGCTCGCAACGCCAGCGTTGTTGATCGTGCCGGAGAAAGCGGTGTCGGTGCCGTCGGTGCCGACAATCAGGACGTGGTTGGGGGGAGTGTCGATGGTTCCGCTCCCGGAGAGATTGGGCAGTTCAGTGGGTATCTGCTGTGCCAGCGCCGGCACGGGTGACTGGCCCAGGAGCCAGATGGCATGGAGGATGCTGAGGGAGTTGAGCCGCTGATGCCGCGTCGTCGGCGATGTCGCCAATTGACTGCGCGCGACGCCTGCAAAAGTGTTTAACGATGCGCGACGAATCGATCTTGCAGCCATGCCAGCCCCTCCAATACCCGCCGGTGGAAGCTTGCCAGGTCAGTGAACTCGACCTTGGGAGACCGACCCATCGACGATAAATGTTGGACAGCGAGGCCCCGAACAGTCAATGCCCTACTAGTTGTGCCCTGTCGGTTGAGTTGTAATTAAGCCTCGCTAATAATAGGTAGGCAGATCGAATTGTCAAGAAGAAACCCGGAAGGATTCGATTGCGAATCTACCATCTCCTAAACACACGTGAACGCAGCCAAAATGCATGTTATTCAATATGTTTGCATTCAGTAAATTGGATACCTAAATATTATTAGCGGTGGCGACGATTGGCGGCTTCGCCCTTTAAATGAACTGCCCTTCGAGAAATTCCTTTGACGCTGATTGCAGTGTCGTAACAGTTCGCTGACAATGATGCAGGCGTGCAATTACACCGCTTGATGCAGAATCGGCGCAATGGCCACAACGACACGACCTGAATACCATGGACGACCCAGAATCGCTTTCCCTGGCACTGCCCGACGGCACCAAGGTCTCTGCGCTCCTCCGAGTGCCGGAGGACGCGCGAGCCCTGTATGTCTTCGCGCACGGTGCCGGGGCGGGCATGCAGCATGCCGGCATGTCGACATTGGCCGACGCGCTTGCGTCGGCCAATGTCGCCACACTGCGCTACCAGTTTCCGTACATGGAGCGGGGCTCCAAACGGGTGGACTCGCCGGCCGTGGCACATGCTGCCGTGCAGGCAGCAGTCGCAGAGGGCCGCCGGCGGCTGCCAGACCTGCCGCTCTTCGCGGGCGGCAGGTCGTTCGGCGGCCGCATGACGTCCCAGGCCCAAGCCATCGCACCGCTCGACGGCGTGCGTGGCCTCGCTTTCGTCGCATTCCCGCTGCACCCCGCGGGCGCGCCCGGCGTGGAGCGGGCACGGCACCTGGCGGACGTCACGGTGCCGATTCTCTTCCTGCAGGGCACGCGCGACAAGCTGGCCGAGCTTCACCTGCTGAGGTCGGTCGTCGAGACACTGGGGCCACGCGCCACGCTGCATGTGGTGGACGACGCAGATCATTCGTTCCACGTGCGCGCGTCCTCCGGCCGGACCGACGCGGAAGTCGTGCTCGAGCTGGCACGGACGATGTCGGCGTGGTTCTTCGCCGAAGGAGAGTTCGTGCCAGGTACCTGGTCCAGGAAATCAGGCGCGAGTCGATAAATCTACAAAGACTTCAACTGAACCGAAGACCGGGTAGAGCCCGATTGGGAGTGCGTGAACGTCCGTTCGTCGGGGCGACGCGGGGGTACGTTCCTACGGTTTAGATAGGAATACTTACTCAAGGACCACATTGAATGTCGATTTTCAGGAAAACTAAAACTCATGAAGCCTGCGAGGAGTCGCGCAGATCGGGGCGCGGGTAACAGGCGAGGGCGCCGGAAGACCGTGTACTGTCCCGAGGCGTCCCGATTGGACGCTCCCATGCGGGCGGCGTGCGTCGCGGAGCCGCCTTGCCGTCCGCGATATTTCCCGGCGAGCTTGCACATACGGCTCGGAGGGGCGAGGACCCAGGCTGTGAGGAATGAACGTCGGTGTGCGCGCGAACGAACCGCAATGTTCGGCGAGATGGCATCACTTTCGCTCCCTGCCTGCTGGCGAGGCCAGGATCATATCCAGAAGCAGGGGCGGCTGCAACGGCTTCACGAAGTGGTGATCGAAGCCTGCGGCGCGGCTGCGCGCCCGGTCGCCGTCCTGCCCGTAGCCGGTCAGCGCCACGTACGTGCGCGCCCGCGAGACGAGTAGGGTGCGTAAGCGCCTGCACAATTCGTAACCGTCCATGCCAGGAAGGCCGATATCGAGCACGACGACGTCAGGATCGATTGACGGCGCGCATTGCAGGGCTGCGACCGGATCATGAAGCGTCTCTACGATATGACCATGGATCCGCAGCCACTCGGCGAGCGCAAGGGCCGCATCTTCATTATCGTCGACCACGAGGACCCGCCGCCCCGCGGCTGCCGTCACAGTCGCCATACCGCCCTTCGTATCGGCAGGCAGCGGTTCGACGTTGCCGCGTGGCAGCTCGACGGTGAATTCGCTGCCGCATCCGGGCCCGTCGCTCGTCGCGCGCACCGAGCCGCCGTGCAGCTCGACGAGATTTTTCACGAGCGCCAGACCGAGCCCCAGTCCGCCTGCACCGCGTCCGTCGGCTGCGTTGCCGCGATAGAACGGCAAGAAGATTTGCGTGAGCGAGTCCGGTGCGATGCCCATGCCGTTATCGCGTACGCGGATCTGGACATGTTGACCGTCGCATGAAGCTCTTACGCTTATCTTGCCCGCCGCATCGGTATAACGTGCCGCGTTCGTAAGCAGATTGCTGATGATTTGCGCGAAGCGCACGGGATCTGCGTCGCAGATCATGTCGCTCCCGATATCGACCTCGAGGGCGTGTCCGCGCAGCTCGAGCAGCGGGCTTGCCATTTCTACTGCCTTCGCGATCGCCTCCCGAACATTGACGGTTTCCTTTTTCAGCACCACGTCGCCGCGTGTGATGCGGGAAACATCCATCAGGTCATCGACCAGACGGACGAGGTGGTCCACCTGGCGCTCGACGATCAAATGCTCGCGGGCCACTGCCGTTTCTCCGCGCAGCCGCATGAGCTGCAGCGCGGTGACAATCGGTGCCAGCGGGTTGCGCAGTTCGTGACCCAGCATGGCGAGGAATTCATCCTTGACGCGACCTGCCTGCTCGAGATCAGCGACCAGCGTGGCCCGTTCCGCATGCAGTCGTTCCAGCCGTTCACGCGTACGCACATGCTCCGTAACGTCAACGGCCGTCAGGATCAGGCTGTCGACGGGCTGGCCGCTTTCCGGATGCAGCGGATTGATGTGCACGGTGAACACGCGCCCAGCGCCAGCGGCTCCGTGACGGCGGTGTTCGTCGATGACGACCGCCTCGCCGCGCGCGAACGCGCGCCGCAACGCCTGTACGATCTCATGATCCCCGGGAAACACGTCGGCGTAGCGGCGACCGATGACGTCATCGTGACCCGCCAGCGCCGCGTAGGCGAGATTCGCGAGGCGGAAGCAATGATCGGGACCGACGAGCAGTGCGGAGGCGACAGGTGAATTCATCAGCATGCCGTCACGCTGTCGCTCGGCGCGCTGCCGGCGCAGGATTTCCGCCTCCAGGGCGCCCGCTTTTTGCCGCCAGAGCGCAGTGTGCCGGAATGCCTCCGCTGGCGAATCGGCGGTGAAAATGTCGTCTGGCAGCACGCGCGTATGGGCGTCGCAGATGTGCCGGAAAACGCCAGTTTCTTCGCCAGTCGGAAAGAGGCGTTGCGGGTAGGCGCACATCAGCGAGAAGTGGTACCGGGTGCCCAGCGCGTTCCACAGGTGCTCGAGCCGCAGGGCTGCGTCATGCCGGCCCTGCGCGGACAACAGCGCGACCATCTCGCCAAACGCGTGCACGGGTCCGCTGCGTCGCGCAGCGCGGGCGACAATGGCACCGACCGTCGAATCGAACAGACGCTCGTCCGGCCAGCCGTCAACGCTCAGACCTGAGAGCGTCGTCTGCGCATCGAGCATGACGAGTGACGACTCGCGGGCCTCAGGATCGCCGCGGACGCTGCGACCGCTCAGGCGCGCCCGAAGCGCGGCAAGATGCGGCTCCGTTGCAATCAGGATCGCGCTGCCGCCGGCGTCCAGCCCTTCTTCCGCGAAGTCCGCGACGCGCCGGATCAGCAGCGCATCGTCTTCATAGAAGTGCACGCAGTGGTCGGCATGGCCGCCCGATCCTGCCGTCAATACGTCGGTAGTTTTCATCGATGACACCGGAGGTATGGATCGCCTGCGCCCTTGCGCATCGGAGGCCCCGGCCGCCGAAAGACCAAAGCGGTGCGAGCAACGTTATGCCCAGCAAAAATCGTTCCGCTGCATACACTCCAGTTCCGTGCTGATCGGTTTCCAGTGACGCATCAGCCCGATGATTCCGGTGACCGCTATGACATGAAGCGAAGTTCCCGACGCTGGATATTTGGCTGTACGACGCCTGTGCTAGTTGCGCTGGAGCGAGCGACGCACTCGCGAATTCATGTCGCGGCCGACTGGCAGCCCAATAGCCGAAAGAAAGTATCGTGCCTGCGGGAAGCCGCTTTCGGGGTAGCGCTCGAAAATTCGGTTGAACGCCTCGACGAGTGGACGGGCACGCACCGGCACAGGGGCGTCAGGCCCCAGCATCAAGGCAGTTTGTCCAAACTTGACCGGTCCAGCCTTTATCAAGGCACGCAGCCCGGAATTCGCGCTGCCGCGCCCGAACAGCTCCATGCCGTATGCGCGGATCATGGCGCGCACGATCGCTTCCGCAGCGGGCGTAAGCGGCGGCATGGCCTCGACCAGGTGCAGATGCGGTGAGCGCACATTCGCCGTGGTGAAACGTCCGATGTCGTCGATGTCGGCTTGCAGACGCTGCACCGGCAGGTCAGGGCTGAAGAGCAGGAGCCGGATGCGTTCATAAAGCGCGTCTTCGTCGTCGGGATCGATGACTGCAATATCTGTCATTCTCTTTTCCGTGATGTGGCTTGTGCCCAAACAGTTCCGGAAGCACGGCGAACCGGACTCGGATCGACCCTCGAATCCGCCGTTGTTCACCGTGCGTCCGGACGGCAGTTGCTGATTGGCGGCTAGGTTCGTCGGACATACCGGTCTGAAACGACCGAGCGCTGCTGGATCCACGCGACGGCAAGCTCCAGCGCTTCATCGCGTGCCTCCTGGGCGTTGGCAAAATCTCCATCGACACCGAGCGTGCGTATTTCGCCCGCCCGGTCGGTGACGACGGCCGCGGCTGCGTAACGGCCACTCCCGGTGGCGGTGACCACCGGCCGGACCTCGCAGCCGTGATACTCGATGACTTTGTCCGTTTGCATATGACATCTCCAGCTGAGCATCATTTCCGAAACATCACCGGACAGGCGGAATTCGCGTCCAGTCCGTCAAGCGCAGCACGTATCATTCCCCGACCTGCACGCTCGGGTGGCCATCGGTTGGACGCCCGACGACGACCTGTATCGCACCGGGGTTACCGGAGAATTTCACGGTAACCTCGCGCCCACACGCGACCGCGGAGACGACAAGCCAGGCGTTGTGATCGCACACCCATTCAGCCTGCATGTCCCGGCACCACGATATCCGCCGGTTGGCTGCCCGGCACGGGGGACGGCTCCGGCCTCTCCCCACTGCCGTTGCCGGCGGTCTTCCGGCTTCGGCGGGCTGCGTCGCCCGGGTGAAGCGCGTCGAGGAACGTTCGGCCCTTCCCGGTCAGGTATGCGCGGCGTGCGCCCTCGGCGCAATGTTCCAGCATGACCAGCTGGCGTTCGAGCAGCGCGTCGAGTTCGGCGCGGTCCATGTCGAGCTGGTCCGGCGCCTGACGAACCAGCATCAGGGTCGCAAATTCGTGTGGACTGAGCATTTTCTTCTCCCGTAAGGCAGGGTCCCGACAGCAGCGGTCCCCTGCAGAAAAACGAAACGTAGTGCAAGCCGGAAAGGGGCTGCGCCACCATGCAACGCGGCGCGCTCACGCGAGGAATCGCGCCGGCGAACCCGTGTCGTTCAGACAGCCTGCGTTGATGGCGCGTATCGCGTACTCGACCGTCTCCCGATGCGCCTCGACCACGCTTGCCCAGTGCTGGGCGTAGCGCGGCAGATGCCAGTCCGCGACCATCTGCTCCGCGTGCCGGATGCGCACGACGGCCACGTACGTATCGCGGCCGGCATGAGGCAGCGCACAGTGCCGAACCGGAAACGCGCGGGTCTCGATCACGAAGCCCTTCCAGCATTCGCTGCGTACGTCGTCCATAAATACCTCCGCGTGACAGGTCACGCGGCGCGGGCCGCCCGGTCCACGCCGCATGACCGGCCTTGCCCCTGTGCATACGCCTAGCCAACGTTCACCTCAATGCGTCGCGGCTTTGCCTTCTCACGACGAGGAACGGTGAGCTTCAGGACGCCATCGCGCAACTGTGCGTCGATGCGCGAGGCGTCGAAATCGGGGCTGAGCGTGAAGGCGCGCCTGAAGTGCGGGTGGACCACCTCGCCATGCTGCAGGCGCAGTCCTGATGGAACGGGAATCACTGCCTCGCCCTCGATGTTCAGACTGCCGTCCTGCACGCGCACGTCGAGCTTTTCGCGCGGCACACCAGGCAGGTCGGCATATAGCGTGATGCCGCGGCTGTCCTCGAAGATGTCAACCGCAGGTGAGATCCGGGTCAGCTGCTTCGCAGGTTGCGCACCCTCGCGCGAGGCAACGTCAGTGCGCGACTCACGGGCGGCCAGTTCAGTGCTGTCGTTCATGATGTCCTCCGTGCTTTCACGTACTCCATTTGCGCCGGGCTCACTGGACGGCGATGGCGCGTGGCTTCGACGCCTCGGAACGTCCGACGCTCACCGTCAGGCATCCGTTCACATAGCGCGCACTGACCTTGTCGGGGTCCGCGTGCTGCGGCAGCTCGATCACGCGCCGGAATGCCCCCATGAAGCGTTCCGTGGCGTAGACGCGGGTCTGATCGTCCGCTTCAGGTCCGGGCGGCTTGCGCTCGCCACTGATCGCAAGCACCCCCTTGTCGATCGAAACGTTGATGGCGGCGGGATCGAGTCCTGGCGCGAACGCGACGATCTCGAGGCTGTCGTCGGTGCTGCCGATGTTGACGGGTGGAAAGGTTTCGCTGCGCGTGGCGCGCAGGCTCGCGGGCAAGCCCGCAAAGACGCTGGCCATCTGCCGTTGCAGGCGGTCGAATTCGCCCAGCAGATCGGTGCTGAAGAAAAGATCGCTCATGACTGGCTCCCTGAAACCGGGGCCGCGCACGAAAGACGAACGGAACCACGCGCTCCAGTCCGCCTGCCCGTGGGAAACCCCGCCGACAAACAAATCGAAACACGCAGCGCATGATCGCGACTGCCTGA
The DNA here is from genome assembly GCF_040965735.1 of Paraburkholderia sp. BR10936. NCBI lineage: Bacteria > Pseudomonadati > Pseudomonadota > Betaproteobacteria > Burkholderiales > Burkholderiaceae > Paraburkholderia > Paraburkholderia sp. BR10936. Next base: position 9,344 of record NZ_JBFRCM010000015.1, read on the forward strand.
GCGATGCATAAAATAGCGCAAGGAACGGAAATTTCAAGTGGCCCTGCAACATGTCTACCGGGAGGCTTCATGGACCTTTTCGACAGGCTTCAGGAGCAGATCGATACCGTGCAACCGCCGCTCTACTTGCCTCCCGCGCCGCCGTTTATCTGCCGTCGACGGGCCTCCGCTGTCAGAGGGTGGCAGCCAGGCAGCCGCCACCCGGTGCTTCCTGCCGTTGTTGCCCGCGCGCCGACCTCAGCCCGTCCGCACTTCGATTCGTCGCGGGCGCGCCTCGTCGCGGCGCGGGATCGTGAGCTTCAGTACGCCGTCCTTCAGGCTCGCCTCGATCTTCGAGGTATCGAAGTCCGGGGAGAGCGTGAACGTGCGCGCAAAGCGCGGCTCACGAACCTCAGCATGCTGCAGCCGCAGATTTGCCGGTGTCGGCACAACCGCCTCAGCCTCGATGGCGAGATTGCCGTCGTGGACTCGCACATCGAGCTTGTCCCGGGTAACACCGGGGAGGTCCGCCCACAACGTGACGCCCTGGGTGTTCTCGTAGATATCGACAGCGGGAGTAATCGTCATCCGCCGTGCGGAGGGCCGGCTTTCGCTGCGCGCGACCGCTGACGGGTCGCGCCTGCTCAGTTCGGTGGTATCGCTCATTTTCAGCTCCCTGGATTACTGGACTGTGATGGCTCGAGGCTTCGAAGATTCGCGCTTGCCGATGGCGATCGACAGGCAACCGTTCTCGTAGCGTGCCTGAACCTTGTCGGGGTCCGCGTTCTCCGGCAGTTCGATGACCCGCCGGAACGCGCCAGTGAAGCGCTCCTGCGCATAAACGCGTGTGTCCTCGCCGGTATCCGGTTGTGCCGGCTTGCGCTCACCGCTGATGGTCAGCAGTCCCTTGTCGATCGATACGTTGAGCTCCGCCGCATTGATGCCCGGTGCAAACGCGACAATCTCGATCGAGTCGTCGGTGGCGCCAATATTGACGGGCGGGAACGTGCCGAAGCGGCTCGCCCGGAGACTGGAGGGGAAAGTACCGAGAAGGCTCGCCATCTGCTGCTGCAGCCGGTCGAACTCGCTGAAGAGGCCGGATCCAGAATAGAGATCGCTCATGATGCAGTTCTCCTTGAACGACGCAAGGAGGCGAACGGGCCTACGCGCTCCAGCTCGCCTGCCAGCGTCTGGCAAACAATCGAAACACGCAGCGCACGGGACGCGGAAACCCGCGCGTCTGCCTGAGCGAATCCTAAGATAGGTACTCTGGCGAGGATTTCAAGGAGCAAAAGCGGCGTTACACCTTGAAAAAATTTTGCCAGCTCATATCATCGCGGCGGAAACATGTAGCAAGCGGAGGACACGATGGAATTCGATACCGACTGGTTGACCCTGGGCCCGCACCGCGTGCGTCTGCGCTCGACCAAAGGTTTTCCGACGGAAGCAATGCGTAAGGCGGTGGACGTCATCCGGACTGCGGTCGACAACAACATGAGCGCCCGCGCGCGCCTGGTGGAGGTGGTCTGCCGACAGGAAAAAAACTATGAAGTCACGATCGGGACGACCGTCGCCAAGGACAAGGTATGCGCGCCGCAGCTCGAAACGTTTATCGCAGGCGTGCTTGGTCTCCTGCCGGACCAGATCACCCTGATCGTTACCGCAGTCGATCAGTCTGAAGTGGACCTGCACTTCGGCGTGTACGAGCGGATGCTGGCCGAAAAGCTGGGCACCGCACCGCCGATCCAGTGACAGGGCTGCAGACGGGCCGGTGGCAGCCGCTGGAGTGTGCCCCCGGCGCGACAAGGACGTGAGGCGTCGGCCGAAGGCCGTCCTGCGGAGCAGGTCGGGCTGGATCCGCGATATCGACCCCGCCGGGAACACTGACCGAGAGGCGCTCACCCTGCTTACATCCGTTCAGATCACGAGCCGGGCGGGCGCCGCGTCAGCCTCGCGGCTTCAGGTCGACCGGAAAGCGGATTTCGAAGGTCGTGCCTTGACCCTCGCGGGACTCGAAGTGGATCTCGCCCTCGAGTGCGTGGCACAGCTCCCTGACGATCGCCAGACCCAGGCCGGCGCCCGGGATGTCGTCGCTGGCGGCCCGCTCGAACTCCCTGAACACGCGCTCCGTATCTGACGGCGCAATGCCGACACCGGTATCGGCCACGCGCATGAACCACCGGCCGTCACCGCATCTCGCGATGACCAGTTCGATTCCCCCCTCGCGGGTATATTTCGTTGCATTCGACAGCAGGTTCAGCGCAACCTGCTTGAGCTTGATGCGGTTGGACTGCACACGGACCAGTCCGGCCTCAAGCGAGGCGGACAGACGCAGGCCTTTTCCTTCGATCGCGGGACGGGCGTTCGTGACCAGTTCGTCAAACAGCATGGGCAGATCAACCGGCTCGATGCAGATCTGGCTGCTGTCGCCGACGACAACCGAATATTCCACCATTTCGTCGACCAGCTGCTTCATGTCCTCCGCCTGCCGGGTCGCGAGCGCAAGTCCGGCCTCGGCTCGGGACGGAACGCGCGCAATCAGTTGCAGGTCGATCGAAAAGGCGTTCAGAAAGTTGCGCAGGTCGTGCACGAGGCCGCGCGTGACCTGCATGCGCGACCGGTACAGTTCGCCGACCTCGCGTTGCTGCTCACGCAGTTCCTCGTTAGCACGCTCCAGCTGGCTCGTGTATTCGGCGATGGTCCGGTCACGCTCGCCGATGACCTCGCGGATCGATGTCAGGGTGACAAAGCTGAGCGCCTCGTCGATCAGATGCAGGGCGCGGGATTCGTGGTCGCGTGTGAACGTGTCGTCGGACTCCGCGAATGCCCGGACGGCGGCGGCCAGTTCCTGCCGGAACAGCTCCAGTTCACGCACGAGTTCATCAACGCGGTACCCCTGCTGCCAGCGCACGTTCCCGTGCTGCCTCGCATTGCGTTCAATGGCCCGCTCGACCGGTTGGAGATCCTGCTCTTCGAGCGCGATGCAGATGCCGCTCAGGATAGCGGGCAGATGATCGGCCAGCTGCTCCCACGTCAGCCGGTCGGCTTCGATGAGGTCGGCATCCGCAGCGACGGCCTGCATCCATCTTTCCGTCAGGCGCGCCTGTTCCCGTCGTAGACATCCGGCGAGGGCCTGCAGGGTAGTTCCCGTTTGAGAATCGGTCATGATCCGTACCAATGCGTGACACCATTTCGAAAGACCTGCGTGCGAGGCACATTATCGTTTCCTCGCACCGTCTATGGACAATGACCAGGATGGCAGCCGGGAACGCAATTTGCTCCGCCTGGCGGAAACAAGTCCACCGACCAGCAGAATACCTTCTATCCTGCCTGTCGACGACCCGCCTCAACTGCCTGACGCCTAGTGCCTCACGTTCACCCTCGAACGGGTACGGCGTGTACTGCGCACACAATGGCGTGGAGGCCCTCAACCATGCCCTGCGCCAGCCACCGATCTGATCATAACGGACTGGACGATGTCGCTGGCCGGTATGTGAGCTGTGCCGCCAGATCCGGGCGCATCCTGCGCTGGCACACATCCGGATTCTGCTTCCTACGGCGATGCCACCTTCGATGCCGGGGCCGGTGCAGTGGGACGACTGCCTTTATCAAGCCGGTCCCGGCTGCACTCCGGCCCGCCACCGTGAAAAGGTGGTGTCCTCGGTGAGCCACGGGCGGATATCCTGACGCGATCCGTCCGACAGGCAACGCCGGCTTTCAGCTTCCGATATTCCGGGATGTCGGGTCCAGGTGAGCGGGACCCATCGCGCCACCTTGAAAATTTTCATCAGTGAAACTAACTTATATCCAGCTCTGGCAGTGTGCCCGGTGATGGATCGGTTGCATGCTGCGTGTTTCGATTTGTTTGCCCCGCAGCATGGCAGGCGAACTGGAGCGCGCAAGCCCGTTCTCTTCCTTGCTGCGTCGAAGGAGAATACGATGAGCTGCCTTCATTTCCGCCCGGCTTCGACTACGTTGTTCGGGCACGTCCCCCGTACGATCGTCGCCGTGTCCGGCGTTTTCCAGGCGGTTGCGCAGCGTGCCCGGCGCACACTGTCGGAGCGCATCGCCGCCGGGTAGCTGACGTTTCACCAGTTCACGTCGAGCCTGTGCCGCCGTTGGCAGGGCGGTTGCCCCGCGGGCACCGTTTGCCACGACGGTATGCCGTCGTTCGCGCCGTGCACCCGGTGCGGTCCCACGAAGCGTTCAGCGCCGCGTTCGGAGCGGTTTTCGCGCGAGCACCGCATGGAGGGTGCGATACCGGTACCCGCGCGAAGGTGAGTGCTTCAATGGAACGGCTGAGAGTCGAGATACGCAACGGACTGGAGATCCGTATGCACACGCTCGTCGTGAGGCACGTACGCACGGCGGCATGCTTCAGGGAAGTGAAAGGAAAACGTGACATGCAGGGGAGCGTCACTGGACGTCAAGAGGCTTGCACCATGAACAGACGATTGTGTGCCTTGGTCCCGGCAATTGTGATTGCCGGATTATGGTCAGAGAACGCCATGTCAGCCAGCCCGCCGCTGCCGACTTTGCCCCTGCAACACGACATCTGGATCACCGGGACTGTCCAGCGTGGCAGCGGGGAGTATGCGCCGGGTGACTATACGACAATCATGCTGGATCGCCCCTCCACCTCGCCCTGCAACCACAAGGTGGTGTCCGACATCCTTCTTGGAGAGGGGGGCGAACCATCCCCCACGCTCCTGCTGCCGTATCTGAAACAGCGGGTTGCCGTCAGGGGACGCGTATCCTGCCCCGACTCGGGCATTGAATTTACGCCGCAACCAGACGTCGTGTTTCCGGTTTGGTGAGGGCGAGGGGAAGCAGGTATTGGACGCCACGATGCTCCCGCAGATCGCCGACTGCAAATCCGTCCATCAAACCGGGCAATCTCAGTGCGCGATCGACAGAGGAAAGCGCCCAAAGTTTCGCGAAAAAGCGTGCGGCGGACGTGGCCGTTCCGCCTCAGTACACCCTCACAACCATTTGTTTCGCTCACTCTGCGCCCACGAATCCATAAAGCCTCTCCGGGTTTTTGACGAAGATCTTCTCCTGCCAGTCCGCTCGTCCTATCCACGAAGCCATGACGTCGACCAGCAAGGCATCGTCCGGCTTGCGCGCTTTTTCCGTAGGATGCGGCCAATCGGTTCCCCACAGCATCCGGTCGGGCGCCATCGCAATCAAGGCCTTGGCGACCGGCGCCACGTCTGCATAGGCGGGAGCGCCGGCTTTTGTATCCACGTATGGTCCGGAGAGCGTGACCCACGTTTTCCCGTTGTCGACGAGGCGCTGCGCGGCCTTCATTGCCTCCGAGCCGAGGCCGTCCGGTTGCGGGATGTGCGCGATGTGGTCGATGACCAGCGGGCACGGCAAGGCGTTCAGGCGTGGTGCGAGTTCCGGCAGCCTGGCACCCTGGACGACAAGTTCGATGTGCCAGCCCAGCGGTGCAATACGCGCTGCGAGAGGCGCAAGCATGTCGATGGTCGTGGCACCTGGATAGCTCAGGTTGAAGCGGATGGCCCGCACGCCTGCCGTATTCATTTCATCGAGTTGCTCGCGGGTCACCGATGTGTCGACGACGGCTACGCCGCGCGCGTTGCCGTCGAACTGCCGAAGTGCGTCGATGAGACAGCGATTGTCGGTTCCGTAAGTCGACGGTGTAACGACAACGTTGCGATGAATGCCGAGGCGCTTCTGCAGGTGTCGATATTGCTCGACTGTCGCATTTGGCGGCCGAAGCGAAGTGCCTGGCGCAACGGGGAAGCGGTCGTCGTAGATGTGCATGTGGCAATCAATAGCACCTGCCGGCATTTTGATCGACGGCGGATTGACACCCGTCGACCAGACTTCTTCTTCAGCGCCGAACGCGCGCATGCTGGCCGTAATTCCAGCCGCGCCGATCGCGGCGAGAAACTTTCTGCGAGTGGTCTGCATCTCAGGCGATTTCGACTTTGTTCTTGTGGAGTTGCTTGCCCGAGCCGGGGCGCGTGAGCAACACGAGCGTGACGACGCTGACGAGGGTGAGCGCGCCGAGCGGCATCAGCGCGAGCGCGTAGCTTCCCGTTGCGCCCTTCACCCATCCATAGACGTTGACCATAAGGCCGCCGCCCAACAGGTTGGCGATGGCGTTGATGGTGGCCAGTCCAGCTGCGGCCGTGCTGTTCGAAAGCATGCTGGAGGCCAGTGCCCAGAACGGTCCCTTGAAGGCGTACGCGCCGACGAGAACCGCGCAGAGCATGACGATGGTTGGCCCGAGCGAGCCGCTCAGCGACGTGCCGAAGAGGCCGAGGCCGATAAGCAGCATGGGGATGACAGTGTGCCAGCGTCGCTCCTGGCGGCGGTCGGAGCTACGTCCCCAGTAGACCATCAGGACGGAGGAAAGCGCGTACGGAACCGCATTGAGGAGGCCGGTCTGCATGACCGTCAGCCCGAATGACTTCAGCAACTGTGGCTGCCATACCGAGAGCGTGCTCCCCGCACCCGACGCGCATACATCGACGAGCGCGAGGCAGAGGACGTAGCGGTTGCAGAACAGTTTCGCGAGGGACATCTGAGCGACTTTTTTGGGTTCCCGTTTTTCCTGCGAGAGCGCTGCCGTGAGCCATTCGCGCTCATCATCCTTCAGCCAGGTCGCTTGCGCCGGCTTGTCGGTAAGCAGTTTCAGGCAGATCAAGCCGAGAATGACCGTCGGGATGCCTTCAAGGATGAACAGCCACTGCCACCCGCGAATGCCCGCGAATCCGTCCATATGCAGCAATACGGCGGAAATCGGCGAGCCGATAAAGCTTGCCGCCGGGATGGCGACCATGAAAGTCGCGATGATGCGCGCACGATACTTCGCCGGAATCCAGTACGACAGGTAAAGGAGCACGCCAGGGAAGAAGCCGGCCTCTGCGGCACCGAGGAGAAAGCGCAGCACGTAGAAGCTCGACGGCGAGCGAACCAGCGCGGTGCCGGCGGAAACAAGGCCCCATGTAATCATGATGCGCGCAAGCCACACACGCGCACCAAACTTCTGGAGCGCGAGGTTGCTCGGCACTTCGCAGATGAAATAGGAGACAAAAAACAGGCTGCTGCCAAATCCGAATACCTGTGCAGACAGACCGATGTCATTGTTCATCTGCAACGAAGCCATGCCGACGTTGCCTCTGTCGATGAATGCGAGCAGGTAACAGAGCATGAGGAAGGGGACGAGACGCAGGACGACTTTCTTGATGGTCCGGGTCTCCACTTCGGTTGCGAAATCAGTGCTGGAAATGTTCATGCGCGTCTCCAATGCGTTTATTGTGCGCCTGTGCGGCGTTGCTTGAAATGGTGCAGGGCGGTAATGGCGACGACACTCGATGCGAGCACGATCGCCATCGCCGTGAAAGTCGAACGCACGCCCAACGCTTCGGACACGGTACCGACGAGCAGATAGCCGAACGGCATCGTGCCGTTGTAGGCCATGCCGTACATGCCGACGAGTCCGCCGCGAACGTGGTCCGGGCACCGCTGCTGGATGGTGGCGTTTGTATAGGTTGCTGAAAACGTGAGGCTGAAGCCGAGCACGCAGAAAGCGGGCACGGAAAGGCTGGCATCGTTGGTGAACGCCAGCGTGAAAAGCGCGGTGACAGCGAGCCACGGTGCGAAAGCGAGCAGCTTCCTGGTTGCACGCGGCCCCCACGCGGACGAGAGCAGAATCGCAGCAGTGAGCGAGCCGCCGCCCGCAGCGGCGAAGAAAATGCCCGTATAGCGCGCCGCGTTATGAAAGGCGTGGTCGGCAAGCAGCGGCACCAGCGTCTGATAGCTCGCAGCGAAAAGGCCCATGCAGGCAAGCGTCGGAAGGTAGCGAGCGGAAAACATATCCGAGAGGACGTAGCCCACGGCATCCCGGAGTCCGCCTCCGTCCGCGCGCGAACGCGCCGAAAGATTGGCGGGGTGGATCGAACGCACGCACATCGCCATCACGCACAACGCGCACCCGTACATCGCGAAAGCCGCCGCCGGCCCCAGCAGCGGATAGACGAACCCGGCGATGCTCGGACCCACCATGCGTCCGACGTTGTAGACCATCGTGTTCATGGCGACCGCGTTGGACGTCAGCAAAGGATTGCGCAGACTGCTGACGAGCAGGAGCTGCCGCGCCGGCGCCTCGATTGCGCTCGAAATGCCAATCGCCAGCGCGAGCAGGAGGATGAGCTTCACGCCGAGTGCGCCAGCCAACCACAGAACGAGCAGGATCGACGTCAGCGTCAATGACGTGGCAAGTACGCAGAGCGTGGCGCGGCGTGCATTCGCGGCGCGGATGCGCGAGCCGGCCACGGGTGCGACGATCAGCTGAGGTCCGTAGAGCAGGAAATTCAGGAGTGCCAATACGGAGGCCTTGCCCGAGAGATGATAGACGAGCAGGTTCAGCGTGATGTTCTGGGTCCAGCTGCCGAGTACGGAAAGCACCTGCCCGCATGCGTAGCGACGCAGCGCGGGCTCCGCGAGCGCCGGGAAGAGCCGGTCGTAAAATGCACTTTGACGTGCCGCCGTATTCATGCGAGCGTCTTCCCACGCGTTTCAGGTGCAAACAGAACGACGACCGCAGCGGCTGCGAAGGCAACAATCGTCGTCGCGAGTCCCTCGACGAAACCACTGGGCGTGGTGGCGAGCGAACCGATGATGAGAGGCGCGATAAAGCCGCCGAGACGCCCGCCGTTGTAGGCGAGGCCCATGAGGAAGCCGCGCGAAGCGGTGTCACCAATCACTTCCGCGAGGAATGGACCGGCGCCCGCGAAGATGCCGTTGACGCCGAACCCCGTGAGAAAGATCGCGCACAGAATCAACAACGGCTCCGCCGAGCCGATGTACACGCCGACGGCCACCGCCCCCACGAGGAGATACGCGATGAACATCGGGCGACGCCCGAGTTTGTCGACCAGCGCCGAGAAAAGCAGGAAGCCTGCGATGGCGCCGAACTGCAGTGCAAGCACGAATTTCAGGCTGTGTGCGAAATCAAAGTGCTTGACCGTGACGAGGAAGGTCGGCGTCCAGGTGAACACGCCCCAGTAGAGGTACTGGAGAAAGAAGATGAAGAAGAAAGCTGTGAGCAAGCCACGGACGTTGAGCTGTGCGCGCGGCGCGTTCCGGCTGGCGGCGGCCCGCTGTGCGGATGCCTTGCGCTCGAGCCAGATCGGAGATTCCGGAGTTTTGCGCGCAACCCAGAAGAGGATGAAGAACGGCGCGGCGCCGATGAGGAACAGCGTGCGCCAGCCCTGACCGCCCAATCCGCCATTCAGTTCGGTCACGATGCCCGCGATGCTGATCGCGATGATCGCGCCAATGGGAAGCCCCATCTGCATGAGCGCGCCGCCCTTGCCGCGCCGGCTCGCGTGCCAGGTCTCCGCCACCAGCGCCGCGCCGGCGGTCCACATGCCGCCCATGCCGAGCGCGCCGCACAGCCGCGTGACGGCGAACCAGTGCTCGTTCGGCACGACTGCGAGCAGGCCCGAAAAGAGGGAATAGATGCCGATGCAGAGCAGCGCGGTGCGCACGCGGCCAATTCGATCCGACACATAGCCAAAGAGGATGCCGCCAATGATCTGACCGGCGGCCGTGATGCTCGTGAACACGGCGAGTTGGCCTTTCGTGAGGCCAAACTGCAAGGCGAGTGTCGGCAGCAGGAGCGAGAGCAGGAAGGAGTCGTAACTCTCGAACGTCCAGCCGAGTCCCGCGAGAGACAGCGCCCGCCACTCAGGCACAGTCACGGAGCGGATGCCGGCGCGCTTCGTACTCGCGGGCGCCCCGCCGGCGATAGGGGTGTTCACTTTCATTTACTCGTCTCCTGGTACCGGGAGGCCGTATGTCGTTGTAGCGGTGCGGCTGAAAAGCGCCGACCTCTCCGTCATCGATCCGCTGGCGGCGAGTCGCTTGAAAGCGTTCCAAAGGACGGTGTAGCTGAACATGCCCTTGTCGACGGGAAAGTTGCTTTCGAACATGCAGCGCTCGGCGCCAAATAGCTCCATGCAGACGTCGAAGTACGGTTTCCACGCGGCTGCGAGCGTTTCCGAAGCAGGAGGACGCTCGGCCTGGGCGAAGTCGAAGCCGAACACGGGCATTCCGGCGCCGCCGAGCTTGAGCCGTGTGTTCGGCAGGGCGGCGAGACGCCGCAGCGATGCCGACCACGCCGCTCTCGTCTGCGTCGTTTGGCCGGCGTGAATACCGACGCCGACCGGGCCGCCGAAGTGGTCGATGACGATGGTGACGTCCGGGACGAGGCGCGCCAGTTCGAACAGCGCGTCGAGCTGGGTGTGATAGACCCAGACATCGAGCGAGAGTCCGTACCGGCCCAGCGTGCGCACGCCGTCGATGAACGCCGCGTTCTGCATGAGATCGCGCGGCGGTGTCACCGGGCTCGAGCGAACCCGTTCGTCCGCGTGCCACGCCAACGGGTTGCGGATGCCGCGCAATCTGCCCCCGGAGACCTCGATCATCGCCTCGATGACTGCATCGACGTCATGCCCCAGCGCAAGATCCGCACCGGCGACAATGGCTTCGCAGCAGCGCATCGCGCCATACGTCCCGCTCGCGAACATCGCGGCGACGCCATTGGCGAACTCGACCTCGCCCACGGGCTTCATGGCATCCGGGCCGTCGGTTCGCAGCATCGAGCGGCACTGCACGAACACCGTCGATACAATGCGGTGCCCGGCTGCCATGTCTTGCCGGAACTCGTCGGCGAGATAGCGGCCTGTCTGCCGGTCCCAGAGGTGATGATGCGCATCGACGATGGGAAGCTCCGGCAGCAGCGCATCTTCGCGATGCAACGCGAGCCAGGCGTCGCGAACTGGAAGATGCGGGGCGGGGACGATCTGCATGGTTTTCTTGCTCAGAACTTTTTGCGCATGCCGACCACGAAGCCGGTCTGGTCGTAATTCGCCGCGACCGTGCCGTAGCCGTTCACACCGAGCGCGGAGCCGCCCTTGTTGCGTGCGAACGCAGCGGTGGCATAGATATCGGTGCTCCTGGAGAGCAGATAGTCGGCGCTCAGCACGGACATCCACGGATCGGCGCTGCTGCCGTGCACGTCCTGGTAATAGGCGGCCGCCGTCACGAAGAAGGCGGGCGTGAACGCGTAGTTCGCGCCGGCCCACCAGAGATTGGCCGCACCCGACTGCGAGCCGTTGGCGGCGCCGATCGGATTCGCGGGCAGGAAGGCGCGCGACGCCTGCAGGTAGCGATAGCCCGCGAACGCCTTGAAGCTGCCGACGAGCCAGGTTGCGGCGGCGGTGGCGCGGCGCTCCGTGGCAGTGTTGGTCGCGACCGTGTTGCTGTTGCGCTGCTCGTACGAGAGGCTGGCGGCGAGCGGTCCGCCCGCGTAGGTGAGCGAGCCGCCGAAGTAGCGGCCCGTGAGTTGCGCGCCGGGCACTTCGCTACCATAGCCGGTGTCGTAGCGCGTGCTGTACATCGCAGCGACACTCACGGGGCCGAAGGCGCCCACGTACTTCGCGGAATTGTCCACGCGGCCCGCCGTTGCGTAGTCGATGGAGAGCGTGGAGTAGCGTGAGGATGCACCCATCGGATCGAACACGACGGCCTGATCGTAGAGCACCGAATTCTGGCGGCCGAAGGTGATCTGCTGGCCATGCCACGTGAGGCCCACCCACGCCTGGCGGCCGAACAGGCGCGAGGTGGTCGCCGCGTTCGCGCCCAGGCCCTTGGTCGACTGCGCGCTCGTGCCGTCGTTGACGTTGAAGCCGTTTTCGAGCGTGAAGATAGCCTTCATGCCGCCGCCGAGATCTTCTACGCCTTTGAGACCCCAGCGCGAACCTGAGAGATTGCCCGACACTTCGCGCGTGGTCGCGCCGCCGCCTGGCGTGTTGTTGATGTGCTCGATGCCCACATCGACGATGCCATAGAGCGTCACGCTGCTTTGGGCGTGAGCGGCCTGCGGCGCGAGGGCGAATGCCGCCGTTGCTGCCGCGGCCGTTGCCGTCGCCGCGAAAGCTCGCGGCGAAGTGCGCGTGAAGGCGTGCGTCGTGTAGGTCTTGTGTTCCTGCATGGTGTCTCCGGTTGTTGGTTTGAGTGCGTGCGGATTTTGGCGAGAAGCGGACAACGAAAAAGCGAAAAAATGATTCAGGCGTTCGGCTCCTCTCCCACGCCCGCGCCGGGGTCGCCAAGCCATGCGATCGTCAGCGCGCCGAGCAGCAGCACGGCGGCCACGGCGAGTAGCGGCACGGTGAAGCCGCCGGACATATCCTTGATGGCGCCGATCATCGACGGTCCGACGAAGCCGCCGAGATTGCCGATCGAAACGATCAGCGCGATGCCGCCCGCGGCGGCGCGGCCGGTGAGGAAGCCGGAGGGAATCGCCCAGTAGGTCGCCTGAAACGCCAGGATGCCGCTCACGGTCACGCACAGCGCGACGAGCTTGAGGAGCGGCGTGTCGAGCATCGCGCTGATCGCGAGCGCGGCGGCCGCGATGACGAGAGCACCGGCCACGTAGGGAATGCGATGTGCGGCACGGTTCGCGAGGCGTGCCCACCAGAGCATCACGACGGCGCCGAGCGCATAGGGAATGGCTGCGAGCCAGCCCACCGTTGCGTGGCCGACGCCGAACTGCTTGATGATCTGCGGCATCCACAGGCCCACGCCGATCGAACCGACAATGCCGCAGAAGTTGATCAAGGCGAGCACGAACACGCGCCAGTTCGTCATGGCGTCGCGCAGGCTGGAGCCGTGTTTGCCGGCGATACTGCGCTGTTCGAGCGTGAGGCGATGCGCGAGCACGTCCTTTTCCTCGCGGCTCAGCCAGCGGGCCTTTTCGGGGCGGTCTGCGAGGATGAAGAGGCAAGCGATACCGAGCGCAATCGCGGGCAGCCCCTCCATGAGCAGCAACCATTGCCAGCTGCGCAACCCGTGCAGGCCGCCGAGCTGGAGCAGCGCGCCGGATACGGGCGAGCCGATCATGTTCGCAACGGGAATGCCGACGAGAAAGGCCGCTGTGACTTTCGCGCGCCACTTGCCCGGGAACCATTGCGTGAAATACAGGTAGATGCCCGGCGTGAAGCCGGCTTCGGCGATGCCGAGCAGAAAGCGCGCGGCGGCGAAGCTTTTCGGCCCGACAACGAAGGCCGTCGCCATCGAGATCAAGCCCCACGTGATCATGATGCGCGCGATCCAGATACGCGCGCCCACTTTCTGCATGATCAGATTGCTCGGAATCTCGAAGAGGAAATAGCCGATGAAGAAGAGCCCCGCACCCACGCCGAATTGCTGCGCGGTCAGGCCGAGATCCTTGTTCATCGTCAGCGCCGCGAAGCCGACATTGGTGCGGTCCAGATAGCTGATCACATAGCACGCGAAAATGAACGGCAGAATGCGCCGGAACGCGCGCGCAAGCGTGCGCTCGCTTTCAGCGTGCTGTGCGGCTGACATCGACGCAGGAGTCGATTCGGCATCCTTATTGTCCGTAGACGAAACCGCCTCGCGGAGGGATTGGGAGAACTGCATGTGCGCTCCTCAGTTGCTCTTTGCTCGATGCAACTTGCTGTCTCGAAGCCGGCTGGCGTTTGCGCGCTGCCGGCAATTTTCTTCAGGTCGCCTGGTTTGGCGTTTTTGCCTGTTTGGGAAGGGGCCCGGCGATGTCCAGCTCGGCCTTCAGCACGGTGCCGGAGACAGATTCGGTCATGAAAAGTGTCTTCATATCCGGGCCGCCGAAGCACAGGTTCGTCAGCGAAGCGCCCGCAGGGCTGGTCAAGATCAGTTCGGGCTCTGCGAGGTGATTCAGCACCCACGCGCGACCCAGCCCCGGATTGGCGACGAAGAGCCTTCCCGCGCTATCGATGGTCAGGCCGTCCGGGCCGCTCGGGCCATACGACGTGAAGAACTGGCCGACCTTGCTCACCGAGCCATCGGCCTGAAGCGGCGCGCGCCATACGCAGTTGCCGCGGGTCATCGCCACGTAGAGCACCTTTTCGTCGGGCGAAAGCACGAGTCCGTTCGGGCTCGGGCAGTTGTCGAGCAGCATGTCCAGCCTGCCCTCGGGCGTGAGCCGGTAGACGCGCCCGGTCGGGTCGTGCAGGCCCGTCTGGCCCTGGTCCGTGAAATACAGGTTGCCCTTCGAGTCGAACGTGAGGTCGTTGACGCCGCGAAAGCGTTCCGTGTTGCGCCGCTCGAGATATGGCGTGACTTCGCCGCGTTCGATATCCAGCAGCATCAGGCCGTTGCGGTAATCCGTGATGAGCAGGTGGCCGTCATCGACGAGCTTCATGCCGTTCGGCTCGCCGTCGTATTCGACGACGAGCTCCCACTTGCCGGCGGCGGAGATACGGAACACACGGCCGTGCGGGATGTCGGTCACATAGAGATGGCCGGACGGGCTCCAGACCGGACCTTCAAGGAATGAGTCGGTCGGCTGCCCGCCGCGATTCGCTCTGGACCAATCCGTTTGCACGCCTGCTTTGCGCAAGTGCTCCGGCATGCGGGTGAACACGTCCGCCTGGCGGATTTCCGGCTGCTTGAGATAGAACATATCGAACCTGCGTTTTCGATCAGGACTGCAAAGCGCTGCGCACATGCTCTTCGAATACGGCGATCACATTCGCCGCCGCACCCTTACCCATGTTCACGTACGCTGCGTCGCTGACGCCGCCGATATGCGGCGACAGAATGACGTTCGCGATGCCCTGGAACACATGGGGCGAGGGCATCGGTTCGACATCGAAACTGTCGAGGCCGGCCGCGAGCAGCTTGCCGCTCGAGAGCGCCTCGGCAAGCGCGGCTTCGTCGATCAAGCCGCCACGCGCCGTGTTGACCAGAATCGCGCCCGCCTTGAACTTGCCGAGTGCTTGCGCATTGATCATCTTGCGGTTCTCGTCGGTTAGCGGGCAGTGCAGCGATACGATGTCGGAAGAGGAGAAGAGTTCGTCGAGGCTGACGAGCGCAACGCCGGCGGGAGCTTCCTTCGCGTACGGGTCGAACGCTAGCACACGCATGTCGAATGCCGTTGCGGCTGCCGCTACACGCCGCCCGATTGCGCCAAGCCCGACGAGGCCGATGGTGCGACCAGCAAGTTCGAGAGACTTGTGCGTGGACTTGTCCCAGTGGCCCGCACGCATGCGCCCGTCGAGCTGCGGCACCGAGTTCGCGCAGGCGAGAATGAGCGCCCAGGTGTGTTCGGCAACCGCCGCCGCGTTGGCTCCAACGGCGGCGCGCACGGCGATCCCTCGTTCAGCGGCTGCGGTCTGGTCGATGACGTCGATGCCGCTCCCGTGTTTGGAGATGACCCGCAGGTTGCCACCGCAGGCGTCCATGACGCGCGCGTTGATCTTCCCGTAGCGGACGATGATGGCAGCGGGCTTGTGCAAGGCACAGAGCGCAACAAGGTCGCCCTCTGTCGGTTGACGGCCCGCGAATACAACCTCGAAGTCGCCCAGCATCTCGAGCGCTTCCGCTGCGAGATCGGGGCCGGTGACGATAAGGGCCGGCTTTTGCGTCGAAGCGCTCATTACAGGACCTCGCCTTCGGCGAGCATGCCCGCTGCGCGCAGTTCCTTGTCGAGCCACGCCGGGCGCAGCGCCTCGCGCTTGCGGATGGCGGCGATACGCGCGGTTTCCGCGTCGACCTTCTGTTGCGCCAGTACGAGAATGCGCTCGACGTCCTCGCGCGGAATCACGACGACGCCATCGGCATCGCCGACGATGAGATCGCCGGGGTTGATCGTCGCGCCGCCCGCGGAAATCTGGAAATTGACGCGGCCTGCCACGCTTTTGGTCGGGCCGCACGGGTTGAGGCCAGCGGCGAACACGGGAAAGCCGTTCTTCGCCAGTTCGGCAGAGTCGCGCACCGCGGCGTCGAGGACGAGGCCGCCGAGGCCGCTTTCGTGGGCCTGTGTCGTCATGATTTCGCCGATGAGCGCGCACGACAGGTCGCCCTTGCCGTCAACGACAATCACGTCGCCCGGCTTGGCGATGGCGAGCGCGGCGTGAATGGCAAGGTTGTCGCCCTGACGAACCTCCACTGTGACCGCGGGGCCCGCGACCTTCATGCCGGGAGCGACCGGCTTGACGCGGCCATGCAGCGTGCCGCGACGTCCCGCGACGTCGGCGAGAATGGCCGCCTGGAATTGCGACGCGGCTTTGACGAGTTCGGGCGAGACGCGCGTGATGTCGCGAACGATGGCGGGCGTGATGCTGGGAGATGCGCTCATGGTAATCAACCTCTTCGATTGCGTTGCACGTGGTACAACGCGGTTGTACAATGTGAAATCACTATAACGGTGCGTAAGGCGCACCTGCCATCCTCGTTTACCCTCCACTATGTACAACACAGTTGTACATAGTAAAACATTAGAGCAGAATGTTGTACGATGTACAATCGAGCAACAGAAACTGGAGAGGGGACGATGGGAAACGAAGGGGTGCAGTCTGTCGAGAAGGCGCTTTCGCTACTCGACATCTTCAGGCCGGGTGCCGAGTCGCTGTCGCTCGCGGCGCTGTCGCAAGCATCGGGCATGCATAAGACGACTGTTTATCGCCTGATGAATTCGCTAGAGCGCATGAACTACGTGATCCGCTCGGACAGCGGCTCGTATTCGCTGGGGCCGCGCGTGCTGTATCTCGGCAAGCTCTATGAGCAGTCGTTCCATCTTTCGTCGGTGGTCGAGCCGGCACTTCATGCGCTCGCGACGTCGACGAAGGAGAGTGCGTCGTACTACGTCATCGATCACTCGCAGCGCCTTTGCCTGTTCCGCGCGGAGCCATCCGAAGGTCTGCGCGAAACGCGGCTGCCCGGCACCGTGTTCGCGCTCGACGATACGGCGATCGGTCAGGTCTTGAGATTCTGGGGGCTAGGCGAAGCGATATTCGACACGACGCCTGAGCTGCCGCTTTTCACGTCGGGGGCGCGCGATCTCCATACGGCTGCATTCGCGGCACCCATCTTCGGGTCCGGCGACAAGTTCATGGCTGCGCTCACGCTCTCCGGACCGGCGTCGCGGCTCGACGCCGCGCGTACGTCGGGCGACATCGCGACGGTGATGCTGCGCGCCGCATCGGAACTGTCGAGGAAGCTCGGTGCAAGCGTTGGACTGTGCGAGCGGATGTACGGCGGCCTCGCTCCGGGGAGGGAGGCCGCCGCTGCATGAGCGTGGCGTTGCGCTTCCGACTGGAGCTTCTGCTGAGGCTCGTGCGTCAAAGTTTCTTTGGTGAAAATCGTACCCGGCTATGCACCGCGGGGGGAACGTCGGGGCGACGCGAGGGTATATTCCTACGGTTTAGATAGGAATACGTATCTTATCGTATCGATGCATTGCTCATCGATTCTTTAAGAGGTCCGCAAAGCCTGCGATCGACATGAAAGCTACTCATCCAACGGCGTATGCTGCGCCCGAAAGATGTATCCTCGTCTTTGTGAAAAACGATGGCTGACCCAGGCCGGGAAAGAATAGGGATGCGCATCACGGCGTGCTCGCAACACCGCCAGGAGGAGGACTCATGGAACCGCAGCAACCCGCAACGACCCCCGCACCGCAACAGCAGCAGGAGTTCGACTTCTATATCAATCTCGCCAAGCCGACGCTGGGACTTTATGTGCGCAAAGGCATGGGTTTGCCCGATCTTGCCGACCCAAAAAAGTGGCAGTTTTCCGGTCACATCTGGCAAAGCGAGCTCGATGCTGAAACGCTGAAGAACCTGGAGGCGAACGGGCATGCGTTCCAGGAACTCGGGGGATGAGCAGACGGCATTCCTCGCAGTAGGCCAGCAGGCACGAAACAAACCCCGACGGAATTGTTCCGCCTCCGCCTTCGCGTTTGACCGAAATTCGGTAGCTCTTTCCATTGGGCATATCCGAAAGGCTGTACTGGCGAATCTGCCGGAGCCCGAGTGAGAACCACCAAAGCGAACTCGCTGTATCCCGGCATGGATCATGCCTAGCCGGCGCGGTATGGTTCGCGCTCAGGGCAGTCGTTCACGGTCAGTGTGCGGAGCAGACCGGGCACGTGCGCGCGTTGCGTAGCAAAAGGCGACAGCCGAGATATTTTTCGAGCCGCTCAATACGTTCGCTAGCTGCCGGCTGGCCGATATTGGCGTCTCTTGCCGCACCGGAGATGCTTCCGCGTTCAACTGCCAGGATGTAAATACGCATGGCCTCCAGCAAATTCACAGGCGGTCTCCGCAACGCCGAAGCGCGACAGGAGGCAGACAACGGGTGCCGGAAGGATAGCCTCCATGAGACACCGCGTATGCTTCCCGGCAGAAGAAGATGCTTTTTCCGACAACGAATCGAGTGAATCTATATTGCATGTTTAAGTCATCGAGGCGTAAACAACGTAACGGCGCGCGCAAGGTCGCTCACGGGCGATGGCTGTTCTCGCCCGATGTCGTTCAATACGGTAGAAAAGTTTGAGAATGGGCGCCGGAGGTTAAAGAATTAACGGTTTAACCACCGGGCGCCACTTCATTCCTGACTATTTAGCTGGCGTTCCGCCCCGACTCTTTGTCGCTACGCTTTTTGCGCCCCTTGCCGGAGGCGGCTCCGGTCGAAGGTGCGGCCTTGTCTGCGTCTTCTTTAGATTCAGCGCCATTGCCTATCTGCGGCTCAGACGTGGCTGCCGGCTCGAGCTTGTTAAATTTCACTTCTTCGCTTTCTTTGTCGTAGTCAATTGCCACGCTATCGCCGGATTTGAGCGTGTCGCCGAGTATTTGCCTTGCAAGGCGTGTTTCCACTTCCTGGCGGATTTGCCGTTTCAGTTCGCGCGCACCGAATTCCGGTTGATAGCCGACATTGACCAGATGGTCCACCAGCGACTCGCTCACCTTGAGCGTGATGTCCTGTGCGGCTGCAGTGCGAACTACGCGATCGAGCTGAATCTGTACGATCGCGCGAATATTCTCCTTTGAAAGGGAATGGAACACGATGATATCGTCGATCCGGTTGAGGAACTCTGGACGGAAGTGGCCCTTGAGCACCTTCATCAGCTCCCCGCGCACCTCCTTTTCGCCCTTGCGCTGCGCCTCTGGCTGCTCGAGGTTATCCATGATGATCGAGGCGCCCAAATTACTCGTCGCGATGATGATCGTGTTGCTGAAATCGACCACGCGGCCCTTGCCGTCTGTGAGACGACCGTCGTCGAACACCTGCAGAAGGACGTTGTAGACATCGGGGTGCGCTTTCTCGATCTCGTCGAGGAGGATTACGCTATACGGGCGCCGCCGCACGCGCTCGGTGAGCTGTCCGCCTTCGTCGTAACCCACGTATCCAGGCGGGGCGCCGATAAGCCGGGCGACGGCATGGCGCTCCATATATTCGCTCATGTCGATACGGATAATTGCCTGCTCGTCCCCAAAAACGCTCTCCGCAAGCGCCTTTGCGAGCTCGGTTTTGCCGACCCCCGTCGGCCCGAGAAACAGGAACGTTGCAATGGGGCGGTGCTCCTGACCCAGGCCCGCGCGTGACAGGCGAACGGCATCGCTCACCGCCACGACCGCGTCGTCCTGACCGACCACGCGCTCTCGCAACTTGTCTTCCATCTTCAGAAGTTTTTGACGTTCCTCCTGCGTGAGCTCGGCAACAGGAATACCGGTAAGGCGCGAGACGACCTCTGCGACGGACGCTACCGTAACTTCCAGTGTTTCTGTGCCGGTTTTACGCTGCCATGATTCCATCTGCTCATCGAGCTGTTTCTGCTTGTCGTTGATGCGTTCCTCGAATGCCTTGGCCTCATCGAAGCGCTTGCGCGACGACGCGTAGTCCTGCTCGCGCTTGAGCTGGGCAACTTCCGCTTCGAGTTCCTGGATGTCGGCCGGCCGGGACGTGGCGCCGATGCGCACGCGCGCGGCGGCCTGATCGATCAGGTCGATGGCCTTGTCCGGGAGAAAGCGCGAGGTGATATAGCGGTCTGCAAACTCCGCGGCAGCGACGAATGCGTCATCAGAGAACGTTACCTGGTGGTGCGCTTCAAGCTTGTCCCGCAGGCCGCGCAAGATAACGATGGTCTGCTCGACGCTGGGTTCTGGAACGAGCACCGGCTGGAATCGACGTTCCAGCGCCGCGTCCTTCTCGATGTACTTCTGGTACTCGTTGAGTGTAGTCGCACCGATGAGGCTCAGTTCGCCGCGCGCAAGCGCGGGTTTCAAGACGTTCGCGATGTCGAGGCCACCTTCACCGCCGCCCTGTCCGGCACCGACGATGGTATGCAGCTCATCGATGAACAAAATCAGTTCGTCCTGCTTGGCCGTCACCTCGTCGATCAACTGTTTGGCGCGCTCCTCGAATTCGCCGCGGTATTTCGCACCGGCGACCATCGAATTGATATTGACCTCGACGAGGCGTTTGCCCCGCAGCACTTCAGGCACATCGCCATTCACGACGCGTTGTGCGAGTCCTTCAACAATCGCGGTCTTGCCGACGCCCGGTTCGCCAATGAGTACAGGATTATTCTTTTTGCGGCGCGCTAGCACTTCAATCGTGCTTTCAATTTCCTGAGCGCGACCGAGTACCGGGTCGAGCTTGCCCTGGCGAGCGAGCGCGGTAAGGTCGCGGCCGAACTTGTCGAGGTTCGGCGTGCCGGTGGGTGTTTCGACACGCCCGTCTTCCGCGCCCTTGCCGACGACCTTTACGACCTTCTGGCGCAGCGCCTCAGCCGTTACGCCATACTTCTTCAGCAGCGTGCCCGCCAGGCTTTCCGGGACGGCTGCAAGGCCGATCAGCAGATGCTCCGGGCCAACATAGGAGTGTCCGAGATCGCGGGAGGCCTGGAATGCGAACTGAAATGCCTTTTTCAGACGCGGCGATACGGTCATTCTCTCGAGCGATTCGTCGTCGCTGGCGGTCCCGTGCTTTGCGTGCTCGTCGATATAGCTCTTGATGTCCTGGGGAGAGAGCTTCAACTCTTTCAGTAGCGCCGCGCACACGTCGGTGTCGGCGAGCACGTAAAGCAGATGCTCCGTATCCAGCTCGGTGCGGTGTAACTCGTGGGCCTTTTCCGCCGCGCGCTGGAGCAGCTCCATGGTCTGTTCACTGAATGCATCGGTTGCGTCGACGGACTCTCGAGGCACACTCGCGCTCAGTCCGGACTCGTCTCCGAACCCGCTCAGGAGACCGGACAGATCGCCGCCCCCGCCGAGCAGAGAGTCGAACGGATTCAGCATGCTTTGGTGGCGCATCAGCTGTCGATAGTGATAGTCGCAGATCGACAGCGACTTTCGCTCGCCGTTCTCGGTCACAACGACTCGCGCAACAGCGGGGCGAGCGTGGCAGATATCGCAGAGTGTAGCCATGATCGAAGCACCTTTAACCGTTGGGGGTTAACCTGAAGAAGTCAGCGGGCGCCGTCCGTTGCCTGTGAAAGGGCAACCGGCACCGACGCTTCGCTTGTTGGCATCAAGAAAGTGAACGTTTCACGCAGATACAGCCTGACCGTAGTGTCGGTGTGGCCAAGATAGCCGATGGAAAGCTCCTCGCCGAAATGGAGCTCGTAGTCGCCCCCGCGTGTATCATGGCGCGCGCGTTCCAGGTGCGAGAGCCGGGGTCGCTGTTCACGACCGTGGTGGCGTCGCCGCGGTTGTCGGGCAAGTGTGCGGCCAGCTCGAAGCGCAGGTCGATCGTCGCCGCAATAAAGTTCGCGAAGGCGCCGACGGAACGCATCACGGCTTGCGGCTCGGTACCTGGCCTCTTCATCGGGAGACTCCTGAATAACGATGTGTGATATCCACGCAGTCAATACGTTGAATCACACTGTTTCAGTACGGCGAGAAGCCGCCTTTCAATACACCGTGGACTATCCGGAAGACCACGCCCGGGGTTGGGGGAAATCGCGGCGAAACCAAAAAGGGACAATTTGACGATTGAATTCTATTGTCGGATTCAGCGGATGTGAACATCTCGCCATCCGATACTTTATATCGGCGAATTCATGACCGAGCCAATTCACGATATCAGGTATCGGGTTCAAGAGAGGAACCCGATAATTTTGCGTGGTGAATTTCGATGTACGATTTGTCCAATGTGGCGATAAATGCATTGCATTGCTCACACGAAATGCATGAGGCGCCCGTTCGGCCCCGACCTGATCACGGGGTCTTGATTTTTGGTTTCGTCAGCTGCCGCCGGTCCGGTAGCGCTTTCCAACGGGGTTCAGTGATGAAATTCGATAATGAGGCGAGCGCGCGTGTGGATGCGCCCAAAAAAGCCGGGCCGCACCTGACTACGCACGAACATGTGGGGCTGAACGGCAAGATTGCGGTCGCCATTACCAATGTGGTGGGGACAATGTGGTGCGCTTATGTCTTTGCGGCGATTGCACTTGTGAGCTTACCCTCGGCAATCCAAAGCGGCATTTCAGCGCTCGTTGCGTGGATCGCCCAGACCTTTTTGCAGCTCGTACTGCTTTCGGTAATCATGGTCGGCCAGAAGGTGGCAGCAGCGGCATCCGACAAGCAGGCATTGCAAACCTACAAGGACGCCGAGGCACTCCTGAAACTGCAGGACGAAATGCGCAGCCTCATTGAAGTTAACAATACGCTAACGGAAGCAATTCATCGCGCAGTGCAGGAGATGAGAACCTCGACGACCGGACGGCCGGCCGCGCCGGCGGATTGACGACCAGCAGCCTGCGTAATCACGGAGACCCCGGATGGTGCCAACCGGGAATGTGACGTACAACGGGTTTGTGATAACGACACGATCCCGCAACAACGAGCGCGGCGGCTGGATCGCGCACGTGGAGATTCGTCGCGACGGCCGGTTGTTTGTTTGCAGCCCTGACACCGTCCAGCCGGAATGGTTGACGGAGACGGAGGCCAATCGGGATGGCCTCGAGCGAGGCTGCAAATTCATCGACCGTATAAAGAACGACCGCCAGGATCGCTCGTGGGTCGCCGTTCGCGAGCACGCGGAGCGCTGGTTCTTCAGACTCGAAACCTCGCAGGAAGCGCAGCAGATCGTCCGCGATCTCGATGCGCATTGAGGGCCCGCTAGCGCAGTCGAATCACGCCATGCACCGTGGCCGTACCGCGCCGCATCAACTGTCGTCGACATTGTTGGCGTAGTGATCGATTGCGACCTTGCACTCGTCTACGATGACCCGAAGCTGGTCCGGCGTTGGCGACTCATATCGGTCGACCCTTTCCCGGGATGGTGAAGCTGTGCCGCGTGCGAATCAGGCTGCAACGCAACGCCTTACCACGATAGAGATTGTGTGAAGATTTTGCCGCCATAACCGCGCACGACGTCCTCCACTTCATTGTCAGGCGGATTCCTGGTTTCGAGAATGAGCGCGAAGGTCCCCGGACGGAGTTCGAGTTCAATCGCGCCCGTTAGCTTCTTGTCCAGAACGTGCTCCAGCGCCCGACCCGCGAACCCGGCACCCGCGCCTGCGACAGCGCCCGCGATTGCGCCGGGCGGCCCACCCAACAGACCGATCAGCGCACCGCTTACTGCGCCGATCACGACGCCCCAGTGCGGCTCGCTGTATTGCGTCAGCACGTGCAGCTTGCCGTCCGAAGTCTTTTCGACCATCACGCCGCTTTCAATCTTGAAGTCATCGTCCTTTTCGAAATTGTGCAGATCGCGCGAAGCTCTTTGAGCGACTTCCAGATTGCCAAACGTTGCCACGATCAGTTTCTGAGTCATGCCCTCTCCTGTGATCATCATCCGGGACTCTTCAAGATAGTCAATCGGGATGCTCGCGTCATTGAACATTATTCCGATATTAACTATGGGTTCAACGCCTCCGAGATGTAGCTTCTGAGCGTGTCGACGACTTTGCGGACCCGCAGGGCAATTGGACGCTGCGGCTGGATCAGCAGGTTCAGGGCAAGCGCGGGCACTTCATATTGGGGAAGCACCCGCACCAGTTCGCCGGTCGCGAGGGCGTCCTTCACGGCCGGCGCCTCGAGCACACCGAGCCCGAGTCCAGCCAAGACCAGTTCATACATCGGACGCCAATGCGTCGTCTTGATGATCGTCTGAACCGGCACGGAATCGATGAGCGCGCCGTCCCGGCAGATGGGTAGCAGGTCCGCATCGAAAGCACCCTTCACGCGGATCAGATTGTGTCGCGAGACATCCGCCAGGTCGTCGATCGCGTCGCTGCGGCTCAGATAATCCGGCGAAGCAACGAGCACGCGTTCGATGTCCCCAAGCGGCCACGCGATGTACGCACCGTCGCCCAGCTGTCCGAGACGAAACGAGATATCGACGCCCTCGGTGACAAGATCGGTGACCTTGTCGTTGAGCACGAGCTCGATGTCGATGCGCGGATAGCTTTCACGGATGCGCTTGACGCCCTCCGGCAAAAGGGTTTCGCCGAAGCAATGCGGCGCTGCAATACGGATCGCGCCCTTCATTGCCTGTTCGTCGTTCGAGACTTCGGCCACGGCTTGCTCCACAGCGCCTAGAACGGCCTTGCTGCGTTCATGGAAGATGGTTCCCTCAGGTGTGCACTTGAAGGCGCGCGCGTTGCGCAGCAGCAGGCGGCATCCAAGGTACTTTTCGAGCCGCTCGATGCGCTCGCTGACGGCCGGCTGGCCGATGTCCAGATCTCTCGCTGCGCCCGAGATGCTGCCTCTTTCCACGACTCTGACGTAAATCCGCATAGCCTCCAGCAGATTCACATTGCGTTCCCTGCCGTGGCCGGGGATATTCGCGGTGCGTCCTTCCGTAAATGGCGTTGACATACGATTCCTCTCATTTCTTTAGCTCCAATTCTTGCGTCGCATCCAGAAGAGGCGACGTGGCGATGGAACAAGAGTAAGAGGGGGGACTCATGCGTGGAACGCACAAATCGCACTCACTGAGTAGAGTACAGTTTGGATGCACGAGCGCCGGATGAAGAGCGTAGATAACAGTTGGAGCACTGGCCAGCCCTGAACTGTTATGGAAACTGGATCGCCCAGTGCCGGGAGCGCTGGCGCAAGCTGCCTGCACAGTGCCACGGCTGCGGACGCGCTCGCGTTGCGCTTTCTGCCGCTCACGCCGGCGCTTACGTCGATCGCGTACCACGTGGAAAATGAATTTGGGGTCCTGATCTTCAGCGAACCCGATCTCGATGCAAGCGTAAAAGACTTCCTTCTGCAGCGCGATATGGCGGTTCATCGTCAAGCAGCGCACGTAGCGCATGGCCCGTCAACCCGGCGCTCGCCCCCATAGCAAAGCCAATAATCGAGCCGACCGGCCCACCGAGCAGGCCGATGAGCGCCCCCGTCACCGCGCCGATCGTCGTGCCCCAGAAGGACCGCGTTTGCCGCTCAAGAACGGACAGCTTTCCGTCAGGGCTCTTCTCCACCACGCATGATCGAACCCGTACAGTTGCAGGGAGATCGGCTCAAATGAGCTTGCGTGTCCACTCAGGTAAGCTGATAGGGGCGAACGGGAGCAACCGGGTCGGGAACGGGACATCCACATAGCTCCAGAACGGAGCGTTCAATATTGCGCGACATCGCGTCGAGTGCGAGCGCATTGGGCGCGACGCTGAACGGATCGGCGACTTCACTGGCAATCGCTTCGAGCGCTATCAGCGTATAGGCAATGAAAACGCACAGCAGCGGCGTAAAAAATTCCGTGGAATCCACGAGCCCGAACGGCAGTAAAACACAGTAGGCATAGACGGTTCGATGCAACAACACGTTATAAGCAAACGGAATCGGCGTTGCTGCGATACGCTCGCAGCCGCCCAATGCCTTGCCCAGTTCGTCGATCTGTGCGTCGAGCATCCACAGCTTCGTGTCGGGCGTGTGAAGGCGATGCTTCGGGAGCGAGAGCTCGCGCCGTATTTCGTTGAGAATGTACATCGGTTGATAGATCTGGCCGCCTACGATCTCGGCCTGCTCGCGGCCGAGGAGCCGCTGTAAATCCACCGTGGGATCGGTGCCGCGCAGTTCGTGCTTGAGGGCGTAAATGAATCCGACAATCAGCTGGGCGATGCGCAAGGTGTCTGCGCGCTCCGGAATGTAACAAAGCATCTGCGAAGTGAGCGTGCGTGACGCGATCAGAAAAACACCCCAGAGATGCCGCGCTTCGTTGAAGCGCTCATAACTCGCATTGTTTCGAAACGCGAGGAAGATAGCCAGTGCGACGCCGAACAGGGTGAAGGGCGCGGTGTTGAGCGGGATCTTTTCTCCAAATACGCGCCCGTGCGTGAAGACCGCCAGTGTACTCACCACCGCCATGAAGCACAGTTGTGGGATGATGGATGACAGAACCGAGCCGTTCCAGACGAACAGCAACCGGAACCAGTTTTCTCGGGGCCGGACGATCATGATGGACTTTTATTATCTGGAATAAGGAAATACGTTCGCCTGGCCTTAAGGCATGCGTGATCCATTCAGGTTTCCTCGCTGGCGCGCGCCGTAGTTATTCGGAGCTTGCGCGCGCCGCGAGGAATCACGTGCTTCAGTGATAGCCATGGTCTCCTTCACGCACCTTGCCGCGGAAAACGCGATATTGCATCGCGTTGTAGACGAGAATGATCGGCAGCACGATGATTGTGCCGACGAGGGCGAACAGTTGGCTCGAGTGGCTCGACGACGCGTCCCAGATCGTGAGCGAGGGCGGAATGATGTACGGCCAGATGCTGATAATAATGCCGGTATAACCGAGGAAGCAGATTGCCAGGGAGAGCAGGAAGGGGGTCGACTCGTGGCTCTGGTTAAGCGCGCGGTAGATGCCCACGACGCACAGCACAACCAGGATCGGCACCGGCAGGAACCAGCCGAGATTGCCGCTGAAAAACCATCGCTGTCTCACGGCGGGCAGGCCTAGCACCGTCCAGAGGCTGACGATGGCAATCGCGAGGAGCAGAACCGCGAGCAGCGGGCGCATCACCACGCGCATCTTGCGCTGAAGTTCGCCGTCGGTCTTCAGGATCAGCCAGCCGCAGCCGAGCGTCGCATACGTGAGCAAGACGCCGAAACCGCAGAAAACGCTAAACGGCGAGAACCAGTCGAACGGGTCGCCCGCGAACTTGTCGTCGACGATCTTGATCCCCTGCAACAGCGATCCGAGCGTGATACCCTGGCACATTGCCGCGAGCGCCGAACCGCCGATGAACGCGAGATCCCATGCATGTTGCGTGCGCGTGGCTTTTGCGCGCAACTCGAACGCCGCGCCACGGAAAATCAGGCCGACCACCATGAGAATCAGCGGCATGTAGTTGGCGGGCAGCAGCGTTGAATAGGCGATCGGGAACGCGCCGTAGAGGCCGGCGCCACCGAGCACGAGGAACGTTTCGTTGCCATCCCATACCGGCGCGACGGTATTGAGCATCACCTCGCGTTCGGCTTTCCCTTCGAAGAACGGAAACAGCAGCCCGATGCCCAGATCGAAGCCGTCGAGCATCACGTAGATGAAAACGCCGAGTCCGATGATGATTGCCCAGATCACAGGAAGATCGATTTGCATGGCCTCATTCCCCCACCACAGCGTCGAGTGCGCGATTGTGCAGTCCCGGATACTTGAGCGATTCGATGCTTTCCACTCCGGTGGCCGGACCCTTTTTCATCATCTTGAGCATGTAATAGACGCCCGTTCCGAACACGAGAAAATAGACAATCACGAAGATCAGCAGCGAAACACCCGCCTGCTGCGCGCCAATGGGCGACATGGAGTCGACGGTACGCACGATGCCGTACACGGTCCACGGCTGCCTGCCCACTTCAGTCGTAATCCAGCCCGCCAGTAGTGCCAGAATGCCGGATGGTCCCATGCACAATACGAACCACTGGAACCAGCGCGCTTCATAAAGGCGGCCGCCGCGACGAAGCAAAAGTGCGACCACGGAAGTGAGCAACATCAGCATGCCGAGTCCGGCCATGATGCGGAACGTCCAGAAGATAATTGGCGAAAACGGGCGATCCTCCGGGGGAAACTCCTTGAGTCCGCGAATTTCGCCGTTCCAGCTGTGGGTGAGAATCAGGCTGCCGAGATGCGGGATGCGGATCGCGTAACGCGTCACTTCCGCGTTCATGTCGGGAAAGCCGATTAAATTGAGCGCGGTACCGCCGCGCTCGGTTTCCCAGAGCCCTTCTATTGCGGCGATCTTCGCCGGCTGATACTCCCGGGTATTGAGGCCGTGCGCGTCGCCGACCAGAATCTGAATGGGCGCGAGAAAGAGCAATATCCACAGCGCCATCGAGAAACTGCGCTTCACCGGCACGTCGCGCCGCCCCTGAAGCAAATGCCACGCGCCGCAGGCGGCCACGATAAAGCCGGCAACGATAAAGGCTGCGATGGTCATATGCGCCAGACGGAACGGGAACGAAGGATTGAAGATCACCTTCCACCAGTCCACCGGCACGATGCGGCCATTCTGAATCGCGTAGCCTTGCGGTGTTTGCATGAAGCTGTTTGACGAGAGAATCCAGAATGTCGAAATGAGCGTGCCGATCGCGACCATGAGCGTGGCGAAGAAATGCGCTTTCGGACTCACGCGATTCCAGCCGAACAGCATGACGCCGAGAAACCCCGCCTCGAGAAAGAATGCGGTCAGGACTTCATAGGTGAGCAGTGGACCCGTGATATTGCCCGCAATCGTCGAGAACCCACTCCAGTTCGTCCCGAACTCGTAAGCCATCACGACGCCCGAGACCACGCCCATGCCGAACCCCACCGCGAAAATCTTCGACCAGAAGCGGTACATGTCCTTATAGGCCGCATCGCCCGTGAGCAGGAGGCGCCATTCGAGCACGGCGAGAAAGCTTGCCATGCCTATGCTGATCGCCGGAAAGACGATGTGAAACGAGACGGTGAATGCGAACTGCAGCCTGGCGAGATGAAATGCGTCGAAGATGTCCATGATTCTTCTGAGCTCCTGGTGACGACTGCATTTGCCTGCCAAGGACAGGCCGGCCGCGGGAAGCCGGGCATCCGGCCGGACTACCGGAATACCATGAGACTAGTTTCCCTCCGCGCGCACGACATGCACGGGCACTGATTTGTACGAAGGCGTTCCGCTTTCCTTGTCGATATAGTCCAGCGGGACGAGTACGTTGGCTTCCGGGTAATAGGCCGCCACGGAACCGCGTGCGATGCTGTACACAATGGCCGTGATGTTCTTGAGCCGCAGCTTGCGGCCCGAGGTGACCGTTTCGATGTCGACAAGGTCGCCGTGTTCGATGCCGTACGCGGCCATGTCGTCCGCGTTCATGAAGAGCACGTCGCGCCGTCCAAACACGCCGCGGTAGCGGTCGTCCATTGCGTAAATCGTCGTGTTGTACTGGTCATGACTGCGGATCGTGATGAGCCGCAGCACGTTTTCCGCACCCAGCACGTCGGCGTCTTCCTTCACGCCGCCATAGACGGAGAACTCGGCCTTGCCCGATGGCGTGTGCCACTGCCGTTCGGTTGGCGGAAGCGGCAGGCGGAATCCGCCCGGTACGCGAATGCGCCGGTTGAAGTCCTCGAAGCCGGGTACGGTCTGCTCGATCAGATCGCGAATCTTGTCATAGTCGGCGATCAGGTCCATCCACGCCACTTTGGTGGCGGGCAGCGTGGCGCGCGCCATGCCGGCAACAATCGCGGGTTCGGAGCGCAACTGTTCGGAAGCGGGCGTGAGCTTGCCGGCCGATGCATGAACCATGGACATCGAATCTTCCACCGTGATGGATTGACGCCCGGTACCCTGCATGTCGAGTTCCGTGCGGCCGAGGCACGGGAATAGATAGGTTTCCTTCGAAACGAGCAGATGGGTTCGATTGAGCTTCGTGCCGATGTGCACGCCCAGGTCGAGTGCAGCCATCGCGGGAAACGACTGTTCGGAGTCGGGTAGCGCAACGGCGAAATTGCCTCCCAGGCAGAGCAGCGCCTTGGCCTTGCCGTCGATCATGGCTTGCATGGCTTGCACCGCGTCGTGACCGTGCGCTTCGGGCGGCGTGAATCCGCAGGCCTTCTCGATCAGCCCGAGAAACGCTTTCGACGGCTTTTCGGTGATGCCCACCGTGCGGTTGCCTTGCACATTCGAGTGGCCGCGCAGCGGACAGATGCCGGCGCCGGGCTTGCCGAAATTGCCGCGCAGCAACAGCAGATCGGCGATCAAGCGCACGTTGGCGGTGCCTTTATTGTGCTGCGTGACGCCCATGCCGTACGTGACGATCGTCGCGTTCGATTTGGCGTAGGCGATCGCCACATGTTCGAGGTCGGGCCGCGTAAGGCCACTGGCTTTCTCGATGTCTTCCCACGAAGTGGCTTCGAGGTCCGCCGCGAAGGCGTCGAAGCCTTCGGTGTGCTGAGCGATGAACGCCTTGTCGAGTATGTCGCCTTGCTCCGACTCCATCTTCAGCAGCGCTTTCATGACGCCCTTGAGCGCGGCCGCGTCGCCGCCGGCGTCCAGCTGAAAGTAGGTCGACGCGATGCGGGTCGAGCCGAACGTCGCCATTTCAATCATGCTTTGCGGATCGGCAAAGCGTTCGAGCGCGCGCTCGCGCAGCGGATTGAAGACGATGATCGGCACGTTTCGCCGCGCAGCTTCGTGCAGCGTGCCCATCATGCGCGGATGGTTCGTGCCCGGGTTGTGACCGATGGAAAGAATGAGTTCGGTCGAATCGAAATCTTCGAGAGAGACAGTCCCTTTGCCGATCCCGATCGATTGCGGCAGACCAACGCTCGTCGGCTCGTGGCACATGTTCGAGCAATCGGGGAAATTGTTCGTTCCGTACTCGCGTGCGAATAGTTGATACAGAAACGCCGCCTCGTTGGATGCGCGTCCGGACGTATAGAACTCGACCTGGTCCGGCGTAAGCGAGCGCAGGATCTCACCGATGCGCGCGAATGCGTCTTCCCAGTCGACGGGCTGAAACTTGTCGGTGGCGCGGTCGTATACAAGAGGATGTGTGAGCCGCCCCATGTCTTCGAGCTCATAGTCCGTTTTCTGCAGCAGCGAGCTGACTGTGTTCGCAGCGAAGAATTCCGGCGTCACCCGCTTCGTGGTGGCTTCCCAGGTCACCGCCTTTGCACCGTTCTCGCAGAACTGGAACGTGGACCGGTGTTCCTTGTCCGGCCACGCACAGCCGGGGCAATCGAAACCATCGGGTTGATTGGTCCGCATCAGCGTAATGGGCGCCTCGATGCTTTCCATTTGATCGTGAATCGCCTGCGCGGTTGCTTTGAGCGCGCCCCAGCCGCCGGCGGGGCCGGTGTAGGGATGGACGCCGGGCACATCACGTAGTTTCGTCATGGGAAACTCCATTGGGTTTTCTACGCACGCTGCGAAAAGCCGGGACAATGCCATACCGGGACCGCACAGGTCCGCGGATGATATCCGGCGTGCCACGCTTGATTCTAGGCAATCCCGAATTCGGAACAAGAATTAACTTATTAACTTCGACTTTTTATTTTATCGTTGTGTATATTTGAATATCTCGATCTCCATTGCTGGACAGACACCGTCACATGACCATCGTCCAAACAAAAATGAGGTGGAGCTAAAATTCTCCACCCCATTCTAGGGATGCAGCGCGTTGTCGTGAACTGCCGCCTAACCGATATTAGCTATCGGGAGCGCAGGCGTTAGTGCTTGACCGGTACCACCTTGCCTCGGAACAGATAGAGGTTGTACCCGATCATGACCGGAAACACGATACCAATGCCGAACAGCATAGGCGTAAGCGTGGTGCTGTCCGAGGCGGCGGCCACGGGCGTGATTACGGCGACGATTGCCGATGCCGACCGTTGTCGGCAGGCCGCGGCTCGTGGCCTCATGGCGCATGTTCGAGCAGTCGGGGAAATTGTTGGTGCCGTACATGCGTACGAACAACTGATAGAGGAACGCAGCTTCGTTGCTTGCGCGGCCCGATGTGCCCATCAGGGTGTGCGCGGTATCTGGATAGGCGCAAGCGTAGAAGTTAAGAGGGGCTTGCATGACACACAGAATCCACCTGGAACATGGAGTACAGTTTCGTCCGCCGCAGTACACTGTATGAACTGTGCTGTGAGAGATTGCCGGGGAGACCACAGTGAAACTCTATGAAAAACTCGCGGACGATATCGAGACGCTGATTCGCAAGGGCGTCTACCGCCCCGGCGACCGCGTGCCGTCGGTTCGCCAGGCGAGCCAGCAGCACCGCATCAGCATTACCACCGTAATACGCGCCTATCTGCTGCTGGAAAGCCGCGGCGTGCTCGAGAGCCGCCCGCAGTCCGGGTACTTTGTGAGCACGTGCGTGGGCGAAGGACGCACGCATTCGGACGAATTGCGCACGAGCCGGCCGATTGCGGTGTCGGCGACGGTCGATGTGAGCCGCCTCGTGCTGTCCACGCTGCGCTCCATCGGCGCCGACGACGCTGTGCCGCTCGGTTCGCCGTATCCGGACCCGCAGCTTTTTCCCTACGAAAAGCTCAACCGCTACGCGTCGGCCGCGGGACGCAGGAAGTCACTATGGGGCGTGACCAACGCGCTGCCGCCGGGCACACCGGAACTGGTCCGGCAAATTGCCCGGCGGTACCTCGAAAACGGGATGGCCGTGGACCCCAACGAGATCATCGTGACGGTGGGGGCGACCGAGGCCATCAATCTGTGTCTGCAGGCGGTCGCCAAACCGGGCGACGTGATCGCCGTGGAATCGCCCACGTTCTACGCCATGCTTCACGCCATCGAGCGCTCGGGCATGAAGGCGATCGAGGTGGCGACGCACCCCGAGTACGGCATCGAAATAGAGGCGCTGGAGAAGATCATTGAATCAGGGCCGATTGCCGCCTGCATGGTGATGCCGAATTTCCAGAATCCGCTCGGGTTTCAGATGCCTGACGAGCGCAAGCGCGAACTTGTCGCCCTGCTCGCGAAGGCGGGGATACCGGTGATCGAAAATGGTGTGTACAACGAACTGTATTTCGGCGATTCGCATCCCACCACGCTCAAGTCGTATGACAAAAAGAACATGGTGCTTCACTGTGGGTCATTTTCGAAGAGTCTGACAGCGGCGTATCGCATCGGCTGGGCTTTACCCGGCCGTTATCGCGACGAAGTCGAAAAGCTGAAGTTTCTCAATACGCTGACGACTTCGGTGATTCCCCAGCTCGCGATCGCCGAATATCTCGAACGGGATGGTTACGAGCATCACTTGAGGCGCATCCGCAAAAACTACGCGCAACAGGCCAATCTGATGAAGTCGATGGTCGCGCGCTTTTTTCCGGCGGGCACGCGCACGTCGAGTCCGACGGGTGGATACGTGTTATGGATCGAATTGCCGGCGAAGGTGGATTCGATGAAGCTCTACCAGCTCGCTCTGGCGCGGGGAATCACGATCGGACCGGGCCATATGTTTTCCGTCTCGGACAACTATCGAAACTATATCCGGCTCAATTACAGCACGCCGTGGTCGCCGGAAATCGAGCAGGCGGTCATCACGGTCGGCAAACTCGCAGCGTCGTGCGCGCGATAGGGAAAGCGTGCTGCTCAGGTAAGCCAGCAACCAAAGTCGTCATATCGGACGAGTTCGCGCCGTCGTACATTTGCACCGGGCCGTGATGTGCCGTCAACGTTTGGTCAACGGCATGCACCACGCAACTTGAATGTTATTTGTCGATCTGATGCGGCGCGGCGCGCAGTGGATTCCTGTGAAATAACCCTCTGCGTATTCCTACTTCTTCATCATGGCCATAACGAGAAAATGAAACGGTAGCGTGAGTAGAACGGTCGCGCCGAATCCGACGCACCAGAGAATGGCCATCCACTTCAGATCGTGCAGAAAACGGTGCCTTCGGCTCTTTCGCTCAAGCGCCACGATTGACTCCCGCTGGTCGTCAGGAAACTGATTATGGCACCGGCACGCGCGAGCAAGCAAGACGGATTGGTCCAGCAGGCCCGCGAACACCGGACTTACACGTGATGCCAAGTATCGGAAGAGATGAGGGAGATTTTATTTCGGGACTTGCTGCCGCGGCACAGACCATGGCGCAGCAGGCACAGGTACTGTGTACATGCGTTGCCATTTTCAAGCTCGATGGCGAGCCTGTGGGCCGACTCTCATCGAAGCCGTCGGTGGCCGATTCGTGGTGATATGCTTCGAAGCGGCGCTCACAAGCCTGTCGCGAAGGCGGACGGCCCGGGCTGGATTGAAGCGTCTGCTGCGTTCGTCGAACGGTACGCGTTGGAATCGTAGGGTGGACTGCGATCACGAGGTTACTCATGGCCATCGACTTCACGTTTTCGATGAAGGTCTTCTCCTCGCTCTTTGCGATCATGAATCCCGTCGCGAACATCCCGGTTTTTCTTTCGCTAACCGAAGGGATGGCGGAAGGGAAGAAGCGGGCCGTTGCGGCCACAACCTTTATCGGCGTGACAATTGGCTGTGCCATCTCCGTCACGCTGGGCGAGACGATCCTCAACGTGTTTGGGGTCAGCATCGACGATTTCCGTCTCGCGGGAGGCTTGCTTGTATTGCTGATCGCGCTGGACATGGTACACGGCTCGCCCAGCGCGCAGCACACGCCGCAGCAACGCGAAGTGGGGGGGAGCGGCTATGATCAGGACGTGGCGATCTTCCCGCTGACGACGCCTCTTCTTGTCGGCCCCGGCACGATCGCCACGCTGGTCGTGTTCGGGCACGCCGCAGCCGCCAACGGAGAGATTGGGAGTCTCGCCATTGGGCTGGTCGTATTCCTCGCATTGCTGGCCGTTGTGTTGTTTTCCGCGCCGTATCTCGGGCGCTTTCTGTCTGCCAAGGTGACGGCAATCGCCAGACGTCTGATGGGTATGATACTGGCAGCCATCGCAGTCGAAATGATGGCCGCAAGTTTGACGACAATATTCAAGGGTTTGGTTCACTAGCTCGCAGTGTCATTGATGGATCTTCGGGAGAATCGCTATGACTGGCCAGATATTGAGCGAAGCGTTCATCGAGAATCAGCGTCAGCGCTTGCTGGCGATGCAACGCGAGGTGCTCGGCGGTGAAGAAGGGACGATTTCGGCGGAGCGCAATCAGGAGGAGGCGTCCGGCGACGACGCGAGGGAGTTCGAGGACGATGCCCAGAAGATGGAGCAGGATATCGCCAATCAGGCGCTGCGCAGCGTGAACGACCGCAGGATCGCCGACATCCAGCGTGCGCTTGAAAAGATCGCCGAAGGCACCTATGGGTATTCCGACAATAGCGGCGAACCTATTCCCATCGAGCGACTGAAGGTACTGCCCGAGGCAATCCTAACGGTACAGGAGGAAAGCGAGCGCGATGCCGGCCGCTGACTTCGCCCGCTTTTCACTTACTCTGCCACGCGACGGGTAGTAGCCGCGATCACCCTGCGATGCTGCTTAAAAATTGTCGCGCCGGCGCAAAGAACGTCACCCCCGTTACGGCCTTTGAGAAGTCCAGAATCCGGTCGTGGAGCGGTGGCGGATCACCGATAAACATTCGCTCGAGCATTTTTTCTATCACCCACAGATGGCGTGAATAGCCAATGAAATAGGTGCCGTACTCGTTACGCCCCGGCGCGGCGAACGGCATGTTGTCGCGGAGAATATCGTGTTCGCCGTCTGCATCTTCAATGGTGCAGAGCGTCTTGTGCGATTTCTGGCCCGTCGTCGCGTCCGCCAGCTCGACATTATCGAATTTTTTTCGACCTATGATGGCTTCTTGCGTCTCCACGCTTTGTGCTCGCCAGGCAGCCATGTCGTGCAGATACTTCTGGATCACGACATAACTGCCGCCGGCATAATCCGGGTCTTCCTCCGCGATTATTGTTGCGTCGGGCAGATCGAGACCATCGGGGTTCGCGGTGCCATCGACGAATTCCAGCAGATCGCGTCCGTCGAAATAACGGAATCCCGCCACGTCGTCAATGACTTCGACTGCGGTGCCGAAGGCTTCGAGGAGAATTCTTTCGAATTCGACGATGACGTCCGTCGATTCCGCGCGTACATGATAAAGCAGATCGCCCGCGGTTGCGACGGCGGTGTGAGTCGCGCCCCGTACTTCCTGGAACGGTCTGAGCTCCTTCGGCAGCGGCTTCCCGGTGAGTGGCCCCCAGGCGCGATGTGAGATCCCTACGTTACAGCTAAAGTGGCCACCGCTGGCTCGAATCCGGACGTCTTTGACAAGATCGTCGGTGCTGGCGATGACGGATCGAGCGAGAGCGATCGACGCGTTGTCGTCCTTGACCACGAGTACGAGGAAAGCGGCGGCGGCCGAGCAGGGCGCATCGATCGCTTGCGGTTCGACCGCGAGTGCTTGTTGTTGCGCGGATGGGATCTGCGAAGTTGGCACGTTCAAGGGCCCTCCTGTGGTGACGCGAACTGCCGGATCGCATCGGGACGATGTTCAGGGACGGCAGGTTTGTGGCATGAGCCGCTACACAATCACGATAACATCCATGCCGCTTCTCCATTTTTTGGGCAGACATTGGGCACCCACTTTCTTCGCCGAAGTCAGGAAAAAACGGCAATAAACTTATGAATGACGGTCTCTTTCCGTCATATCACTTGTAGTTTTGCGCGATCTGAAGCTGCGGCATGCTCCGATTCTTAATATCGGATGAAACCAATCTGAGGTAATGCGAGAACGGACCGAAACCAAAAAGTAATGCCTAGCGAATCGGCGCGGTCGAGTCGCCCGCAAGTAGCAATTGAGGGAGCTGCGAAAATGACCAGTTGTCCCCGGTGCGATCGAATATCCATACGACGTCGAAACGGTCATCGGGCCACGTTGCAGGGACGATGGGCGCGCGCGGCATGTGCCCGATGAGCGACGGCAGCACTTTGTGCTCCCACGCAATCAACACGACGCCCGCGCGAGTGAGTACGTCTGCCATTAGCGCTCGACCGTCGTCTTTCAGATAAGTCGTGACGTAGTCGACCTGCGACGTCTCACGCAGCAGCGAAACAAGGGGCGCCACAGTT
Organism: Paraburkholderia sp. BR10936; assembly: GCF_040965735.1. Taxonomy (NCBI): domain Bacteria; kingdom Pseudomonadati; phylum Pseudomonadota; class Betaproteobacteria; order Burkholderiales; family Burkholderiaceae; genus Paraburkholderia; species Paraburkholderia sp. BR10936. Next base: position 46,120 of record NZ_JBFRCM010000015.1, read on the forward strand.
TGCATCGACCGCTTGCTCTTGCTCGAAGGACCTGCACCCGCAGCGAATACGGTGGCTGGTTTGAGTTGCGCCGCATGCGCTTTCTCGATTGGGCAAAAGAATCGTGCCAGAGCGCCAGCACGCTGCCAACCGCGAACGCAAAGGCTCTCCGCGTCAGGCTTGCCGTCCGCTTCGATTCCCATACCTTCATTTGCGGCGGGCTTATCCGCGTGCCGGATAAACATGATTCTGTCGGGTCGCATGCTGCCTCCAGAGGGTACCGGTTAAAACACGGTCTACGATGTTATAACGAATGTCGAGTCGACTGGCTGATGCGGTTCGATACGGGGCAGTGGCGGGTCGGGACTTGTGAGAAAAGCGATCGAAGAGCGGCGAGCGCCGAACAAATGGAGACGCGTCAGTTTCCGCGGCAATGCAGAGGAAACGAAACACGCGTGTTCCGATGTCCATTTGACGTCGCGATGGCTTGCAACGCAAACACTGCGTGTCCGCGCAAGACGCGGCCGACTTCTGTCAGGACTACTCCGCGGATGCGCAATACCAGCGAGCACGCGTCCAACGACCGGGCTTGGCAGCGCGAGACCGTATGCCGGGCGCGGATGCCGGAGCGCGCTGGGACTCCCTTTCATCGGGAGCAAGTAGAGAAGCGCGAAGAGCATGATCGCCGAGCCGACGAACGCCACCAGCAGCCAGCCGACGCTCCTCATTCGCGCATGCCCGCGCCTCTTAAGCCGTTGCATGGATGATGTAGCCCGCGTTGCGCACCGTAACGACCATCGCCGAGAGCCGCCCGTTGAAGCTCAACTTGCGCCGCAGGTTGCTGATATGAATGTCGATTACGTTCGTCTGCAAGTGATAGTTCCAGACTGACTCGAGCAACATCGCGCTCATGTTCCCCTCATTCTCATTGGATAGATGTTATCGGTTTAAAAGTAGCAGTCCTGATTCAATACGCGGCCGGGCCTCGGAACGGTGAACCGAACCGGAGGCAGACATGTTGGCTTACGGAATTGAGGCGGACGACCGTGCAACGACCGGAGCCAGGCACAGAGCGTTGATGTTTGAATACGTGCGCTTGCCCGGTTGCCAGCGGAGAATCACACCCCGGCGTGACACGAACATGGCGCAAGGCTTACAACCGCGTTGAGGAAGCAGACGCGCCAGGTGATGACGGCTTGTGGATGCGGTGGCTGGCGGAAATTTTTTGCGTCGAGCGGGAATATTTGAAGTACAGCGGTCGTTTAGCCTGCGGCGATATTTCGCCAGTCAGACGCGGAGGGAAGTTATGTCTCAGATCTCGTGGGGTCTCAAAGCGGCGGCCGTGATCGTCTTAGCCGCCGGTTTCACAATCGGGCATGCTGCTGCCGATGAAGCTTACGTCGTCACACCGCTTGTATCCAACCTGGCAGGCTCTGCCCCGAAGGTCGACGGGGTCCTGCAGAACGCCTGGGGTATCGCCTTTAGTCCGGCAGGAAGTCCGTTCTGGATCAACGACAATGCCACCGGCTGCTCCACGCTGTATGACGGCCAGGGCACAAAGGTGGCGCTGCAGGTCTCCATCCCGCTGCCAGGCAACGTCATACCGGCCGGCGCCTGCCATCCCGTCTTTCCCAACAATCCACCGAAACCCACGCCCGCGGCACCCACGGGGATAGTTTGGAATCCTTCGTCGTCTTTTCTCGTCCCAGGTACCAACATCCCGGCCGTATTCATCTTCGCGACCGAAGACGGCACGATTTCCGCCTGGGCCGGTGGATTGAATCCGGCGAACAATGCTGTGATCGCGGTCGATAACTCATCCAATCCCTCCGCCGCCAGCGGGGCCGTCTACAAGGGGCTCGTCTTCGGAGTGAACGCGCAAGGGGGATTCCTCTTTGCGACGAACTTCCGTGCGGGCCGGATCGATGTATTCGGACCGAACGGTTCGAACGGGTTGTTCACGCCCGCGACGACCGACGGTGGCTTCGCCGACCCGAACATGCCGGCCGGCTACGCCCCGTTTGGTATCGCGAACATCGACGGGGACCTTTTCGTCACCTATGCGCAGCAAGACGGTCCGAAGCATGACGACGTTGCAGGCCGCGGTCATGGATTCGTCGATGTATTCGATACCGACGGCCACCTGCTGCGCCGCTTTGCGAGCCAGGGGACGCTCGACTCGCCCTGGGGCGTAACGCGAGCGTCGTTTGCGTTCGGGCGCTTCAGCGGGAAGATCCTCGTTGGCAACTTCGGCAACGGCCGAATCAATGTCTTCGACAACGACGGCACGTTCGTCGATCAACTGGAGAATGAGTTCGGCAATCCACTGGCTATTGACGGCCTGTGGACGCTGACGCTCGGAGGCGGGCGCAATTCAAGCCCGGACGCGCTGTACTTTTCGGCGGGGCCCAACAAGGAGTCCAATGGACTCTTCGGTATCATTGCGCCAGTCAATGGCACCAAAGGACGAACGTCCGCTCAGAACGGGCAATGAACCGCAGCGTGGTTCCACGGTGATGTCGATTCGAGTTGAGCCGAAGGACTCCACCTCGTAGCTTGTGCAACCGTAAGCGCGCAGCGGCAGCTGATGAAAACATTGCCCGCCAACGTGGCGGGCAATGTTCTACGCCAATGCCGAATGCGATATGCCTCGTCTCGCAGTCCGGGTACAACAATCCGGCTCGGTGGCCGCGGTATGAAGGTTCTGGCGGCCGCTTAGAAGCGGGTCAGCATGCCGATCGCAGCCATCACCTGATTGCTCGTCGCCGAGAAACCGCCGGCGTTGTACATCACTGCGACGTTGTTGTGACCGATCGCGCGCTGGTACATCGCTTCTCCATACACTTCCGTGCGCTTCGACAGCGAGTAGCGCGCAATCGCGTTGACCTGATTCCACTTCGGATCGGAGCCGATGTTCGACTTGCTCACTCCGTTCAGATGACCGTCCGTGAAAGTATCCATGAGGCCAAGATTCAGCGCTGGCGTGAGTGCGTACTTGACGTTCAGTTCATAGTTGTCGAAGTGAGTCGAACCGCTCACCGGGTTCAGGCCGAACGCGGACGTGTTCTGGTACTGGCTGTGCGTATAGACGAAGTTGACCGCCGCCGGGCCGAACGTATAGCCGATGCCTGCACCGACCGTGCGCTGCACATTCGCCGTCAGGTTGCCGCCGCCCGCGGTCGCCTTGAACTCGCTGGGGTCGGCCGCAACGTTCTGGTTCGCTGTTCCGGCAGGGGTGCTCGCCGCTGCCGAGCCGTTGATCTGGAGGTAGGCCGCTGCCAGTCGCAGCGGGCCGTTGTTGTAGCTCGCGCCAGCACTGTACGCACGATCGACGGCGAAGCTGGTGCTGTTGCTGAATGCGTACATGCCGCCAAACTTGAAGCCGGCGTAGTCGATACTGGCAAACTTCACCGAGTTGCTGAAGCGGACAGTATGTTGCAGGTTGTCGTTGTCGTACACGTGCGCGAAGCCAGAGTCGCCGAACGTGCCCGCGGTGCCGGACAGCGGCGAGACGTAATCGACCATAGAGTCATACTGGCGCCCCATCGTCAAGGTGCCGTATTGATCGCCGGTCAGGCCGACAAACGCTTGACGGCCGAACATGCGACCACCCTGGCCGAGTGTGCCGTTGTTGACGTTGAAGCCGTTTTCGAGCACGAAGATCGCATGCAGACCGCCGCCCAGGTCCTCGCTGCCGCGCAGGCCGAAGCGGCTGCCGCTGATATTGCCGCTCGCGAGTGCGACGCGCGAGCTACCGTGGCTGGGCGCGCCGTTCTGGACGTTGTTCGTATAGGAGATGCCCGCGTCGATCAGGCCGTACAGGGTGACCGAGCTCTGAGCACTGGCCGCGGACGCTGCAGATGCTGCGCAAACGGCGACGGCAATGGAAATCTTCTTCATGAGATGCCACTCGATGACGTGAGAGAAACGATCGCGCCAGTCTATAGCCGCGTCCGGCGCAGAAGCCGAATCGCCCTTGAAAATAAGTGCTGCAAGAGAATGGGTTCCTTCATCAAATTGCAGCAATTGAGCGGCGATTTGACTTTGCGACCGGTGGCGAGACGACCGGCATACGTATTCGTTTCCATAACGAGTTGCGCCACCGCAACAACGTTGGTTAAGTAGGCGTTTCCTTGGTTCAGTGAGGACGGGACCTTGCTTACATGAAAATTTGCAAACGATTAATTAAGTAGATTTTTAAGGCGGCTTTCACCCATATGCGACAAGAACGGGTGGCGTGGGCACGACATTGGTTGTTGAACCGCGTTAAGGCCGGGGATCGATTGTGAACAGACTTAAGTCTGCGGCCGTTGATTCGCGAAGCGACAACAGACAATTGCGTTCGTCGTTTCAACGTCTGACGCACATATACTTTCCAGCGCCACCTATCGTTATACCTATAGGAGTACTAGTGGAAAAGTATTTGATCGCCAGAAGCGGTAAGGCGAAACCGGAAAACGTCCATCAGATCGTTCAGGAGGCGCTTCGCAGTGCTGCGACGGCGTCCACGCCCAACAGTGCTATTGACGTGCTGGGCGACGCGTTGCTGGAACTGGAGCGTCTGCTGGGGCTAAAGAGCGGGCGTATGCATTGATGGCCTGGCGCAGTGCCACTTCCCGTCAGTCGATCACGTTCTGTGACGTCGCGGGCAGTGGGCACCGGGCGATCCTCTCCGCCTCCAGGTATTTGAGGCCGAACGCCTGCAAAACGATGGCCGCTGTGTCCTCGGCGAACTGTTCGGCTCGGGTCCGGAGGACCTTGCGCGCACGATTCGCCGGCTTGGGTGACCCTGACAGGTCAAGCTCAGCAGCGACCGCAGCGAGCACAGTGCCAATCACTGAAATAACGCACATTAAGACATCGGCCACCGTGAAGCGCTTTTCTGAAATCCCTTTCGCAGTATCTCTCAATAGCCGTTGACCAAGCCCCCTGCTGAGCGCGCGCGCGGACAGCCCTTCGCGTATCAGCAGTTGTCCCCAGACCGGTTCACGGCAGGCGCGCATGAGCGTGTGGCGTACCGACACGGCGATCACTTCTGCCGGGTCGGAGAGTCCGCTGACAACGTGATCGAGCGTCTTTCCGAATTCGTCGAAAAGCCAGTCGCCGAGTGCAGCGAAGATCCCTTCCTTCGAGTCGAAGTGATTGTAGAAAGAGCCGAAACCCACGTCGGCGGCCTCGGTGATCTCGCTGATCGTAACGCCGTCCATTCCCTTTTTCGCTACCAGCACGAATGCGGCGTTGAGCAGCCGGACACGCGTCTCGTGCTTGCGTCGGGCTCGACGGGGCGATTGCCCCGTCATCGGCGCGCGGCTCGCGCCCGGCCCCTTGATCGGTGGCCGACGCCTCGCACTCAGGTTAGGGCCATCTGGCAATCCTGCCTCCCAATTCGCAGTTTCTTCATATTTTAGATGTACGTCTCATAGTTGACAAGTGTATCAGTTATGGGTCTAATGTCATCCGTGCGGAGGGCATGGCCAAGCACCGTCTCATCTGTCCGCGCGGATGACTTTTTCACCTGGATTCATCACCTGCCTTTTGAACATCGTGAAACTTTCCGGACCCGTCGCGCCGAAACAGGCGCGCCCCTCGATTTCTTCCCTGTTCCAGCCGACGTACCGGTTGCCCGTCGTCATCGCGGCGTGCAGCGCGATCTTCCTTGGCGCATGCCATCAGCGAGAAGCCGTCGTGCCGGAGCCCAAGCCGGTGGTGGCACGCGCTGTTCATCCAGACGGACATGTGGCCAGCGCGTCACTGCCGGCGCAGGTGCAGGCACGCTATTCCACGCCGCTATCATTCCGCGTCGGCGGCAAGGTCATTGAACGGCGCGTGCGCATTGGCGACACGGTGAAGGCCGGACAGGTCGTCGCGCTGCTCGATCCGACCGATCTGCAGAACAACCTCGTCAACGCGCGCGCGCAGCTCGATGCGGCGGAGCATCGCCTTGTGTTTGCGAAGCAGCAGCTTGACCGCGATGAGGCACAGGCACGCGCGAACCTCATCGCAACCGCGCAACTGGAGCAATCGCAGGACGCCTATGCTTCCGCACTCGCACAGCGAACCTCTGCTCTCGCGCAGATGGCGCTTGCGACGGATCATCTACGCTACGCGACGCTAACGGCCGATCACGACGGCGTCATCACCTCGGAAGACGTCGATACCGGGCAGAACGTGCAGGCCACCCAGGCCGTGTACCACCTCGACTGGACGGGCGATGTAGACATCGTTTGCGACGCGCCAGAAAGCACGGTCAACGCGCTCAGTGTCGGCAACAAGGCGCGCGTGTCGTTGCCGGCGCTTCCCGGCAAGTCGTTCGATGCAACCGTGCGCGAGGTGTCCGCTGCCGCGGATTCCCAAAGCCGCACGTGGCGAATCAAGCTGACCCTGACCGCACCGGGTCCCGAAGTACGCCTCGGCATGACGGCGAACGTGAGCTTCGCTGTCGCAGCCGATGATGCTGCGAGCGTGCCGTACACGCTGCCGGTGACTGCGCTTTTCCATCAGGGTGAAAACGCTGCCGTATGGGTCGTTCGCAAAGATAGCGACACGCTCGAGCTGCGCCCCGTCACGATTGATCGATTCGACGAACGCACGGTGTCGATCGCTTCCGGTTTGCACGATGGCGACCGGGTCGTGTTGCAAGGCGTGCATGCAGTGAGTTCGGGAGAGCATGTGCAGGTGGTGCCTCCGCTGCGTCAGGAGGACCCCACGACATGAACGCCCGCGACCATGAAAACACCCGCCATAGCGCGCCCGTCAGCGCTCCCGGCAAGGAAGCCGCCGACGCAACCGGCTTCAATCTCTCATCCTGGGCGCTGCGGCATCAGCAGCTCGTGATCTTCCTGATCGGCCTCGCCACGCTTTTCGGTGTGATCGGCTATGTGCACCTCGCGCAATCGGAAGACCCGCCGTTCACGTTCCGTACGATGGTCGTCAAGACCTACTGGCCGGGCGCGACCGCACGCGAGGTGCAGGAGCAGATCACCGATCGCATCGGCCGTCAGTTGCAGGCTGCGCCCTATGTCGACAACATCAAGAGTTACTCGCGGCCGGGCGAGTCGATGATCTTTTTCGCGATGAAGGATTCGGCGCCGGTCAAGGAAGTCCCGGAGACGTGGTACCAGGTCCGCAAGAAAGTCGGCGATATCGCGGCAACGCTTCCAAAGGGAACCGTCGGGCCGTTCTTCAACGACGAGTTCGGCGATGTCTACACGAACCTCTACGCGCTCGAAGGCGATGGTTTCTCTGCCGCGCAACTGCACGACTACGCGGACAAGCTCCGTACGGTGCTGTTGCGCGTCCCGGGCGTCGCCAAGGTCGACTATTTCGGCGACCCCGATCAGCACATCTTTGTCGAGATCTCGAACGCGCGGCTGACGAACCTGTCGATCTCGCCGCAGCAACTGGCTCAGGCCATCGACGCGCAGAATACCGTCGCGCCGGTGGGCACCTTCACGACGGCGGATGATCGCGTGTTCGTGCGCCCAAGCGGCGCATTCAAGGACGAACAGGCGCTAGCGGACATGCTGATCACGGTCAACAAGCGGACGTTCCGCCTTGGCGACGTCGCGAGCATCAAACGCGGCTACGACGATCCGCCCGTCACGCAGATGCGTGTGGGTGGCCAGGCAGTGCTCGGCATCGGCATTACGATGCAAAAGGGCGGCGACGTGATCGACCTCGGCAAGGCGCTCGACGCGAAGACGGCCGAACTGCAGGCAACGCTGCCGGCGGGGCTGAAGCTCGTGCCGGTTTCGAGCATGCCGCACGCCGTCAAGCACTCCGTGGACGAGTTCGTGCGCTCGGTCGGAGAAGCCGTGGCGATCGTGCTGGTCGTCAGCCTGGTGTCGCTCGGTCTGCGAACCGGCATGGTGGTCGTGATCACGATTCCGATCGTGCTTGCCGTGACAGCGCTGTGCATGCATCTGTTCGGCATCGGTCTGGATAAGGTGTCGCTCGGCACCCTGGTGCTTGCGCTGGGGCTGCTGGTCGACGACGCGATCATTGCGGTCGAAATGATGGCGGTGAAGCTGGAGCAGGGCTGGAGCCGGATGCGCGCGGCAGCATTTGCCTATTCGAGCACCGCGTTTCCGATGCTGACCGGTACCCTGGTAACGGTCTCGGGCTTCCTGCCGATCGCGCTCGCAAAATCGAGTACGGGTGAGTACACGCGCTCGATCTTCGAGGTGTCGGCCATCGCGCTGATCGTCTCGTGGTTCGCCGCGGTCGTACTGGTACCACTGCTGGGCTTTCATATGCTGCCCGAGCGCAAGGCTCATGCTGGCGCGGGCCATGGCGATGAGCAGGAGGTGTACAACACGGGCTTCTACCGCCGCCTGTCGGGCTGGGTGTCATGGTGCATCGAGCGGCGCTGGGTCGTGCTCGGCGTCACCGGCGGCCTGTTCGCGCTTGCCATGATTGCGTTCACCCGCGTGCCGCAGCAGTTTTTCCCGAACTCCGAGCGGCCAGAACTGCTGGTCGATCTGAGGCTGCCGGAAGGCGCCTCGTATCAGGCCACCCTGCGTGAAGCGCAACGCCTCGAAAAAGTCCTGCACGGCAGGCCTGGCATCGATCATTACGTCGACTTCGTTGGCACCGGTGCGCCGCGCTTCTATCTGCCGCTCGACCAGCAATTGCAACAGCCGAACTTCGCACAGTTCGTCATCACCGCGAAGGACGTCGAGGCACGTGAGGAACTGATGCACTGGCTCGACGCGAAACTGGAAATGGACTTCTCCGGCGAGCGCACGCGTGTCGCACGACTCGAGAACGGGCCGCCCGTCGGCTTCCCGATCAAGTTCCGCGTGAGCGGAGACGACATTGCAACGGTGCACTCGATCGCCGAGACGGTCGCGGAGCAGGTCCGTGCCGACCCGCGTACGCGCAACGTGCAATTCGACTGGGATGAGCCGGCCGAGCGCTCAATCTCGTTTGAGATCGACCAGAACCGCGCGCGCCAGCTCGGCGTGACGTCGCAGGACGTGTCGAGCTTCCTCGCGATGACGCTGTCCGGCTACACGGTCACGCAATATCGCGAGGGCGACAAGCTGATCGATGTCGATCTGCGTGCGCCGAAAAGCGAGCGCGTCGATCCTGCAAAGCTCACGAGCCTCGCCGTCCCCACACCGAACGGCCCGGTTCCGCTCGGCTCGCTTGGGCATGTGCGCGACGGGCTCGAATACGGCGTGATCTGGGAACGCGATCGCCAGCCGACGATCACCGTGCAGGCTGACGTGCGCGGCGACGCGCAGGCCATCGACGTGACGCGCAACATCGAGCACGCGCTTGCCGCTGCGCGCGCCAAATTGCCGGTCGGCTATCGCATCGAGGTGGGCGGCGCGGTCGAGGAAAGCGTCAAGGGCCAGACGTCCATCAACGCGGAAATGCCACTGATGATCATCGCGGTGCTGACGCTGCTGATGATCCAGCTGAAGAACTTCGCGCGCACGTTCATCGTCGTGCTGACCGCGCCGCTGGGCCTGATTGGCGTGGTAGCGGCCCTGCTGCTTTTCGGCAAGCCGTTTGGCTTCGTCGCTTTGCTGGGCGTGATCGCGATGTTCGGCATCATCATGCGTAACTCCGTGATTCTGGTGGATCAGATCGATCAGGACATCGCAGCGGGGCACGCGCGCTTTGACGCCATCATCGGGGCGACCGCGCGGCGCTTCCGCCCGATCATGCTGACGGCAGCCGCCGCCGTGCTCGCACTGATTCCGCTGCTTCGCTCCGGATTCTTCGGACCGATGGCGACCGCGCTGATGGGCGGCATCACCGTTGCCACATTGCTGACGGTGTTTTTCCTGCCCGCGCTCTATGCGACCTGCTTCAGGGTCCATCGTGACGAGCGCGGCGCGCAACAGGTCGTCGTCGAGCATACCGAGGGTTGATCATGAGTTTGACTTACAAGACATCCGTGGCTGCCGCGGCTATGGCGCTCGCCATGACGGCGTGCTCGTTCGGGCCGAGCGGCGAGCCACCGGCCATGCCAGCGCCCGAGCATTACGGTGCCGACGCGCAGCCGGCGAAGACAGTGTCCGCAGGTGGTGTTGCGCAGACCTTCGAAATCGGCGCGACGCCTGGCTCGCAATGGTGGCGGCTGTACGGGTCCTCCGACCTGGATGCACTCGTTGACGAAGGATTGCACAACAGCCCGACCCTTGCGGCGACGCAGCGTACGCTCGCGTCCGCGCAGGAGGAAATGCGCGCACAGGTCGGCGCATCGACGCTGCCGTCGATCGACGGCGCCGCGCAGGTCGAGCGCGCGCGTACGGCCGTGGTGCCGGGCCTTGGGCCCGAGCAGGTCCAATACAATTTTTTTGCCGGACAACTGTTTGCGCATTACACCTTCGACCTGTTCGGCCAGACGCGGTACACGAACTCCGCGAGCGCGGCCCGTGTGAATGTGCAGGCTTATGAGCTGGAGGCGTCGCGTCGCGCGCTTGCCGCGAACATCGTCGGCACTGCTATCAATGTGGCGGCGCTCGACCGGCAGATCGCACTTACCGAACGGCTCGTTGCCGTGTCCAACGATGCTGCGCATGAGGACCAGCAGCGCTACGCGCTAGGCTCCGTCTCGCGCGCACAGGCGCTTGCGTCAAAACAGGACGCGGCTGCCATCGCGGCGACGTTGCCGCCGCTGCGCCAGCAACGCGCGTGCGCGATCCATGCGCTCGCCGTGCTGATGGGCCGCACGCCGGACAACGCGCCGAGCGTGCCGGCCCTCGACAGCCTGTCGCTGCCCGGGCAGGTGCCCGTCGCCGTGCCGTCGGACCTGTTGCGCTCGCGCCCAGACATCCAGGCAGCGGACGCTGCCGTCAAGGCGGCTGCCGCGGATGTGGGCGCCTCGACGGCCCAACTCTTTCCGAGCCTCTCGCTGACGGGCTCAATGGGCCGCGGCGGGTTCAGCTGGCCGATGTTGCTTTCCGGCGCGGGCGGACTGTGGGCTATCGGCGCCAGCCTGTCACAGCCCATCTTTCATGGTGGCGCGCTGTTCGCGCAGCGCCGCGCATCGATCGACGCGTACGACGCCGCCGTGCTGCACTACAAGGCGACCGTGCTGTCTGCGTTCCAGGACGTGGCGAATTCGCTCGCTGCACTGGATAACGACGCGCAGACATTGGCCTCGACGGACGAAGCCGCAGACGCCGCTCGCACGGCATTCGACGATACTGCGTCGCGCCATCGCCTGGGTGCGCTGCCTTCGGCTGCGACACATGCCAGTGAATCACGGTATCTCGACGCGCAGATCGCCGCCACGCGCGCCACAGGTCAGCGCATGAGCGATACGGCAGCGCTGTTCCAGTCGATGGGTGAACTGCCAGCCGCCCAGCAGACGGCAGCGATTACGCAATGAACGCGTGTTCGTGATATCGGCCAGTCGATCGTTCCCGTTGGGGCAAGCGCCGCAAGCAGGCGTTGCACCAGCGGAGGCAACCGCATTTCCCGCTAGATTCTCCATGGAATATCAGAGACTGATTGTCTGCCACGAATGCGATCTTCTGTTTCGCAAACCTCGCAGTGTCAGCGGCTACCGCGCTATCTGTTCGCGCTGTGGCGCGAACCTGACAGCGCTACCTGGCGCCGGACTGTCGCTTGACTGGATCTGCGCTGTGACGCTCGCCGCGTTGATCACCTTTTGCATAGCGCAGTCTTTTCCCGTGATCGAACTGCACGCCAACGGCATGACGTCGGAGGCGACGCTGTTTGGCGCAGTGCATACGCTTTGGACGGGCAACATGCGTGTCGTCGCGACGGTGGTGTTCTGTGCGTCGATGCTCTTTCCGTTGGTCGAACTGCTCGCACTCCTATATGTACTGGTGCCGCTTCGGCTCGGCAAGCTTGCGCCGCGGTTCGACGGGATGTTGCGCGTCGTGCAACTCGTCCGCCCATGGGGCATGGTTGAAGTTTTCATGCTCGGCGTGCTGGTGACGATCGTAAAAATGGTCACCGTCGCCCAGGTGGTCCCTGGGCCTGGACTGTTCGCATGGGGCGCGCTCACCGTCATGCTGGGCATAGTCGCCTCGTTTGACCCGAGCGGGCTCTGGGCCGTCCGTGACGAAATTTCGCTTTCTCGAATGGCCCGGGTTCGCTGGTCACGAGTGAGTTCAGGCCGTGGGCGTTTCACGCGTCCAGTGCGAATGCGCAAGGCCGGTGCGTCGTCCGCCATCACGGCACAACGTGCTGGACTCGTCGGCTGTCATGCCTGCGGTCTCGTTCAGACGCGTGGCGAAAGTCAGATCCACCAGCACTGCGCGCGATGCCGGCACTTGCTGCATGAACGCCGGCCGGAAAGCCTGACACGGACGGTCAGCCTGCTTCTTGCCGCCGCGCTTGCCTATATTCCGGCGAACCTGCTGCCCATCATGCACGCGACGTCACTGGGCCGTCAGGAAGACGACACCATCCTGGGTGGTGTCGCGTACTTCTGGACGTCTGGAGACTGGCCACTCGCCATCGTCATTTTTGTCGCCAGCGTTCTGGTGCCGATGCTCAAACTGGTGGTTCTCACGCTACTCACGGTTGCCGCCCATCGAGGTTCCGGACGGCGCGCCCGGGAAAGGGCAGGTCTGTACCGGATTGTCGAGCGCATTGGCCGATGGTCGATGCTCGATGTCTTTGTCGTTGCCCTGACGGTAACGCTGGTGCATTTCGGCTCGTTCGCCGTCGTCACTGCGGGGCCCGCCGCGCTCGCTTTCGCCGCGGTGGTCATCCTCACCATGCTCGCGTCGCATCAGTTCGATCCGCGGCTCATCTGGGACAACGCGGATGCCGCGCTGTCTCCCGTCTCGACGATGAACGATGAAGCGCTGGCTGCGCCTCTCCTCACACACCGGAATTCCTGAAACCGATTTCGAACGATGCATCTTTCCAATCTATCTCCTCCTGAACTCAAGCCGCGCAAACGTTGGCTGCCATCCCTCATCTGGCTGGTGCCACTCATCTCCGCATTGATCGGTGTCGCGCTGGTGGCCAGGTCCATTGCCGACAAGGGACCCGTCGTAACCGTCACTTTCAATAGCGCAGAGGGCATGGAAGCCGGCAAGACGAAGGTCAAGTACAAGGACGTCGAGATCGGTACGGTGCAAGGCATCAGGCTGTCCGGCGATTTGCGGCGCGTCCTCGTGAGCGTCCAGCTGGACAAGGACGCCGGGAAATTCGCGACGCAAGGCACGCGGTTCTGGGTGGTGCGCCCGCGCATCGGCGCAAACGGCATCTCGGGCCTCGGCACGTTGCTCTCGGGCGCGTATATCGGCGTGGACATCGGGCGCTCGACCACAAGCCAGACCGCGTTTCTGGGTCTCGAGAACCCGCCCATCGTCACGACCGGACAGCCGGGGCATCAGTACACGCTACGGGGCGAGTCGCTGGGCTCGATCGATATCGGCGCCCCCATCTTCTACCATCGTATCCAGGCCGGTCAGGTGGTCGGATTCTCGCTCGATCCCGGCGGTGCAGGGGTCATCGTGAATGTCTTCGTCAATGCGCCGTTTGACCGCTACGTCAGTGCCAATACGCGGTGGTGGCATGCGAGCGGCGTCGATCTGCGTCTCGATTCGAGCGGTCTGAAGCTCAATACGCAGTCGCTGGCGACGGTCGTTGTCGGCGGCCTGGCGTTTCGGTCTCCGGCAGGGCAGGACGCCGGCGAGCCCGCTGCCGACAAGGCCGTGTTCCGGCTTGCCGCGGACGAAGCCGACGCCATGCGCGAGCCAGACGGCCAGCCGCTCAATGTGGTGATGCGCTTCGATCAGTCGCTGCGCGGGTTGTCCGTCGGGGCACCCGTCGATCTGCGCGGGATCGTGCTGGGGCAGGTGACCGACATTGGCATCGAGTACAACGACGCGCAAAAGAGCTTCAGCATGAAGGTGTCGATGGCACTTTATCCGGACCGGCTCAGCCGGCGCTCCAGTGACGCGCTGCCCGCACCGGACACGCCAGGCGGTCACGAATTGCTGGAGCACCTGGTGATGGAGGGCCTGCGCGGGCAGCTACGGACCGGGAGCCTGATAACGGGCCAGCTTTACGTCGCCCTTGACATGTTCCCGAAGGCGCCTCGCGCGAGCGTCGATGTGCGTCGCAGTCCCATCGAACTTCCGACAGTACCGAATACGCTCGACGAACTCCAGGTGCAGGTGGCGGACATCGCCAGAAAGCTGGACCAGGTACCGTTCGACCGGATCGGCGCCAACCTGAATGGCGCACTGGAAAACGCCAACCGGCTGTTCGGGCACATGGACACGGAAGTCGTACCGCAAGCCCGTGACACGCTGGCTGCGGCCCAGAAGACATTCAGCACCGCGGAATCGACGCTGCGCGACGCCGCGCCGATGCAGTCGGATGTTCAGGATGCGATGCAGCAGCTAACGCGCACGCTGCAGTCGCTCAATGCGCTCGCCGATTACCTGGAGCGTCATCCGCAGGCACTGCTGTTCGGCAAGAAGGGAGACACGCCATGAACCTGATGCAACCCGCCTCGTGGCGCGCGATGGCGCGGACCGTGAGCACCATTGGCCTGGCCGTTCTGACGGCGTGTGCTTCGCCGGCTACGCGCTATTACACGCTCGGAACGGACGCGCAACAGACGATGGCGAGCAGCAAAGCAAGCCCTTCGTTGCGGATAGATATACGCCCGGTTCGGGTGCCGGCCGCCGTCGCGCGAAGTCAGCTCGTGGTGCAGGTCGACGCGACACAGGTCAAGGTGCTGGAGGATGATCGCTGGGCGTCGTCCCTGCCGGACGAGCTCCGCTATGCGCTGATTGCGGGCGTGAGCCAGCAGGCCGGCGGTGCGGGTGCACAGACGGTCATGCGCGATGAGGACAGCCCCGTGTATCAGGTTGCCGTCGACGTCCAGCGCTTCGAATCCTGGCCTGGCTCACATGTGCTGGTTGACGTCGTATGGACTGTGCGCACGTCGCCAGGCGCCGATACATTGACCTGTCACAGCGTCGTGAGCGAGCCCGTGGCGGATGGATATCAGGCGATTGTGGTCGGCCATCGTCATGCGATAGGCGCCGTCGCCGGGCAAATTGCCGAGGTCGTGCGCGGCCTCGCTGCGAGGCCGACTGGCAGTCGATTGCTGACTGCGGGGGCATCGCGCGGAGCGGAGAAGACGCCGCTCGCTTGCCCGCAATCCGGGGACAGCCCGCAAACGGCAGCCAACGGGGCAGCTGCGCGCTTCGAGCGCTAGCTGTTCGGCTTACCGATCTCAGTTTTCGTCGACAGCTTCGTCCACGACGGGCAATGGGCGCGCGGCGATCTTTTCCGCCTCCGCGCGTTTTAGCCCGAGCGTTTGCAGCAACATCGCGGCCGTGCGCTCCGGAAAGTGCTCGCCGCTGAAGCCGAGCTCCTTCAGCACGCCCGCGGCGCTTGCGCCCGGCACAACGAAGTTCAGTTCGGCCGCGATGGCGCAGAGAACCGTTCCGCCCACGGCAAGAAAGCCGATAAAGGGGTCGGCAACGGCGAACCGCTTGGCCGCAATGCCACTGCCGATGTCGCGCAGCAGCCGCTGGCCGAGGCCGCGACTCATCGCGCGGGCAGAAAAACCCTCGCGTATCAGAAAACGTCCCCAGACAGGATCAGTGCGCGCGCGCAGAACCGTATGGCGCACGGAGACCGCGACCACCTCGGCGGGGTCGGAAATGCCCACCGAAAGGCGGTCAAGCATGTTCGCGAACTCTTCGAAAACGTTGTCGACGAGCGTCGCGTAGATCGCTTCCTTCGATTCGAAGTGGTTGTAGAACGAGCCGAAGCCCACGTCGGCGGCCTCGGTGATTTCGTTGATCGCCACGCCCTCCATGCCTTTTTCCGCCATCAGCCTCAGGGCGGCGTCGAGCAGACGGGCACGCGTCTCACGCTTGCGGCGTGCACCGCGCGGCTCCCGTTCTTCGACAAGGGGGGGAGGGGCGACGGATGCTGCAACCGTGGCACGTTTGACTGCCCGGCGATTTGTCGTGGTCGTCATGATGGATCCTGATCTGGTCATATTCCGCAGTATAGATTCGAACGTCTATATTGACAAAACGATCAGTCATGAGTTTAATGTCATCAACGGCCTCGTAGACCGATCTAACTAGAACTGATGGAGTGACTGTGGAGACAGCAATCAGACATGGCGCCGCGCCAGGCGGCCTGCATCACGTTATCCGTCTGCCCATCCCGGCACCGGGACCCGCTATCCATTGCGCGTCGGTGAATTGCCGCCCGTGGAAGGCCGCCAGCGATCCAGCGGCTGGCGTTCCGCTCTATCGCACCGTCGGCGCGACATCTCTCGAATCCGCATCGGCCACCGCAACCGCCTGATTACGTTCCGCCATGAAACTGACTACTTCACAACCGGCTCGTCACCCCCATCCGACGGCGAAGGCGACCGCATTGGCCTATCTGGTATTCGATCGGTCAGATCTCGAGCAAGCCGAGCGTTTTCTCAATGACTTTGGGCTTCAAACCGTATCGCGGGACGAGGCGATGCTGCTTTTGCGCGGCACCGGACCTTCGCATTTTTGTTATGTAGTGCGTAGGGCATCGAAAGCGCGGTTTGTCGGATTTGGCTTGCAAGTCGGCGGCCGGGCGGAGCTCGATGCGCTCGCAAAGCTGCCTGATGCATCGGAGGTCGAACGCTCTGCGCTGCCGGGCGGCGGCTACGTGGTGCGACTCACGGACCCGTCCGGGTTCGCTATCGAAGCGGTATGGGGCCAGGCGCCAGCGTCAAGCTTGCCGCATCGGCTACCGCTGCCCTTCAATTCCGTCGATGCCACCGTCCGGGTCAACGGTACGCAGCGACCGCCCGAAAATGCCCCGGAAGTCATCCGGCTGGGGCATGTCGTGCTCGAACTCGCCGACTATCAGGAGACTTGTGCGTGGTACACGCGCCATTTCGGTTTTATCCCGAGCGATGTCCAGGTGCTTCCCGACGGGTCGCCGGCTGTCGCGTTCATGCGCCTGGATCTCGGCGACAGGCCGGCCGATCATCACACACTTGCGCTTGCCCAGGGCTTTGCGGCGACGTACAGCCACAGCGCGTACGAGCTCATCGACGCGGACGCGGTCGGTATGGGGCAGCGCGTACTGCGCGATAAGGGCTGGACGCACGCCTGGGGTATCGGCCGACATATCCTCGGCAGCCAGATTTTCGACTACTGGCAGGACCCGTGGGGCGACAAGCACGAACACTACTGCGACGGCGACCTGTTCACCGCCAACGAGCCGACCGGCATTCACGCCGTAAGCCGCGAGGCGATGGCTCAATGGGGGCCAACCATGCCGCGCAGTTTCACGAAACCCAGGTTCACGTTCGCGAGCATGGTGGCGCTTGTCAGAAATCTACGCCGCAGCCCTGACCTGACGCTGAGCAAGTTGCGGACGCTGGCAAAGCTTTTTGCCTGAATCACACCCTATTCACAGACTCCGGAGCATTCTGCAATGGCAATTCACGTCCTGCATTACCTTCATGACGGGCGCGCCCAGTGGGGTGTCGTCGCGGATGGCGTCATCACGCCGATTCCCGGCGAGTTCAGCTCGACAGGCGCATTTATCGCAGCCAATCCGGTAGAGCGGCTTATGACGCTCAACGGACCGTCGATTCCCGAAGCAAAAGTAGAGTGGCTATCGCCTGTGACCACCGACCAGCAGTTCATATGTCAAGGCGCGAACTATCGCCAACATATGATCGAGTCGGGCATGGACCCGGACGTGAAGAAATTCAACATGATCTTCACGAAGGCAACGAGCTGCATCGTTGCGGCCAACTCGGCCGTCGTGAAACCAGACGCGGTGCGCTTCCTCGACTATGAGATCGAGCTCGGACTCGTCCTCAAACGCGATATCACGTCCCGTGAAACGATCACCGACGAAAACCTGCATGAGTACATTGCCGGGGCGGTGATCGTCAACGACTACTCCGCGCGCGATATCCAGATTCCGCAGATGCAGTTCTACAAGGGCAAAAGCTACCGGACCTTTGGTCCTGTCGGTCCTTATCTTTGCCTGCTCGAGAAGCAAGACATGCCAAAGTTGAAAGAGCTCGTGCTGACGCTGACAGTCAACGGAACCGTGCGCCAGAATGACACGACTGCCGGACTGGTCTATGGCCCCGCAGAGACACTGTCTGAGCTGTCTGGCGTACAGGACCTGCGCACCGGGGACCTGCTCGCAACGGGTACGCCCTCCGGTTGTGCACTGAGCATTCCTTCACCTGAGAAGCAACGCGCTGCCGCGCAGTTGCCTGAAGCGGAGAAGTGGCGGCTTTTCCTGAAGATGCAGGAGGACAGGCCGCAGTACCTTCAGATCGGGGACGTTGTCGAGGCACAGATCGTCAGCTACGACCGCTCCATCAATCTGGGCACGCAACGTAACCTCGTTGTCGAAGAGGCAGCATGAAAGACGTCGCGAACGCGCAGGACGTCCTTGCTGTCGAAGCACAGGGGCAACTGGCTGACTTTCCGTCGAGTACCTACGAAATGATCCGCCGGGGCGCCGCCATCAATCCATCGGCGCCCGCGCTCTCTTTCTTCCTGACAGCCGACGACTATGCCAGCCCCGAGTGCTGGACGTACGGCGAACTGGTGCGAGATATCACGCGCACTGCCAACATGTTTTCGCGACTGGGCGTGCAAAAGGACACGGTCATTGCCTATTTGCTGCCGAATCTCCCGGAAACGCATTTCGTGATCTGGGGAGGAGAAGCAGCGGGGATTGTCTGCGCGATCAATCCGCTGCTCGAAAGCGATGCAATAGGCGAACTGCTCAATGCCTCCGGCGCCAGTGTGCTCGTCACCCTCGCGCCATTTCCTGGGGCTGGGACTGAACTGTGGCAAAAAGTGCAACCGGTATTGCATTGCGTCCCCGCATTGCGGGACCTGGTGCTCGTCAACCTGGCCGACCGGATTCCTGGCGAAAGGGGATTTGCGTCACGGATGCTGCAGCGTGGTGAGAACGCCAGGCTGCATGGCGAGGGTGGTATGCGAAGCGTGGTTCCAGCGCAGCTTCGGATTCACGATTTCGCGTCCGCTCACTCGAGCGAGTCCGGGGTCGTGCTCAACGGCTCACGTCGACCGAGCATCGATGATGTTTCGTCCTGCTTCTGCACGGGCGGCACCACCGGACTACCGAAAATTGCCATGCGCCGGCATCACAACGAAGTGGCCAATGCATGGAATGCGGGGCAATTCTTTGGCGAAACCATCGGCCCGGGTAAGACAATATTTTGCGGGCTGCCACTTTTTCACGTCAACGCTGTGATGGTGACAGGACTGCTGGCGTTTTCGCGTGGTGCCCACGTCGTCCTCGGCACGCCGCAAGGCTATCGGGGTGAGGGCGTTGTGAAGCGCTTCTGGGAAATAGTCGAGCATTACCGCATTAACTTCTTCAGCGCTGTTCCGACGCTCTATGGTTCGCTGCTGGAGGTTCCAGTTGGAGAGAACGATATCAGCTCGCTCGAGTATGGCCTGTGCGGCGCCGCGCCGATGCCGGTCGAGCTGTTTCGCAGTTTCGAGCTTCGTACAGGGATTCGCATCCTGGAAGGTTACGGGCTTACTGAAGGCGCCTGCGTCAGCAGCGTCAATCCGCCATTTGGAGAGCGCAGGGTGGGCTCGATTGGTCTGTGCCTGCCTGGCCAGGCAATGAAGGCCGTGATGGTGGACGAAGCGGGACGGTATGTACGGGACTGCGCGGGCGATGAAGTCGGCCAGTTGGTGATTTCCGGGCCAAATGTGTTTGTTGGTTATTCCAGGCCCGAGCAGGACAGCGGAATCTGGACAGACCTCGGCGACGGCGAACGTTGGCTCAATACTGGAGACCTGGGGCGCTGTGATGCCGACGGATACTTCTGGCTCACTGGGCGGAAGAAGGAACTGATTATCCGGGGTGGACACAATATCGACCCTGTGGCAATCGAGGAAGCACTGCATCGTCATCCGGCAGTCCAGATTGCCGCTGCGGTGGGGCGTCCCGATATGCACGCGGGCGAGCTGCCTGTCGCCTATGTCCAGCTCAAGCCCGGCGTCGCCGCAACCGAAGCGGAGCTTGCCGAGTTTCTGCGTGCCGGGATCAACGAGCGCGCTGCGCTTCCGAAAGGCATACGGGTCGTCGATTCGATGCCGCTGACGGCCGTCGGCAAGATATTCAAGCCGGCGCTGAAGCGCAGAGAAGTGGCAGACGCGTTACGGTCGGCACTCGTCGAGGCTGGCGTCGGTAATGCGACCGTGAACGTTGCAGATGACACGTCACGTGGGATTGCAGTTCACGTCGATCTCCCCGGTGCTGAATCAGAAGAGCTAGCGCGCACTACGCTAGGGCGTTTTCCTTTCTCCTTTTCGCTGTCTGTGTCGGCAGGTTTGGCAGGCGACAGTAAGAGCACTGAGCGGATCGAGACACGCTAAGCGCGCGTTCACGTGTATACGCTGCGCGTTTACTGAGGGGGCCTGACGATCATAAGGCAACGCTAACAGCAAGAAAGACCGCGGACCCTGCAACTGGACGATTTCTGTTTCGGTTCAGAAGGCAGCGCTAAGGAGGGAAAGATCGGAGAGGTCAGAGAATGGTCCCATTTAACTTAGCAGGACTACATAACACACTGGCCGGACATTACCGGTTGTGATTAAAACAGATGAATGCCGACACAACGCAGTGCCGTTCATTGAGCGGAACGTGACAACTGTGCGAGCAAAAAATCCCGGCCTAAGAGACAGGAGAAGACACGTGAGGAATGACAGGAGAACGATTCGCTGCGCCGGTCTGGCGGTTTGTATCTGCTCGGCTGCGCTTGCCGTTACTGCAAACGCCCAGACCGCTGGGAGCTTTACCGTGGCGACAGGGTGGCTTCACGTCGCGCCGCAAAGCAGCGCAACGCCGCTCACCGTGGAAAGCGTGGGCGGAATGACGGTGAATCAGCAGCTACCGGGTTCCGGAGCGCACGCGACGCCCACGGATACGCTGGGGATCACGACCGAGTACTACGTCACCGATCACATTGGCGTTGCCACGTTGATCGGGCTCCCGCTGACAGTGAATCTGGACGGTGATGGCGCGCTCGCGAAGTATGGCACCCTGGGCTCGACGCGGCCGATGCCGCCCGCTATCGTTCTTCGTTACCACCTGCTCGACGCCCAATCGAAATTCCGACCTTTTGTCGGGGTAGGCGTGAACTACACCTGGTTCACACAGGTTCGCACGACCAACAGTCAGTTTGTCACTGACAGCCTCGGTCCAGGCGGGTCTGCGCACGCATCACTCAGTTCGTCATGGAATCCGGTATTCGAACTCGGGGCGTACTACGCAATTTCAAACCACTGGTCCGTTGGAGCCAGTGTCGGTTACGTTCCCGTAAAGACTCACTTGACACTGGACGGGACGACGGCGAACGGGACGCAAATCGTTTCCCGGTCAACGATCCGGATCAATCCCGTGAATGTCTTCCTGAATGTCGCCTACACGTTCTAACCCAACACGAGCGACGTCCCAGGCGGACGCCTGCGAGGGTGGCAGCGTTTCACCATTAGAGATTTCAATGCACAGCACAGAGGTTGAAAGCGACCCTTCGGTTCAAGCAGTTGACGCGTGTCTGGACGTAGCTACGGTCAAGCATGCGTTTGTTTTTTCTCCCTGCAGCGATGTGTCATTCCGGATGAAACGATGAAGCGACAAGTACTCAAATCGATTCTGTTCGCGCTGCCGAAGGTACTCGCTCTGACGGCGCGCCGCTTCCCCGACTATCGTGAACGCCTCAAGGAGCGAGACCTGGTTGCCTGGATCGGGTTGATGGATCGGAGCCTCGGTCGCCTCATTGAGATCAGGAACGGTCGCATCCGGTCGCGAGCATGCTCGTATCAGGATGCGGAAGTGAGCATGCTGTTCAAGGACGTCGCCACGGCCCTCGAGTTCCTTTCTCCGCGCCAGGATCATGCCGACATTATTCATGCGGCGAAGAACTTCAAAGTCGTGACGGAGGGCGACGATGAACTGCTGGTGTGGTTCATGCAGACGCTCAGCATGATGCAAACCATCGGCCTGCCGATGGGCACGCCGATGCGAGATGGCACGCGCCGGTACACCACCTGTACGAACGGCGGGCCGCTGTTCGTCTACGTCAAGGAGGATCGCATCGTTCGGGTGACGCCTGTCGATCTGGACGACAAGGATGCTGCCAGTTGGGAGATAGAGGCACGCGGGCGCCGCTTCAGCCCGCCACGGCGAGGCCTCGTTGCGCCGCACGCGCTGGCGATCAAGTCGCTTGTCTATTCGGACAAGCGCATTCTTCGTCCATTGAAGCGGGTCGATTTCGATCCCGACGGGGAACGCAATCCGCAGAACCGCGGCAAGTCGGGCTATGTACCCGTTAGCTGGGACGAGGCCCTTGACATCGTCGCCAAAGAAATTAACCGGCAAAAACGCGTTCACGGTCCCGGTTCGATTACGTTCCCGATGTCGTCTCATCACCAGTGGGGCAATGTCGGCTACTACCTGAGCGCGCTAACGCGCTTTGCCAACCTGATTGGCTTCACCCGGGTGGCTGCGAACCCGGATAGCTGGGAAGGATGGTACTGGGGCGCGATGCATCACTTTGGCAATTCGATGCGCGTGGGCGTTCCGTCAGGCTATGGCGGCATCGAAGACTGCCTGAGGGAAGCGGAAATGATTGTCTTCTGGTCGTGCGACCCGGAAAGCACCAACGGGGCATATGCGGGATTCGAGGGCACGCCGCGGCGGCTATGGGCCAAGGAACTGGGTATCGAGTTTGTTCACATCGATCCGCACTGCAATCCGACCGCACAGTTGCTGGGTGGGCGCTGGATTCCCGTGCGTCCGCAAACCGACGCGGCCCTCGCGACCGCCATCATGCACGTCTGGGTCGTGGAGGGTCTGTACGACGAGGATTACGTTGCGACCCGCACGACCGGCTTCGATGAGTGGCGCGCCTATCTGCTGGGGGAATCCGATGGGGTCCCGAAGACTCCCGAATGGCAGCAGTCCGAGACTGGCGTGCCGGCGAAAGATGTGCGGGCGCTCGCGCGCCTTTGGGGAAAGAAGAAGGTCTATCTCGCGGTCGGTATGACAGGTGCGGGGTTCGGCGGCGCAGGACGCGGCGCGACCGGGGCGCAGTGGGCGCGCTGCATGATCATGATGATGGCCATGCAGGGATGGGGCAAACCGGGCGTCAATTTCGGGTGTCTGGAGCTCGGCGCTCCGCACGACCTGCACTTCTATTTCCCGGGCTACGCGGACGGCGGCATGTCCGGTGATCTCGCGTGGACCGCCAATGCGGTGAACAACTATCAGCGAATGCCGCACATTCTGACCATGAATCCCGTCAAGCAGATGGTTCCGCGGCAGCAGCTACCCGACGCCATCATCAACGGTCATGCAACGGGGTACCTGTGGGACGGTATGTCTCAGGAAGCGCAGTTCGCGCCGTTTACTTATCCAATGCCCGGCTATTCGCCGATCCACATGATTTATCGCTATGGCGGATCTGCTTTCAGCACGGTCACGAAATCCGGACGCTGGGCCGACGCCTACCGGCACCCCAGCATCGAGTTCGTGGTCAATCAGTCGATCTGGATGGAGGGCGAGGCGCAGTTCGCCGATATCATTCTGCCGGCGTGCACGTCCCTGGAACGATGGGATATTGGCGAATGGTCGAATTCGGGCGGGTATGCGCATCACGGCTTCAACACCGTCAATCACCGCATGGTGATGATGCAACACAAATGCATCGAGCCGCTGGGCCAGTCCCGCTCCGACTATGACATTTTCACAGCGATTCTGACCCGCCTCGGGCTCGGCGGCGTGTTCACCGAAGGATGCGGCGAACTCGACTGGGTCAAGAGGGTATTCGAATCGTCGGATCTGCCGGATCACATTTCATGGCGCAGCTTCTGCCGCAAAGGCTATTTTGTCGTCCCGCCCGAAAAGCCTGAACTGCGCCATCCGGTGGACATGCGCTGGTTCGCGGAAGGTCGTCGCAAGGATCTGCAGGAACCGCATCCGATGCCCTCGCAATACGCCGAAAAGTTCGGCATGGGGTTGCAGACGCCTAGCGGCAAGCTCGAGTTCGTGCCGGAGTTGCTGAAGCGGCACACCGCCGACAACCCCGAGCGGCCGCCGCTGAACCGGTATATCCCGTCGTGGGAGGGGCTGCGCAGCGAGCTGGCCCAGCGCTATCCGCTGCAACTGATTGCGACTCATAGCCGGTACAGCTTCCACACTCATTGCGACGGCAAGAATTCGTCGGTCAACAGCGTCGACGATCATCGCGCGTTGATCGGTGGGCATCGCTTCTGGCTGCTGCGGCTCGGCCCCGCCGACGCGGCGGCCCGGGGCATTGCCCATCGCGATCTCGTCAAGGTCTTCAACGACCGCGGCGCGGTTATTTGTGCGGCTGACGTGTCGCCACTGGTGGCCGTCGGCGTCGTGAAGTCATACGAGGCGAGCGCTGAATTCCAGCTCATCGAAATCGCCGGTGAGCGTGTCGAGATCGGCGGCTGCATGAACATGCTGACGCCTGACCGGCCCCAGACGGCCGGGACAAGCAGTATGAGCCCGAATTCATGCCTCGTGCAGGTCGAAAAGTGGAAAGGCGCCGACGCGTTCATGCTCGGCCGCGCAGCATGAGGAGCACACGGTGAGCAAGTGGAATCTGGTTATCAACGTCGGGCAATGTGAGAACTGCCAGAACTGCGTGATCGCTGCGAGAGACGAGCACGTGGGCAACGACTTTCCCGGGTACGCGGCACCCGCAGCGGTCGATGCCGAAAGCCCCATCCGCATCATGCGCCGGGTCCAGGGCGACTCGCACATGGTCGAGACGACGTACCTGCCGGTCATGTGCAATCACTGTGACGACGCGCCATGCATGCGAGTGGGTGGCGATGCGATCCGCAAACGCGCCGACGGTATCGTCATCATCGATCCAGAGAAGGCCAGGGGCAGAAAGGACATCGTGAAAGCCTGTCCGTACAGGGCGATCGTCTGGAACGAGGCACTGCAACTGCCACAGATCTGGATCTTCGACGCGCATCTGCTGGACGAGGGTTGGCAACAGCCGCGATGCGGGCAGTCATGTCCTACCGGTGTTTTCGAAACCATCAGGCTCGATGACGCTGCAATGGCACACAAAGCGCGACGCGAAGGGCTCAGGGTTCTGGAGCCCAAACTCAAGACAAAGCCCCGGGTGTGGTATCGCGGCCTCGAACGCTGGGATACCTGCTTTATTGGCGGCAGCGTCAGCGCACGGGTGGGGCAGGTAGACGAGTGCGTGGCTTCGGCCGCAGTCGCGTTGTATACGGGCGGCCAGAAGGTTGCCGATACCGTCACCGACGCGTTTGGCGACTTTCGGTTCGCAGGACTGGCCAAAGACAGCGGGCGCTATCGAATCGAGGTACGCCATGACCTCGGCGATGCGTCGCGTGACTGTCAGCTGGGCGAAAGCGTCTATCTGGGCGAGATCGAACTCGCCCGGTCGACCAATGAAGTCGAGGCCGCCTGACGCCACTATCTCTTTCGCTCACGCCCTCAATTTTATAATTGACTAAAAAATCAGAAGTGAGTGTAATATGCAAATAGAGCGATCCGAACGTGTGTTGACTCATTGAGAACCCGCCGCTGGCGCGCCTCGGTTCCGGTGAACGCAGAAGGCGTCGCTCGCCAGCGCTACATCATGAAGCACGAACGTTTGACACACGCACAAAGGAAGCGGCAGACCCGCGAGCGCCTCTTTGACGCTGCAAGAACCGTTTTCCTTGAGAAGGGCGTGGCCGCTACGAGCGTGGAGGACATTGCCGGGGCGGCGGGTTACACACGCGGAGCCTTCTACTCGAACTTCCGCGGCAAACGGGACGTGCTGGTTGAGCTGTTGCAGCGCGACGCAGTTCTGGCCCGCGAGAACATGCAGGCCTTCATTGAAATGGGCGGCACGCCCAAAGAGATGCTGGCACGCGCGATCGCCTGCTACGGCAATGGGGAATTTGACAGCGATTGCTTCCCCCTTTGGATCGAAGCGCAACTTCTCGCGCGTCAAGATAATTTGTTCGGGGAGCGTCTTGATGTATTGCGGCATGAGACGCTATTCCATATCAGCAACTGCTTGCGGACGTTCGTGCCTGATGCCGACAGGCTATGGTCTGGAGGCGCTGATGCGCTCGCGGTCGCTCTGATGAGCCTGTCTGAGGGACTTCAGTTCGTCAGGATGTGCAACACGCAGACGGTCAAAGGCCAGGTTCGCGGTCCGTAGTCATCGGTTCGCGATTCAGACGTCACAAGACGATGTCCTCAGCGCGACCGGCAATGCCGTAACAGAGACACCTGGTTTATCTCAACGATGGAATATATCGAAAGTTTGCGCCTTTTCCGCACCATCGTCGAAGTCAAAAACTTTCGGCGAGCTGGCGAAATGATGGGCCTGTCACCCTCGGTCGTCTCCCGTGCGATTGCGTCGTTGGAAGAGCGCCTCGGGGCGCGACTGTTTCACCGGTCGACTCGACAATTTTCGTTGACGGAAGCTGCGGAGTGCTTCTACGACGGGTGTTGCCGCGTCCTCGACGATCTGGATTGCATGGAAGCGAGCGCCGCGGACCACGGCCGGCTACCGACGGGAGTGTTACGACTGGTTGCGCACACGACGGCCGCCCTGACGTGGCTGCCGCCGTTGATTGCGTCGTTCAGACGGAAACACGCAAATGTCACGCTCGATATCACGCTGACTGAGCGGCCAGTTGACCTGACGGCCGACGGTTACGATCTGGGTATCGTGCTGCCATTCATGCTGGCGACGGATCTGGCAGTGACACGGCTTCTGCAGCGGTTACCGCTCGTCATCGTGACAACGGAAGCTTACCTTGGCACGCATCCTCGGCCACGGCATCCTGCTGATCTCGAGCAACATGCATTCGTGACGGTTCCGCCTTCAATGCACAAGCCGTTTGTCACGTTTCGGACAGGAGAGGAGAAGATCGCCGTCCCGATCAACTACGAGATATCGTCGAACAATCCGATCTTTAACCGCGACGTCATTCTGGAGGGATTGGGCATCGGTTTGCTTCCCATCGCGCTCGTGGAAGAAGACATCAAGTCGGGACGACTCATTCGACTGCTGGAAGACTTCGAGATCGCGGATACCGCGGCGGAGGTCCGGCTGGCATATATAGGGCGCGCGATGTTGCCAGCGAAGGTTAGAGCGTTTATCGATCACGCCGCGGCGTTCTTCGAGGTTAGTGAAGGCAGTGCCACTCGCCCACAGGTTGTCCGGGAACACCAATGATGCAGCAGACATTCGGAAAATTGATTTCTTGAGAGGGTTGAGTGTCTTGCGCATAATTGACACAACGATCAATATTGAAACTAATGTTATTAACAGTCTTTGCTCTTGTCCCGGTAGAGAGCGGTGTCATGGCGGAGTCGCATGCCAGGCGCGCAGTCGCGAGTGTGCGCGTACAACAGAAGGGAGTGTGAAGGCGAGGCGCTTAAGGCTATTGGATCACATGCCGCTGCCGACCGACTGCACGTGGACCTGCAATGTCCTGGCAAACACATTGGAGGGCAGGCGGCCCGTCGCCAATTGAATACGATGAATGCAACACTCTTATCAGCTACAGCGGCATTGTTCGGTGCAGCGATTGGCGGCCTGACATCTCTTGTTACTCAACGAACGCAGGCAAGGGCAGAGTGGCTCGCGCACGACCGCATCCGCCGACAGGACCTCTATAGAGAATTCATCGAGCAGGCATCGCAATGCTATGTCCACGCGCTACAGCACAAAGAGCCGGACGTTACCGCACTCGTCAGTCTGTTCGCGAAGATAAGTCGCATGCGTGTCCAATCCTCCACCGAGGTTTCCATTGAAGCCGATCAGATCGGGCGAAAGATTGTGGACACCTATGATGCCCCGGAGAAAACTTTCCTCGAACTGCGCGAAATGCTCGCCGATGGCTCGATCGACATTCTCAACCGATTCAGCGATCTTTGCCGCGACGAATTCGATTCGCTGCGGTCGGAGCAATTTTGAGTGAACCAATAGGCGTGAACAGCTCTGGCTTCCCGTCGACATTCGAGTAGAACGCGTCTCGAACAACTAGTGCGAAAGGTGCGGATATGACGACAGGTCGCTACAGGGCGGATAGGCAGTGGTTGATCGAGCATGATATGGAACTGGCGCGAAGTGCTTCCCACATCGCAAGCATGATGCATGAAGAAAGCATGCAGGCAGCCATCAGGGAAACCCTTCTTCAGTTCGAGGCCGCGCACGGACCTGAGGAGTTGAAAATATTCACGCGCGCACTCGCCAGGAAGCTGGAGGAGCGCGGAAACCTGAGAGCAGCCGAGGTAATCCGGGGGTTTGTAAAGCATGGCCCGTCGCCAGGGGCAACGCCTTAAACCTTCGCTTCGCTCGCGTTCGCGCAAGAGCGGATGGTTATGCAAAGCGCCCGTATCAGCATGTAAAGCAATGAGTTTCGAGTTTTCTCGAGTTGTCCAACAGTTCTAACGCGATTTTCGAGTGCGTGTAAAACGCGACTCATCGTAGCTGTACCTGAAAGCGTTTCGATCTACCAACGTAGCGCATGGGAGGCGGCAACAATGGCACAGCGAATTGCTTATGTAACAGGGGGCATGGGCGGAATCGGAACCGCAATATGCCAGCGGCTCCATAACGACGGATTTACCGTAGTCGCCGGCTGTGGGCCAAATTCATTGCGTCGCGAGCGGTGGCTGACCGAGCAGGCTGCACTCGGTTTTTCCTTCACCGCCTCGGAGGGCAACGTCGCGGACTGGGAATCAACTGAGGTCGCCTTCGCCAAGGTAAAGAAGGAGATCGGCGAGATCGATGTGCTGGTGAACAACGCGGGCATTACGCGAGACGGCGTGTTTCGCAAGATGTCACGTGAGAACTGGAACGAAGTCATTGCCACGAATCTGACCAGTCTTTTCAATGTGACCAAGCAGGTCATCGACGGGATGGTCGGAAGGGGATGGGGGCGCATCATCAACATCTCCTCCGTGAATGGACAAAAAGGACAGTTCGGCCAGACCAACTACTCGACCGCAAAGGCAGGCATTCATGGCTTTACGATGGCGCTTGCCCAGGAAGTCGCGACAAAGGGCATCACGGTGAATACGGTATCCCCCGGGTACATCGGGACGGATATGGTTCGGGCCGTTCGTCCCGAAGTGCTTGATGCCATCGTCCAGAGCATTCCAGTCAGGCGCCTCGGAGAAGCCAATGAGATCGCTTCAATTGTCTCGTGGCTCGCCAGCGATGAAGCGGCCTTTTCGACTGGAGCGGACTTCTCGCTGAATGGTGGGCTTCACATGGGGTAAGGATCTCAACCGAAGTCAATTTGCTCTCTCGCGGGTAACCGGGTGGCGGCGACACTCCCTCTCCGCCGCGTAACTGGTCGTCGGATCCCTGACCACTGCCAGTTGAGTCGAGGCCGCGGCACGAAAGGTCGCGGCGGCTTCGACATCGATTGATAACCACAGAACATCAATCGTTCAGAAAATTGCACTTATCGTTTTGCCGGCTCCGGGCGAATATGGCGAAAGCCACAATCGACCGGAACGCCGCGTATGTTCCAGAATTCAGGAGACACCTCGATGGACCCCTCGTCTAACCTTTCGACCAGACATTCAAAGGCCGCCGCGGTTTTCCGCGTAACAGGCGGGAATTTCCTCGAGCAGTTCGACTTCTTCCTGTTCGGCTTCTACGCCACGCAGATCGCCAACGTTTTCTTTCCCGCCAGGAGCGAGTTCGCCTCGTTGATGATGACGTTCGCGGTCTTCGGTGCCGGCTTCCTGATGCGGCCGCTGGGCGCCATCGTGCTTGGCGCCTACATCGACGACGTCGGCCGCCGCAAGGGCCTCATCGCTACGCTTTCCATCATGGCGAGCGGCACCATCCTGATCGCGTTCGTACCGGGCTATGCGACGATCGGACTTCTCGCGCCCGCGCTCGTGCTGCTCGGGCGGCTGCTACAGGGCTTCTCGGCGGGCGCCGAACTGGGTGGCGTGTCGGTGTATCTCGCCGAGATGGCCACGCCCGGCCGCAAGGGCTTCTTCACGAGCTGGCAGTCGGCGAGCCAGCAGGTCGCGATCGTCGTCGCTGCGGGCCTCGGCTTTGCGCTCAACCAGTGGCTGAGCGCACCGGCCATCGCCGCGTGGGGCTGGCGCGTACCGTTCTTCGTCGGCTGCATGATCGTGCCGTTTATCTTCATGCTGCGTCGCAATCTGGAGGAAACGCAGGAGTTCAAGGCGCGCCAGCATCGCCCGAGCATGAAAGAAGTATTCGGCACGCTGGTCCAGAACTGGGCCGTCGTCGTCGCCGGCATGATGCTGGTGGCGATGACCACCACGAGCTTCTATCTCATCACCGTCTACGCGCCGACCTTCGGCAAGACGGTCCTGCACCTGAGCACCGCCGACAGTCTGCTCGTGACGCTCTGTGTCGGCGTGTCGAATTTCGTGTGGCTGCCGATCGGCGGGGCACTCTCCGACAAGATCGGCCGCCGGCCGCTCCTCGTCGGCATGACGGTGCTCGCTATCGCGACCGCATACCCGGCCCTGTCGCTGCTCGCTCACGCGCCGAGCTTCGTCAACATGCTGCTCGTCCTCCTTTGGCTCTCTTTCATGTACGGAATCTATAATGGCGCGATGGTCGTCGCGCTCACGGAAGTGATGCCGGTGCAGGTACGCGTTGCTGGCTTCTCGCTCGCCTACAGTCTCGCTACGGCCGTGTTCGGAGGCTTCACGCCGGCGATCTCGACGGCGCTCATTCATATGACCGGCGACAAGGCCGCACCCGGCTACTGGATGAGCCTGGCCGCAGCGTGCGCCCTTTTGGCGACGTTCGCGCTCTATCGCCGCCGCGCAGTGACACTGACGCCGGCGCACTGATGCGTTTCCCCCGCTCGCATCGCAACCCAGCACGACCACGACCATGAGAAACCTGCTTCTGAAACTTTGCGCGGCAGCGCTCGTCGCAACCTCGGCCGCTGCGGCGAACGTGCAGGCCGCCGACCTGCACGTCATGAGCTCGGGGGGCTTCACCGCTGCGTACAAGGTGCTCGGCCCGAGGTTCGCTTCCCAGACGGGCAACGCGCTCGACACCGCGCTCGGCCCGTCGATGGGCAAATCGCCCGAAGCGATCCCCAACCGGCTCGAGCGTGGCGAGCCTGCGGACGTCGTCATCATGGTCGGCTACGCACTCGACGACCTGATCAAGCAAGGCAAGGTCATTCCCGGATCGCGGGTCGAGCTGGCCGATTCGCGCATCGGCATGGTCGTGCGTGAAGGTGCGGCAAAGCCCGACATCGGCTCGACGGAAGGCCTCAGGCAGACCTTGCTGCATGCGAAGTCGATTGCCTACTCGGACAGCGCGAGCGGCGTCTATATCGAGCGAGAGTTGTTCAGGAAGCTCGGTATCGAGGATCAGCTCAGGTCGAAAGCGAAGATGATTCCGCGCATTCCAGTGGCGTCGGTGGTGGCGAACGGTGACTACGAAGTCGGCTTCCAGCAGGTGAGCGAATTGCTGCCCGTCCAGGGGGCAACGTTCGTTGGCAAGATTCCCGAGTCTCTGCAGTCCGTCACGCGTTTCGCCGGCGGCATCCCCGTGGGCGCGCAGCATCCGAAGGAAGCGAAGGCGCTCCTCGACTATCTCGCATCGCCCGATGTGCAAGCCGAAGTGAGATCGACCGGGCTCGATTCCGTCTCCGCCCATTGAGGCGGAACCATGGGAAGGCTTGTCTCAGCCAGCCTCACGATGCGGTCTT
This sequence comes from Paraburkholderia sp. BR10936, assembly GCF_040965735.1. Classification (NCBI taxonomy): domain Bacteria; kingdom Pseudomonadati; phylum Pseudomonadota; class Betaproteobacteria; order Burkholderiales; family Burkholderiaceae; genus Paraburkholderia; species Paraburkholderia sp. BR10936. The sequence goes on from NZ_JBFRCM010000015.1 coordinate 77,844, forward strand.
CCTTCTCGTCTTCGCCGTCGTCGCGCTGTTGCCCACGGCATCACTGCGTGCGACGCCGGCACGCTTCGTCTCGATGATCGTCCGGTGAAACTCCTGTGCAGCCGGTGTGAGCGTCCGTCCGCGCCGTCTTACGATTCCCACGCGTCGTTTCACCACCGGTTCGACGAGCGGCACGCTCGTGAGGATTGGATGGTCATGTCCGGGCATGGCCATTGAGGGCACGGCGGCGACGCCGAGCCCCGCCTCGATCAATCCGAGCATGGTCGTCACGTGCCGGGTCTCGCAAACGCTCGGTGCTCGCGGCGCCACGGCAGTGAGCGCCTGGTCGAGCAACAGGCGGTTACCGGAAGTCTTGTCGACCGAGACGTAGTCGTGTTCGTAGAGCTCGTCCCAGGTCACGCGCTTCTTGCGTGCGAGCGGATGGTCGCGGCGGCAGGCAGCAACGAACCGCTCCTGCAGCAGGACTTTGAACTCGATCTCGGACTCTTGACTGCCCATGAAGCTCACGCCGAAATCAGCCTCGCCGCTGATGACGGCGCCAAGCACCTCGTTAGCGCTCGAATCGAGGAGCTTGACCCGGATGCGTGGAAAGCGGCGATGATAGCTCGCGATGACGCTCGGCAGAAAGTAATACGCCACCGAAGGCACGCACGCGATAGTCACATGACCCAAGTGGCTCGATGAAACATCGCGAATGCCAAGCAGCGCGACGTCAAGATCATCGAGCAGTTGTTCTGCGCTTTGGGCGAACACGCGGCCGACGGTGGTGAGCGTGACGCTGCGCGTGGTGCGCTCGATGAGACGCACGCCGAGCGCTTCCTCGAGCTTGTCGATCCGACGGCTCAACGCTGGCTGGGATATGCTCACCGCCTCCGCGGCCTTTCGGAAGCTTCCCAGCTCCACCACCGCCCGAAACGCCTGCAAGTCATTCAAGTCAAAGTTCACGCCCACAACCGGCCTCCGCATCCTGGATGCCGACTATTTTGCATGATTCAGCAGAGATCCCCACCACCCAAATGACGCCCGTATCCGCAGCTTTGGGACTGCCACCGACATGAGTGTGACGGACTGGATTCGCACAACGACATTCGTGTTCGCGACGCAGTTGTCTCTTTATGGCCGACCTCTGTCCGCGCTACCGCGCAAAACGTGCGGGCCGTGCCGGCCGCCGACGCGGCGAAGAATTGAGCATCCTCGTACAATTCATGCGGTGGCCTTGAGCTTCCTGACAAACCTGTCGGCGCAGCTGCATTAGTTTTCCTGCGTTCCGTTAGTGTCTCTGTGAGACCACTGTTCGGATTCGTCGTAACTCTGAAAAAGGAGAAAGAGAATGAAGGGTATTCAGGCAATCAAGCTGGCTGGTGGCGCACTGATCGTCGCCGCTTCGGTCAGCGCATGGGCGCAGGGGAACGATACAGGCACGGCGCCTGCCACTTCGCAAACGTCGAAGCAGGCCAACCACGCATTGGAAAAGAAAGTGCGTGCCGCACTGGATCACGCGAAGGACATCAAGCCGGAAAATATTGTGATTCGCGCTCGCGATGGCGTGGTGACGTTGGAAGGCACCGTTCCGGATTCCTCGCAGGTCGACAAGGCCGCTCAAGTCGCACAGGGCGTTGCCGGCGTGACCTCGGTCAAGAACGCATTGACCATCAAGGAAGTGGGTCAGTAACCCTGGCCTTTGGCGGGCCGCCCTTTCGTTTGCGCGAGGGTGCGGCTTCGCCGTTCCCCCGATATGGCCGCCCCACGGGCGGCTGCTGGCTGCTGTCCAGGATCAGTGGTCATCCGCGCCTTCGCGGCAGGCGGCACGTCCGGAGAACTCAGCTGGACGAAGCCGCGCGCGACGTCGACCATGTCAGTGTGAATCGGACGCTGCCGCGGGTGGGAACATAGAGCGCGCGAGTCCGCTCCACGCCGTCGAATGTGGCAACGACGCGGTAGTGGCCAGGGGGCAGCCGCGCGAACAGGTAGGGGCCGGCCGATGTGCCGGCAAAGACGACCTTCCCGTTGGACCCGAATATCTGCACGGCGACACCCGACAGGTACTCGCCCGATGCGGTGGTGAATGTTGCCCGCATGCTATAGCCGGGCGCGAGCCTGCGAAGCGTAGTGGCTTCATCCTCGCCCACGCCGCCCGTGACATAGGCGATACCGCGGTCGTGTCCGACCGGTATGTCGCTGGCTGGGATCTCCTGAACAGGCGTCTTGCTGGGCGGCGCCTCAGTGGGGGGCGTCTTGTGGTCGGGTGCCTGCCGCGCAGGCGCGACGGCATGTGCGTGGGGTCTGCTGATACCCGATTCGCAATCCAGTCCGGGTATGACGCCATTGGGGCCGCCGAACCCGTTCATCGGACGTCCTTCCAGCAACCAGCGTGGGAGGGAGAGATCTTGCGCTTTTGCGCGGGGAATGAGCGTACTGCGCATGCGCTCCACGACCATCCGACGTTCGTCGAGCGTCGACGCGCGGTGCATCTCTGCGCAGTACTCAATGCGTTCGTCGTCGCTCAGTAACAGGGAGGAAATCGATTCTGGGGGCACCTCTGGCTGCCTCGCGTGGCTGGCAAAGGCTGCTGTCGATGCAGTACACACAGCCACAACCAGGACGGTTCTCGACAGGCGGGAAAATGTCGTGAACATGATGAACCTCCGGGCCAATCTCGGGAGTGCGGCACCGGGTCCGTCCCGGAGGCGCCTGCGAGAGCCTCGACCTGCTTCAGACATTTCAGACGCTTCAGACGTTTCAGACGGGCAACGGAGATTGACGTGTCTTTTACGCGGTGAAATGCGCCAGGCGCAAGTACCACCGCAGTGTAGCAAGTCGGACGCGCAGAAGCCGGCCGGGCGGTCCCATCGAGTACGCGAGCGGTCGTGTGAGGCTGGACTCGATCCTGCGGCGAACTCTCGCAGAAAGCCAAATCCTGTGAACCGCGCAACAGAAGAAAGTATAGTTTCGCTTAATTCATTCCTTATACTAAAGCGCCACTGCCGCAGCGATGAATAGCTTGCCGCGTGCTCAAAGCGGCGCGGCGCATCAAGACCCGACAGCCAGGTCGTTTTCCCGAACATAGAGTTATCAGACGATTTGCACCTACCTGTCCCGGCACAGCAGATAAACAACACTCCGTAACGAATAGCTGTGCGGCAATGAAATGACACGCTACGCTCCCGTTCACGGCCTTTTGGTTCGAGCGCGAAAAGACTTTCCCAGTTACCCATCAATTACTGTGGATTGCCAATGAAAAAAATACTTATTTTTAGTGCCACTGGCGCGCTGTTCGCTGCAGCGGCGTCGTCGGCATTCGCACAAAGCTCGGTCACGCTGTACGGCATCGTCGATGAAGCCATTCGGTATCAGACGAATGCTGGCCCGGGTGGCAATGATCAGGTTGCGATGACGTCCGGCCCGGAAACCCACAGCCGCTGGGGCTTGAGGGGCAGTGAGGATCTGGGCGACAGCTGGTCCGCAATCTTCCGCCTCGAGAACGGCTTCGAAGCGTTCAATGGGCAGCTACACGTGCCCGGCACACTGTTCAGTCGGCAAGCTTTCGTGGGTCTGTCCAACAAAACGTGGGGCTCGCTGACCTTTGGCAGGCAATATGCGCCGGCCTACGACACCTTGGGCGATATCTTCGACCCGCTGACCGTTGGCAACTATTGGCAAAACAGCTGGATGTATAACGGCATCGGCCCTTACCTGGAAGTCAACAACTCGGTCAAGTACAAGGGCAGCTTCGATGGCCTGGATATCAATGCCCTTTACGGCTTTGGCAACCAGCCGGGCGCGCTCGGTCTCGGCGCCACCTATGCCGTGGAACTGACTTACACGTACGGCCCAGCCATGCTCAACGCAGGCTTCCAGCAGGTCTCCGTTCCGACATCTGCGACTGGCTCTTCGGTTGGCACCAGTGTCGGCAGCTCGATCAATGGCGCCAAGACCAACTTCCTGCACATCAGCGGCGCGTTTCAGATCACCCACGACATCCGCCTGCTGGCCGGCTGGCTGCGGGGGCAGGACCGGACTGGTTTGACTGATAGCTATATGCAGCAATCTGGCGCGCCGACACTGAAGGGTAGCGGCAGCCCCAACCGTATCGACGACACCTGGTACATCGGTGCGAACTGGCACGCCATGCCTGCGCTGCTGTTCACGTTCGCCTACTACTACGGGCAGACGCGCAATGCAGAACTGCTCGACGGCACCCTCGGCAGGGGGATAAACCAATCGGCTACCGTTCTCGCCGAATACTCGTTCACGAAGCGCACGGAAGTCTACGGGATCACGGACTTCGCGCGCGGCACAGGCGCCTTCTCCGCCGACTACCCGGGCGGGGTCAACGGCGAGGGCATTCCGACCAACACCATTGGCCGCACCAATCAGGTGGGCGTGGCAGTCGGACTTCGCACGATGTTCTAGAGACGCGTGCATACCCTCCGACACGGGCTCGGGCCGGCGTAGCAGCGTCGGTCCGCTGTCGAGCGCGCAGCTGACGCTCCACCGTTCGTGCGCAAGCCATCGTGGACGGCTCAGGTGGTCGTCTCTCGTACCGGTTTTTCCGGCAGGTCCTGCGCCTCATGCGGGCAAAAGTCCAGCTTTTCGATAGCTTTCGATGAGTGCGTCATAGAGAGAGATATCAGAACGGCTCTTCGCAATGAGCTGAGCGCCGGCGATGGCAGCAAAGATAGCGCGAGCGCGCTGTTTGCTCTCCCGGGAACCGACCACCGCCGCTGCGGACAGAACCTTGCTCAGCCACGCGACGTTCACGTCGGCAAAGGTCAGGACTTCATTCATCACGACATCCGGCAAGTCGTCAGTTTCGGCGGCCATGAAGCTGCAAAGGCATATGCGATTGCCGGTCTCAAGCGCCTTGCGGAATGTGTCTGGATAGTGACGCAGGCAGTGCAGCGGATCCTGCGATCTGGCCAGCATGTCATCGAGAGCCGCCGCGGAATCCTCCCAGTAACGCCTCGCTACCGCGGCGCCGAGATCAGCCTTGCTTTCGAAGTGGTGGTAGATGCTCGCGGCCTTGATACCAACCTCGTCCGCAAGATCACGATAGTTCAAACCGCCATAGCCGTGCGCCTGCGCGAGCCTCGTGGCGGCCGCCAGGATTCTCTCCCTCGAGTTTGAGCTCGCGTCATTTCTCACTGCTTCAGCCTCCGCAAACAGGAAATGGGTGTTGACACCGCTCATTGTACCTTCTATTGTTAACCTAACGAACGTTAGGTAGGGGCGTGAGTGACGTGTCTTTACAAGGCCCAATCCAATGCAATCGACTATGGAGCGAACCGGCAATGACTTCCAGTACCGTCAATTTCGAAGCAACCCAGATGCCAGTGATGAAGATTTACGACTTCCCGACGGGGCCGTATCCGACACGCGTCCGCATCGCGCTGGCTGAAAAGCGGCTGCAATCATGCGTCGAGTTCGTGATGGTCGACCTTTACAAGGGGGAGCACAAAAAGCCCGGCTTCATCGCCGCCAAGAACTATTCGGGGACGCTGCCGGTGCTCGAACTCGATGACGGAACCTGTATCGCCGAGTGCACCGCCATTACCGAATACCTCGACGCGCTCGACGGCGCGCCTACGCTCACCGGCAGCACACCGCGCGAAAAGGGCGTGATCCACATGATGAGCAAGCGCGCCGAGCTGGAGCTGCTCGACGCCGTCAGCGTCTATTTCCATCACGGCACGCCGGGACTGGGCCCCGACGTCGAGACGTATCAAAACCCGGAGTGGGGGTTCCGTCAACGCGATAAGGCGTTGAGGGGTATGCGCTACTTTGATGCCGTTCTGAAAAGCCAACCCTATGTCGCCGGCGAGGCTTTCTCGATGGCCGACATCACCGTCATCGGCGGTTTGGTCTTTGCGAAACTTGTGAAGCTACCGGTGCCTGTGGAGTGTGATGCGCTTCAAGCCTGGTACGCAAGAATGCTGGAGCGTCAGAGCGTCATGAATCAGCCGGTGTTCGCTGCCCTGACCCGGGCGTCACAACCGGCCGGGACGGACCAGTGACGCAACGAAAGCGGTGACCGGTTAGAACGGCCACGCGCACGGATGCAGTAAGAGGTTAGGCGGTCACTCCAACGCGCTCCCGCGCCACGGCGCTTCGCGCAGGGCATCACCCTGATAGAACGCGGGGAAGCGTTCGAGCTGGCGAAGGGCATCCGCCATGGACACGTCAGCGCTCAACACGGCGCTCGAAAACCCTGTTCGCTCCATCTGGAGCAGCTGATCGACGAGCACTTCGCCCGTCGCTCGCAGGTCGCCTTCGAAGCCGAGCCGTCGCCGGATCAGGTAGGCCTGGCTATAGGCGCGCCCATCGGTGAACGACGGGAATTGAAGCTCCACGCGCGACGCAGCTGCAATTTCGATGGCGTAGGCAAGCGGATCGGCATCGTTCGCGAGGATCAAGGTGGATGCCGAAACATCGCCGGCATGAGCCTCAGCGTCCAGAAGACGTATGCGTGAGGCGGTTTTCATGCCGTGCCCTCCGTCGTGGCTCGAACCCCATCGGCGGCCGCCTTGAACGGTTCGAGCCCCACGCGGCGCACCGTCTCGATGAATGTCTCGTTGCATTCGCCGCGCGGTTCGCGCAGCGCGACGTAAGCGCCGATCAAGGCTTCGATGACCTCTGGCACTTCCTGCGCGGAGAAAGACGGGCCGATCACCTTGCCTGGACGCGCATCGCCGCTGCGTGCCGACCCGTCCGAGCCGCCGAGCGTCACCTGGTACCACTCCGCGCCGTCCTTGTCGACGCCGAGTATGCCGATGTGCCCGCTATGGTGGTGGCCGCACGAGTTGATGCAGCCGCTGATATGCAGGTCGATCTCGCCGATGTCGTTCAGTTCGTCGAGGTCCTGGTATCGTTCCATGATGCTCTGCGCGACCGGCAGCGACCGTGCGTTGGCGAGTGCGCAAAAATCGCCGCCGGGGCAGGCGATCATGTCGGTGAGCAGGTGCACGTTCGCGCTCGCGAGGCCGGCCGCGTTCGCCGCTTGCCACAGGGCGAGCAGATCGTCGGCGTGAACCCACGGTAAAACGACGTTCTGCGTGTGCGTGACGCGCGCTTCGCCCGCGGAGAAGCGATCGACGAGATCCGCCACGCGTTCGAGCTGGTCGGCTGACGCATCGCCGGGCGCCTGCAGCTCGCGCTTGAACGAGAGCGTGACGATGCGCAGCGACGGGTCCCTGTGCGGCGCGACGTTGCGCTCGAGCCAGCGCCGCAGCTGTGGCGTGCTCGTGGTTGCAGCCTCGAGCATGGCGGGGGCATGCGTATCGACGACACGTGCCGTATCGAGCTTCGGCGGTTCGATAAAGCAACGGCGAACCCGCTCGAACTCGGCCTGCTCGATCGTGTGCGGGCCGCCGTCGATGTCGACGATCTGCCGGAACTCATCCTCGACTTCGTCCATGAAGCGCTGGCCCTCGGCCTTCACGAGGATCTTGATGCGCGCCTTGTACTTGTTGTCGCGGCGGCCGTACTGGTTGTACACACGTACCACGGCCTCGATGTAGTTCATGATGTGCCGCCACGGCAGGAACTCACGCATCAGCGTGCCGATCATCGGCGTTCGACCCATGCCTCCGCCCACGGTCACACGAAACCCCAGTTCACCCTGTTCGTCGCGCACGAGGCGCAGGCCGACGTCATGCCAGCCCGTCGCCGCACGGTCTTCCGTCGCGCCGGTGACCGCAATCTTGAACTTGCGCGGCAGGAAGGCGAACTCAGGATGCAGCGTGGTCCACTGCCGCATGATTTCGGCGAACGGGCGCGGGTCCGCGATCTCGTCGGGAGCGACACCCGCACGCTCGTCGCAAGAGATATTGCGGATGCAGTTGCCGCTCGTCTGGATGCCGTGCATGTCGACCGTCGCAAGCAGGTCCATCACGTCCGCCGCTTTCGAAAGCGGTATCCAGTTGAATTGAACGTTGGTGCGTGTCGTGAAGTGGGCGTGATGCGTGGGCAGCCGCCTCGTACCGAGCTTGCGTTGCGCATCGAGCGCGCTGCGGTATACCTCGGCCTCAGGTTCGTCGTACTCGCGGGCCACGCGAGCGAGCACGCGAAGCTGTGCGCTCGACAGTTCGCCGTACGGGACAGCTACGCGCAGCATGGGTGCGTGCCGCTGCACATACCAGCCGTTTTGCAGACGCAGCGGGCGAAACGCATCCTCGCTCAGGCTGCCTTGCTGCCAACGCTCGATCTGATCGCGGAACTGCGCCGCGCGGCTCGCCACGAAGGCCTTGTCGAATTCGTTATAGCGATACATGGTGAGTGCGGAAATGCCGTGATACGGCGGACAGAGAAAGGACGACGTTATCGCGTCCGCATCGGTGTCTCAAGAAGCAGATGCCGCAGAAATGAGCGCAGCAGAAGCGTTCCATTGGCGAAGCCCCGCACGACACGACAGTTGTCGTGTTGTTGTTCGATCAGTTGCTTGATTTCCCGCGCTGCCGTAGCGTCTACGCCGAGGCGATGTACCAGCACGTATCGGGTCACCAGTACGTCGCGTTCATCAACACCGCAGGCGGCGCATCGTCAACGGTGAATCAGGTCGCGGCAACGGTGGGCATTCGCACGCGGTTCCAACCCCCTTTGGGCGCAGCGGTCCGGCGCCGTTCAGACATCGGCAGGTCCACGTCACATCGTTGCGCTGCCGCTGCCAGTACCGCCGGTGCCGGAAGTGGGGGTGGACGTCGCGGTGAGCGGATGCGCGGCGCCCGCTGCCGACAGCAGCGAGATGGCGGCCGGGTCTGGCATGCCGTTCGCATCTATCGCGCCTGCTGCCGCCAGCGTGACTAGATCGCTATCGACACCTGCCTGGCCAACCGTAAAGGATGTCGTGAGAAATGCCGGTACCGTCAGCGTGACAGCATAGCGCTGCTGCAGATTCGTGACGACTGCGGATTGTGCAGCCTGCACGTCGGACGCGTTACCCAGTACCTGCTGGTACTGTGAGTTGGTCGGGAATCCCGCGATCAAACCACTCTCGCTCGTGCCGAGTTGTGAAGCGAGGTAGACGAGCATCAACTCGGTCTCCGGCGTCGTATTGAAGGTGCCCCCGGCAAACGCCACCGAATGCAGACTCACGCTGCCGGAGCTTACGCTGAGGATGCAGGCAGGCGTGGCATTGAACGTGATTGCGTAGTGTCCACCGCCATCGGACAGGGTGGACCCCGAGCCCTGAGCGCAACTGAGGTTGACCGTTGCGCTGGCGATCGCTGTGCCGGTCGCGGCCGTGCCGGAGATGGTGACATTCGGCGTCACGCTTGTGCCGCCGCAGCCATCGAGGCCAATGCATGCGTTTCCTCCGCAGGCGGCAAGCGTTGCTAGCGAAGCCGCGTACATTGCAGCCCGTGCCGTGCGAACGAAATACGCGCGCTGAGCGTTCATGGTAGCCACCGGTTCCGTCATTGACGCTCCGGATGGCGTAGTCGCGAATGATGCCGGCCATAAGACATATAGATCAGCATGCCGATCAGCAGCCAGACGATCAACCGTACCCAGGTGATGAGCGGCAGTCCCACCATCAGCAACACGCAAAACGCGATGCCGAGAATGGGGACAATCGGCACGCCGGGCGCGCGGAATGGACGGCTCGCGTCAGAGTCGCTGCGCCTCAGGTACATGACTGCGCCGCACACGAGCACGAACGCGAACAGCGTGCCGATGCTGACCATCTCGCCTAGTACGCCGATCGGCGTGAGGGCCGCCACGATGGCGACGACCGTGCCGATCATCATCTGGCTTCGATGCGGCGTGTGCAGGCGCGGATGGACGGTGGAGAACAGATGGGGAAGCAGTCTGTCCTCCGACATCGTGAAGAAGATCCGGCTTTGCCCGTAGAGCAGCACGAGAATCACGGTGGTCAGCCCGGTGAGCGCGCCGATCTTGATCAGTATGGAGAACCAGGTGAAACCAATGACGTCGACGCCCTTGGCGATCGGGTCTGGCACGTTCAGTTGTGCGTATGGAACGAGTCCGGTGAGCACGGCAGCCACGAGGATATAGAGCAAGGTGCAGATGACCAGCGAACCGAGGATCCCGATCGGCATGTCGCGCTGTGGCCGTTTCGCCTCCTGAGCGGCGGTCGATACCGCATCGAAACCGATGAACGCAAAGAACACGACGGCGGAGCCACGCAGAATGCCGCTGGCTCCGAAGCTGCCGAACGCGCCGGTGTTGGGCGGAACGAATGGATGCCAGTTGGCGGGATGCACGAAGAACGCGCCGATGGCGATGAAGGCCGCCACGACCGTCAGCTTGACTGCGACCATTACGTTGTTGATGCGTGCCGACTCGCGCGTGCCGAGCACCAGCATCGTCGTGAGAATCGCGATGATCAGCACGGCGGGGAGATTGATGATGCCGGCGACAGTCGAGCCGTCAGGCAACTGGACCGTCGTGCCGGGTGCGGCAGCAAGCGTAGGCGGGATGCTGATTCCGACGTTGCGCAACAGGCTGACGATATAACCTGACCAGCCGACGGCGACCGTCGCGGCACCCATGGCGTACTCGAGAATCAGGTCCCAGCCGATGATCCACGCAAATACCTCGCCGAGCGTCGCATAGGTGTACGTGTAGGTGCTGCCGCATACGGGGAGCATGGCGGCCAGTTCGGAGTAGCAGAGACCGACGAACGCACAGGCAACGCCGCCCAGCACGAAGGACAGGATGATGCCCGGTCCGGCAAATTGTGCCGCCGCCGTGCCGGTGAGGACAAAAATGCCCGCGCCGATAATGGCGCCGATGCCCATCGCCGTGATACTTGGCGCCCCCAGGGTCTTCGACAGCGCGCGGCCGCCTTCGGCTTCGGCGCTTCCCACTATGTCGGCGACGGACTTGCGCGCCATGTAGCTCGTGTCAGCCATGATAGGTTGCCCCATTCGACAGTGACTGGAAACGACTCGATTCGGCTTGCCTGACTTCTTTAGAATAGACACAGGCGCGAGCGGGCGATGGGTAAGTTTTCAGTTAACCGAACGACGACGACCGACGTGCGAGGGCAGAGATGTTTCGGAACGCTTCATGTGCATCTGCACGATGCGGGATCCGGGATATGCGCCACGCGTGTCGCGGGATGCGTCGGCATCATTGATGGTCCGCTGTCCAGGCAAAGTCCACGCTCGCGCGGGCAGTTAAGCAGGATGGCGGCCAGGAGAAGTGGAATGGACAACGACAAACCGTCGCCGCAGCGCGCGACGTATCAGAAAGGGATCCGGATCGGCGAGTACGGATGGTTCGGCCGGCTGGCCGCCGTCGTCGTGAGCACAATCGTGCTGGTGGTGGCAGCGATGCTGTCGCTGGTGCTGCTTGCCGTGCTGTTCGGCGTGGGCGCGATTGTCGTCGGCTATCTCTGGTGGAAGATCCGCTCGCTGCGCAGGCAGGCGCGCGAGTTCGGCGACGACGGCCGCACCGTCGACGTCGAAGTCGTCTATAAGGACTCGCACGGCGACGATATCGCGAAGCGCTGACCTGTGATGCCTGCGCGAGCACCTCCAGCGTACGCGTAAACGACAGTTGGAATCGTGTTTGCGCGAGTTATAAATACACAAGGCCGCGCAAGATATATCAAACGATTTCGGCCAATCGTAAGCATTCGACTTCCGCCACGCCTGTTCACGCGTGTCGGTCCAGCATGCATGCGCAATGCTGGACCATTCGCGTGAAAACCTTGCCTCTCTCGGGTTCGCCGTTCTTCAAGGGACACGGCGCGAGACTCCGCTTCCGCCATGTTCGCCACGGTCAGGAGATTCTACGATGAAGACTGGAAATATAGGAATGCTACTGATTGCCGGTGCGAGTGGCATGTTCGTCGGCGGAATCGCCCACAGCGATCCGCACGGCCCGCAACCTGGCCAGCGGGGCGCGGGCTTCATCAAGAGCTTTCAGACTATTGCTGCCGAACCGGCGTTTGGCGGTGCGACGCCTGCCGGCGCGGCTGGGCCATACGAGGTCATCACCGCCGTCGTGCACGGCGCCCTCGATCCGCGCTCTCCGCTCAATGCGGGTATTGTCAACATCAGGAACGCGCCGGTCGGCGTCGATGGTTACGTCGACTATTGGACCGATGTCGTGATCCTGCGTCCGCAAAGCGCGGCGAACGCCACGCGCGTGCTCTTCTACGACGTCGTGAATCGCGGCAACAAGCTCGCCGACGGGGCGTTCATTGGCGCAGGTGCGCTCGATACCGGGGCACCCCCGCCGTCCACATTTCCTTCGTTGCTGCGCCACGGTTATACGATTCTCTGGAGCGGCTGGCAAGGCGACATTCCGCTCAACGGGACGAGTACGCTGGCCGGCACGGGTCTGGTCGGCACGAGATTCCCCGTGGCCACCAACAAGGACGGTTCGCCGATGACTGCGCTATCGCGCGAGGAGTTCATTCCCGACTATGCGGGAGGCGACCCGACGACGATTCCGCTCACGTACCCGCCCGCCGATCTCAACGACACGGGCGGCGTGACCTTCACCGCGCGGCAATCGTGGCTATCGGCCTACGGCAGCATTCCGGGCGGCGTGCAAACCTATACGGCGCCTTCGACCAAGGTGACGGCGTGGAGCTATATCAGCACGCCGAACAATGTCTATGAAGGGAATTACTCGGTCAAGTTCACGCCGCCCGCGTCGGTGCCGGGTCCCAACGGCAGGACCGTCACGCCCGATGCGGGGACGATTTACAGCTTCGTCTACAAGGCCGCGGCGCCGACCATCGACGGCATCGGCTTTGCGGCGCTGCGCGATCTCGTCTCCTGGCTGCGCTACGACAGGGCCGATGCGCGGGGCGTCCAGAATCCGCTCAACGATCTGAAGGATGCCGCATGTGCAGCGTCGAAGTGCTCCCGGGATACGAACTTCGACGTCGCGATCGGGGAAGGCATTTCGCAGTCGGGCCGCTTCATCAAGGACTTTCTCTATCAGGGATTCAACGAGGACAAGCACGGAAGGATCGTTTTCGACGGACTGTTTCCGATCATTTCCGCTGCACGCCGCACGTGGACCAACGCCGCGTTCGCACAGCCGGGACGGTGGTCGAAACAGCATGAAGACCACTTCATGCCGGGGTTCCAGTTCCCCTTCACGTACGCGGTTACGACCGATCCGGTCAGCGGCGCGACCGATGGCCTGTTGAAGCGTTGCGAGGCCTCCGGTACGTGTCCGAAGATCATGCAACTCGACGGCGCATTCGAATGGTGGGGCGGGGCCGCGTCGCTGGTCGTCACCGATGGACGGGGCAACGACATCCACTTGCCGCCGAATGTGCGTTACTACCTTGTGCCGGGCACGCAGCACGGCGGCGGCAGCGGCGTGACCACGGGCAACTTCACGGTGCCGGCGACAGGCAGTCTGTGTCAGTTGCCGGGCTCGCCCGTGGAGGAAACGCCCGTCGAGCGCGCATTGATTCCCGCGCTGGTCGCATGGGCCGGCAAGGGTACCGAGCCGCCCGCTTCGCAATATCCGACCGTGGCATCGGGCAATCTGGTCGCGCCGACGCAAGCCGCGACGGGCTTCCCTGATCTCGAGAGCGTGACCGTGCCGAGCGGACCCGCCGCGACGCCGACAGCGCTCAGTCTCACGTTCAACGGCGAATACAATCAGGTCTTCGTGACCGACTACAGCAAGGCCGTGCCGGTCGTGAGCACTGCGCAGCCCTACACGATTCTCGTCCCCAAGGTCGACGCCAACGGCAACGAAACCACGGGCGTACTCGTGCCGGATGTGAGCGTACCGCTTGCAACCTACACCGGGTGGAACTATCGCGGTGCCGGCCACGCGATTGGCGAAGGCTGCATCTCCAACGGCGCGGCGATTCCGTTCGCGGTGAACGCGTCCGCGCAGACAGGCGGCGTCGATAGCCGGGCCACCCTGAACGCGCTCTATGGCGGCAGCCGCTCACGCTACCAAGCGGCGGTTGCGGCCGCGGCAAACGCACTCGTCAAGCAAGGCTATTTGCTGCAGGACGATGCGACGAATGTCTTCATCAGCAACGCAGCGCAGATTTCGCCGACCCTGCTGCCGAATCCTTGAACTGCGAACCAGCGTCGTCGCGTCGCGCAAGCGAGTTGGAACAAGCGCGACGACGCATCGGCATCGGTCTCTACTGCACCGTAATGGTCGCCTTCATATACGGGTGAATCCCGCAGAACACCTTGTACACCCCCGGCTTGTCGAACTTGAACTGATAGGTATCGTTCTGGTCGAGCGCGGCGGAGTGAAAGACGCCTGCATCGTTGACGACCGTATGCGGTTCGCCGTCCATATTTTTCCAGGTCACCGTGGTGCCCGCTTTCACGGTGAGAGCCATCGGCGAAAACATGAAATTCTTGATGTCGATCTCATTGGGCTCCTGCGCCTGGGCGGCAGGCACGCCAAGGGAGGCCCCGGCCATGAGCATCCCGATCCCGTAGAAGAGGGCGAACGCGCGACGATAGTGAATGGAGAGCATGGCTCGAATCCTTGTTCAGTGAGCGAGACGCGAGGTCAGGCGAGGGACGTGTCGGAAAGCGTCGCCGCGAGAGGATGGCGCGTGATCCGGATACTGGTGACGCCAAGCATTTTCGGCAGCTGATCGCTTGCCACCTTGAGCGGCCCGGGGCCGGGTCCGTCGCCGGCCGTCGGCTGCGGATAGGCGGTCGAGCGCGCCGTGTGGAACGTGATATTGCCCTCCACCTTGGAAACGATCTGATGTATGTGGCCATTGAGCACGGTCACCGAGCCGAAGCGCTTTAGGTAGTCCATGGCCTGGCCCGCATCGCCGGTACCCCAGCCCCATGGTTCGTAGATCGTCCACATCGGCATGTGCGTAAACACGACGATCGGCGTGCTCGACGTGCGGCCCTTCAGATCGTTTTCCAGCCAGGCAAGTTGGTCCTCGCCCAGGTTGCCCAGCCCGTTCGGCTTGAAATGCATTACGTTGACGAGCGCGATGAAGTGCACGCCATTGTGGTCGAAGCTGTAATACCCCCGGTTGTCCGACGCCTTGCCGAAGCGCTTGAAGTATTCGCCTTGCGGTCCATCTGTCACATCGTGTTCGCCGGGCGTGGTGTGCAACTCCGTAATGTCGAGACCGGAAAGGAGTTGCGCCGCCAGATCGAATTCCTCAGGTTTGGAGAGATGGGTGATATCGCCCGTGTGAATCGCCAGGGCGGGTTTGACGGGCATCGCGTTGACATAGTCGATGGTCTGTTTGAGCGTGCCCGCGACGTCGGGATTGGCTTCCTTGTTGAAGCCAATATGCGAGTCGCTGATCTGCAAAAAGAGCGGAACGCCGGCGTTTTCTTTGCTGCTCGCCGCCAGTGCCAGTTCCATGGGCGTGAGGACGCCTCCGGCCAGAACGAACACGGTGCCGGCGCCACCGAAGGCGAGGCATTTCAGGGCGTTGCGG
The DNA here is from genome assembly GCF_040965735.1 of Paraburkholderia sp. BR10936. Classification (NCBI taxonomy): domain Bacteria; kingdom Pseudomonadati; phylum Pseudomonadota; class Betaproteobacteria; order Burkholderiales; family Burkholderiaceae; genus Paraburkholderia; species Paraburkholderia sp. BR10936. The sequence goes on from NZ_JBFRCM010000015.1 coordinate 93,229, forward strand.
CGTGACGGTTGGGAAGGAAGATCTGACGACATGATGTCCTCTCGACGGGGTTCAGAAAGTCGACCGCCGGCGCAATTCGGAGCGCCTCCAGGGCGGGCTTCACGTGCAATACCGCGAGCGCCGCTGTTTTATTCCCGGTTTTTTTGCGAGTCGAGCACGGGAATAACCGGCGTGGGTTCGCGGTATGGCAGGCGTGGCACACGAAATGGCGGAAACCAATATGGACATCGTCGACGTGACCCGTCGCCGCGCCAGCGAAGCGAGGATCAACGTTCAATTCTTGCTGCGCCGGCTTCAACTCACGTCGGGCCTCGTGATGCTGACGTATCTCCTTCTGCATCTGGTCAATCACGCGCTCGGCATCTGGTCGATCGAGCTTGCCGGACACGGTCTCGTACTCGCGCTGCGGCTTTGGCGCAGCGCGCCCGGCACGATCGCGCTGTATGGCGCCGCGTCGGTGCATTTCGCGCTGGCGCTGCACACGATATATGGGCGGCGCCACTGGGCGCTTCCGCCTGCGGAATGGATCCGCCTGTGGGCGGGGCTCAGCCTGCCGCTCCTGCTGATCCGGCATGCGGTGACGACCCGGCTTGCTTCTTCGCTCTATGGTTTCGAACCGAACTACGAGCGCGTCATCGTCGTGCTGCTCACGAGCGGCACGCAGGGGCTGCAACTCGCGTTGCTAGCGCCTGGTTGGATACACGGATGCCTCGGGCTGTGGTTCCGGTTGCGCCACCGTGCGTGGGCGCGTCGCATGCGGCTCACGCTGCTGATCCTCTTCGTCCTGTTGCCGCTGCTTTCGGCAGCGGGCTTCATCCACATGATGCGAGCCGTCGAGGGGGCGGGCCACCTGCTTCCGCCTGTCGACGCCGCGCTCGTCGTCCATCAGGCCGCCCTCAACGGTGCACGTCACGTTCTCGTCACGCTCTATCTCGCGCTGATTGCCGGCACGCTGATCCTGGGTCAGTTGCGCAACGCGCTGGAGCGCCGCAGGCTGCGCAGAGAGTCGGTGGGCGTCCGTTTGCTGGCCCGCAGTGCATCGTGCGAACAGGATGTTCAGGAATGACTTGCGATGTCTGAGCGGGTCAAATGGCGTCCGCTCCTGCTGCCAGGACGTTCACGATTTATCATTCGTGACGTGAGATGCCAAAATACACAGATAACCCGTAACGAGGCGGTGACCCGCCGGCCGCGCGGGATGATCCGCCCCTCTTTGCCGGGCCGCACGCCCGCACATCGAAAACGGCCGGACACCCTTGAGACCAGGACGCCGAATCCCATTTACCTGTCGTGAACCAGCGTATCCGTCCCCCCTTGCCGCCCGAATGGCCGTTTCCGCCGTATCGCGACGTGTCCGGCCGCGCCTTCGGCGATCTCGTCGCGCTTCAATATCGCGGCGCGGGCATGTGGCTCTGGCGGTGCCGCTGCGGCGCGCACGTCACGGCCGCGCTGGATGCGGTGGAGGGCGGCCAGACGAGGGATTGCGGCTGCGGCGAGCAGCGCCGCGTGTGGCGGTCCCGGCCGGGCTCGCCTGCGCTCAAAGGCGGCGAGGTGTTCGGCCAGTTGACGACGGATCGCTATGCCGGCGATGGCAAGTGGGTTTGCCGGTGCGATTGCGGCAATGAGGTGACCGTGAGCGCCGGGCGTCTGCGACTGGGCCAGGCGCGTTCGTGCGGCCGTTGCCTGGGCGCGTTAGCCGGCTGAGCGATGCGCACGCATCACGACTTGACCGGAACCCCGTATGAAAGCGCTTCATGATGGGCTCCGTGATTGTTCGGCACATCGTAAGCCGCGCGCAGCCGTATGAACAGTTCAGCAGCCGTTCTGGTATGCGGACTACTCGTCATGCTCCCGCCAGGCGAGCCAGGGTTTCGCCCTCGCTTTCGCGCTCCAGAAAACCCGCCACGGCCGAAGCTTCCATCGGGCGCGAACAATAGTAGCCCTGAATGAGCGTGGCCCCGAGCGCTGCGACCGTTTGCAGTTCGGCCGCCGTTTCCACCCCTTCCACAATGCAGTCGAGCGACATCTGCCGGCTGAGATTGAGCAGCGTGCGAACCACTGTGAACGCCGTCGTGCGCTCCTTGAGACCGCTCACGAACATCCTGTCGATCTTCAGGCGCGTGAGTGGAAGTTTGCACAGGTACGAGAGGCTCGAATAACCGGTGCCGAAATCGTCGACTGACAAACCGCAGCCCAGCGCGCGCAGGACCTTGGCCGCTTTCTGGACCTGGTCGAAGTCCTTGGCCATCGCGGTTTCGGTGATCTCGAAGTCGAGCCGGGCCGGGTCGATGCCGCTGCTGACGATGCACCGGGCCAACTCTTTCACCGCGGACTCACTGGCGAAATCATGCGCGGAAAGATTAAAGGACAAGCGAATATGCGCCGGCCATTGCTTCGCGCAGGCCAGGGCCTGGGTAAACAGCGCGAGGGTCAAGCCGTTGATGACGCCGTTGCGCTCCGCGGCAGGAATGAATTCACCGGGCGGGACCGTGCCGAGCAACGCGCTTCGCCAGCGCGCCAGGGCTTCGAAACCGACGGTGCGCCGGCGTTCGAGCGAGTAGATCGGCTGGAACGCAAGGTCGAGTTCGCCGGCGAGATCGGGGGAGCGTAGCGCCTGGGCAATCTGCGACTCGCGAATGATGGCGTTGCGGTGCGTCTCCGAAAAGATCGTCACCGAGCCGCGCGAGCGGTGCTTGCCTTCGTAAAGCGCGTAGTCGGCTGTTTCGAACAAATCCGCCTTGTTGCGTGAAATGTGCGGATAGGTGGAGAAGCCGATCGTCGCTCCGAGGCGAACCGAAATCTCGCCGACCAGTATGGGACATTGGAAAACATCGCAGATGGTACGGCCGAGTTGCGAGAGGCCAGCGTCCGTGCAGTCGTCCGTGACGATGATGCCGAATTCGTCGCCGCCCAGCCTCGCAAGCGTGATCGTGCCGCGCGCCGCGTTGGCGAGACGCGACGCGACATCGGCCAGCACGTGGTCGCCCAGCGAGTGGCCGTGAATATCGTTGACGGACTTGAAGCCATCGAGATCGACGAGGCCCACCGCGAGCCGCCCGCCCGATGCCATGGCGGCATCGAAATGCTTGTCGAGCGAGGTGAAAAAGGCCCGCCGGTTAGGGAGATTCGTGAGGCTGTCGATATTCGCGAGCCGTTTGTTTTCGGCTTGTGTGGCAACGAGATCCGAGAAGTTCTTGAATTGTGTGAAGGCGACGATCAGCATCGCCAGCGAAACCAGCGACGTATCGATCGCGATCGCCTCGAATACGCCGTTTCCCGAACTCAGGAACGTGACGACGAGCGCGCCGTTGACAATGGCGGTGACGGTGAACGCCGCCTTGATGACGTTCATCAGGCAGAAGATGACGCCGATGACCGTGATGGCCATGTAAAACGCGACATGAAGCTTGAATGCCGCGCCACCATGAGGCAGCAGGGACAGCGACCATGCCGTGAACGAGATGGAGAAGACCCAGGCGAGCCTGCCGGAATTGCGCAGGATCGTAGCCGCGTCTTCCGCACTCACATGGAGCCTCGAAAGCCGCAACCACGAGAGCACGCGTACGAAACACAATGCTGTGAGCACGAGCGGACAGATTACGCCCTGCCAGGCGGGAATCACGTTCTCGTGGGGCAGCACCATGCCCCACGTGTTGACGACCAGCAGCCCATACATCATGGGAAGCTGATAGATCATCACGCGCAACTGCGCCAGCTTCAGGGCCGCGCTGTTTCCGGCGAGGAAAGTGTGCCGAATCGTTCCCCAATACTGGGCCAGAACGTTGAACATGGTCTTGCGAGTCGGGGCGGTCCCGTTGCAACTGCCGGGAACGAAATGTAATACCCCCGTTTACGACCGCTCGCGTTATTTCTGGAGGCAACGCGCGGGCTTTTCATCGTCGACGCGCGCCTCATTCTTCGGGGCTTTCAACGTGCCCTTAAACCGGTCTTCCCCGCACCAGGGCGGTCAATCGCAATGCAATGATTTCGGCGCAAACGTTTGGCGTCCTCAACTATATGGACGTGCCGCCGTTCGCTTCGTGGGCCGGCCTAAAGTTCGCGTATCCGTTGCCGAAATACCGTCCATGGCGCGCAAACATCCCGACTATCCCGACAAACCTCCCATCTGGGCAGAGGCGCGCGCGCTCGAGGCAAGCATTCGCGCCATCCGCCGTGCGCAAGGCAAGAAGAACCCCGAGGACTTCCCGGCGGGAAGTCCTGAATGCACGGCCGCCATGGATGAATTCGTGCGCGACGTCTGCCGCGCCCTCGAGATCGATATCAACACGCTCGGCAAGGACTCCGGCGACTTTTAAGGTGCTGGGGCCATTCGTTCCCTTCTCGCGCGGGAATGCGATTTGCGAGCTTCGCAAGATCGATGACGAGTTCACGAGGTTGCGCGTGAAAACGACTTTTATGCTCGCGTTGTCGTCATGTCTCGGCGTGGCGTTGCTCACGACGCAGCCCGCACATGGCGCAGATCCTACCCTCACGCCCACGCCTGACGCCGCGCCGCCGTGCGGCAAGCTAGTAGGAACAAACGCCGCCGGCGGCTTCGCACTGCGCAGCGGCGAACCGGTCGATTTCGTGTCGGAGGGACAGGCCACGCATGGCACGCTGCTCGTCTTCAGCGATGGACCCGTATTTCGCGCGTACTGGCAACCCCAAGGCAGCGAAGAGAAGTACGCACTAGCCAACGCCGGTCCAGACAGCGTGCGCCTCGTTTCGACGCCTCCGCAGGGCACACCGACCGGTGGCGCCCAGCCCGGGGTCGCGACACAGCCGCTGCAAGTGCTCTCGTGTCCGAGGCTTTAATTCCGCTGTCATGCCGTTTGCGGTCGATGTCCCACCATGTGAACCACCCTTTCGTATCGCGTTGCGAGCGACTAGTCTTTAACGATTCCAAACGGACGAACGGTCCGGCCCGTGATTGGCGCACCGCGCAGCGGAGCCGGCCTCGAAGGAGACAGAAATGGAGCTTGAAAACCGCACCATGGCGCGCGTAATGGCAAGGCTCGTGCCGTTCCTGATCCTTTGCTATTTCGTGGCGTATCTCGATCGGGTCAACGTCGGTTTTGCTGCATTGCAGATGAACAAGGCACTCGATCTTTCCGCGAGCGCGTTCGGCTTTGGCGCAGGGATCTTCTTCATTGCCTATTTCTTCTTCGAGGTGCCGTCGAACCTGCTGCTCGAACGTTTCGGCGCAAGGCGCTGGATCGCGCGCATCATGTTCACGTGGGGCATCATCGCGGGCGCGATGGCGTTCATTCCGGACCTCGCCCGCTTCACCGGCATGTCGAACGCGCACGTATTCTATGGACTGCGTATCTTGCTCGGTATCGCCGAGGCGGGTTTCTTCCCCGGCATTATCTTTCTGCTGACGCTGTGGTTTCCCGCCAAATACCGCGCGCGCGTGGTGGGCTATTTCATGGCGGCCATTCCGTTGTCGACGGTGATTGGCGGCCCGATATCCGGATCGCTGCTTTCGCTGGACGGTAGAGGGGGGCTGGCGGGCTGGCAGTGGGTCTATCTGATCGAGGCAATTCCTGCGGTCGTGCTCTCCGTGGCCGTGCTGTTCTATCTGACCGACAAACCCGCCGACGCCGGCTGGCTAGCCGACGACGAGCGCCGCTGGCTCGTCGATCGCCAGGCGCAGGAGCGCCGTCATCGGGAGAAGGTGCGCTCGTTCAGCGTGCTGGAGGCGCTGATCAATCCGCGCGTGCTGGCGGTGGCGCTGATCTATTTCGGTGCGAATGCAACCAATTACGGCCTGAGCTTTTTTCTGCCGCAGATCGTCAAGGCGTTCGGGCTCTCGAACGTGCAGACGGGCTTCGTTACTGCGCTGCCCTACGCGGTGGGCGTCGTTTCTATGGTGCTGTGGGGTCGGCATTCCGACCGTCGGCTGGAACGCAAGCGTCACGTCGCATTTGCGCTGGCCGTCGCGGCCGCCGGTATTGCGGCTGCCGCGGGACTCGATAATCCGGTGCTCAAGATGCTCGCGCTTTCGATTGCGGGCTTCGGTATTTTCGGCTGCCTGCCAGTGATCTGGACACTGCCGGCCGCGTTCCTTTCAGGCGCGGCCGCGGCCGGCGGCATTGCCGCCGTCAATTCGCTCGGCAATCTGGCGGGCTTTTTCGGCCCCTACGCAATGGGCTGGATCAAGGACAGCACGGGCGGCTTCGGCGCAGGCCTGCTATGTCTTGCGGGAGCCGGGCTCGTGGGCGCGGGCGCGGCGCTCGTCCTCCCTCACAACCCGGCGCTGGAAAAGCTCGACGATTCGCCGCAAGGCGAAACACACGGGGAGGGCGGTGCGGTGAGGCCGTGAGCGGCGCCTATGCATTGCACGCTACTCATCTCAGGCGCGCCATCACAAGGGTCGTGAGTTTTCGATAGACGCGCCTCGCCTGGGCCCACGACAACGCCAGCTCGATGAGCCGCCCGCGTGCGTTGAGCACGACGATGCGCGATTCGTGCTTTGTTTCGCGATCCGCCCAGCGCACCTTGTAGTCCCCGTGCAGCGGCCGAAAGTCGAAATCGCGGCCATGGGCCTGGGCCCATTGCGCGATGGATTCGATCAGCAGGTTTCCCACCGAAAACACGCTGAACGCCTCGTCATAAGTGGTGATCAAATACTCGACGCTGCGCGCGCCAACGAGATTGACGGATGCCGCCACCGGCTGCCCATCGACCTGCACGTAGGCGACGAGCGGCTGGGTGGTCAGATCGGTTCGCCTGGCAAGCTCGATGAAGAAATCGCGTACGCGGTCGTCCATCAAATAGGGCGACTCAATTCCACGCTTGAGCGCCCATTGGCGCTTGTTGGCGAATAGCCACCTCAATACGCGCTCGGTGTCCTCGGCGTTGCTGCACCATCCAAAACTGACCTCGCCTTCGCGCCGTAGCCGCTTCGTACTCGAACGCAGCGCGGCGCGCAGCGTCGAGTGCCGCGTGGCGAGGAAATCGTTCCATGTGGGCGCGGCGCGCAGGTTGATCGAATAGCCGGGCATCACGCGCCAGCGCTGCGGCAGCGCACGCTGCACCCAGGACTGCGGCGCGGCGTCGAGCGCATGTTGCAGCGCGCTGCCGTTTTCGAGCATCGGAATGTGGAGCACGTCGGCGTGAATCCGCAAAACGGCCCGGACTGCCGCATCGTAAAGTTCCGCGCGCCGGGTGTCGGCGATCAGCGGGCCGCCGTATTCCTCGCCGCATCCGCAGCCCAGCGCCCGGGCCGTTCGCCACGCGCCTTCGCGCGTAATGACAACGGGCCATAGCGCCAGAAGGTCACGCGCGTCGTGCACCGTCGCGACTTCGACCTTTGCGCCGCTCTTCAGTGCCGCCGCGACGGCTGTCTCGCAGTAGGCAAAGCTGATGAATGGCGAGTGCGCCTCGGTTCCGGATATAAGCGCACGCCATTGGGGCTCGAATGCACGAAACGCATCGACGGTCTCGCACGTGCGCAACGCGTACCGGAAGGAAGCAGCCGGCGACGACTCGTATATCGCCACGACGGAGGTCGGCACTTGCGTCTCCTGAATGAATTCGTGGTGCTTGTGATTCAGCCTTCAATGGACGTGCTGAGGCGGTCTTTAGTCGTAATGCGGCGATTGCGGTCGGCGAATGTGTCAGGGCGTGCGCCGCGCACGCTTTGCCAGACGACGACGTTCTCGTGGTCCTCAGGTCCGAAGCCGACTTCGTCGCGATCGTACGGAAATACGCCGGCGAACCAGCGCTTCAACTGGCGGGAGCCGTCGAAGACTTCGCCGCACACGGGGTTATCGTAGACGATGAAAAGATGCTCGATGGTGCCGCTCGCAAGGCCCGCTTCGAGTTTCTCGAGCAACGACGCCATCAGCTCGGGCCCGAATGGATTGAACAGAAAGACGACCACGTTGCCCGACGGCACCTGCAGATCGGCGACATTGGCGTGCAGCGCGCGAATGGGCGGCCGTTGTGGGAAGCGCCGCGCCACGACGGTCGCGTTCGCGTTCGCCGTTCGCACGAGGTCCGCGCTGATGTCGTAGCCCAGCGCCAAAGCAAACGGATACTCGGAGGCGACGATCATCGGCCGGCCTTTACCGCAACCGATGTCCATGAACGTATAACCGGTGATATCGCCCAGGGTGTCGAGCGCGCGGCGGATGATGGTCGGCTGCGAGCCCATGTAAGGCCTGAGTTGGGCGGCAAGATCGCAGTCGCGCTGCAGCGCGTTGGAATCGACCAGTCCGCTCGTGTTCGTGCCGTACAGGAGATCGATGGGGTGGCGCCGCAGACAGCCGGAATATACTGCGCGCAATACCGGGACGCGAATGCAGATGCGCCGTATCGGCGGAATGAACATCGCGCGCTGCACGCTGTCGGGCAACCGGGCCACGACATTCAGCAACGGTTGCTTCAGTGCGCGTCCGAGCGCGAATCGGGGGCCGCCGTGTGTCGTTGTTCGCATGGATCGATACGTTGTGAACCTTCTGGAAAGGGGTTGCCGATCCACCATCATCTCGCAGCGCGTCGCCAGGTCGCCGCCATTCACCGGTTGTATTTCGACAAAAGGCTCGAATTCGTGGCTTACTAACGAGTGTCATATGGTCGGCGTAATCTGGTGAGTGGTGAGCAGAGAGCCAGATCGTCATGGGTGGCGTGCCCTTTTTCCCGTTGTCCGGCGAAAGCGCTTTCATGGCGACTGCGTCCATACTCTCCCTGATGTTTCCGCCATTATTTCCGTGCCTTAATGAGTGTTCTCGCCTGGTTCGGCGGGAGTCATGCTCCGGCTTCGCAAGGTATCGGTGCAGGCGGGTCTCCAGGTTTTGTCTACGCAATACTCAATCGGAAGAGGCGAGACGATGAACGCGCGAGTAGATGCTGAAGCGCGCCGTAAGCGGTATGCAATGCACCGCCTTGGCCTGGCAATGAAGCGGCTGATGAACGCCGAAGCAGAACCCGATAAATTGATGGCGACGCGCTGGGTGAATGCCTGGAGCGCTTCCGTCGGCGAGCGGTGGTTCGCGGCAAGCCCCTATGGCAGGCTGAGTCAGGCGGCGTTAATGCGTGCCCCGTTAAAAGGCGCGACAGGTTCCCGTAATGTGCGGAAATCGGGAAGGCAATCGTCAATATGAAACAAAACGCATATTTAATTGACCAATGGTGCCGCGAAACGATATTGTCATAATTTAGACATTTCCGCGTTTACCTTGGCTCTTGCAGAATACGAAACCACCCATCCTTTGAGCGTTGAACTGGATGGCGTGAACTACGCGGGTACTTACCGCGTCATGGCCGGAAGCGTCATCGTCTACTTCGAAAGCGAAATCAAGTTCGCGCAGTACGGGACGAATCGCCCCGAGATCATCGCGCGCTGGGTGTTGACGGACCTCTGCCGTAAATCCGATTCCCGCAGGCGCAAAGCAGGCAAGCGTTGATTCGCGCACGCCGTCACAGAACTTCGCCCACGTTTTTCATCTACCCAGGCAACGCGCTTGTTGACGCTACTGCGCGCTAGCGTCCTTCGGTGCGACGTCGTCGCTCTTGCCGTCGTGCCATTGCGCGCGGATTTTCGTCACGACTACGGCCGGCAGCGGAATATAGTCCAGTGCCTGGATCGTCGGCTCGCCGTGCGTGAGCGCCCAGTCGAAGAACTTCAGCGTTTCAGCGTTGCGCGCAGAGTGATCCGGTGTCGCCTGCAACAGCACGTAGGTCGCGCCCATCACGGGCCATGCGTCCTTGCCCGGCTGATTGGTCAGCACCTGAAAGAGCGAGCTTGACCAGTCCGCATTCGCGGCCGCTGCGCTGAATGTGTCGATGCCCGGCTCCACGACCACGCCCGCCGCGTTGGTCATCGCCGTGTAGGTCAGACGATTCTGCTTCGTGAAGTCCCAGGCGACATAGCCAATCGCGCCGGGCAGGTAGCCCACGAACGTGGCGACGCCCTCATTACCCTTACCGCCTATCCCCAGGGGCCAGTGAACGTCGGTGCCTTCGCCGACCTTGCGTTTCCATTCGGGGCTCACCTGCGAGAGATAGTGCGTCCAGATCAGCGTCGTGCCCGAACCATCGAGACGCCGCACGACTGCGATCGGCGTGTTGGGCATCTTGATCTTCGGATTGAGCCGCACGATGGCCGGGTCGTCCCAGAACAGGATCTTGCCGAGAAAGATCTGGCCCAACACCTCGCCGTTCAGCATCAACTGCCCGGCCTTGATGCCCGGGAGATTCACCACCGGCACCACGCCGCCGATCGCGGTAGGAAACTGCCGCAATCCGTCCTTGCTCAATTGCTCGCTCGTGAGCGGGGCGTCGGAGCCGGCGAAATCGACCGTGTGCGCGACGATCTCCTTGATGCCGTCCGTGGAGCCTGTGCTGCGGTAGATCACCTTACCGCCGCCGGATTTCTGGTAGGCGGTGGCCCAGTGGGAGTAGAGGGGGGCGGCGAGCGTGCTGCCGCATCCGGTCACGTCTTCGGCGCTGGCCGACAACGTGCAAATGCCGCAAACGAGCGCGGCAATCAGGGGGCGCAATGGTCTCACGAGCCTCTCCCGTTATTCATGTTTTCTGGGAAGTCGCGGAGTCTGTCTGGTCCGCGTACTGTCAATTACAGGATGGTGACAAGCAGGATTCAAATTGAATCCTGCTATCGTGCGGCGGTTTTATGACGAAGCGTTACGTGCGTGCGCACGAACAGATGATGAGGATAACAAACGAAATTAGTCCGCATCGGAAAACAGGCTGAGCCGTTCGATTTCCGCAGAGGAAATCGCGTGAACGAAGCCGCATTGCCTGCAACGAATCTTTCACAAAATTTCGCTACGGTAAGCAGGATTGACCCCGCGTTCGTCCTGACAAAACGCTTGTAATTCCTTTCGGAGACGCTACAGATGGCCATCAATACCCTTCGCCCAGTAGTTCGCGGCCCTTGTTTTGCCGCACGTCCTTCCCGACTTGCTATTGCCGCTGCCCTGGTTTGCGCCAGTGCAGGCGCATCCGCTTCCGCGCAAGATACCGACGCATTTTTCGGCGGTTCGGGCCTGCTCGTCGTGAGCCGCAGTGTCTACGACAATGTGTCGAGCAACGTCACCCCGGGCATGACGCTGCCGCCCAATTGCAATAGCGCGCAGGCGAGCTGCCCCACGGGCGGCGCGCCCACTGACGGCACGTATCCGGCCGTCTGGAACAACGCGCTCTACGATCCGAGCTTCGGCATCACGGCGCGCATTTTCCTCGATACCATTACGCCGGGCGGCCAGGTCGTCCACACGCTGGAAGTGCCCAACAGTCTGCATCCGGGCCATGGCCACGACCAGCTCGTAACGAGCTTCAGCTCCAAGTCCGAACTCGGGCTCAACCTCTCGCGCGACGGCCGTTACCTGACTTTCATGGGCTACGTTGCGCCGGTCAATACGATCGACGTATCGAACTCGAATACGCCGGGCGCGATCGATCCGACGAATCCGGATGGTCAGGCGTTCTATCGCGCCGTCGCGCGGCTCGATGCCGAAGGGCACTTCTCTTTTACGGAGACGAATGCATACAGCGGCAATAACGGCCGCGCCGCATTGCTCAACAACGGCAACGACAACGGCGAAGGCAATGGCGTTTACTTCACGGTGGGCAACGCAGGCAACGGTTCGAATCCGCAGCCGGCAGGTGTGATTCTCGGTGCAGGTGCGCAATTCATCGAGGCGACGCATCAGCATGAGGCGCAGCAAACGCCGGGCACGCCCACGCCGCTCGCGAGCTTTTCGGTCACGCAACTCGGTGCGAAGGCCGACAAGGTCGGCAAGGACGACAACTTCCGCGGGCTCACCGTCTTCAACAACGTGGTGTACTTCACGAAGGGCAGCGGCGGCAACGGCGTGAACACAGTGTACTTCGTCGACACCACGGGCAAGGCGTGCCCTTCGGGCGGCGTAGGCGTGCCGGTGGCGGGCGCGAAACTGCCGTCCAACCCGCTCGCGTACGACGCCTCCACGTTGACGACCAGCGGCTTGCCGAGCAACGTATGCGTGCTCGCGGGTTTCCCGGCTACGCCGAACAAGACGGCGACGACGCTCTCGTATCCGTTCGGCCTGTGGTTCGCCAACGCCAATACGCTCTATGTGGCCGACGAGGGCGATGGCTATTCGGGCGGCACGGACCTCTACACGCACGCCGCGCAGCAGACCGGTGCAGGCCTGCAGAAGTGGGTGTACGACGCCGGAACGAAGTCGTGGAAGCTCGCCTACACGATCCAGAACGGTCTGAATCTGGGGACGTCGTACACCGTGGCCGGTTATCCGGTGGGCACGAACAGCGCGACCAGCCTGCCGTGGTCGCCCGCCACCGACGGCTTGCGTAACATCACGGGCCACGTCGAGCAGGACGGCACGGTCACGATCTGGGCGATCACCTCGACGGTGAGCGGCAACGGCGACCAGGGCGCGGACCCGAATCGCCTCGTCGCCGTGCGCGACGTGCTGCGCAACACCACGGCTTCGGGTGCGGCGAACGAGCGTTTCGTGACGCTGCGCAACGCGGGCTTCGGTGAAGTGCTGCGCGGGGTGTCGCTTGCGCCGGGCGGCCAGTTCGGCAAGTGGTTCTGATCGCCGCGCAGTCATGCACTAAAGGCCGGGCGTGCGTAGCGCCCGGCTTTTTTGTCACTGCGGCGTGCACGCTATTGGCTCTTGAATTTCGCAACGAGCGGCCCGAACACGTCGCTTAACGCAGTCATGCCGAAGCGCCGCTCGCTGCGGCTCGCTTCCACGTCGATGCGGCCGGTGTTGTAAACGTCGTACAGATCGGTGATGAGCCGGCCGTGCTTCTCGCTGAGTCCGGCTTTGAGAAGCATCGGTGCCCACGATTCGCGCGGCAGCGCATGAGGCGTGATCGTGCGGCCGCTCGCAATGCTCAATGCCGTCGCGATGTCGTTCACGCTGACCCTCTGCGGTCCTTCAACGCTCACGATTCTCGGCGTGCCGGACTGATGCGATTCGAGCAGCAGTTCGGCGCTCGCCCCGCCAACGTCCTGTGCGGCAACCGTGGGAAAGCGGCGCTCCAAAGGCAGATGGAGGCTCGGCAGCGCACCGGTTGCGAGCGCGCCGGGCAAGAACGCCGCCCAGTTCTGCATATGTTCCGCCGAGCGCAGCAACACCAATTGCGTGGCAATGGGTTTCAGCTGCTTTTCCAGGTAGTGATAGAGCCGCGTGATGCCGGTATTCAACGGCAGCTCCGCGCCATAGTCGGAAATGGCGAGCAGCGTGGCGGGCGGGTTTTCGCGCAGGGCATCGGTGGCGACGTCGATCGTCGTGCGCATGGTCGCTTCGGGATCCGTATCACCGGATGGAACGGGACATAGCAGCTGGACGGCGTGTGCGCCCTTGATCGCGGCCGCGACCGAGTGCGCGTCTGTCAGGTCGGCGAGTGCGATTTCGCAGCCCAGCGCCGCGAGACTCTCGCCCTGACGAGCGTGGCGCACCACGGCGCGCACGGGCTTGCCCGCACGGCGCAACGCGGCGGCGGTGACGCGCCCGGCTTTTCCCGCTGCTCCAAAAATCACGAACATGATCGCTTTCTCCTGGTGTGCGTGGTCTGCATCATCGTAGGCAGACGAACGCCGTATGGCGCGCAGGAACGGATGGCCTTGGACAGAAACGGATGATTGAATACGTCCACCATGGCGCGGTGCGCGAGCGTGGCCCGAATCCAGTAAACTGGCCGCAAACATCGCACGAATTCCCGCACGGCTTGAGCGTCGAAAAGGATTGCCATGAGCGCACTGACTGCAGATCCGCACCGGCACGCTGGAACAAGCGTCAGCCTGCGTTCGAGCGCCGGATTGGGCTGGCAGGGCGGTGGCGCCGAACTGCTGCGTGTGAGTGCGGGGCAGCATCGCTTTCCCGCCATGGCGTACCACCGCCTAGGCATTCATGTCGGCATGCCGGTGCGTGCGCGATGCGCCTGCGACGGCCGCCGTCAATCGCGGCTCCAGGCGCACGGCGACGCGGATGTGGTGCCTGCCGGGGTCGAAGGCGAATGGACCGATGATGCGGACTGCATGATTCTGCGCGTGTGGTTCGACGACCGCTTCGTGCGATCGATTGCGGAGCAGATGGAGAACCCGTGGGGTAAGTGCGAGATCCGGCCGCATCTGCAGTTGCGCGACCCGCGCATCAATTCGCTGGCTGGCGCGCTGCTGGCCGAGATCGATGCGGGAACGGCTTGCGATCCGCTATTTGCCGAGAGCATTTCCACGGCAATGGTCGTGCGGCTGCTCGGCGGCACGGGCGCATCAGAAGGCCGGGGCGCAACCATGCTTGCGACACACAAAGCGGCGCGCGTGACCGATTACATCGAGAGCCATCTCGATCGACGCCTCACGCTCGGCGAACTCGCGGCACTCGTCGACCTGAGCGTGCCACATTTCAAGGTCCTGTTTCGCGAAACGCTGGGGATGCCGGTGCATCAATACGTCGTGCGGCGGCGCGTCGAACGCGCGAGGGCGCTGCTCATCGAAGGCAAACTCAGCCTGAGCCAGGTGGCGCTCGAAGCGGGCTTCGCGCATCAGAGCCATATGGCGCACTGGATGACGCGGCTTCTCGGCGTCACGCCGCGCGCGTTCGCGAATCGTTCGTGAACGCGGCGACATCGTGAATCGTCGAATCGCCGCGGCTGTGCACGTTACCGGTTGACGTCCACCACGAGCCGCCCGCGCACATGTCCGGCGAGCAGATCGCTTGCGGCGGCAATGGCCTCGGCCAGGCCGATTTCTCGCGTAATCATGTCAAGCTGCTTCAGATCGAGCGTCTCTCCCAACGCGTGCCAGGCTTGCTGCCGCTGCGCAAACGGACGCGTGACGCTATTGATGCCGAGGAGGCTCACGCCGCGCAGAATGAATGGCGCGACCGTCGCGGGAAGATCCATGCCTTGTGCCAGGCCACAGGCAGCCACCGCTCCATCGGCGCACAGGCTTGCGCAGACATTTGCCAACGTGTGGCCGCCAACCGAATCGATCGCGGCGGCCCAGCGCTCTTTTTGCAGCGGGCGGCCCGGCTCCGATAGCGAGGCGCGGTCGATGACTTCGACGGCGCCAAGTTGCTTCAGATACTCCGCCTCTTGCAGCCTGCCGGTCGACGCCACCACGCGATAGCCTCGGCGCGTGAGCAGCGCGATGGCAAAACTGCCCACGCCACCGCTCGCGCCCGTGACGAGCACGTCGCCGTGCGCGGGCGTGATACCGTACCGTTCCAGCGCGAGAATGCAGAGCATGGCCGTGTATCCGGCCGTGCCGACTGCCATCGTTTGCCGCGGCGTGAAGCCCGCCGGCAGCGGAATGAGCCAGTCGCCCTTGACGCGCGCCTTCTGCGCGAGCCCGCCCCAATGTTGTTCGCCAACGCCCCAGCCGTTGAGCACGACCGCGGCGCCCACCGCGTAGGCAGGGTTCGCGCTTTGCGCGACCGTCCCCGCGAAATCGATACCCGGAACCATGGGGAAGCTGCGAACGACCGGGCCTTTGCCCGTGATTGCGAGGCCGTCCTTGTAGTTCAGCGTGCTATAGCCGACATCGACGAGCACGTCGCCTTCCGGCAGGCGCGCTTCGTCGAGTTCGGCAACGCGCGCTTCATACGATCCGGATTCCTTATCAATGAAGATGGCCTTGAACATGATGCATCTTGCTCCTGAAACGGTGAACGGTTGGCGTTGCCGCGGCTCACGCGCTCACGCGCGAGGCAACCCCGCGATGAAACCCCTAAAAAATGTCTCGAGTGGAGCCGCGCTGCGCACGAGCCTGGCGCGCAGCACGGCGCCTTCCCAGCCTATCCAGAAGAATGCGGCGAGTGACGCAAGGTCGATTCGCTTTGCGAGTACGCCTTCGCGCTGGGCCTCGTGCAGGCACGCCACGATGCGCGCTTGCCAGCCCTGCAGAATGCGTTCGAGCGTGTCGCGGAAGTCGTCGGGCAGGATGTCCACCTCGACGCCGAGATTGCCCACGAGGCAGCCGCGTGTATAGCGGTGGCGGGCCATGCCTTTGCTGGCGTCGTCTACGAAGGCGCCGAGCCGCTCGAGAGCAGGGCGCGTGTCGTCCTGCAGCCAGCGGTCGAGCTTCGCGCAGAAGTACGCATCGTACGCGCTCATCAACTCGCGCCCGAATGCTTCCTTGCTGTCGAAGTAGTGATAGAACGAGCCCTTGGGAATGTTCACCCGCTTGAGCAGGGCATCCAGCCCCGTGGCCGCGAAGCTCTGTTCGGTCAGCATTTCCATGCCGGCGCGAATGAGCGTGTCGCGTGTGCCGGCGTGCGCGCGCGGATCTTTCGGCGGCCTGCCGCGGCGCGGTTTGGCGACGATCGGTTCCATGTCGCTGATATTAGACCGATCGTCTATAAAATTCAAGCACGCAGTTGTGTTCGAGCTGCTAGCGGGCCAGCGCTTCCAGTTCTCCCCGCAGCACGCCCCACAATGTGCGGCCGGCCAGCAGGAACAGCAGCGGCGTGACCGTCGCGAGCAGAAAGATCGCGATGCCGTGCGTGAAGGGGCTCGGAGCATGGTCGGCGTAACGCTCGGCGCAACTCACCGAGCCCGCGAGCGGAAAGCTCACGGCCCACCACGAGAGCCGGAAGGGGCAGGTGATCGCGAGATAGCGCAACCGGCCGACGAGCACAGTGAGCAGGAACAGCGTGAGCATGTAGAGCGCATCGGCGAAGCGGTCCACTTCGCCCGTCACGGTCACATAGGCCGAAAAGCCCACGGCGAACGGCGCGAGCAGAATGAGGAGCGTCGGCTGCAGATTGTTGGCCATGGGCTCCTCGAACATGAGGCGCGAAAAAATCAGCGTGAAGAGCGGCACAGCGAAAAAGAGCCCCACGGCGAGCGCGAGCATCAAGACGCCGTTCACGCCCGTGATCTGGATGGCGGGCGTGGCGAGCGGGATGTCGATGAGCCCTACGACGGGCACGATCCACGCGGGTGTGGCATGGGACGGATGCTGACGCTGACTGAGCCAGCGCATGATCACGAACCACGCAAACACGATCATGCCGATGGCGCCGACGATCCACACCGCGCGCGCGAACGGCACGCTCACGTCGGCAAGCGGGATGGGCAGCAGTAACAGGCTGATGAACAGCGTCCCGAAGAGATTGCTCGCAATGGGATGATTGAATTCGGCTTTCACGGCATCGGGGCCGGTGACCCATTTCACGGCGTACCCGAAGCCGATCATCAGGAACGCCAGCACGGCGAGCACGCCGATCAACTGCGCGATCCACAGCGGCACGCCGTACATGCGGTGCGCGAGCCGCCACGCCGACGAGAGCCCGGCAAGCCCCATGACCGAGCCGAACAGCGCGACGGGCAGGTAACCGAGTCGTCCGGCTTGCGCGGTCGCCTTGGGGCTGCCAAATGATGCCGGCGTATCGAGATCGCTCATGCGTGGCTCCTGTGCCGCTTGAAAACACGCCAATAGATGTTTTCAAATATATGCAATGCGAAATATTTGTGGCGATTTCACACCACACGCGAATCATAGCGGCCTGATCGCGTTGGTGCGCTTACGCGAGTTCGCGTGCCTTAATCGTGTCGCCGGCGCGCACGAAATTGCCGGCCCCCAGATGGTGGATCGTGTGCAGGTCCGCGTTGCTGCTGTCGAGTTCCCAGTGGCCATTGCGGAAGACACGCGGCTCGGCCGCGGCAGCGATCACTTCGGCGAAGCACGTATCGTAGGCGTCTTCGGTGTGCCGTTCGGGAATCAGGCGGCATTCCATCCACGCGCAGCAGCCTGCTTCGAGCAGGGGCAAGCCGAGCTTCGGGCCCGTAATGGCGGCGATATCGAAACGCTGGAACTTGTCGGTCTCGCGGCCGCTGACGCTGCCCACGGCGTAGGTCAGATCGATTGCGGCGGCGCCCGGAATGATCACGCCGAACTTGCCGCTCGCGTTGATGAGTTCGCGCGTGAACGTGCGCTTGTCGATCACGATGGCGATGCGCGGCGGTGTGAATTCTACGGGCATCGACCACGCGGCCGCCATGACGTTGCGGCGCTTGCCGTCGCTGCTGGTGACGAGCACGGTGGGGCCGTGATTGATGAGGCGGCTCGCGTGTTCGAGCGCTACGGGCGTAAAAGTCGAGAGGGTTTGCATCGGGTGCCGGATTCGAGGTGAGTCGGAACCCGAGCGACTTTACCTCAGAAAGCGCAGGCGTGCGGCGAGACGCCGTCACGCCAACCGAAAGACCGTAGATGCCGCGTAATTCGGGTACTTTGTTGATCGAATCAGGAAACCCGAGCGCCGTTTGCGTTGGCGGCACGACGGCCGAAAGCCTGGCGGACCCAGCTTTGGGCGTTCACCACCAGCAGGCCGATCAGCACGAGCGCCGAGCCAAACAGGAACGCGGGCTCTACGCGCTCGTGCAGCAGCGCGACGCCGAACGCCACGCCGAACAGCGGCGTCATGAACGACAGTATGCCGAGGCGAGCGGCCAGATAGCGGCGCAGCAGCCAGAACCACACGAGATAGCTCACGAACGAGACGAGCAAGGTCTGGAATGCGAGGGAGGCGAGGGCGAGCGGCGTGCCGTGAAAATGCGCCTGGCCGGTCAGGAACGAGAACGGCACCAGCGCGACGAAAGCACCCGCCAGTTGATAGAAGAGCGTTTGCGTGGCGGGCGCCTCGCTCAGGCGGCTCGTGCGCACGACGACAGTGGTGAGCCCCCACGCCGCACCCGCGCAAAGACCCATGAAGTCTCCGAGCAGCCACAACGGCGAGCCCGGGATGTCGGCGCCCAGCAGCGCGGGCCCGAGGAACGTGATGGCGATGCCCGCGAAGGCGATCGCAATGCCGCCCCATTGCAGCCGCGCGAGGCGTTCGTCGGGCAGGCGCAGATGCAGGCCGATTGCCGCGAACATCGGCGCGGTATAGAGAAACACGGCCATGTGCGAGGCATTGGTCCAGCGCAGGCCCATGGCCACGAACACGAATTCGAGCGCGAACAAGCCGCCTGTGACGAGCCCCGCGCCGCGCGCCACGCCCGGCAGCCAGCGCTCGCGCGAAACGAGCTGGTTGAAGAGCCACACGAGTGCCGCCGCCACGCCCGAACGCAGCCCGATCTGCAGCATGGGCGGGATGTCCCCGGCCACCGCCTTGATCGCGACCTGTTGCAGACCCCATGCGAGGCAGAGCGCCACCATGATGGCCACGGCCGTTGCGTCGACTTGCTTTCTCATTGCGGGCTCACTGATTTGAAGGATTCGGCTGAAGTTTGTTGGCAGTGGGCGTAGTATTGATGCGACGGGATGCGCGCATATAGCGCAAAACTGACAATCGATAGCCCCAGACCGCCATGCCCAAAACACCTGCCCGTGCTCGCCCGGCGCGCTACCTGCGCCTGCCGCCCTTCACCGACGTGCTGCCCACGCCCGTGTTCTTCCGCATGGAGCACATGCCTTCGCATGCCACCTATCCGCAGATGTGCCACCCGTGGGGCGAGTTCGTCTACGCGTTCAGCGGCACGACCGAGGTGAAGGCGGGGGACGAGCACTACATCACGCCGCCGCATCTCGGGCTGTGGATCGCGCCGGGCACCGAGCACGTGGGCTTCAACGAGCAGGAGACCGTGCATTGCTCGGTCTACATCAGCCGCGACCTGTGCACGCGCATGCCGGCAACGAGCTGCGCGGTGATGGTGTCGCCGCTCGTGCGCGCGATCCTCGAGCATCTGCGTGTGACGCTAGCGGAGGAGGAGGGCGAAGCGCAGCGCGCGCGTTTGTTGCGCGTGCTCGTGGATCAGCTGTCGACCTGCGCGACCACGGGCAGCTTCGTGCCGCATACCGACGACGCCGATCTCAACGCGATCCTCCAGGTGCTGCGCCAGAACCCCGCCGACAATCGCTCGCTTGCAGAGCTTGCCGATGCATTTCACATGAGCGAGCGCACGCTCATGCGCCGCGCGCAAAACGAGCTCGGCATGTCGCTGACGGAATGGCGCCAGCGCATCCGGCTCGTCAACGCGCTGCCAATGCTGCATGCCGGGCGCAGCGTCGAGGCCGTGGCGCTGGATCTGGGGTACGCCACGTCGTCGGCTTTCATCGCAATGTTCCGACGATTGACGGGCACGAGTCCCGGACAGTTCGTGGCCCGTACGCGTTGAACATAGGGCTGCGCGTAACGATTACGAAGCCTTACGAAACCCCACAAAACCCTAAAGATTCCCTGTGCGCGCGCCGTTAGAGCAGGCATGAAAGCCCTACTCACCCAAACCGACGCACGCTTCATCCTGTCGATCGCCCTCGAGCTGGCCGAGAGCCAGGCCGCCGCGGCCGGGGTTCAGCTCGAATCGGCGGCAGGATCGGCGATTACCGACGACGTGATCGTCGCCACGCTCTCGCAGTTCGCACCGACCGTGACGATCGACGAGTTTTACGGCCTGCTGGACCGGCCGGAGGTGCTGCACTGAGCGGCGGCGCGGCCGGCAAAGGCAAGCGGGCGCTCATGGCGTGAGCACCCAATTTCGTTGCGCAAGCAACGAAACTTCGGAGTATTAGAACTTCTGACGCAAGCCCACGCTCACGATGGCTTGCGACCGCGTGGCCGACGAGTGGCCGTTGCCCTTGTCGGACACCGAAGCGGTTGCCGCGACCGGATTGCCGGCGGCGTCGAGCGTCATGCCCGCTGCATGCTGGTATCCCGCGAGCAGATACACCGTCGAGCGCGTCGAGAGATCATAGGTCGCGCCCACCGAAACGTTGTGGTACTGCGCGTCTTCATCCACACCTTCCACGGCGCTGCCCCGCGTATAGCTGTAGCCCGCGAACAGATGCGTGCGTGGCTGCACGTTCCACTGCGTGAAAATGCCCGCGATATTGAAGATCGCATTGCCCGAAAACAGCGAATTCGCGCCCGAGCGATATTGCACGTTGCTGTAGTTCACGCCGACCACGGCGGGACCGAAGTCCCACGTTGCGCCCGCCGCCACCACCTGCTGCGATTGCGCGCTCGCATAGCCTTCGTTGATCGACGAGTTGAACGTACCGTCGTAGGTGCCTTGCCACTTGCCGTAGGTGGGATCGTCGAGGCCGGTCTTGCTGTTGTCCGAGTGTTCATAACCCACGCCCATGCGCAGCGGGCCGTTTGCGTAGCCCGCGCCCACGCTCCAGGTGTTCTTGCGCTTCATGCTGCCCGCCTGGCCGCCGAAACCGTACAGCGCACCGAACGTGAAGCCCCCGTAGTTCGCGCTCGTGTACTTGATCGAGTTGTCGACGCGCGTGGTCTGGTCGAGGTCGTCGATGTCGCCCGGATGCGCGCCGAAGCCGCCGATGTAGTTCACGGGCGCGACCGGCCCGACGAAGTCGTCGAGCGAGGTGTACTGGCGGCCCATAGTGAGCGAGCCGTAACGCTGGTCCGAGAGGCCCACGAAGGCCTGACGGCCGAACAGGCGCCCGCTCTGGCCCGAGGTGCCGTTCGTGATGTCGAAGCCGTCTTCGAGCAGGAAGATGGCCGCGAGCCCGTTGCCCAGGTCTTCCTTGCCCTTGATGCCCCAGCGGCTGCCCGAGAGGTTGCCGGTGGAGAGGCCCACGTTCGAATGGCCCGTGTAAGCGCCGGTGGTGCCGGTGCGCTCGTTGCTGCGATACGTGATGCCGGCGTCGGCAATGCCATACAGCGTGACCGAGCCTTGCGCCGATGCGATGCCGGCGAGCGAGAACAGGACTGGTGCGGCGAGCAGGTGTTTTCTCATCATTTGTTGTATCAACGTCTAAAGATCGCCTGTTGAGCGATTTCTGGTTATGCGCGCACACACCTGCGGTCTCGCGAACGAGACCGCAGGTGTGAAACGCGGGGAGGGAAAAGTGCTGCGCGGGGCGCGTTAGTGCTTGAGCGTTGCGCCAGGCGGCAGCCCCGGCGTGCTCACGGTGATGGTCTTGCGGACCCTCCCGACGTCTTCGGCGCTCACTGGCGCGCCGGTGTTGCCCCAGCTCGCACGCACGAAGGTGGACACGTCGGCCACTTCCTGGTCGGACAGACGCCAGCCGAACGGCGGCATCGTGAACGACGAGGGCGCGGATTGCGTGCCTTCGAGCGCGCTGCCTGCGAGCAGCACGTGAATCAGCGAAGTGGGGTCCTTGCCCTGCACGACCGGGTTGCCGCCGAGCGCCGGGAACACGCGCGTGTAGCCGCGTCCGTCGCTGCGGTGGCAGGCCATGCAGTTGTCGCGATAGACCGCTGCGCCGCGTGCGCTCGCGTCGCCGTTTTGCAGCTTGTGCGCGGCGGCGGGATCGTAGGCATACGCGGTTTCCTTCGGGTCACTGGAGGGCAGCGTCTTGAGGTAGCGCGCGATGGCGAGCAGGTCCGCGTCGTTCATGTGCTGCATGCTGTGCTGAACCACGTCGGTCATGCCGCCGAACGCCGCAGTATGCAGATTGCGGCCCGACTTGAGGAACTGCACGATGTCGTCCTCGTTCCAGTTGCCCAGGCCCGTGCGCGGGTTGCCGCGCAGGCTGGAGGGGACCCAGCCGTCGATCGGGTCGCCGCCCGCGAGGAAGTCGTCGCCTTCGAGGTCGGAGAGCGCAAGCTCCTGCATCGTGCGTGAGCGCGGCGTGTGGCACGCGCCGCAGTGGCCGAGGCCCTGCACGAGATACGCGCCGCGCGCGACGATCGCATCGTTGTAATGCGAGCCGTCGAACGCCTGCACCTTCGGCGCGAACAGCACGCGCCAGGCGCCGAGCGGCCAGCGCATCGAGAGCGGCCAGGGAATGTCCACGGCGCGGTTCTGCGCCTGCACGGGCCCGACGCCATGCATGAAGTACGCGTAGAGCGCCTTCATGTCGTCGTCGGAGAGGCGTGCGTACGACGGGTAGGGCATCGCCGGGTAAAGCGTGTCGCCGTTCGGCCGCACGCCCTGGCGCACGGCCCTGGCGAAGTCGTCGTAGCTCCACTTGCCGATGCCCGTATTCGCGTCGGGTGTGATGTTGGTCGAGTAGATCGCGCCGATCGGCGTGTCGAACCTCAGGCCGCCCGCGAAGGGCTTGCCGCCCTGTGTGGTGTGGCAGGCAATGCAGTCGCCGGCGCGAGCGAGGTATTCGCCATGTGCGACGAGAGCGGCATTCGGTTGCTCAGCCGCGTGTGCCGAAAATGCCATGAACGCCGCACACGCGAAAGTTGCGCGCGCAACTTTCGCGCCGATGGAAAAAATGTTCTTCTTCATGCGGCTCTTCACACGCTCACCAGGGGACCGGGATTCTTCAGATACTGGTTGCGAATGGCCTTCGCGCTCCAGTAAGCGAGGGCGGCGACGAGGCCGGTCGGGTTGTAGCCGATCCCCTGCGGGAACGCGGAGGCACCCATCACGAACACGTTGGGCACATCCCAGCTCTGCAGATAGCGGTTGATGACGCTGGTGTTCGGATCGGTGCCCATCACGGCACCGCCCACGAGGTGAGTGGTCTGATAGCGGCGCGAGTCGAAGTGCGCGCCGAACTCGCGCGTGTAGACGTTGATGGCCTTCGGGCCCATCGCCTCGGCAATCTTCTGCATCTGGCCCGTCACGTACCGCGCCATCTTGATGTCGTTGTCCTTCCAGTCGAAGGTCATGCGCAGAAGCGGCTGGCCGTATGAATCGCGATAGGTCGGATCGAGGTCGAGGTACACGTCGCGGTACGACATGTTGGAGCCGTGCGCGTCCATCGAAATGGTGTGCGCGTAGTGGTCCTTCACGGCCTTCTTCCAGCCTGCGCCCCAGTTCGGCGTACCCGCCGGCGTGGCGATGCCGCTGATCGGCTTCACGCCCGCCTGGTTCACCCAGAGCGGCGAGCCGCCCACGAAGCCGGGCGGGCCGTGGTCGAAGTTGTCGGCGTTGAAGTCGTCCACGGCCACGCCGTTGCCGCCCGCACCGATGAACGGGTTCGTCCACGTGTCCTTGTCGAAGAACGCCGTGATGGTCGAGAGGTTCTGGTACGCGAAGTTGCGGCCCACCACGCCTTCGCCCGACACCGGGTCATAGGGCTTGCCGATGCCCGAGAGCAGCAGCAGGTGCACGTTGTGATACTGGAACGCCGAGACGATAACGAGGTCCGCGGGCTGGAACACTTCCTGGCCCGCCGGATCGATATACGTCACGCCCGTGGCGCGCTTTCTGGTGTCGTCGAGTTCGACGCGCAGCACGTGGCATTTCGAGCGCAGTTCGAAGTGCTTTTCCTGCTTGAGAGCGGGCAGGATGTTGAGATTCGGCGAAGCCTTCGAGTACATGTAGCACGCGTAGCCGCTGCAGAAGCCGCAGAAGTTGCACGGGCCCATCTGCACGCCATAGGGATTCGTGTACGGCCCCGACGTGTTCGCCGAAGGCAGGCGGTAGGGATGCAGGCCGAGCGACTTCGACGCATCGAAGAAGCGCTGCGCCGAGTACGTATTCAGTTGCGCGGGCAACGGGAAATTGTCGCTGCGCGCGGCTTCGAACACATTGCCGTCGCCGACCACGTTGCCCTTCACCTTGTACGCCTGGCCCGAGGTGCCGAACACCTTTTCCGCGAAGTCGAAGTGCGGCTCCAGTTCGTCGTAGGTGACGCCGTAGTCCTGGATCGTCATGTCTGCGGGGATGAACTTCTTGCCGTAACGCTCTTCGTAATGGCTCTTCAGGCGCAGCTCTTCAGGCGTGATGCGGAAATGCACGCCCGACCAGTGCAGACCCGCGCCGCCCACGCCTTCGCCGGGCAGAAACGCGGCGAGCTGGCGGTAGGGCAGGGCCGTGTCGTTCACGCCGTGGCGAATCGAGACGGTGGTCTTCGAAAGATCGAGGAAGAGCTTCTTGCGGATGTTGTACGTGAGCTCGTCGATGGTGTTGGGGTACGCGCCGTCCGGGTAGGTGTCGCGATACTCGCCGCGCTCGAGCGCCACCACCTTCAGACCCGCTTCGGTCAGTTCCTTCGAGAGGATCGCGCCGGTCCAGCCGAAGCCGATCACGACGGCATCGACATGAGGTTTTTTGATCGCCATTCAGGTACGCTCCCCGTTGATCGAGACCGGGCCGTACGGGTAGGGCTTGCCGTTCTGGTTCACGAAATCCATGAAGTCGGCGCGTGCGCCGGGAAAGCCGATCATCTTCCACGCAGCCATGTTGCGGTTGCCGCCGTGGATCGGGTCGCAGAAGTAGCCTTCGCGCGTGTTCTGCAGCAACTGCCCGAAGAACACGGAGGCCGGCACGCCGTCCAGCTCGACCTTGCCCGCTTCGAGTGCGCTGAGCACGCTGTCGCGCGTGCTGGCGTCGAGCGCGTCGAAGTCCTTGCCGTAGGCCTTCGTGCAGTACGCGTTCACGGCCTTGATGCCGAGGCGGTAGATGTCGCGCGGCACGAGCTTCAGCTGGTAGCCGAGTTCGGGCACGCCTTGCTGGAACGGCCCCTGCATGTACCAGAGCGCGCCGTGCGCGTAGGGCGTGTCCATCTGCCGGTCGATGAATTCGGGCACGCCGGCTTGCAGCGCGCCGGGCCCTTCGGAATCGGCGGGAATCAGACGGTCGGTGGCGGCTTCGACAAAGGCCCACTCGCGCGCGTCGAAAAAGCGCGGCTTGTAGGCGACGGCCTGATGGGCTTCTGGCCTGGCGTTGGGCGCAGAGGCGGCGCTGCCCGCCGCGGCGGTTTCGCTCGACGGCTGCTTGCCGCCCTCGCAGCCCGCCAGTGCGCTGGCGGGTACGAGCACCGCTGCCGTGCGCAGGAAGCCGCGGCGTGTCGTGAGAGGAGATTCAGACATGGTGGGATTCTGTATGAGTTCGGCGCGGTGTGGTTCGACCGTGTCCGAGTAGCCATCCTGAGTTGTTGCGCGTGACATCCGCCGCGGCGGCCACGGAACGGAGATGTTAAATGGAACCGGTTCCACGATTGGAGCGCAATTCTACAATATACCTTTACGGGGCCGGTACCGACCGCGCAAGGGCGAGCGGACCCCGGTTGTCATACCCTCCGAACAAACCCCAACAAATGCAACAAGTTGTTTGACAACTACGGTGGGCCAGTGCTACTGTGCCCGGTATTGACAACCCACCATCCCAGCACGAGGCCTCATGAACGTGTCCCCGATTGTCGAGAGCGAATTCGCCTCGACTGTGATGGCAGTGCCGCCGCTCGCACGCCGCCCCGACTTCTCCCTCGACGTCGAACAGAACCGCAAGCTGATCCGCCATATGGAAGCGGGCGGTATTCGCACGCTGCTGTACGGCGGCAATGCGAATCTGTACCACGTCGCCGTGAGCGAATTCCGCGAGTTGCTTGACATGCTCGCCGGCCTCACCGCGCCCGAAACGCGCGTGATTCCGGCCATCGGCCCCGACTACGGCAAGATGCTCGACCAGGCGCGCATCCTCGCGCAAACGCAATACAAGACGGCCATGGTGCTGCCGCTCTCCGGCTTCACCACGCCCGCAGGCGTCGAAGCCGGTCTCGCGCGTATCGCCGACACCGCCGGTATTCCGCTCACGCTCTATATCAAGAGCGAAGACTACGTCGACGTCGACACGCTCGTGCGCCTGATCGACCGCGGCACGCTCATTGCGGTGAAGTACGCCATCGTGCGCAAGGACCCGGCGAACGATCCGTATCTGCGCCGCCTGCTGGAAAGCGTGCCGGCCTCGAAGGTCGTCTCGGGAATGGGTGAGCGTCCGGCGCTGGTCCACGTGCGCGACTTCGGTCTGGCTGCCTGGACCACGGGCTCGGGCTGTATCGCTTCGAGCGCCATCATGGCGCTCCTGAAGGCCGCGAAGGAGGGCCGTGCGGAAGAAGCCCAGCGCCTCTACGATGCCTTCATGCCGCTCGAAACGCTGCGCGACAACATCTCGCTCATCCGCGTGCTGCATGACGCCGTGACGCTCTCGGGCATTGCCGACATGGGTCCGATCCTGCCGCTGCTCTCGCAGTCGCCCGCTGAGGCGCTGCCGGCGATCGGCGACGCGGCCAGGGCGCTGCTCGCGTTCGAGCAGAAGCTGGCCGCAACGGCCCAGACCGCCAGCGCATAAATGGCAGATAGCATTTGAACGGAGCGAACATGCAGATTACTGGAGCCATGTTGTTGGGCGCGCAAGCGGTGCGCGGCGAGGCGGGCGAGATGCGCGCCTTCGCGCCCGCGCTCGGCCAGGAGATCGAGCCTTCTTTCGGCCTCGGCGGCAAGGCCGAAGTCGCGCGCGCCTGTGAACTCGCAGCGCAGGCGTTCGACGCCTTCCGCGCCGCCCCGCACGAAACGCGTGCGCGCCTGCTCGAAGCGATCGCCGAGCGCATTCTCGGCATCGGCGACGCGCTGATCGAGCGCGCGCATCTCGAATCGGCGCTGCCCAAGGCGCGCCTCGAAGGCGAGCGCGGCCGCACGGTCGGGCAGCTGCGCCTTTTCGCGTCGCTCGTGCGCGACGGCCGCTGGTGCGGCGCCGTGCTCGACTCGGCGCTGCCCGAGCGCAAGCCGCTACCGCGCTCGGACCTGCGCGCGCATCGCATCCCGCTCGGCCCGGTGGCCGTGTTCGGCGCGAGCAACTTCCCGCTGGCGTTTTCGGTGGCGGGCGGCGACACGGCTTCGGCGCTGGCTGCCGGCTGCCCGGTCGTCGTGAAGGCGCACCTCGCGCATCCGGGCACCTCGGAACTCGTGGGCCGCGCGATCCAGCAGGCCGTGGCTGACGTCGGCCTGCCCGAAGGCGTGTTCTCGCTCGTGTTCGGCGGCGGCAACGAAGCGGGCGAAACGCTCGTGGCGCACGCGGCTATCAAGGCCGTGGGCTTCACGGGCTCGCGCCGCGGCGGTCTCGCGCTTTCGCACATCGCGGCCGCGCGTCCCGAGCCGATTCCGGTCTACGCCGAAATGAGCAGCATCAACCCGATGTTCGTGCTGCCCGCGGCGCTGGCCGCCCGCGGCGACGCGCTCGCGCAAGGCTTTGTCGATTCGCTCACGCTGGGCGTGGGCCAGTTCTGCACGAACCCAGGCCTCGTGTTCGCGATCGACTCGCCGGAACTTGACCGCTTCGTGAAGGCGGCGAGCGCCGCGCTCACGCAGAAGCCCTCGCAGAGCATGCTGACTCCCGGCATCGCCTCGACGTATGGCGAAGCGATTGCGGCGCGCAAGCAGCTGCCGGGCATCGAGAATCTCGCCGAAGGCACGAAGACAGAAGCGCATTGCGACGCACTGCCGGTCCTCTTCAAGGCGAGCGCCGAGCAGTTCCTCGCCCAGCACGCGTTGTCGGACGAGATCTTCGGGCCGACCTCGGTCGTCGTGGCGTGCCGCGACGAAGCGGAACTCGCGCGCGTGGCGGAGCACCTCGAAGGCCAGCTCACGGCGACGCTGCACATCGACCGCGACGACTACGCGATGGCCGCGCGCCTCTTGCCGATTCTCGAGCGCAAGGCCGGCCGCATTCTCGCGAACGGCTTCCCGACGGGTGTCGAAGTCTCGTATGCGATGGTTCACGGCGGCCCGTTCCCGGCCACTTCGGACGCGCGCTCGACTTCGGTGGGCGCGATGGCGATCGAGCGCTTCCTGCGTCCGGTCTGCTACCAGGACCTGCCGGCCGAACTGCTGCCGGTCACACTGCAGAACGACAATCCGCTCGCGCTGTGGCGTTTGCGCGACGGCGAGCTGGTGAAGCAGTAATCCCGCGAAAGCGGTCAGAAAAGCGCCTGCAGAAGCCTTGCAGGCGCTTTCTCCAAAAGGAGCCCGACAAGAGGCTCACAGTAGTCTCACAAAGAGCCTGACGTTGCTTGACAACTTGATGCGTGGTTCGGCATCCTGTGTCCGGCTTTGAAAATACAAGAATCGACGGGTCGCGTAGAACAAATTCCATAAACAGAGATGTGAGGAGATGCGATGTTCGATGGACGTTTGAAGGCCAGGGTGCTGGCCGTGTGTGTGGCGGCCGCCGCGGCGCTCGGCATGAGCGCGGCAAAGGCCGATCCCGTTTCGCTGAACATAGTCGACGTGGCCGGTAACCTGCAGCTCACGCAGAAGGCTTTCGAAGCGTTCAAGGCGAAAAACCCGAATCTCGTCTCCAACATCACTTACACCAACGCGCCCGCACCGCAGTTGCCTGGCAAGATCAAGGCCATGCAGGCCGCCGGTCGCGCCGACATTGATCTCGTGCTGACGGGGACCGACGCGCTCGCCGCCGGCATCGAACAGAATCTCTGGATGAAGCTGCTGCCCGACCAGCAGGCCGCGCTGCCGGGCGTGCTCGACAAGTACGCGCCGGGCGCGCGCAAGATGCAGGACCTGGCGCAAGGCTATGGCCTCGAAGTGGCGTACATGCCGGCCGGTCCGCTGATCGAATACAACCCGGCCAAGGTCGCCAGGCCGCCGCAAACGCCGCAGGAACTGCTGACGTGGTGCAAGGCGAACCCCGGCAAGCTGATCTATGCGCGTCCGGCCAACTCGGGTCCGGGCCGCACGTTCCTGATGGGCCTGCCTTACCTGCTCGGCGACAAGAACCCGCAAGACCCGATCAACGGCTGGGACAAGACCTGGGCGTTCCTGAAGGAGCTGAACTCGTGCGTGCCGTACTACCCGGGCGGCACCTCGGCGGTGATGAAGGAATTGGGCGAAGGCACGCGCGACATGACCGTGACGGTGACGGGCTGGGACATCAACCCGCGCGCGCTCGGCATCGTGCCGGCGGACTTCAAGGTGCAAGCGTTCAACAACATGACGTGGGTGAACGACGCCCACTATATGGTCGTGCCGAAGGGCGTTTCGAAAGAGAAGCTCGCGGTGCTGCTCAAGCTCATGAACTTCATGCTCGAGCCGCAGCAGCAGGCCATGACGTATGACGACGGCTACTTCTATCCGGGCCCGGCAGTGAAGGACGTCACGCTGCAGATGGCGCCGAAGGAAAGCCAGGACGTGATCGCGAAATACGGCCGCCCCGAGTACGCGAAGTGGCTCACGGCCTATCCGCATGTCCAGCCGCTTTCGGCGCAGGCGATGGTCGCGGCGTTCCAGAAATGGGACCGCGAAGTCGGTTCGCAGAAGTCGCAGTAACGAGAGGAAGAATCAGCAATGGACGGACGGTATTCGAGTCGCTCATTCGGGTTGAGTGCCGTCCGCGTTCCATTCGTACGTAGTTGATCTTGTTGATCAGGAACGGGTCATGAAGCATTCTTTCGATCGCCTGCGCCTCGACTCGGTGTGTCGTAGCTTCACTAGCGCAGAGGGGACGCAGCTCGCCGCGCTGCGCGGTCTCGACCTCGATATTCGCCGCGGCGAATTCATCGCGCTGCTAGGGCCGTCGGGCTGCGGCAAATCCACGGCGCTCAATTGCATCGCCGGTCTGCAGCCGCTCACGAGCGGCAGCATCTGGCTTGATGACCAGCGCATCGACGTGTTGCCGCCCGAGAAACGCGGCTTCGGCATGGTGTTCCAGAATTACGCGTTGTTCCCGCACATGACGGTGCTGGAAAACGTCGGCTTCGGCCTGAAAATGCAGGGCGTGCCGCGCGAAGAGGCGAAGCGCCGCGCGCGCGAGGCGCTGCAGCTCGTGCAGCTCGTCGGCCATGAAAACAAGCTGCCGGGCCAGCTTTCGGGCGGCCAGCAGCAGCGCGTGGCGATTGCCCGCGCCATCGTCATCGAGCCGCCGCTCGTGCTGATGGACGAGCCGCTCTCTAACCTCGACACCAAGCTGCGCATCGAAATGCGCGCGGAAATCCGCCGCATTCACGGGCAGCTCGAACGCGCCACGATTTACGTGACCCACGATCAGGACGAAGCGCTTTCGATGGCGGACCGCATCGTCGTGATGAAAGAGGGCGTCGTGCAGCAGGTCGCGACGCCGAAGGAAGTGTATAGCCGCCCCTCGAATCTGCACGTTGCGCGCTTCATGGGCTTTCGCAATGTGCTGCCGTTCGCCATGACGGGCGAGCAGGGCGCGCATGTTGCGATGTCGTCCTCGGGCATCACGCTCACAGGCGTGCCGATGGGCGAATTGAACGGCGGCGAAATTTCCG
This sequence comes from Paraburkholderia sp. BR10936, assembly GCF_040965735.1. Taxonomy (NCBI): domain Bacteria; kingdom Pseudomonadati; phylum Pseudomonadota; class Betaproteobacteria; order Burkholderiales; family Burkholderiaceae; genus Paraburkholderia; species Paraburkholderia sp. BR10936. Next base: position 124,127 of record NZ_JBFRCM010000015.1, read on the forward strand.
TGGCCATGCGCCCCGAGGATTTCGAGCGCGCCAACGCGGGCGATGCGAACGCCTTCGACGTCGAAGTGGAAATGGTCGAATACGGCGGCCGCGATTCGCTGCTGCTCGCCAACGCGCCGTTCGGCAAGCTGTGGGCGCGCGTGGAAGGCGAATTCGAAGCGGGCGAGCGCGCCACGCTGCGCGTCGCGCCTTCGCACGTGCTGGCCTACGCGGAGCGTGCGTCATGAGCACGCTCCTTCCGTCGCTGGTCAAGGCGCCGCGCGATTCTCGCGGCTGGCTCATCACGCCCGCGCTCGGCTTCATCATCGCGATGTTCCTCTATCCGTTCGCCTACGGTCTCGTCCTGTCGTTCAGGCCGATGAACGGCGGGGGCATGTTCGCGAATTACCTGCAGTTCGTTCACGACCTTTCGCTCTGGCCCACGGTGTTCGTCACGCTCAAGCTGGCGGTGCCCGCGACGATCATCAATGTCGGGCTCTCCCTGCCGGTGGCCTTCGCGCTGCGCCGCAAGTCGCCGTACCAGAAGCTCGTGACCACGCTGCTCGTCATCCCCGTCACGCTCGGCACTGTGCTGATCGCCGACGGCATGCTCAGTTACTTCGGCCCGAACGGCTGGTTCCCGCAGGCGCTGCACGCACTGCATCTGTATACGAACGAAGAGATCCGGCTCACGCACAACTATTGGGGCGTGCTGATTTCGCTGATCGTTTCGGGTTTCCCGTTCGCGTTTCTGCTCACGCTCTCGTACGTCACCGGCATCGACCCGACGCTCGCGCGGGCGGCGGCCACGCTTGGCGCAGGCCCGTGGCAGCAGTTCCGGCAAATCTATTTGCCGCTGCTCGCGCCCGGTCTCACGATGGCCGCGTGCCTGTCGTTCGTGCAGGCGTATTCGGTGTTTCCTTCGGCGGTGCTGCTCGGTGCGCCCGCGGGTCCCACGCGCGTGATCTCCATTGCGGCAGCGGAGGCGGCGTTCGAGAGCTATGACTACTCGCTCGCCTCGACCATCGCCATCGTGATGGGCTTCGTGCAGTTGATCGTCGTGGCCGCGATGTTGAGCGCCAAGCGCTTCTTCTACTCGGGCCCGGTGAGCGGGGGGAAAGGCTGATGAGCGCCCATCAACGTAACGCGGCCGGCCTCGGCACGGGTGCGCAGGCGGGCGAGGAGCGCAGCGCTCCCGCCGCTAACGTCGAGCAGGCCAGGCCCGCTTCGCGCCTGCCCGACGTGCTCTGGAAAGTGTTCGTCTGGGGCGGCGTGGTGTTCTTCCTGCTCAATGTTGTGCTGCTGATCGCCACGGTGGGCGTGAACTCGATCGCCACACGCTGGTTCGGCACGCCGCTGCCGCAGGGCTTCACGCTGCACTGGTATGCGCAGGCGTGGCGCGACTTCCAGCTTTCGAGCGTGCTGTGGGTGACGTTCGAAGTGGTCGGCTCGGTCGTGCTGCTGTCCATCGCGCTGGGCGTGCCCGCGGCCTACGCTCTGGCGCGCGCGCAGTTCCCAGGCAAGCGCATTGCCATGCTCGTGTTTCTGCTGCCGCTCATGGTGCCGCCCGTCACGTACGGTATTCCGATGGCCACTGCGATGTACCAGATCGGCCTCGCGGGCACGCTGCCCGGCGTGATCCTCGCGAACCTGGTGCCCGCGCTGCCGTTCGTGATCCTCGTGATGACGCCGTTCATCGAGCAGATCGATCCGAACCTCGAGTCGGCCGCGCGCATTTTCGGCGCGAACACGTTCCGCTATTTCCGTTATGTATTGCTGCCGCTCCTCGTGCCGGGGATGCTGGCGGCCGGGCTGCTCGTGCTGGTGCGCACGATCGGCATGTTTGAACTCACTTTCTTTACCGCCGGGCCCGACACGCAGACGCTGGTGGTTGCGCTGTACTACGCCGTCTTCTCGACGGGCGTGCGTGCGCCGCAATCCATCGACGCGATGGCCATGATCTACATGGCCATCACGCTCGCGTGGGTGCTGGTGGCACTGCAGTTCGTCAGCCCGACACAGCTCGTGTCGCGCGTGAAGGAGCAGCGCTAGGGCCGGCGGCTTTACTGGAAACACCTGGAGCAACGCAAGATGAGCAAGAAGCGAAAGACCCCCGAAGAACTGCGCAGCCACCGCTGGTATGGCGTGAACGACCTGCGGTCGTTCGGCCATCGCTCGCGCACCGCGCAGATGGGCTACAGCCGCGAGGAGTACGCGGGCAAACCGGTGATCGCCATCCTCAATACGTGGAGCGAGATCAACCCTTGCCATACGCACTTCAAGCAGCGCGTGGAAGAGGTCAAGCGCGGCATCTGGCAGGCGGGTGGTTTCCCGATCGAACTGCCGGTGCAGACGCTTTCCGAGCCGTTCCAGAAGCCCACCACGATGCTCTATCGCAACTTCCTCGCCATGGAGGCGGAAGAGACGATCCGTTCGTACCCGGCCGACGGCGTCGTGCTGATGGGCGGCTGCGACAAGACCACGCCCGCGCTGCTGATGGGCGCGATCTCGATGGATCTGCCGACTATTTTCCTGCCCGCGGGTCCGATGCTCAACGGCAACTGGAACGGCGTGACGCTCGGTTCGGGTTCGGACACCTGGAAGTACTGGGCCGACCTGCGCGCGGGCAAGATCACCGAAGAGGACTGGAAGGGCGTCGAAGGCGGCATTGCACGCTCGCCGGGCCACTGCATGACGATGGGCACGGCATCGACGATGACGAGCGCCGCGGAAGCCTTGGGCTTCACGCTGCCGGGCTTCGCCTCGATTCCCGCGCCGGACTCGCGCCACGCGCAGATGTCGGCAAAGACGGGCATGCGCATCGTCGAGATGGTGTGGGAAGACCTGAAGCCGTCGGACATCATCACGCGCAAGTCGGTCGACAACGCCGTGACCACGTGTCTCGCGCTTTCGGGCTCGACCAACGCGATCGTCCACATGATCGCGCTTGCGCGCCGCGCCGGTGTCGATCTCACGCTCGCGCAGTACGATGAAATCGCGCGCCGCACGCCGGTGCTCGCGAACATCCGCCCGACCGGCAAGTACCTCATGGAGGACTTCTACTACGCCGGCGGCCTGCGCGCGATGCTCAAGGAACTCGGCGAGCTGATCGACGGCACGCAGATGACCGTGAACGGCAAGACGCTCGGCGAAAACATCGCCGACGCGCAAATCTACAGCGAAGAGGTAATCTATCGCCGCGCGAAGCCGCTCATGCCGGATACGGGCCTCGCCGTGCTGCGCGGCAATCTCGCACCGGACGGCGCCGTCATCAAGCCCGGTGCGGCGGAAAAGCGCTTGCACGTGCACACGGGCAAGGCCGTAGTGTTCAAGGATTACAACGACATGGCTGCGCGCATCGACAGTGAAGAGCTCGACTGCGACGAGAACAGCGTGATCGTGCTCCAGCACGCGGGTCCTGTCGGCGCGCCGGGCATGCCGGAGTGGGGCCAGCTGCCGATTCCGCAAAAGATTCTGCAGAAGGGCGTGCGCGACATGTTGCGTATTTCCGACGCGCGCATGAGCGGCACGAGCTACGGCGCATGCGTTTTGCACGTGGCGCCGGAATCGTTCATCGGCGGTCCGCTCGCCCTCGTGCAGGACGGCGACCTGATCGAGCTGAACGTGCCGGAGCGCCGCCTGAACGTGCTGATTTCGGACGAGGAAATGGCGCGCCGCAAGGCCGCGTGGGTCGCACCGGAACCGCGCTTCAGGCGCGGATATGGCGCGATGTACCAGATGCACGTCATGCAGGCCAACAACGGCTGCGAGTTCGACTTCATGCAGCGTGACGGCGTGGGCGGCTCGTGCGCCAGCGCCGGCGGCGAACCCGAGATTCACTAAGGAGACGAATTCGGCCGGGAGCGCTTCAGGGGTGATGCGCTCCTTGCCGGACAGGAGGCAATGTAGCAACCAGGGTTTTAACGAGTATCAAACCACAACGACTAAAGATAGGACGACTGATGAAAAAGACTATCCTCGCTTCCGCGCTTGGACTCGCCGCGCTGGGCGCTCACGCGCAAAGCAGCGTCACGCTGTACGGTATCGTCGATAACGGTATTGGTTATCAAAGCAGCTCCACCTCGCTGGGCAAGACTTCTGGCGGACGTTCGCTCGTCAAGATGGCGCAGGGCATCTGGGCCGGTTCGCGCTTCGGCTTGAAGGGCGGCGAAGATCTGGGCGGCGGCACGCGCGCGATCTTCACCCTTGAAGAAGGCTTCAATTCGGCAACGGGCGCACAGCAAACCACGAACCTGATGTTCAGCCGCCAGGCGTTCGTGGGTGTCACGAACGCGAACTACGGCACGCTGACGGCCGGCCGCCAGTACGCCCCGTACTACACGCTGCTTTCGCCGTACAGCCCGACCACGTGGCTGACCGGCGCATACGGCGCGCACCCGGGCGACATCGACTCGATGGACACCATCTATCGCATCAACAACGCGCTGGTCTATACGTCGCCGAACATCGCGGGCCTGACCGTGAGCGGCATGTATGCACTGGGCGGCGTGGCGGGCAGCACCGGCGCAGGCCAGACGTGGAGCCTTGCCGCGCAATACCTGCACGGTCCGGCAGGCATCGCCGTAGGCTTCGAGCGCCTGCACAACGCGACGCCTAACGGCGGCGCATGGAGCGCGAACTCGACGGCTTACAGCAATGGCGAGCCGGGCGTGTCGGCTCTCACGAACGGCTTCCAGACGACACAGTCGCAGCAGCGCCTGGCTGTGACAGCTGGCTACCAGTTCACCTCGCAGTGGGACATTTCGGTGGCTTACTCGAACGTCCAGTACATTCCGGGCACGGGTTCGTCCTTCCACGACACGCAGATCTGGAACACGGGCGGCGTCGTGCTGCACTACAAGCCGATCACCGTGCTCGACCTCGCGGCTGGGTTCTCCTACACGCGCGCGACCAAGGCCAACGGCATCCAGAGCTCGGCTTCGTACGCACAGTACAACCTGTCGCAGTACTACACGCTGTCGAAGCGCACGGGTCTGTACTTCGTCGAGGCGTACCAGCGCGCAGGCGGTCAGACGCTTGGCACGAACGGCGCGGGCAACATCATCAACGCGACTGCCGACATCGGCGATGGCCAGAACAGCGCGCCGTCCTCGTCGCGCAGCCAGGTGGCGGGCGCGATCGGTATCATTCACCGCTTCTAAGTCTTCACGCTCCGAAAGCAGTATGTTCGGCGGTGCCGGGTCGATAACCGGCGCCGCCGTTTTTTTTGCGGGCAGAGGTAGTAGAACATCTAATCTTCGAATATCCGGCCGAATCGATAAGATCCTGCGATGTTTCACGGAGAATCGGCATGACATTCACGACTTCCGCGCTTCATCTCTCCAACGTCAGGCTGGCCGACGGCCAGCGCGTTGGCGTCGCGCTCGCCGATGGCCGCATCGAGGCAATCGGACCCCACGTCGCGGCACAGCCGGGCGTACCAGTCGTCGACGGCGGCGCAGGGCTGCTGCTGCCCGGATTCGTCGAAGGCCACACGCACCTCGACAAGAGCAACTGGGGCCGCCCGTGGTATCGCAACGAGGTAGGGCCGCTGCTCACCGACCGCATCGCCAACGAGCGCGAATGGCGCAGGACCTCGGGCCACGATGCCGCCGCCCAGTCGCTCGCGCTGGCGCGTGCATTCGTGCAGGCCGGTACGACGCGCCTGCGGACCCATGTCGACATCGACACCGACGCGCGGTTGCGCTACCTCGAAGGCGTGCTCGCCACGCGGCAGACGCTGCGCGATGTCCTCGACCTGCAGATCGTCGCGTTTCCGCAGTCGGGCATGCTGATCCGGCCCGGTACGGTCGAACTGCTCGACAGCGCACTGGCGGCCGGCGCCGACGTGCTCGGCGCGCTCGACCCGGCGCTGATCGACGGCGATCCCGTGGCCTCGCTCGATGCCACGTTCGCACTGGCGGAGCGCCATCGCAAGCCGATCGATATTCATCTGCACGAACCCGGCGAGGTCGGGGCGTTCACGCTGAAACTGCTGCTCGATCGCGTGCAGGCGCTCGGCATGCAAGGCCAGGTGGTCGTGAGTCACGCGTTTTGTCTGGGCGCGTTGCCGGAGCGTGTGCGCGACGCATTGATCGACCGGATTGCGCAACTGCGCGTGGCGCTGCTGACGAGCGCGCCGCCTTCGTGCCCGGTTCCGCCGCTCAAGGTCTGCCGCGACAGGGGCGTGACGGTGTTTGGCGGCAACGACGGCATTCGCGACACGTGGTCGCCGTATGGCGTGCCCGACATGCTCGAGCGTGCCATGTTGATCGGCTTGCGCTACGACTTGCGGCGCGACGACGATATCGCTATCGCATTCGACTGCGTGAGCGTGGCCGCCGCGCGTGGCTGCGGTTTCGCCGACTACGGTCTGCAGGTTGGGGCGCGTGCGGACCTCGTGGTCGTCGAGGCGGAGAGCGTCGCGCAGGCCGTCGTCGCGCGGCCCAAGCGCAAGCTGGTTGTCGCGAATGGATGTGTCGTCGTGCGTGATGGGGAGTGGATCGTGTAAGTGATCGGTGGGACATGCAGCACGGCGGCGCGTTCGGTCCGCCAAAAAGCGCTTCGCAGATTGCCAGGTTAAGGCTCGGTTCGACCCTTCTCTGTCGTTCCACTTAGAACAGCGTATGCAACTTCTGCGTGTTCTTCATCGGCCGCGATGGCATCGTTAGATGCCACCGTGCGCGGCGATGAACATGGCGACTGCCGACCGGCAATAGGATTCGATTTCGTTGTCGTCCTCTGCTCTCGCCTCGTCGAAGCGGGCGATAAGCAGGAGATCGGATCCTTTGAACAGCGCGGCAAACAAGCGGGCCGACTGGAGAGCGTCGGGTACGTTCAGAATCGCTTTCGCGTGCAACTGACTCAACACGGCCTCGATTTGGGCGATGACATGCGCGGGCCCGGCATCGTAATGGAGCTTGCTTAACGACGGTTGATTCGTCTTGTCGGCCAACACCATGGCTTCGACACTGCGGACGTCCGGGCTCAACAGCGTGCGAAGCAGGGATGATCCCACCGCCATGAGCTGATCTTCGGCCGAACCGTCGACGCCTTCAGAAAGGGCCTGCGGTGCAAACTGATCGCAGCGGGCCACCATGGCCGCGCTGAACAGCGCCTCCTTGTTCTCGAAGTGCCGATAGATGCTGAGCTTGGATATCTTCGCGCGCTGGGCGACCTTGTCCATGGTCGTCGCTTGAAAACCCAATTCCACAAAGAGTTCGCAGGCGGCGTCGACGATCGTTTGGCGAAGCGCCTCGTTGGCGGGCCGGCCGCGCCGGCCCTGGCTGTTTTCGGTCACGTCAATTCCAGTACTTGACAGTATTCAAATTCATGTATTACGATACCATTAAGTATCGCAATGTGCAAGCCAAGGGTGGTTTCACCGGTTGTCCAAATCAGGGTTCCCCGGGGCGCCCAGCGACATCGAATGGGGCATTGTCCGGCCGGTCACCTACTCGCTGACCCTCTCTAGCGCGTATCGCCCGCCGATATTGCACACCACGCCCAGCCGACCCCTCCATCCACAACACGGAGCCCAACACCATGAATGACGTCATCATCATCGGCGGCAGCTTTGCCGGCCTCGCCGCCGCCCTGCAGCTCGGCCGTGCCCGCCGCAAGGTCACCGTTCTCGATACCGGCAGGCCGCGCAATCGCTTTGCCGGCCACTCGCATGGCCTGCTCGGCCACGATCACAAGCCGCCGCTGGACATCCTGGTCGAGGCGCGGCAGCAGCTGGTGCGCTATCCAACGATCAGGCTGGTCGATGCCCGAGCCGAGAGCGTGTCTGGCGCCATCGACGATTTCTGCGTCGTCACTGACGATCACGAAAGCCTGAGGGCGCGACGCCTGATCCTGAGCTATGGCGTCGCCGACCAGATGCCTGATGTTCCGGGCTTTGCCGAAAGCTGGGGCACGTCCATCGTGCCCTGCCCCTATTGCGACGGCTTTGAAGTCGCCGGCCAGCATTGGGGCCTCGTCTGGTCCAGCCCGCAATCGCACCAGTCTGCCAGGCTGTTCCGCGATTGGACTGACAAGTTGACTGTCTTCGCCGATGGTCATGACATTGCGGCCGATATCCAGGCCGATCTGGCGCGCCGCAACATACCTCTCGTCGATGGCCGGATCGTCGAGATCGCCCATCACATGGGCCATATCGCCACCGTCAATCTCGATACCGGTCGCAATGTCGCGGTCGATATTCTGTTCGCCCAACCGCGCAACAGGCCGTCCGCAAGCCTGCATGAATCACTGGGCCTCGCCACGGTCGATACGCCCACCGGTATCGTCCTAAAGGTCGACGAGCGCCGCCAAACCAGCATGCCCGGCATCTACGCCGCCGGCGACCTCGCCACGCCCTTCTTGCCCTCGGTCACCCAGGCATCATCGCAGGGCGCGATGGCGGGTATCTTCGCCCAGCAGTCGATGGTTGTTTGAGAGCACAGATTCCTTTCTCCCGTTGCGTCGTCGCCTTCGAAAAGGTCGGCGTAGATCGGCGCGGTGAAGGACGGATCGTCGAGTCAAGGACAGGGCACGCCGCGCTCAGAGGAAGTTCCTGATTAGCATCGTCACCCACCGCCAGGCACCGCCGCAGCCGGCGGCCCGGCAGCGCGCATCGGGATCCGCCAGAAGGCGGCCATTGGCGTCGCTCACCGAACTTGAGTTGCTCAGGAAGTACGCCACGCTGTCTTGCAAGGGATCGAGCCCGTCCTCAGGGATATCTATCCACAGGCCGTTTTCGGTATTCAAGCGGGCCGACAGCGAATCGAAATTGAAACTGCCAAGATAATATCGATGGCCGTCGATGAGGACCAGCTTGGCGTGCATCATGCGGTTCTCTCGGTCGGAATATTCGCGCACCTCGATCCCCGCATTCACCAAGCCGGGCAGATCGTCGGCATAGGCGCGCCCGACCGCGGGGAATTCCTGCGTGATGCTCGCCAGCGAGGCGCTCACCAGGATCACGTGGACACCTTCGCGCTGCCTGCGCTCAAGCGCCTCGCGCAGTTCCGGAACCAGGATCAGGTAGGGGTTGATGATCAGGATTTCGTGCTGCGCCCTATCGAATGCTTCTAGCATGTCCTGCAACGTGCCTGGCGAGCGCTTGTCGGGCCAGTCGTGGACATAGTGCAGTCGCTCGCAGGCGATCGGCATCCAGGCGGGATCAAAATACGCCCCGCGAGCGGGCGGAGCGGCGGGATCATCGGGCGTATCGGAGGCAGTGGGTGTATCGGTAGCGGCCAGGTCTGTCGCCAGGGCAGCAGCATCGAGCGGAGCCTGCAGCCATTTGCGCCAATAATGGATGCGAGCCGGGTCCAGCGTCGGATAACCCTGCGAGTCTCGATAAGGACTTTCGACGTTGAGGAATTTTTCCGGCTCGGGGCGAACCACTTCCGGGCTATTCCAGAACAACGCGAAATGCTGGTACATGGCGTGCAGGGAGGAAGCCTCCTGGCCGGCGTCGCCCGACACCATCAAATCGCGCTCGCTGAGCCAGTTGCGGAAGCTCTCATCCCAGATCGAGGTACTGCCGATCACGGCCGTGTCGCCAACCAGGAACAGTTTGTCGTGCATGCGATGCGAAATCTCGACGAGATCGGATCGTGGATGGAAGATTCGGAGTTCAATGCCGGGCGCCACCTCGTGCAGGGCGACGATGAGTTCGTCCTCGAACGGGTAGTGCGGCTCGGGGCCGATGCCGTCGATCAGCAGCTTGACCGGCACGCCTCGGCGCGCAGCCTCGACCAGATGACGCAAAAGCAGGCCGCCGGTCTGATCGATTTCGAAGATGTAGGCGAGGATGCGGATCTGTTCGGTAGGCGCGGCACGGTCGACCAGCGCAATCCGCGACTGCATCAACTGACCGTCATCAAGACTGGCGACCAGGTCGACACATTGCGCGTGACCTTGCTGGGAAGAGGCAAACACGCACGCCAGAATGAGCGCCAGGCTTCTTGTTGTGGTCATGATGTGGCAAACGGGTTCGATGTGTTTCCGGCCCTATGTCCTTGAAGGTCTGCAAGGCTTTGTCGCGTAAGCGCGGTCAAGTCGCTCGCTGTTACTTCGGGAAGGTGAACAGAGATCGACCCACTGCCGTCGTTCGATCATCTGCTCCGTGGAAGACCCTTCTCGAGGGTACAGCGGCCATTGCCATAACGCTGCGATCGTTGAACCATCCAGACGCCTTTCACACCTTACCTGTAGTCATTCCCCAGCGATTCGGCTAACGCATATCGGGTCTTTACCCATGCCCTTTGGAGTGGTTGCCGACTTCCTGTCATATCCATCCGCGCAAGAATGACATGACCGTCGCCGACGGGGCCGTGAAGTTGTCATGCCCGTCACTGATTCGCGGCAAGACCAGGCTCCCGCCATCGGGCTACTGTCCTATCGATATTCCGACTCACTGTCGGTTCGCTGAGGGATCACATCATGAACAAGCTCACTGCCACCATTCTCGCCAGCTGCTTCTCGTTCGCGACCGCGGGCGCCTTCGCCGATGATAGTGTACCGACCGACGCGACTGCCAACGACGCGCCGAGTCAGGAGATAACCGCAAAGAGCGCAACAGAATCAGACGCGATGAGCGCCGACAGCGCGGCCAAAGACGCGATGAAAGAAGATGCGATGAACCATGACGGCATGGCCGGAGATGAAACAAAGAATGCCGAGGTGAAGGAGTAGTGTCGATGCCAGGTGATCCGCTGATGCCAGACCAGAAGACGCTTCCCGGAGGCGCTCCACGGATCACCCTCACCAGGCACCCGCGCAGTAGTCAGGCCCTTCGAAGCCTTGACGGTTTCGGAACGTCCGTTGCCTGGTGGAGAGCCGACGTACGAATGTCAGCGTGAGAACGGTGGCCAGCGTCGGCAACTGGCGGGCATAACAACAAGGTGAAATGTCCAGGATCTTCGCTAAGCCGCAGCCCCTCCTTATGCAAAGTTTGCATATGTCCATGCCGACACAGCATTAGACGAGCACGTCGGGCCACTTCATCATCGCGTCTCCGCAGCAATTGCGGTTGCCTCTACATCCCAGTGGTCACAAGGCATTACAACAAGGACATGCGTTATCAGGGCCGGCCGGCCGTGTAGACAGGCTCGGTACGGTACATGGATGCCGTACTCCCGGTATGGCTCGCTCGCGCTGTCCATCACGTAGGAGACAATGTGAAGCAATCGATACAACGGAACATCGGCCCGTTCGCGCTGATGTTCACCGGCCTCGGGTCGATCATCGGTTCGGGCTGGCTGTTCGGCGCGTGGAAGGCGGCGAAAATTGCAGGTCCGGCGGCGGTTTGCGCCTGGATTATCGGCGCCGTGGTCATTCTGGCCATCGCGCTCACCTACGCCGAACTCGGTGCGATGTTCCCGGAGTCGGGCGGTATGGTCCGCTACGCCCGCTACTCGCACGGCGCACTGGTGGGCTTCATCAGCGCGTGGGCGAACTGGATCGCCATTGTCTCGGTGATCCCGATCGAAGCCGAAGCCTCGATCCAGTACATGAGCACCTGGCCCTATGCCTGGGCGCACGCGCTCTTCGTCGACGGGTCGTTGACGCATTCAGGGCTCGGGCTCTCCGCGATTCTCGTGATCATCTACTTCATGCTCAACTATTGGGGCGTGAAACTGTTCGCGCGTGCCAACAGCGCGATCACGATCTTCAAGTTCATCATCCCGGGTCTGACGATCATCGGCCTGATGGCGGGTAGCTTCCACCAGGAAAACTTCGGCCAGACGACCTCGTTCGCCCCGTATGGCTGGTCGGCGGTGTTCACGGCAGTCGCCACGAGCGGCATCGTGTTCGCGTTCAACGGCTTCCAGAGCCCGATCAACCTCGCGGGTGAAGCGCGCAATCCGGCGAAGAGCGTGCCGTTCGCAGTCATCGGCTCGATTCTCTGCGCACTCGTGATCTACGTGCTGCTGCAGGTCGCCTATATCGGTGCGGTCAATCCGGCCGACGTCGCGAAGGGCTGGAACACGTTCAACTTCAAGTCGCCGTTCGCGGAACTCGCGATCGCGCTGAACCTGAACTGGCTCGCGATCCTGCTCTACGTCGATGCATTCGTGAGCCCGAGCGGCACCGGTACGACCTACATGGCGACGACCTCGCGCATGATCTACGCGATGGAGCGCAACAACACGATGCCGAAGATGTTCGGCAACGTGCACCCGTTCTACGGCGTGCCGCGCAACGCGATGTGGTTCAACCTGCTCGTGTCGTTCATCTTCATGTTCTTCTTCCGCGGCTGGAGTTCGCTCGCGGCGGTGATCTCGGTGGCAACGGTGATTTCGTACCTCACGGGTCCGATCAGCCTGATGGCGCTCAAGCGCGCCGCCACGGACATCGAGCGCCCGCTCTCCGTGCCGTTCATGAAAGTGATCGCGCCGTTCGCATTCGTGTGCGCATCGATGATCCTGTACTGGGCGAAGTGGCCGCTGACCGGCGAAATCATTCTGCTGATGGTTGTCGCGCTGCCGGTGTACTTCTACTTCCAGAGCAAGCAGGGTTTTGACGGCTGGGGCCAGGATCTGAAGGCCGCATGGTGGCTGTGCGCGTACCTGCCGATCATGGCGCTGCTCTCGCTCGTCGGCAGCAAGCAGTTCGGCGGCGCCGGTCTGCTTCCGTACGGCTGGGACATGCTGGTCGTCGCGCTGGTCTCGCTCGTGTTCTATTACTGGGGCGTGAATTCGGGCTATCGCTCGCCGTACCTCGCGGAACGCCAGGAGCACGACGAAGTCCTCGAGGGCATCGCAGTCCATTGAATGTCGATCGCCTGTCATGCGCGCCGTGGTCATCGCCAGCAGAGATATCTCTGCTGGCGCTCGGAAATGCATTACAGGCTGCGAAGACGCGGGAGCATTGCAGGGGGCGGCGTCCATTGCATGGTCGAACGCTTTGACGCTGGCACCGCTCGAAGATCGGAGGAGGTAGTCGTGGCGATGCGTGCTCTGATTGCGGGATCAGGCCTGAAGTTGGCAACAGAAAAGATGTTGCGAAGTACGGCGGCGTCTAGGCATCACTGGATGAAACGTCGTAGCTCTACCGTGGACGGGCGGCCGAAGATGTCCTCGGGCGGTCCGCTTTCCCATACGCGGCCTTCGTGCATGAACACCACGTTGTCACTGACCGCGCGCGCGAAGCGCATTTCGTGGGTAACCATGATGAGAGTCATGTTCTCGCGCGCGAGGCTTTCCACGACGCCCAACACCTCGCCCACCAGTTCGGGGTCGAGCGCGGATGTGATTTCGTCGCAGAGGAGTACGCTCGGCTTCATGGCGAGTGCGCGCGCAATGGCGACGCGCTGCTGCTGTCCACCCGAGAGTTGATTGGGATATGCGTCGAATTTGTCGCCCAGACCAACGCGCTCCAGCATTTGATGCGCGTTGGCGCGCGCTTCCTTGCGCGGCGCCTTCTTGACAACCGTCTGTGCAAGCATCACGTTTTCGCTGGCCGTGAGATGCGGAAACAGGTTGTATTGCTGGAAGACCATGCCGACCTTCAGCCGCAGTGCCCGCAGGTCCGCGTGCCGTGCATCGACGTGTTCGCCGTCGATTTCGATCGATCCCGCGTCGATACTTTCGAGCCCGTTCAGCGCCCGCAGCAATGTGCTCTTGCCGGAGCCGCTGCGCCCGATGATGCTGACGACCTGGCCGCGTTCGACCGTAAGGTCGATTCCCTTCAGTACATGATGGGCGCCGAACTGCTTTTCGACGCCCTCGGTCTTAACAAGCGGCATGCCATTTCCTTTGCAGGGCCCGCGCATACCGCGTAAGCGGGTAGCAAAGGGCGAAATAGACCAGCGCAACGAGTCCGTAGACGAGAAACGGGCGAAACGTCGCGTTCGAAATTTGGGTGCCAGCCTTCGTGAGTTCGGCAAAGCCGATAATCGACACGAGCGCCGTATCCTTGATGGCCTGCACACCGAAACCCACGGTGGGACCGATGGCGATACGCGCGGCTTGCGGCAGGATCACGTGACGTAACTGCTCGAAATAGTTCATGGCGAGACTGGCGGATGCTTCCCATTGACCTTTGGGCACCGCCTCCACGCAGCCGCGCCAGATTTCTGCCAGATAGGCACTGGTGAAGAAGGTAAGGCCAAGCGTGGCCGCCATCCAGGCCGAGACGTCGACACCTAGCAGCGGCAGGCCGAAGTACACGATAAACAGTTGCAGCAGCAACGGCGTGCCCTGGAACACTTCGATATAGACACGCACGAGAGCGCGCAGCACGCGCGAGCTCGATACGCGCATCACGAGCAGCAGCAAACCGACCATGCCACCGGTAACGAACGAAACGAGTGAGAGCAGGACAGTCCATCGCGCGGCCAGGAGCAATCCTGCGACGATCTGCGCGAATGTGAACTCGATCATCGCGCACCTCGCATGTTGCGCGTGAACAGTCGTCGGCCGGCGGCGGTGAGCGCGGCGCGCAGGAGTAGCGCCATCCCAAGATAGATCCCGGCGATGAGGAAATACGTTTCGAAAGCGCGGAAATTGCGCGACTGCACGTAGCTAGCCGCATACGTGAGATCCGCGACCGAGATCTGCGAGACGACGGCCGAGCCAAGCATCGTGATGACGATCTGGCTCGCCAGCGCCGGGAACACCTTCGCGAATGCTTGTGGAAGCAGCACGTGCACAAACGTTTCGCGGCGCGACATCGCGAGTGCCGCAGCGGCCTCGTGATGTCCGCGCGGCACCGCTTCAATGCCTGCGCGCAGGATTTCCACGGCATACGCACCGAGGTTCAGCGTCATGGCGAGCACGGCCGCGGTGTATTCGCCGATGTGCACGCCGAGGGCGGGCAGACCGAAGAACACGAAGAAAAGCTGGACGAGAAACGGCGTGTTGCGAATCGCCTCCACGTAGGCGTGAACGACTGCGCGCGGCGTCGCGCGGGGGCTCTGATATGCGGCGGCGCCCGCAACGCCGAGGCTGATGCCCAGCAGCGTTGAACTCGCCGTGAGCGCAAGCGTGACTGCGGCGCCGCTCGCGAACATGGTGGCATAGGCGGCGAGGTCGCCGAACTGTAGCTGATAGCTCATGAGGAAATGAGGGTTGCGTAGCGGAAATTGCCAGCCGCGCGTGGTGGCAACGCGGGCGTCACAGATTGGCGGGCAATGGTTGACCGAACCACTTTTTCGACATCGCCTGAAGTGAACCGTCTTTCTTCGCTTGCTCGATGGTTGTGTTGACCCTCGTGAGCAGTTGCGGCTCGTTCTTGTTGAGGCCCACGAAACACGGCGAGTCCTTGATGACGAACTTCATCTGCGGTTCGCGCGGCGGGTGTTTTGCGAGGATCGCCGCGGCGACGATGTTGCCCGCCGCGATCAACTGCACCTGGCCCGAGAGAAATGCCTGGATGGTCGCGTTGTTGTCGTCGAAGCGTCGGATGGTGGCGTTGGGCGCCATGTTGGTGAGCGCGACTTCTTCGAGTGCACCGCGCGTAGCGCCAACCGTTTTGCCAGTGAGGTCCGCCGCTGTGTTGACCTTGATGTCGGCTGGCCCGAAAACGCCCTGGAAGTACGGAGCATAGGCCTGCGAAAAATCGATGACCTTCTCGCGCTCCGGCGTTCTGCCGAGCGAGGAGATCACGAGGTCGACCTTGTCGGTCTGCAGGTAGGGAATCCGGTTCGCGCTGTTGACGGGCACGAGTTGAAGCTTGACCTTCATCGATTTTGCGAGCAGTGCCGCCATGTCGATGTCATAGCCTTGCGGCTGCATGTCGGGACCGATAGCGCCAAACGGAGGATAGTCCTCCGGGACGGCTACACGCAGCGTGCCGCGCTTGGCGATGGCGTCGAGCGCATCGGCGTTGGCGGCCTGTACCGTAACGAGGGCCAAGGCTGGCACTGCCAGCAGCGCAGCGAGCCAGCGGCGACGGCGAAATGAATTGGACTTGTATTCCATGCTGGATTTCCGAGGAGATTTGCCGCTCGCCATGGGTATCAAGCGCGAGCGTGCCATGCTCCAAGCAAGGACCGCGCCAATGCCGGCGCGCCAAGCCCGTGATCCTCCAGGCAGATGAAATGACTGCGCCAGTTTTGGCTCGATGTCGGGGATATTCACCAGATCGGTGCGTGCTGGCTTCCGCGGGGAATGCATCACGAGCACACAGGTGCGTTTCGCGCGACGCCACGCGGGCAGTCCCGATTTGCCTACCGCAAATTCAGGAAAACCTGACAGCTGTTCCGTTTCAGTCGTTGCGGCGAAACACCGTAAACATGGTGGTACCACCGGCTACGAAACAAGTCGCAACGGCGAAGCACGCGAGCGCCGGCCGCGCGAACTATCAGGAAGTCAGCATGCACAGCTTCACACAAAGCATCAAATTCAAGATCGTTCTTGCATTCAGTGTATGTCTGGTACTCATCGCTGCAATGGGTGCCTTTGGTCAGTTTGGGCTTTCGCGGCTGAATTCGAATGTAAGCGATTCCTATGAGGGGAACCTGCTTCCGATTCTTGATCTCGAGGACACGCGAGCCGCACTGCTCGAAATGCGCCTTCAGGTTCGTCGCGCCCAGTCTCTTCACGATGTAGCACAGACGAAAGCCAGCATCGGCAGGATTCGCGCGGCTCAGGATCGCCTCAGCAAGGGCTGGAGCGACTACTACCCAAACCGCGTCTCCAGTGACAAGGAGCGCGAACTCGCCGACACCATCAAGAATTTGTTGCCGCAGTTCGAGGCAGGCATTGATGCGGAGGTCTCGGCGCTGGAAGCTGGCAACTACGACGCCGTATCGACACTCGTCGACAAGTATGGCGAAGTGGCCAATGCGACCAGCAAATCGCTCGACGACGACGTTGCCGAAAATCGGCGCCAGGCAAAGCAGTCTGTCGACGACAGCGAAGGCACTTTTGGCACGATTCGCTGGGTATCCATTGCGCTGATTGGCCTCGGTCTCGTAGGTGCCACGGGAGCCATGGTCTATCTTTCCCGGGCTGTTACGAAGCCGCTCGGCGAAGCGGTGGGCATCGCGAACCGGATCGCCATCGGCGAACTCGAAAACCGCATCACGGTGCGCACACGCGACGAATTTGGCCAACTGCTCGAAGCGTTGAATAAAATGGACCGGCAGTTGAGCGACACCGTGCGGGGCATCAAGTCGGGCGCCGAGTCGGTCACCGTGGCAGCGCAGGAAATTGCCGCCGGCAACACGGACCTGTCGGCCCGCACCGAAGAGCAGGCGGCGTCGCTCGAACAAACAGCATCAAGCATGACTGAGTTGACCGAAACCGTGAAGCAGAACGCCGAAAACGCCCGGCAAGCCAATGCGCTTGCAACCCGTGCCACCGATATGGCCGATTCAGGCAACGAAGCCGTACAGGGTATGGTCGGCACGATCGAGCGGATCAGCGGCAGTTCGACGAAGATTTCGGAGATCACCGGCGTGATCGAGGGCATCGCGTTTCAGACCAACATTCTCGCGCTCAATGCCGCAGTGGAGGCAGCGCGGGCGGGTGAACAGGGTCGGGGATTCGCGGTGGTCGCCAGTGAGGTTCGCAGCCTGGCACAGCGCTCCGCGGCGGCTGCCAAGGAGATCAAGGAACTGATCGGTTCGTCTGTGGCGATGATTCGGGACGGGGCACAGCAGGCGGGCGACGTGGGTGCGACGATGGGTGAGGTCAAGCAGGCGATCAAGCAGGTGTCCGACATCGTGGGCGAAATTGCGGCGGCATCTGAAGAGCAGAGCCGCGGCATCGAGCAAGTCAATCAGGCCGTCATGCAGATGGACGACGTGACCCAGCAAAACGCCGCGCTCGTTGAAGAGGCCGCGGCAGCGGCGCATTCGCTCGAAGAGCAGGCAATGAGTCTTACGGGTACGGTTGCGGTGTTCAGGCTTGCCGACGCAAGGGGCGCCCAAACGCAAACACCGGAAAAGCGGCGAATCAAGACCGCTTGCCGCGCTGCTCCACCGGCGTGAAATCGAAGCTGGCGAAACTGCCGCCCTGATACCGCTGCGCCGTCGCGTCGAGCGGGTTCTTTTGCGCCAGAATTTCAGCCGCCCAATCTTCCGAGTTCTGCTTCGGCTCATAGCCAAGCCGTTTCGCGTCGTCGTGCGCGCCTTCCTGAATCCAGTAGCTGCGCGTGTTGTTCGACACGCCCCACACCACGGCAAAGCCGATTTCATCCACATTGATCACACGATCGACGAGATGGAACAGGTCCTCGTGGCCGAACCACGTGCTCAATTGACGGAACTCGGTGGGCCTCGGCAGGCAGCTGCCGATGCGCACGTTCACGGTTTCGATGCCATGCTTGTCCCAGTACAGGCGCGCGAGCGATTCGCCCCATGCCTTGGAAAGACCGTAGAAGCCGTCCGGGCGAAACGCGCAGTCGAGCGTGAGCTTCTCTTCCACGGGGTACATGCCGATCGCGTGATTCGAGCTCGCGAACAGCATGCGCTTCGTGCCGTGGCGGCGCATGCCCTCGTAGACTTCGACGAGACCGCGCAGATTGTTCTCGATGATCTCGGGCAGGGGACGCTCGACGCTCGTGCCGGCCATATGGATCAGCACGTCCACGCCGTCGAGCAGGCGGTCGACCACGGCGGGGTCGCGCAGGTCGCCGTGCATCACGTCTTCGCCCGCGACGAGCGGTTCGAGCGGCTTCGAGCCGGCCGCGGAACGCAGGTTCACGCCGCGTTCGAGCAGGCCCTTGCGCAACACGGTGCCGAGCTGGCCGCCCGCACCGGTCAATGCAACTTTCTTCACTGTGATTGTCCTCACGTAGAAATGCCGAAAGCCGGCACCCTCGCGGGCGCCGGCCGGTGAACAGGGCGATCAGGCCTGCACTTTGTGCGAGGGCTGGAGCGCAGGGCTGCCCGCGTTGTCCTTCTGCTCGTT
The DNA here is from genome assembly GCF_040965735.1 of Paraburkholderia sp. BR10936. Classification (NCBI taxonomy): domain Bacteria; kingdom Pseudomonadati; phylum Pseudomonadota; class Betaproteobacteria; order Burkholderiales; family Burkholderiaceae; genus Paraburkholderia; species Paraburkholderia sp. BR10936. The sequence continues at coordinate 142,960 of NZ_JBFRCM010000015.1, forward strand.
CGAGATCAGTCGCCATGCCACACAGGCGCCGATGATGTCGAACAGCATCAGGCACACGAACAACGGGTTATAACCGATCGTGCTGGCCACTGCGCCGACGATGAGCGAGAACACCGTCGCGCCGAGGTAGCCGAACATGCCCGAGAGACCCGTGGCCGTGGCGACTTCGTGCTGGCCGAACACGTCCGAAGCCAGCGTGAACAGCGCGCCCGAAATCGTCTGGTGTGCGAAGGTGCCGACACAGAAGAGGGCGATCGCGGCGTAGGGGCTCGCAACGAGGCCCACGCAGGCCGGACCGACCATCAGCAGCGCACCGGTCGTGATGACGAGCTTGCGCGAAGTGATGAGCGAGCAGCCGAACCAGCGGATGAAGAGCGGCGCGAGGTAGCCGCCCACGAGGCAGCCGAGGTCGGCGGCGAGGAACGGCATCCATGCGAACAGCGCAATTTCCTTCAGGTTCATGTGACGCACGGTGACCATGTACAGCGGAATCCACGCGCCGAAGGTCTGCCATGCCGGTTCCGCGAGCATGCGCGGAATGCCGATGCCCCAGAAGCGGCGCGTCTTGAGCACTTCCTTGAACGAGGCGCGGCGGCCGCGGGTCGACTTCTGCGCTTCGGTCTGGCCTGCGCGGATGTAGTCGGCCTCTTCCTGCGAGAGCCGCGGGTGCTCCGCAGGCATCTTGAAGAACACGAGCCACAGCGCCACCCAGATCAGCGCGCCGCTGCCGGTGACCACGAATGCGAACTGCCAGTTGAACTTGAGAATGCACCACACGACGAGCGGCGGAGCGAGCATCGCGCCGATCGAGGTGCCGGTGTTGAGCCAGCCGGTCGCAACCGAGCGCTCCTTCGCGGGGAACCATGCGCTGATGGCCTTCATGCCGGCCGGGAAGATGGCGGCTTCGGTCATGCCGAGCATGCCGCGGAAAGCCGCGAGCGCGGGCCAGCTGCCGGCGAGGCCGTGCAGCATGTTGGCGACGGCCCAGCCGAACGCGAAGATCGCGAAGCCGATCTTGATGCCCACGGAGTCGAGCACGAAACCGGCGATCGGTTGCGCGAGGGCATAGCAGGCCTGGAAGGCCGTGACCACGTACGAGTACTGCTGCGTGGTCATGTGAAGCGTTTCAGTCAGCGTGGGTGCGGCTACCGCGAGCGAACTGCGCGCGAGGTAGTTGAAGATGGTGCCGATCATGACGAGGCCGATGATCCACCACCGCACCCCCTTGATTGTCTTGCGTCGCACTGCGCGTCTCCTGCTGTTGGCGGGCTCTGGCACCAGGCTGTGCCTGGCCGGGATCAAGGGCGCTGCTGTTCGCATCGGGCCCTTCATGTAAGACATCATTCTATTTGCGGCAAAGTTGTAAAGCAAATATTGATGTGATGGGGATTTCCCTGATGCAGGGTCGGGGTCGGACGACCGGCGCGACGTCTGCACGGCCATTTGTTGACTTTGACCATCATTTCTGGAGCCGCGCATGCCGATCTCACGGGTATTTCGCGCCAGTCCGAAGACTGGTCGTCATACATCCTGGGGTGGCCGGCAGCGCAATGGCGGGTTGACAATTTTCGTGTTGTATTACAACAATGCGACCCATCCGCTCGACAGTTTTTCGAGCCACCGCCCGCGCCACGCGCACCACGAAACACGACAACGGACGAGACACGATGACTTCCCCCGCCATGCCCGTGAGCGATGCCGCGCTCGAACAACTGCGCCACGTTTCCAACGCCACGCTCACCACGCAACTTTTCAAACGCGGCCTGCGCAACGTCTTCCTGCAGGGCGTGAAGCCGCTCGCCGCACCGGCGCCGGGCGCTCCCAACCTGGTCGGTCCGGCCTTCACGATGCGCAATATCCCGGCGCGCGAGGACCTCGACCAGTTGAGCGCGTTCCAGAACCCCGAGCATCCGCAGCGTAAGGGCGTCGAGACCGTGCCCGCGGGCGCGGTGCTCGTGCAGGACTGCCGCGGCGTGACTGACGCTGCCTCGATGGGCTCGATCCTCGCCACGCGCATGAAGGTGCGCGGCGTGGCGGGCATGGTCTCGGACGGCCCGGTGCGCGACAGCGCGACCATCGCGGCGCTCGGCATTCCGGTGTTCTGCGCGGGTGCTTCGGCGCCGCTCAATCTCTGCAGGCACCACACGGTCGACCTGAACGTGCCGATCGGCTGCGGCGGCGTGGCCGTGTTTCCGGGCGACATCATCGTCGGCGATGCGGATGGCGTGGTCGTGATTCCGCGTCATCTGGCCGAGGAAGTCGCGCGCGACGCCACGGAGCAGGAAACGCTCGAGCGCTTCATCACCGAGCGCATCGAGGCGGGCGCGGCGCTGCCGGGCACCTATCCGCCGAACGAGGCAACACTCGCTGCGTACGACGCCTGGAAGAAGGAGCAGCGTTGAGCGCGCAGCACGACGTGACGCTCGATGCGGTGTCGACGCCCCCTGTGAGGCCGCTCGAGGCACACGATGCGCGGCGCTCGTCGGTCGGCGAGTGCCCCGTGTGGCGTGCTGAGGAAAGCGCGCTTTACTGGGTCGATATTCCCGCTCAAACGCTCGTTCGCTATGCGGTCGATACGGCGCGCCGCACCGAGTGGACGCTGCCGGAGCGCATCGGCTGCTTCGCGTTCGCGCGCGATGGCGGTGTGCTGGCGGCGTTGGAGACGGGACTTTTTGCCGTGACGCTGCACGAACCGGCCGCGAACGCGCGGGCAGGCGAGGCAAGTGTGCGGCCGCTCGCGAGCGTGGCGCACGAGGCCGCGCGCATGCGGTTCAACGACGGCCGCTGCGATCGTCAGGGCCGTTTCTGGTCCGGCACGATGGTGCAGGACGCGGCGGCGCCCGACCCGGCGGGCAAGCTCTATCGCTACACGGCGCAAGACGGCTTGTCGGCGCCCGTGGTCGAGGGGTTGTGCACGCAGAACGGCCTCGCCTGGTCGCCGGACGGCCGCACGATGTATCTCTCCGATTCACATGCGTCGAGCCGCCTGATCTGGGCCTTCGACTACGACATCGACGATGGCGTGCCCACGAATCGCCGCGTGTTCACCGATCTGCACGACTACACGGGGCGCCCCGACGGCGCGGCCGTGGACGCCGACGGCTGCTACTGGACCTGCGCGAACGACGCGGGCCGCTTGCTGCGCTTCGCGCCCGCAGGGCGGCTCGAGCGCAGCGTGGGGGTGCCGGTGGCCAAGCCGTCGATGTGCGCGTTCGGCGGAGCCAACCTCGACATGCTTTACGTCACGACGATCTGCCCGCCGCAGACCGGCGAGCTGGACGGCCTCGTGTTCGCCATCGATGCCGGTGTGCGTGGCCTGCCCGAGCCCGCTTTCGCGGGTCCGCTGCGCGCGACCGACTGACCTTTGCCCTATGCCCTTAACGCGTTGACGATATGCCGCCGTTTCAGGACCGTGGCTCGGCCTGCCCGATGCGATTCACACCGGCCTCGGCCTGCGCTGGCTGGAGCCGGGAGAAACGCAGAAAGCGCAACTGCGCATCCGCGTGAGTGCGCTGCGATAAAGCGGGACAGCGCAAAAGCGTAAGCGCCCGTAAATTGGCTGCAAATTGGTAAAGCGGGACGGAAAGCGCGCAAACACCCGCAAAATGGGGGCTGGCCGGGGGCAGGTGCACGCTATCGGCGTGCCATATGACTTACAATTGACGACACTCCTGACAACCCAAAGTGCACCGTCCGATCATGTCTGAGCAGAAAGCGCCGAATATGCCGGCGCGGATTTACAGCGACATCCTCAATCGCATCATCGAGGGCGAATACAAGGAAGGGGAGCGCCTGCCGACCGAGCACATGCTCGCGGAGCGCTTCGCGACCTCGCGCCCCACGGTGCGCGAGGCGCTTGCCCAGCTGCGCGCAGACGGCATCATCGCCACGCGCCACGGCTCGGGCACGACGGTCATGCGGCGTCCCGACCCGGACGTGCGCCGTTTCGCGCCGCTCGAAACGCTGTCGGACATTCGTCGCTGCTACGAATACCGCGTGGTGGTCGAAGCCGGGGCGGCCTCGCTCGCCGCGCAAAAGGCCGAAGATGAAGACATCGCCGCGATCCAGCGCGAGTGGGACAACCTGCAGACCATCATCGAGACTTCGGGCATCGGCGCGAAAGACGACTTCGCGTTCCATATGGCCGTGGCGCGCGCCTCGAAGAACCAGTTCTTCATCACGGCGCTCTCGGGCATCCAGGAGCAGATGGTGTTCAGCATGAACCTGTCGCGCAACCTCTCGCTCGTGAAGTCGATCGAGCGGCAGCGCCTCGTGCAGCAGGAGCACCTCGAAGTGCTCGAAGCGATCCGGGCGCGCGACCCCGAGCGCGCATCGACCGCCATGCGCGCGCATCTCGAGCGCGCCGTAAACCGGATGTTCGGCTCCTGAGCGCACCTGCGCGGCGTGTGCCTTCATGGGTTCAAACGTTCTGCGCCGGCTGGCTGTTGTGACTGCGACGATCGCGGCGAGCGCGCTGATCGTTGCGCCGGCACCCGCACAGGCTCGCGCCGTGCGACCCGTCAGTGTGATCGCCGACGCGCGCATGAAGGTCGATACCCCGCAAGGCCACGCACAATTCCCGCTCTATGTGAGCGCGGACTGGAACGTGCCGCGGCCCGCCGTCCAGCGCGCGGTGGTAATCGTGCACGGACGGCTGCGTAACGCCGATACCTACTTTCGCACCGCGCAGCATGCGCGCGAGCTGGCGGGCGTCGATCCGGCGGCCACACTGCTCGTCGCCCCACAGTTTCTCGCCACCGCCGACGTGAGCGCGCACCACGCACCGGGCGACCTTCTGAGCTGGCGCGGCAACGCGTGGATGGGCGGCGCGGACGCCGCGAGCGGCGTGCCGGTGAGTTCATACGCCGTGCTCGACGACATTGCGCGGCATCTCGCCGACCGGCGTCTGTTTCCCAATCTGAAAACGATCGTGTTCGCGGGGCATTCGGGCGGCGCCCAGGTGCTGCAGCGCTATGCGATCGTCGCGCGCACGGATGCGCTCGCCGCCGCGGGAATCGACGTGCGTTTCGTGGTGGCGAGTCCGTCGTCGTACGCGTATTTCGACGCGCAGCGCCCCGGCGCGAGCGGCGCGCCGGCGCCATTCGACGCCTCGCGCTGCGCAGATTTCGACCACTGGAAATACGGGATGGAGAACGGGCCGGCATCCATCGCCGGGCGCACGCCCGCACAGCTCGAAGCGGACTACGTGAAGCGGCGCATCGTCTACCTGGCGGGCGGTAACGACGACGACCCGGCCTCGGCCTCGCTCGACAAGCGTTGTGCTGCACGGGCGCAGGGCGCGCAGCGCGTGGCCCGCGCGCAAGGCTTCTACCGCTACCTGCAAACTCGCCACCCGAATGGCCTGAACCAGACGTTTCATATCGTCCCCGGCGTGGGACACGACGGCGCACGCATGCTCACGTCGAGTTGCGCATTGGCGACGATGTTCGATACGCCTGGCTGCGCGCCTTGACGGCTCACGCTGCGTTGCGCCGGACCCCCCAATGGCAAACGGGCATGGAACTCGCATTGCACGAGATCCACGCCCGTCTTCAGTCCGGCTGGCGGCAGCGGTTGCCTCCGCCAGCGGAAAGTAAAGCGTAACGCTTAGGCAGCCTGCTTGGTGGCGCGCGCCGAAGCTTGCGCGACGGCCTTCGTCGCGGCCTTGCCGGCGGCGTCGAAGTTGCTTTCCGCGAATTCCACAGCCTGCTTCGCAGCCTTGTTCACCGACGTGTACGCGTTGTTGGCGGCGTTCAGCGCCGACTTGATCGCGGCGACAGCGGCTTCCGAGCCGGCCGGGGCGTTCTTCACGGCGTTGTCCACGAGCGTTTCGAGCGCGCGCTGCTGCGTTTCGTACTGCGACTGCGCGGCGGTGGCGAATTCGGCTTGCGTAGTCGAAACGATGCCGTAGACGCTGCGGCCATAGGCCAGCGCCTTTTCAGCGGCGGGCTGGGCGAAGCCGGCTTGCACGGCGAAGAAGCCTTGCGGGTCCTTGGCGGAGAGCGCGCGCTGAGCTTGTTCCTGACCTTCGGCGAACGCCGAGCGGGCCGTTTCGATGTTGAGTTCGGCGAGCTTGATCGCGCCTTCGAATGCCTTGCTCGTCAGGCCGAAGAGGGCCTCGAGACCGGCTTTCTGGTTGGCGGCGAATTGTTCGGGGGTCGGCAGGTTCATGTCTCTTTCCTTTGGGGACGCTACGCGTCGATTTCGGTTACGAAAACAAACTTTCGGTTCGATCACCGGTTCGCGCAGACAAAGTTTTGTGCGATGCAGCAATCGAGTTCATGGTAACCCATCCATAAAACGTGTCAAGAACTTTTTTGTGCGTCGCAACAATTATGTAAACGCCTGATTTTGGGTGGAAATTTCCAACATGGCGGGAGGCCCCTAAGCTGGGCTGCGCGGCGCGTGAACCGCTTGAGCGCAGCGCTTTGCGTCTGCGCGCAAAATGGCCGTTCCCTCGGGCGAGCGCGGGGTGCCGAAGGCTGGCACCGGCGCGCAGCCCGGGTTGGTCCCCCAATCTAGCAATGGCGGCCCCGACTGCGGCTCGAACCTGCTTTCGCAGTCGAACGGGCGCGGTGCGCTCAGCCGCCATGCGCGAATCCATCAGGAGAGCGGTAATGGGTGCATCGAACGACAAGTCTCCCGGTCATTCCACGACGAGCACGGGCGCGCCGGCTGTCAGCGACCGTAACTCGCTCACGGTCGGTCCTGACGGCCCGATCGTGCTGCACGACGTGCATTTCCTCGAGCAGATGGCGCATTTCAACCGCGAGAAGGTGCCCGAGCGCCAGCCGCACGCGAAGGGCGCCGGCGCGTTCGGCGAATTCAAGACCACCGAGGATGTGTCGCGCTACACGAAGGCCGCGCTGTTCCAGAAGGGCGCGGCCACGGAAATGCTGGCGCGCTTTTCGACCGTTGCGGGCGAAATGGGCAGCCCCGACACCTGGCGCGACGTGCGCGGCTTTTCGCTGAAGTTCTACACGACCGAGGGCAACTACGACCTCGTCGGCAACAACACGCCGGTTTTCTTCGTGCGCGACCCGATGAAGTTTCCGCACTTCATCCGCAGCCAGAAGCGTCTACCCGACTCGGGCCTGCGCAATGGCCAGATGCAGTGGGACTTCTGGACCAACAATCCCGAGTCCGCGCACCAGGTCGCCTATCTGATGGGCGAGCGCGGCCTGCCGAAAACGTGGCGCCACATGAACGGCTACGGCTCGCACACCTATATGTGGGTGAACGCGAAGGGCGAGAAGTTCTGGGTCAAGTATCACTTCCATACGAACCAGGGCATGCAGTTCTTCACCAACGCCGAAGCCGCGGCGATGGCGGGCGAGGACGCCGACTTCCACCGGCGCGATCTGTTCGATGCGATCAAGCGCGGCGAGTTTCCGTCGTGGACGCTCTCCGTGCAGGTCATGCCGTACGCGGAGGCGAAGAAGTACCGCTTCAATCCGTTCGATCTCACGAAGACGTGGTCGCACAAGGACTATCCGCTCATCAAGGTCGGCACGATGACGCTCAACCGCAACCCGGAGAACTTCTTCGCGCAGATCGAGCAGGCCGCGTTCTCGCCGGGCAACACGGTGCCGGGCATCGGCCTCTCGCCGGACAAGATGCTGCTGGGCCGCGCGTTTGCCTATAACGACGCGCAGCGCGCGCGTATCGGCACGAACTTCAATCAGTTGCCGGTGAATCGTCCGAAGGTTCCGGTGCAGACCTATATGTTCGACGGCAACATGGCCTACGAACATAGCGGCAACGCGCCGACTTACGTGCCGAACAGCTTCGGCCGTCCGTGGGCGGATACGTCGGGCGCGGCGGACGACGGCTGGGAAGCCGACGGCGACATGGTGCGCAGCGCCTACTCGCTGCATGCGGAAGACGACGATTTCGGCCAGGCGCACGCTCTCGTGCGCAACGTGTACAACGACAAGCAGCGCGAGGCGGTGATCCAGCAGGTGGTGGCGAGCCTGAGCGGCGTGGGCAGCCCCGTGCGCGAGCGCGTGTTCGACTACTGGAAGAAGATCGACGCCGAAGTGGGCTCGCAGATCGAACAGCAGGCGGGCAGCGGCAAGTAAGCCGTCGAAGCCACGAGAGAGCCGGAACGGGTTGCACGGCCCATTCCGGTTTTTCTTTTGTGCGCCGCCGTTTGCGAGGCGCCGCATGGCGGCCGGCCGCCGCCAAACTGGCAGAACCGCCATCTGGTGGATTCTGCAGCGTCAGGGACGACGGGGCATAATGCGCGAGTCGCCGTGTGGCAGCATCGCGCAATCCCGCCGGCGGAGCGCGTGCGGCGGGAATAAAAATGCCGCGCCGGGCGTTATCCCTACTGATCCGCAACGGCCAAGTCCACGTGAAAACTTCCCTTTCCGCCGAATCCCCGTTTGTCGGTGCCGACGCCGGCGCGCAGAAATACACGCGCGTTGCCGTGCTATTGCACTGGTTGATCGCGCTACTGATCCTCACGAACGTCGCCCTCGGCCTGACTGCCGCGCTGCTGCCCGACGGCGCGCTTTCGGACACCGCCATCCGCTTCGTGATCGATACGCACAAATCGATCGGCATTACCGTGCTCGGACTGGCCATCCTGCGCGTGCTGTGGCGTCTTACGCATCGGCCGCCGGCGCTGCCCGCCGAATTTCCGGGCTGGGAGCGCGCGTCGGCCCACGCCGCGCACGTCGCGCTCTACGTGCTGATCTTCGCGATGCCGCTTTCCGGCTGGCTGCACGACTCCGCCTGGGTCGCCGCCGCCTCGCATCCGATGTATCTCTTCGGCCTCGTGCAATGGCCGCGCATCGGCTTCATCATGAATCTCGATGCGGCCACGAAGGAACAGTTGCACAGCCAGTTCGGTGCGCTGCACACGGCGTGCAGCTATGCGCTTTATGGCGTGCTCGCGCTGCATATTGCGGGCGCGCTCAAGCATCAATGGATCGACCGTCATTCGGTGCTGCGCCGGATGATGCCGTGAGCAACAGGTAAGGGTACGACTTGAAAAACACGCTTGAAGATGCGCTCGCACGCACGTCGCCGCGCCTCGTGCCGCCTCCCACGCCATTCGCGAGCATCGCCATCCACCTCGGTGTCATGGCGCTCTGGTTCGTGCTGTTCGCGCGCGCGTTCTTCCTGCAAGGCGTGGTCGCGTGGTCCACGGGCATTGCCTATGTCGTCTACGACACGGTGTTGCTGCTGTTCGTCGCCTGGAAGGCGCGCGTGCTGCTTGCGCCTGCGGCAGCACCCGCGGACGCAGGCGCGGCGAAGCTGCCGACGCTCGGCGTGATCGTCGCCGCGCACAACGAAGCGGCCGTGCTGCCGATCACGCTCGACGCGCTGTTCGCGCAAACCCGCGCGCCGCAGCAGATCTTAATTGCCGACGACGGCTCGACCGACGGCACGGCTGCCTTGCTCGCGCAGCGCTACGGCCTGGCCGACCCAGGCGTCGGCAAGCTGAGCGCGCCTTCGCCGCAGTATCCGAATCTGCGCTGGCTGAAGCTCGCGCACGGCGGCAAGGCGCGCGCGCTCAATGCGGCCTTGCTTGCGATCGCAACGGAAACGGTCATGACCGTGGACGCCGATACGCTGCTCGAACCCGACGCATGCGCTGAGATGGCGAGCGCGTTTGGCCGCGAGCCGGCCCTCGTCGCGGCGGCGGGCCTGCTCACGCCGGTTTGCGACCATACGTTGAGCGGCCGTTTTTTCCAGTGGTTCCAGACCTACGAGTACATCCGCAATTTCATCTCGCGCTTCGCGTGGATGCGCGCCGACAGCCTGCTGCTCATCTCGGGCGCGTTTGCGGGCTTTCGCCGCGATGCGGTGATGGCCGTGGGCGGCTTCGATGCGGATTGTCTCGTGGAGGACTACGAACTGATTCACCGCTTGCGCCGTTATTCGGCGCGCAAGGGCCTGGGCTGGGATGTGCGTGTGCTGGGCACCGCCCGCGCGCGTACCGATGCGCCCGGTACGCTGACGACCTTCCTGCGTCAGCGTCGCCGCTGGTTCGCGGGCTTCCTGCAAACGCAGTACTGGTATCGCGACATGACGGGCAACCGCAAGTACGGCAAGCTCGGCCTCATGATGCTGCCCGTGAAGGCGTTCGACACCGTGCAGCCCATTTATGGACTGACGGCGTTCGCGTTGTTGATCGCCTTTTTGTTCGACGGCCGCTTTACGATCGTGCTGCCGGTGCTGGGCGTAATCGTCGGCAAGATCGCGATCGACCTCGCGTTTCATTTGTACTCCGTACATCTTTACCGGCGCTGGAGCGGCGACCGCACGCACTCGAGTTTCGGCATGGCGTTTCTTGCCGCCATCTTCGAGCCGTTTTCGTTCCAGTTGATGCGCCACGGAGGTGCGGCGCTCGGATGGCTGCATTTCCTGCTCGGGCGGCGCAAGTGGGGCGTGCAGAGCCGCACCGGGCTGGCGGCGGCGCGCAACCGCGAGAGCGCGACGTCTCAATGATCTGATTTCCGTGGCATTCGACTTGCTCCCAGGTTAAAAGGGCCGCGCCACGCGCGCGGTTCCGGCCTTTAACCGGTCAGGGAGAATCAAATGCATCGAATCAGCGTCCTCGCTTTACTCTTGCCGCTCGCACTCTCAGGCTGCCTGTCGTTCAGCAGCAGCGATCCCAACCCGCCACCGCCGCGTACCGTCGTCGTGCCGCAGCAGCCGGCCACCGAGGCGCCGCCACCCCCGCCGGGTGCGGCTTGTGTTGCGCCTTGCTGATCGATTCACTGACCTGCGGCAGCGTTGTGCATTGCGCCGTCCGGCGCTTTCGCCTCCAGCGCGTGCCGCACTTCGCGCATCAGGCTGCCCGCGAACAGCACGTCCGGTACATCGTCGAGACCCGCTGAGCGCAACGCTCGCGCGGTCCACGTGTTGCAGGTATGCAAGGCATCGTAAGTCCCTGACGCCGCGAAATAGACGCTGCCCGTATAGGGTCCGTCGGCGAGGCGGCGCGGCGCGCCATCCGCGTCGGTTTCCAGCGAAGTGCGCAGATAGCGCTGAACGCTGGCAAGTCCGGCGTCGCCCACCGGCACCTCCACGACGTTCTGCGGGCCGAAGGCCGCCTCCGGGGCCGCGCGCAGTACTGTCATCAGAACGGTAGCCTGGCTAGGTATGAGTGCGCCGATCATCGTCAGCGGATCGTGGCGGCGTTCCACCACGAACTGTCTCTCTCCAAAGCCGAAACACAGGACGGTTGCGTCGTCGAAGCCGCGCGCGAGTGTGTCGACCCAGGCATCGGCGTCGCGCACCCGCAGGCAGATATCGGTGTGCCAGTCGCGCTGCACGACGGCAACAGACGTGCGCGTTGGGCCGTCGCGGGCCGCCGGTTCGAGCGCGGCAGGCAAGGGACCGGCCATGTTCGTACATGCGCCGAGTGCGAGCGCGGGCACGATTGCGCAAAGCGCTTGCCACGCAGCAATTTTCGTACGACGCTCGTTCACGCAGGTCGCTTCGGTCATTGGAACTCAAGGCCCTCCAGTTGCGTGCCGCGTCTGCATATAGCGTGCCGCGCGAGCGCATTGCACCACCTTGAAGCGCAAAATCGGCGCCGCATTGGCATGCCCCGTTTCGACGCCGCCGAACCGCCCCGCGTTGCACCAATCGAGCGCATGAAACGCGCTCCAGGGCCGATGGCATACGCCTTGCTTTTTCCTGTACCGCAGCGCGCAACGCATCGTCTCGCCTCATTCATGAGACGAAACGCGGCGGCGCCCGCTGACCGAGTTGCACTCACGCGCGAGAACGAACCGATGCAAGTCCATGACGAAATGCGCGACGAGGGCGCGGTGCGCCCGCACTACGAACGCTTCCAGCAGTGGCTGGAGAGGCAGACTGGCGAGACGATGGCGCGCAAGCGCGCCGAGGCGGACCTGTTGTTCAGGCGGGTCGGCATCACGTTCGCGGTGAACGGCGACCTCTCCGGCACCGAACGGCTCATTCCCTTCGACCTCATTCCACGCATCATTCCCGCAGACGAATGGGTTCTGCTCGAGCGCGGACTGCGCCAGCGCGTGCAGGCGCTAAATCTGTTCCTGCACGACGTCTATCACGAGCGCAACATCGTGCGCGCCGGCGTGATTCCGGCCGAGCAGGTCTACACCAATGCGCAGTACCGGCCGGAGATGCAGGGCATCGACCTGCCGCTGGGCGTGTATGCGCATATCGCGGGCATCGACATCGTGCGCGATGGGCGCGACGGCGCGTTCTACGTGCTCGAAGACAATTTGCGCGTGCCCTCCGGCGTCTCGTACATGCTCGAGAACCGCAAGATGATGATGCGGCTCTTTCCTGAGTTGTTCGTTCAGCACAAGGTGGCGCCGGTCGCGCATTATCCCGATCTGCTGCTCGATACGCTGCGCTCGGTGGCCCCCGAAGGCGTGGACGATCCGACCGTCGTGCTGCTCACGCCCGGCATGTACAACTCCGCGTATTTCGAGCATACGTTTCTCGCGCAGCAAATGGGCGTCGAGCTGGTGGAGGGCAAGGATCTATTCGTAGAGGATAACTACGTATTCATGCGCACGACGCAAGGGCCGCGTCGCGTAGACGTGATCTACCGGCGTGTGGACGACGATTTTCTCGATCCCCTGGCGTTTCGCCCCGACTCCGCGCTCGGCGTGCCGGGGCTGCTCACGGCCTACCGCGCGGGCCGCGTCGTACTCGCCAATGCGATGGGCACGGGCGTGGCAGACGACAAGTCGATCTATCCGTATGTGCCCGACATGATCGAGTTCTATCTCGGCGAAAAGCCGATCCTGAAGAACGTGCCGACGTGGCAATGCCGCCGGCCCGACGATCTCGCCTGGACGCTCGAACATCTGCCGGATCTCGTCGTGAAAGAGGTGCACGGCGCCGGCGGCTACGGCATGCTGGTCGGTCCCGCTGCCACGCGCGAGGAAATCGAGGCGTTTCGCACCCGGCTGCTCGCGCGGCCAGGCAATTACATCGCGCAGCCCACGCTGTCGCTCTCCGCTTGCCCGACCTTCGTCGAAGCGGGCATCGCGCCGCGCCATATCGATTTGCGGCCCTTCGTGCTCTCCGGCAAGACGATCCAGATGGCGGCCGGCGGTCTCACGCGCGTGGCGCTCAAGGAGGGCTCGCTCGTCGTCAACTCGTCGCAGGGCGGCGGGACCAAGGACACATGGGTGCTCGAATGATTCCACTGGCCCTACCACACGCACACCAAGAGGTTCGACCATGCTGAGCCGCACCGCCGATCATCTGTTCTGGATGGCCCGCTACATGGAGCGCGCGGAGAATACCGCGCGCATGCTGGACATCAATCTGAAGGCGCTCCTGCTGCCCGGCAGCGCGGACGCCGAGGCGCGCACGCATCGCGCGATGCTGCGGATCTCGGAACTGGAGCCCGCCTTCGATGCGCGACACGAGGAAACGACCAGCAGCAACGTGCTCAAATTTCTCGTCGCGGACCCAACGAACCCGTCGAGCATCTACTCGTGCCTGCAGGCGACGCGCGAGAACGCGCGTGCGGTGCGCGGCACGCTCACCACGGAATGGTGGGAAACAATCAACGACACGTGGTTGCAATTCGTCGAGCTGTTGCGCGGCGGTGAGCTGGAAGCGCGTCCCGATGCGCTGTTCGAGTGGGTGAAGTTCCGCTCGCATCTGTCGCGCGGCGTGCGCCTTGGCACGGCGCTGCAGGACGACGCGCTCTTCTTCACGCAGCTCGGCACATTCCTCGAGCGCGCGGACAACACGGCCCGCATTCTCGACGTGCGTTTCGTCGACGTGGAAAACGCTGACTCGCGCTCGGCCGCGCGTCAGCTCGAGGACTTCTACTACTGGACCTCGATTCTCGGCTCGGTTTCCGCGCTCGAAATCTATCGCAAGGTTTACCGCGACGTGGTGACGCCCGCGCGCGTGGTGGAGCTGCTCATCCTCAACCAGCAAATGCCGCGCTCGCTGCTGGCGTCGCTGGATGGCGTCTGCACGAATCTCGCGATGCTGCGCACCGATGGCTCTCGCGAAGTGGAGCGTACTGCGGGCAAGCTGCGCGCCGAGCTGCTTTATGCGGACCTGCGGCAGATCTTCTCCCTTGGCGTGCATACGTTTCTTACGCAGTTTCTCGCGCGCGTGTACGAGCTGGGCAATCAGGTGGCGCGCACCTATCTGATGTTGCCGGTCGGTTAGCGCGATCCCGCGCTCATCGAACTCCCAATCGCCTCGATGGAGGATTGACGTCATGCAACTCGCGGTCCGGCACGACACGGTGTACCGCTACGAAGCGCCCGTGCATTATTCGATCCAGCAGTTGCGGCTGTCGCCGCTCACCACGCCCACGCAGATTGTCAAGCAATGGCAGGTCGAAGCGCCGGGCAAGCTCGATGCGTGCCGCGACGCCTACGGCAACGCGCTGATGACGCTGGTGCTCACGCGTCCGCACAAGGAAATTCGTCTGCGCGTGCGCGGCGAAGTCGAGACCGTGGCATTGCCCGATGGCCGGCTGCCCGAAGGCGAGGGCATGGTGCCGATGCACCATTTCACTTCGCCGACACGCCTCACCGAAGCCGACGAGGCACTCACGGAATTCGCGTTTAGCCTGCCGTCGCTGGACGACACCGCGGCCGTACTCGACGCGGCGTCGCGCATCACGGAGCGCGTGCGCTACGAATCCGGCGTCACGGATGTGACACACACCGCGGCGGACGCGCTGGCGCTCGGCCGTGGTGTGTGTCAGGACCATGCGCATGTGATGCTGGCGGTTTGCCGCGCGCGCGGCGTACCGGCGCGTTACGTGAGCGGATATATCGACCCCGGCGACGTGCCCGAAATGGCGAGCCACGCATGGGTTGACGTGTGGCTCGACAACGGCTGGGTGACGGTGGACGTCACGCACGCGTGTTTCGCAAGCGAAAAATATTGCCGGATCGCGGTGGGGCGCGACTATGACGCAGCCGCGCCGGTTCGCGGCCGCCGCGTGGGCGGCGCCGGTGAAACGCTCGATGTCAGCGTGCACGTGAGCGCGCAACAGTCGCAGCAATAGTTTTGCCGCTATAACAAGAAGAGCGGCGAGGTCAGGGAGGCGCATGACGTACTGTGTGGCAATGGCAGTGGATGAGGGGCTCGTGTTTCTCGCGGACACGCGCACGAATGCGGGTGTCGATCACGTCAGCACGTCGCGCAAGATGGCCGTGTTCGAAGAGCCCGGCGAGCGTGTGCTCGTGCTGCTCGTCGCGGGCAATCTGGCCATCACGCAGGCGACGCTGCAGGTGCTGACCGAGCCGCAGGACGCGGGGCGCGCCACGCTCTGGAACGCGCCTTCAATGGTCGAGGCTGCGCGCGTGGTGGGCGAAGCCGTACGCGAGGTGCACCGGCGCGACGCGGAAGCGCTCAAGACCTTCAACGTCGACTTCAACTGCAGTTTCATTCTCGGCGGCCAGATCGGCGGCCATGCCATGCGGCTGTTCCAGATCTACGCGGCCGGCAATTTCATCGAGACGTCGAGCGTCAATCCGTATTTCCAGATCGGCGAGTCGAAGTACGGCAAGCCGATCATCGACCGCGTGCTGACGCCGGGCACGCCGCTCGACGAGGCCGCGAAGTGCGCGCTCATCTCCATGGACTCGACGCTGCGCTCGAACCTCTCGGTCGGCCTGCCGCTCGACCTGCTCGTGTACGAGCGTGACGCGCTCCGTGTCACGCGATATGCGTCGCTCGACCAGTCGAATGCGTATTTCCAGATGATCCATTCGACGTGGGGCGAGCGGCTGCGCCAGGTCTTCGGTGAGATTCCCGATCCGCTCTGGACCGACGAAGGCGATGTGCCGCGCCACGAGCGCGCGACGTTGCCCAGCGCCCCGCGCGCCGCGCATGAGGGGCACGCGAGCGAACCGCGTCCCGCGCAAACGCTCGCGCAAGCCCAGCCGCAAGGCGCCGCAAGCGCGCCGCGTATGCCGCGCGACGGTTAAGAGGGCGGCTCGAGCGCTTCGTTTTTGCCTGGCCAACTGCGGAACCGGTATCCTGCTGCGTAATATTCGCGGTACGCCGCGCGCAATGCGCGTCCCCTCGACAATGGAGGCAGGCTGATGAAGCAGAACGACGAACCCAGGAACGGGCGTCCCGAAGAACCTTCCATTCCCGCCGGTCCGGACGATCCCGCGCGCCGCCGTGTGCTCGGCGGGCTGGCGGCGGTTGGCGTGGGCCTCGCGCTGGGCGGCTGCGAGACGCCGGCGCAGAGTGCGGCGGGCGCGCCGCGCAGCGCTGCCGACGCGCGCGTCGATGCCGCGCTGCGCGACCAGGTGCGCCAGATCGTCGTGATCTACGCAGAGAACCGCAGCTTCGTCAATTTGTACGGCAACTATCCCGGCGTGCAGACGCCGCTCGCGAATGTGAGCGCCGAGCGCTACGCGCAGCTCGATCGCGACGGCAAGACGCCGTTGCCGCAGTTGCCGAAGATCTGGGGCGGCCTCGTGCCCCAGGCGCAGGAGCTGGATGGCAAGCGCTACATGATCGCGGAGCATCAGATCACGGGTCTGTCCAACCGTCCGTTCCGGATTGTGGATACGCACGGCAATCCGTTGCCGAACGGCATCATCACGCGCGACCTGATCCATCGCTTCTATCAGAACCAGATGCAGATCAATGCGGGGCGCAACGACCAGTTCGCCGCGTGGGGCGACTCGGGCGGCCTCGTCATGGGCTTCTACGAGAACTCCGCGCAGACGCTGCGGCTCTGGAATATCGCGCAGCAGTACACGCTCTGCGACAACTTCTTCATGGCCGCGTTCGGCGGCTCGTGGCTCAACCACATCTTCCTGATCTCCGCGCAGGTGCCGCAATACGCCGATATCCAGACGAGCGCCGCCAGGCATCTCGCCTCCGTCGTGGAGGGCGACGATCCCACCGGTACGCGCCTGAAGGTCGCGCCGAACTCGCCGGCCTCGGCGCTCGACGGGCCGCCGAAGTTCGTGAACGACGGCCTCTTCACGCCCGACGGCTACGCCGTCAACACGATGGCGCCGCCGTATCAGCCGAGCAACGTGCGCCCGTCGGAAGACGGCAACCCGGCGCTCGCCGATCCGGCCAATCCGCGCGTGCTGCGCCCGCAGACGTACGCGACGATCGGCGACCGGCTCTCGGCGAAGGGCGTCGACTGGGCCTGGTACAGCGGCGCCTGGCAGTTTGCGCTGGACCATCAGGACACGGGCGCGGTGCCCGACTTCCAGTATCACCACCAGCCGTTCAACTACTTTGCCAACTTCGCGCCGGGCACGTCCGCACGCGCGCGCCACCTGCGCGATGCGGGCCTCGGCGACGATCCGTCGACCAACCGTCTGCTCGCGGATATCGACGCAGGGCGCTTGCCTGCCGTGACGTTCTACAAGCCGCAGGGCAACCTGAACATGCACGCCGGCTATGCGGACGTCGAGTCGGGCGACCGCCACATCACGACCGTGATCGAGCACATCCAGCGCGGCCCGCAATGGGCGAACACGATGATCGTCGTGACGCACGACGAGAACGGCGGCTGGTGGGACCCGGTCGCGCCGCCCTTGGGCGACCGCTGGGGTCCGGGCTCGCGCATCCCGGCGCTCGTGATCGCGCCGTTCGCGAAGAAGGGCTACGTCGATCACACGTTCTACGACACGGTCTCGATCCTGCGCTTCATCAGCCGCGTGCATGGCCTCGCGCCGCTCGACGGCGTGGCCGCGCGCGATCAGACGTTCCTCTCGCGGGAGCAGACTCCGCCCGGCGATCTCACGGCGGCACTCGATCTGGCCTGAGTGCTGCACGCACGGATGCATCGAGGGAGAACGGGCGGCGGCCGTCGCGAAACGTTTGCGCCGCCGCCCCGGGTTGCCCATCCGGAACGCAATTTGATGCATCCACGACACAAGCGACGAACTCTCTATCCGATCAATGAGTTGGCGCGCTCGCCAGGCGGTTATCAACAGGTTTGTCACCAAAAACTGTGGACAACTTTGCTGCGCAAAAAACATGCACTTTTCATGTCGTTTGCGAGCTTCCCGTTTCCATTCAAGGACTTGATGCGGATGTCCAGAACTTGCTAACAGGGCTCTCAACAAAATCTGTGGAAAACCCTCCGCGCGTTTCCCCCAAAACGCCGCCGCTGCAACAAACGGCAACGCTGCGCACAATCCGAATCGCATCAAGCACTTGGTGCAGTCGTCAAAGGGTTACGCACAAGGCTGTCCCCCAAAGTTGTGGATAGCGCACCCAGATGTTGATCGCTGCGGGCTCAACCTTGCACAGTGTGGGAGTTCGGCCCGATAATCGCCGTCGATATGGCCGTCGCGTGACCGCGCGTGCACGGGCAACTCTCTTCTCGCCACTACCCGCCGCGCCGTGCTCAAAAACTCGCGCTTTGCCGGTCTTCTGCGTATTCCTGGTTTTCTGCCACTCGCCGGCGCCACCCTGATGCTCGGCGTGGCGATGTCCTTCACCGCGCCTTATCTCTCGCTCTTCGGCGTCGAGCGCGCCGGCATGACGCCGTTCCGGCTCGGTGTGTTCATGACCGCCATTGCCACGAGCGGCGTGATCGCGAGCACCGCGGCGGGCCGCTGGAGCGACGCCACCGGCAAGCACCGAACCCTGCTGCTCGTCTCGCTGTGCGCGGCCACGCTCGGCTATCTCTGCCTGTGCGTCGTGCGCGATTACCGGCTGCTGCTGCTCGTGGGCATTGCGTTCATCGGCGCGGGCGGCTGCGCGCTCTCGCTCGTGTTCTCGTTCAGCCGTGCGGCGCTGCCCGCGAGCGACGACGCCGAGCGGACCTTCGCGAGCGCGACGCTGCGCACGATCCTCTCCGCCGCGTGGGTGTTCGGGCCCGCGGTCGGCGCGCTCGTGCTGGCGGCCACGAACTTCTACGGGCTCTTCCTGTTCGCGGCGGCGAGCTTCGCGGCTTGCGGCACGATCGTCTGGCGCATGCGCGAGCCGCGCCATGACGAACACGCCACGCAGCATCTGATGGCGCGTCCCACCGCCGGCGAAGTCGCGCAGGAGATCGATGCTCAGAGCGAGGCGCAGTACGAGGGCCAACCGCTCACGCAGGCCGAAGTGCAGCCGGGTGCGCCACGCGACCCCGCAACGCTTCCGGCGGCTAAGGCAACGGCAAAAGCGAAGGTCAGAGCGGCGCGCGCGCCGGTGCCCGCCGCCGAGGGTTCGCAGAAAGACATCATGCGCGCGATCGTTGCGCTCACACTCATCGGCCTGGCCGCCAATGCGACGATGATCGTGCTGCCGCTCTACATCGTCCATGGTCTGCAGGGCACGCGCATCGACGTGTCGATCATGCTCGGCCTCGGCGCGCTCATGGAGATACCGATGATGCTCGCGCTCGGCGCGCGCGCCTCGGTGCTGGACAAGTCATGGTGGCTGGCCGCCTGCGCCGTGGTGCATGCCGTCTACTTCGTCGCGATGTCGCTGGCGCCGGGCGTGCACGCGCTGATCCCGATGCAGATCCTCAACGCCTTCGTGGTGGCCGTTACGTCGTGTCTCGGCATGACGTTCGTGCAGGATCTGATGCCGTCGTCGCCGGGGCGCGCAACGGCGCTGTTCTTCAACGCGTCGCGGCTCGGCTCGATACTGTCGGGCGTGCTTTCCGGCATGCTCGTGCAGGCGTTCGGCTATCGCGGCACGTTTCTTGTTTGCGGCGCGCTCGCGCTGTGCGCGCTGGTGCTGTTCGCCGTACCCGGCGAGCAGTATCCGAAGATGGCGCGTGCCGTGCGGCGTTATCTGCGTGAGCGTTCAGGCAAGCGGGACTGATTCATGCCGTGCGGCCCAGTCAGTGCCTGTGTCAGTGCATGTAGGTGACGCGGCGCGAGCGGTCGCTCAACCGCACTCCCGCGTCGAGCAGCGCGATGGCGAACCAGCGCGCGGTCTTGAGCATGCCGCTCACGCTCGGCATCGGCAGCCAGTCGTTGAGCAGTTGCACGGCGGCCTCGCTGCGCGTGGACTGCAGGAGCGCGATCACCTGCAGCAGCGAGCCTTCATCCTTCGCGAGTTCGGAGGCGCAGCGGCAGCGCGTATCGAGCGGGCGGCACGAGGCGCGGCACAGGGTGCCCATCAGCAGATCGAAGTAGCCGAAGCCTTCGCCGCCGAGCCCCGCGTCGGCGAGCACGCCGCGCCAGCTTTCGGCCTTGCCGTAGGCGTCGCAATGCGGTCGCAGCCAGGTGCGCACGGCGCGCAGGACGGTCTGCTCGGCGGTGTCGGGATGATGGACGAAGGTGTCGTCGATCAGCGTGTCATTTCTCGCGAAAGGGGTGGTGTAGTTCATGGAGCCTCCGGTCCCGCACAAATCATTCGGGTGGTGCCGGGTCGTCCGGCATGGGCTGTATTCTGGGACAAATGGTGGCTAAATGCAAATGATTATCATTTATAAAAATGAGCCGCTGCGCAAAGGCGGCCTCGCACACCCAGTAAGGGACTGTTCCATCCAGCGCCCTTAATTGCGGGGACACAAGCCGTTAAAGTGCCGGCCATGCGTGTTCCAGTGTGTTCTGGCGCAACGTGAGAGTTGGCCCCGGCCCCATGAAGGCCGGGGCTTTTTTTTGCACCGCGCAAGGGCGCGCGGGGCGGGCCTGGCACGCGTTCTGGAGGGCGCCGGGGACCTGACTTCGATGCATAAGTCATTGAACCGAAAGAAACAAGTAAGGTATTATTTCGGCCGCGCAGCGTGACAGCGTGCCGCGCGTCATGGCGCCCAGAAGGTCGAAAGCGCTGCTTTCGCGATCAAAAATGGGTGGTAACAGCCCGTTTGTTGTTTTTTCTCTTAGTACGTTCTTGAATAAAAACAATGACTTGCGTCAATCTTAGATCCGGCCCGTGTTGTTGCGCTGCAAAACTTCCGTATTCCGTTTACCCTCGTTAACCCTTGAACGTGTGTTGCATTTCGCCTCGTCGCTGACAAATACATTACAGCCAGCCTGGTTCGATTTTCACCCCGCGTCAATCTTTCAAGTTGCTTGCGTACCTGAACGTGCGCCGTGGAAGCTATTTGCTCCGCATTTTTGAGGTCCTGTTGAAATGCAATCCGTTCCATTCCTGAGTCTGGCGATCTGGATTCCCATCCTGTTCGGCGTGGCCGTGCTGCGCCTCGGGTCGGATCGTCATCCGCAGCGTGCCCGTTGGCTGTCGCTGGTTGGCGCCGTCGTCGGTCTGCTGCTGACCCTCCCGCTCATCGCCGGCTTCGACAACCACGCGGCCGGCATGCAGTTCGTCGAATTCCGCGACTGGCTGCCTGAGTTCGGCGTGGCGTGGCGACTCGGGATCGATGGTATTTCGATGTGGCTCGTGGTGCTCACCGCGTTCACGACGCTCGTGATCGTGATCGCTTCGTGGGAATCGATCACGGTGCGCGTCGCCCAGTACTTCGGCGCGTTCCTGATTCTCTCGGGCCTGATGGTCGGCACCTTCGCCGCGACCGACGGCATGCTGTTCTTCGTGTTCTTCGAAGCCACGCTGATCCCGCTGTACCTGTTGATCGGCACGTGGGGCAATGCCCGCCGCACCTACGCCGCGGTCAAGTTCTTCTTCTTCTCGCTCGCCGGCTCGCTCTTGATGCTGGTGTCGATGCTGTACCTCTACAGCCAGTCGCACACCTTCGACATGTCGGTGTGGCACAACCTCACGCTCGGCTTCATCCCGCAGATCCTCGTGTTCATCGGCTTCTTCGCGGCCTTCGCGGTGAAGGTCCCGATGTGGCCGTTTCACACGTGGCTGCCCGACGTCCACCTCGAAGCGCCGACCGGCGCGACCGTGATGCTGGCCATGCTGAAGCTCGGCGGCTACGGCTTCCTGCGTTTCACGCTGCCGATCACGCCCGACGCTGCGCACTTCTTCGCGCCGGCGATCATCACGCTCTCGCTCGTGGCCGTGGTCTACTCGAGCCTGCTCGCGCTCGCGCAGACCGACATGACCAAGCTGCTCGCGTACTCGACGGTCGCCCACATGGGTCTCGTCACGCTGGGCCTCTTCCTCTTCAACCAGATCGGCACCGAAGGCGCGATCGTGCAGATGATCTCGTACGGTTTCGTTTCGGGCGCGATGCTGCTCTCGATCGGCGTGCTGTTCGACCGCACGAAAACGCGCACGATCTCGGCTTACGGCGGCGTCGTCAACGTGATGCCGCGCTACGCCACCTTCATGATGCTGTTCTGCATGGCCAACCTCGGCCTGCCGGGCACGTCGGGCTTCGTGGGCGAGTTCATGGTCATCATGGGCGCGATCCGCGTGAACTTCTGGGTCGGCGCGATCGCCGCGACGACCGTCATTCTGAGCGCGGCGTACACCCTGTGGATGTACAAGCGCGTGATCTTCGGCGCTGTGGCGAACAAGGGCGTTGCGAAGCTGGCCGACATCGGCCGCCGCGAAACGCTGATCTTCGCTTCGCTCGCAGCGTTCGTGCTGGCAATCGGCCTCTACCCGAAGCCGATGACCGACGCGATCGAACTGTCGGCGGCGAACCTCGTCACCCAGGCCGGTCGCAACAAGCAACCCGTCGGCGAAGCAGCGCCTGCTGACGCAGTGCGAGCTGGCACGGACGTTCGTGCTCAGCACTCGCCGACGTGATCACTGAAGATTGACGGCGCAACCAACGCGCCGCATCGCCTCCGGGCGCTGCGGCGCGTTGTTGCGTCCAAGGGTTTTCGAATTTTGAGATTCGAGAAGTAGCCGCGGCGGGCCGCTGTCAAGGGCAGAGCAGGGCGCGACGTGCGTGTGTTTCCGAGGCGCGACAAACCTCGCGAACACATGCGACAAAGTGTCTCAATCTTCTTTTGACAAAGGTCATTTTCCACATTCATTGATTGCGAAATATCAAAGCGGCTGTATGATGCGGGCGCGCTTCCTTTGTCGGATGTCAGGGGACGCGTCCGGAACTATTCAATGAATGAATTTCAGGCAAACGTGATGAAAAGAACGACCTTTCAAAGGTTACTGCTTCCCATCAGCGCCGGATTGGCCTTGTGTCTTTCCGGATGCAACATGGAGCTCCTTGACCCCAAGGGAAGTGTGGGCGTGGCGGAAAAGCAGCTGATTGCGACCTCCACATGGGCCATGCTGATTGTTGTGATCCCCGTGATCGTCCTGACGCTGTGGTTTGCGTACCGCTACCGCGCGTCGAATCGTAGCGCCACGTACGACCCGAAGTGGTCGCATTCGACGGCGATCGAAGTCGTCGTCTGGACCATTCCGACACTGATCATTCTGTTCCTCGCCGTGCTCACGTGGAAGACCACGCACGAGCTCGACCCCTACAAGCCGCTCGAATCGAACGTCAAGCCGATCAACGTCGAAGTTGTCGCGCTCGACTGGAAGTGGCTGTTCATCTACCCCGATCTCGGTATCGCGACGGTGAACCAGCTGGCCGTGCCCGTTGGCACGCCGGTGAACTTCAGCATCACGTCGGATTCGGTGATGAACTCGTTCTTCATCCCGCAGCTTGGCACCCAGGTTTACGCGATGGCGGGCATGCAGACGCGTCTGCACCTGATCGCCGACCACGCTGGCGACTACGCCGGCCTCTCGGCGAACTTCAGCGGCAAGGGCTTCTCGGACATGAAGTTCCGCACCCTCGCCACCAGCCAGCAAGACTTCGACGCGTGGGTCCAGAAGGTGAAGGCGTCGCAGACGCAGCTTTCGATGGATCAATACGCGACGGTCGCACAGCCGAGCGAGAAGGCTCCGGTGGAGTACTTCTCGACGGTCGACCCGAAGCTCTTCAACAACATCATCGCGAAGTACAACAACGGCCACGTCACGAATTTCAGTGACCCGTCGTGCGTGACCAAGGGGTAAACCAGGCATGTTCGGAAAACTTACACTGGACGCCATTCCGTATCACGAGCCGATTATTCTCGGCACGATGATCGGTATGGCCGTCATCGGCGCATTCGTGCTCGGTGGCATCACTTACCTCGGTAAGTGGAAATATCTTTGGACGGAGTGGCTGACGAGCGTCGACCACAAGCGTCTGGGCGTGATGTACATCGTGCTCGCCCTCATCATGCTGCTGCGCGGCTTCGCCGACGCGATCATGATGCGTACCCAGCTCGCGCTCGCGTACAACGCGCCGGGCTACCTCCCGCCGCACCACTACGACCAGATCTTCACGGCTCACGGCGTGATCATGATCTTCTTCATGGCCATGGCTTTCATGGTCGGCCTGATGAACATCATCGTTCCGCTGCAGATCGGCGCACGCGACGTCGCGTTCCCGTTCCTGAACTCGCTGTCGTTCTGGATGACCGCAGTCGGCGCCATCCTGCTGATGATCTCGCTCGTCGTGGGTGAGTTCGCAATGACGGGTTGGCTCGCGTATCCGCCGCTTTCGGAGCTTGCGTACAGTCCGGGGGTAGGGGTGGATTACTACCTGTGGGCGCTGCAGATCTCCGGTGTCGGCACGCTGCTGACCGGCGTGAACTTCTTCGTCACCATCATCAAGATGCGTGCCCCCGGCATGACGATGATGAAGATGCCGGTGTTCACGTGGACGGCGCTGTGCACGAACGTGCTGATCATGGCCGCGTTCCCGATCCTGACCGTCACGCTCGCGCTGCTCGGCCTCGACCGCTACATCGGCACGCACTTCTTCACGAATGACGGCGGCGGCAACGCCATGCTGTACCTGAACCTGATCTGGGCCTGGGGTCACCCCGAGGTGTACATCCTGATCCTGCCGGCGTTCGGTATTTTCTCGGAAGTCGTCGCGACGTATGCCAGGAAGCCGCTGTTCGGCTACAAGGCAATGGTCTACGCGACCTGCGCGATCATGGTTCTGGCGTTCGTCGTGTGGCTGCACCACTTCTTCACGATGGGTTCGGGCGCCGATGTGAACGCGTTCTTCGGTATCGCCACGATGATCATTTCGATCCCGACGGGCGTGAAGATCTTCAACTGGCTGTTCACGATCTACCGCGGCCGCCTCGAGTTCAACTCGGCGGTGCTGTGGACGATCGGCTTCATGGTCACCTTCACCATCGGCGGCATGACCGGCGTGATGATGGCGATCCCGGGTGCGGACTTCGTGCTCCACAACTCGCTGTTCCTGATCGCGCACTTCCACAACGTGATCATCGGCGGTGTGGTGTTCGGCTATCTCGCCGGCATGAACTACTGGTTCCCGAAGGCGTTCGGATTCAAGCTCAACGAAAAGCTCGGCAAGCGCGCGTTCTGGTTCTGGCTCTCGGGCTTCTATGTCGCCTTCACGCCGCTGTACGTGCTGGGCTTCATGGGCGCAACCCGCCGTCTGAACCACTACGACAATCCGGCATGGCATCCGTGGATGATCATCGCGTGGGTTGGCGCCGTGCTCGTGGCAATCGGTATCGCACATCAGCTGCTGCAGCTGTACGTCTCGATCCGCGACCGCAACCTGCCGGAAAACCGCGACTTGACGGGCGATCCGTGGGGTGGCCGTACGCTGGAGTGGGCGATCTCGTCGCCGCCGCCGTCGTATAACTTCGCGATCATTCCGCACGTGAGCGAACTCGACGAGTTCCAGCACCTGAAGGACACCGGCCGCGAAACCGTGGACGTCGCGAACACGAAGTACACCGACATCCACATGCCCTCGAACACGAGCGCGGGTCTGTTCATCGGTCTCTTCAGCCTGGTGCTCGGCTTCGCTGGCATCTGGCACATCTGGTGGCTCATGATCGCTGGCTTCGTCGGCATTCTCGCGACGGCTATTGGCTACAGCTTCCAGAAGAACGAAGGCTATTACATCCCGGCCGCCAAGGTTCGGGCAGACGAAGAAGCGCGCGAGCGCGCACTGGTCAAGGCGTTCGCCGACAAGCAACGCAATGGCAAGGTTGAAGCAGCACTGGAGGCCAACTGATGTCGACGCATACTAGTGCGGCCGCACACGCGGAGCACGATCACCACGATCACCCGCCGTCACACTCGGTGTTCGGCTTCTGGCTGTACCTGATGACGGACTGTATTCTGTTCGGCTCGCTGTTCGCAGTGTTCGCCGTGATGCAGAACCAGTTCGCAGGCGGCCCGACGGGCAAGGACCTGTTCGACATTCAGGGCGTGGCCATGGAAACGGCAGTGCTGCTGCTGTCGTCCATCACGTACGGCTTCGCGATGATCGGCGCGCACAAGCAGCGCAAGGGTCAAGTGTTCGTCTGGCTGGCGATCACGTTCCTGCTCGGCGCAACGTTCCTGTATTTCGAACTGCACGAATTCGCGAACATGATCGCGGAGGGCAACGGTCCGCAACGCAGCGCGTTTCTCTCGTCGTTCTTCACGCTGGTTGCCACCCACGGTATCCACGTGACGATGGGCATGATCTGGATGGTCGTCCTGATGGTTCAGGCCTTGAAGGCGCCGGTTCTGGGCGAGCGTGAAATTCGCCGCCTGACCTGCCTGAGCCTTTTCTGGCACTTTCTGGACATCGTCTGGATCTGCGTGTTCTCCTTTGTCTATCTTGCGAGCGTGATCTAAATGAGTGCTCATCCTATCCATGAAGAAGAAAGCCACGGCAGCGTAGGCAGCTACCTGGTTGGTTTCGTCCTGGCGGTGGTGCTCACGGCCGCTTCGTTCTGGCTCGTGCTGCATGGCGGCTTTTCGCGCGAAACCGCGCTGCTCGGCCTCGCCGTGCTGGCAGTCGTGCAGATCCTGGTTCACCTTGTGTTCTTCCTGCACATGAACACGTCGTCGGGTCAGCGCTGGAACGTGACGGCATTTGGCTTCACGGTGTTGACGGTCCTGATCGTGGTCGTCGGCACGCTGTGGGTCATGCACAACGTCAGCATGAACATGATGTCGCGTTAAGCGTTCATCGTTGCTGGGCATGCGCTTCGACCGCTGCGGGTGAAGCGCAAGAAAAACGCCGCCAGGCCTTCGGGCCGGCGGCGTTTTTTCTTTTTGCAGTCCGATGTGCGCTTATGCGCCGAAGCGCTGACGCACGACTTCCGCGACGGCCTTGCCGAGCCGGTGGTGTTGCGAGGCTTCGTAGTGAATGCCGTCGGTGGGGCTAACAGTGGCGAATTCGCCGGCGTCGAGAAACGCCGAGCCGTATTTGACGGCTACGCGCTCATAGAGCGGCGCAAGCAGGCGCGATTTCGCGGCGCCCCCCGTGAAGATATCGCCGAGAAAGCCAATCTCTTCGATCGGCACCGGCGACATGAGCAGCACATGCGGCGTCGAGCCGCCCGGACCCGCGCGGCACGCGACGAGCGTTTCGAGCAGCACATCGACCGAGTTCGCAATGTCGGTGGGCGTGACGGAAAAGCGTGTCTTGAGGTCGTTGGTGCCGAGCATCAGCGCGACCACATCGACGGGCAACTGGCTTTCGAGGCATGGGCGTATATACGCGAGACCGTTCTTGTGACGGCCTTCGATGGGATCGTCGTGAACCGTGGTGCGCGCGGGCAGGCCTTCCTCGATGATCGCCCAGCCTGGCCCCAGCGCCTCCTGCAGCACGCCGGGCCAGCGGTCGGCGGGGCCGAATCGCTCGGACACACCGGGCACGGTCAGCGGCTTCGTGCCGTGCGTATTGGAATCGCCGTAACAGAGCAGGGTGCGTGACGTCATGGGTTGCCTCTTCCTGGTTACTGGTTAGCTGGTTGCGGGGTGCGATGCAATGCCATTACTCATCGTGGGAGATTACTAGACGACTGGTCTAATCGCTCTGTACCATGTCACCTCATGAATGCAGCGGCAGCCGTCGAAGTGCGGCAACACATCCTCGATACCGCCATGCCCATTCTGCTGGGCAAGGGCTTTTCCGCAGTCGGTCTCAATGAGATCCTCGCGGCCGCCGGTGTGCCTAAAGGGTCGTTCTATCACTATTTCGGCTCGAAGGAAGCGTTCGGCGAAGCCTTGCTCACGTCGTATTTCGACGAGTATGCGGAGCGTCTCGACGATCTGCTGGTGCGGGCGCCGGGCACGGCGGCCGAGAAGCTGATGCGCTACTGGGACGAGTGGCGCCTGATCCAGTGCGCCGACGATCCCGTAGGCAAATGTCTCGCGGTGAAGCTGGGCGCGGAGGTGAGCGACCTTTCCGAGGCGATGCGCGAGGCGCTGCGTCTTGGCACCGATGCGACGATCTCGCGCATTGCTGCGTGCCTCGAAGCAGGGCGCGTGGATGGCTCGCTCGCAGGTGTAAACGACGCCGCGACCATGGCGGTGACGCTCTACGAACTCTGGCTCGGCGCGACGCTGCTCGAGAAGATCCACCGCGACCGCAAGCCGCTCGACGCGGCCATGGCGACCACGCGCATCCTGTTGAACCTGCCTCCGGGCAACTAACCGAACGCGAAGCGGCGGCGGCGTGTGAAGTGCGCGCGATTGTCGCGTTTTGCGCAGAAGTGCTAGACGACCGGTCTAATAGAGGATGAAGAGACTGGTTTCCGAAGGGCGTGCAAGCGCCCGAACCTAACGCAAAAAAGGAACGCCGATGAAGGTACTGATCGTTTTGACCTCGCACGAGGACCTCGGCAACACGGGCAAGAAGACGGGTTTCTGGCTCGAGGAGTTCGCCGCGCCGTACTACGCGCTGCGCGACGCGGGCGCTGAGCTCACGCTCGCATCGCCGAAGGGCGGCCAGCCGCCGCTCGATCCGAAGAGCAGCGATCCCTCTGCGCAGACCGATGCGACACGGCGGTTCGCATCCGATAGCGTGGCGCAAACGGCGCTAGCCAGTACGAAACGTCTCGCCGAGATCGACGCGAGCGCGTTCGACGCCGTCTTCTATCCGGGCGGCCACGGCCCGCTCTGGGACCTGGCCGAAGATCCGGTTTCGATCGCGCTGATCGAAAAGACGATCGCCGCGGGCAAGCCTGTCGCTGCCGTTTGCCATGCACCGGGCGTGCTGCGTCACGTGAAGGGGGCAGACGGCAAGCCGCTCGTGGCCGGCAAGTCGGTCACCGGGTTTTCGAATGACGAAGAAGCCGCCGTGCAGTTGACGGACGTCGTGCCGTTCCTCGTCGAGGACATGCTGAAGGCCAACGGCGGCCAGTACTCGAAGGCCGCCGACTGGCAGCCGCATGTCGCAACCGACGGCCTGCTCATCACGGGCCAGAACCCGGCTTCGTCGGAGCCGGTTGCCGAAGCCCTGCTCGCGGCGCTGCGACGCGCTTGATGTTGCGCGAACGCGCGCGTCTTTGGCGAGCGCGTTCGCTTCCCTCGATTTCCTTTCGGCAACGCTGCGAGGCGCGCTCGCAGCGCGTGCGCGGCTGCGCGTTGCCGCAAGGAAATCGCGTTTTTGCCAACCGGCGCAGGTGCCGCGCGACGCGCGACCCGTGCCAGGAAAGGAGCTGTAGATGTCCGCATTGTTCGAACCGTTCAAGCTCAAGGGCGTGTCCCTGCGCAACCGCATCGCCGTGCCGCCGATGTGCCAGTACATGGCCGTCGATGGCGTGATCAACGACTGGCACCACGTCCACTACGCGCAAATCGCGCGCGGCGGCGCGGGTCTCGTGATCGTCGAGGCGACGGCGGTTTCGCCCGAAGGCCGCATCACGCCGGGCTGCACGGGCCTGTGGAACGACGCGCAGACGGAGGCGTTCAAGCCCACCGTCGCGGCGATCAAGGCAGCGGGCGCCGTGCCCGGCATCCAGATTGCGCACGCGGGGCGCAAAGCGAGCGCGAACCGCCCGTGGGAAGGCGACGACCACATCGCCGAAGGCGACGCGCGCGGCTGGCAGACCATCGCGCCCTCGGCAACGGCGTTCGGCGCGCATCTGCCGAAGGTGCCGATGGCGATGACGATCGACGACATCGCGCGCGTGCGCGAGGACTTCGTGGCCGCGGCGAAGCGCGCGCTCGAAGCCGGCTTCGAATGGCTCGAACTGCACTTTGCGCACGGCTATCTCGGCCAGAGCTTTTTCTCGACGCATTCGAACCAGCGCGACGATATCTATGGCGGCAGCCTCGAGAACCGCAGCCGTTTCCTGCTGGAAACGCTGGCCGCGGTGCGCAAGGTCTGGCCGGAGCATCTGCCGCTGACGGCGCGCTTTGGCGTGATCGAGTACGATGGCCGCGACGAGGAGACGCTCGCCGAATCGATCGAACTGGCCAAGGGCCTCAAGCGCGAAGGCCTCGACATGCTGGGTGTGAGCGTCGGTTTCTCGACGCCCGCCGCGCAGATTCCGTGGGCGCCCGCGTTCCTTGCGCCGATCGCACAAAAGGTGCGTCGCGCAAGCGGTCTGCCGGTGTCGTCGGCATGGGGGATCGGCACGCCGGAACTGGCCGAGCGCTCGGTGGCGAAGGAGCAACTCGATATCGTGATGGTCGGGCGCGCGCATCTCGCGAATCCGCACTGGCCGTATTTCGCGGCTCAGGAACTGGGTGTCGAACGCGCCGCATGGACCTTGCCGGCGCCTTACGCGCACTGGCTCGAGCGCTACAAGGTCGGCTGAAATGTGCCGACCGGTTCAACCGTTGACGATGAGGGAATACCGATGACCGTCTATCTATTCGCGAGCATTACGCCCAAGCCCGAGCATGTCGCCGAAGTGGAGACGCTGATGCGCGATATGGTTTCGCACACGCGCAAGGAGCCGGGCAACTTGCGCTACGACCTGCTGCGCCGCGCCGATGGTGCGCCGGGCTTTTACCTTTACGAAACCTATGTCGACGAGGCCGCGGTGCAGGCGCATCGCGAAAGCGCACACTTCGTGGCATACCGCGCGAAGATCGGTGCGTGGGTGACGGAGCCGCCCGAAGTGAAGCTGCTGAAGGGCGTGGACGTCGCGGACTGAGGCCGCGCTTCTTGCCGCAATCGTTGCGGCGATCCATTGACGCGCCGGATATCGCTTCGCAGCGGTGTCCGGCGCGTTTTTCATTGAGCGGCCGCGCGCCGCCTAGCCCGCCATATCGAGCACGACGCGGCCTTCGATCGCGCCGCGCTCCATGCGCGCGAACACGTCGTTGATGTTCTCCAGTTTTTCCGTGGAGACGGTCGCCTTGACCTTGCCTTCCTGCGCGAACATCAGCGACTCTTCGAGGTCGAGACGCGTGCCGACGATCGAGCCGCGCACCGTCACGCCGCCCAGCACCATGTCGAAGATCGGCAGCGGAAAGTCACCGGGCGGCAGGCCGTTCAGCGACACCGTGCCGCCCCGGCGCACCATGCCAAGCGCCTGCGAAAACGCAACGGGCGAGACCGCGGTCACGAGCACGCCGTGCGCGCCGCCAATCTCCTTCTTCAGATACGCCGCGGGGTCGGTGGTTTTCGCGTTGACCGTCACGGTCGCGCCGAGGCGTTTCGCCAGTTCGAGTTTCGTATCGTCGACATCGACGGCTGCGACGTTGAGCCCCATCGCGCGCGCGTACTGCACGGCCATGTGGCCGAGGCCGCCCACGCCGGAAATCACGACCCAGTTGCCAGGGCGCGTGTCGGTGACTTTCAGGCCCTTGTAGACCGTCACGCCCGCGCAGAGCACGGGTGCGATTTCGATGAAGTCGATATTTTTCGGCAGCAGGCCGACGTAATTCGCGTCGGCTTTCGCGTATTGCGCGAAGCCGCCATTGACCGAATAGCCGGTGTTCTGCTGCTGCTCGCAAAGCGTTTCCCAGCCGCCGAGGCAATGTTCGCAATGGCCGCATGCCGAGTAGAGCCACGGAATGCCCACGCGATCGCCTTCCTTCACGTGCGTGACGCCCGCGCCCACACCCACCACATAGCCGACGCCCTCGTGACCGGGAATGAACGGCGGCTGCGGCTTCACGGGCCAGTCGCCGTGCGCGGCGTGCAGGTCCGTGTGGCACACGCCGCAGGCTTCGATTTTCACCAGCAGCTCGCCTGGCCCCGGAGTGGGGACGGTCACTTCCTCCAGCACGAGGGGTTTGCCAAATGCGCGGACTACCGCGGCTTGCATCGTCTTGCTCATCGTCGGGCTCCTGTCGAAGCTGAGTGGCGGCGCGCGGCCGGATGCGTTGCGCATCGCGGTGTCGCCGCACGTCCGCCTGCCTTTCGAGTTTGAAGGAAAGGATTGTCGTGTGCGATGAACTTGCTCAATAGTCGGTAGTAGAACGGCTGTGAAGGTTTCGAAAGAAACTGCCGTTAATATTGAATAAGGTTTGGTAACGACTTCGTTGCACGAATTCAGTGAGCCCGATGCAGAACGACTCCCTTTACGAGCGCGCCAGTGAGCGCCATTTCGCCGGCGACCTGCCGCGCGCGCGTCAGTTGTACACGCAATTGCTCGAAGCCGACGCAGCGCACGCGGGCGCGATGTTTCGCCTCGGCGTGATTGGTCTACAGGAAGGCGCGCCGGCCGATGCGATCGGCTGGCTGCAGCGCGCGCTCGCCATCGAGCCCGGTCAGCGGCGCTATCGCGAAGCCCTGGGGCAGGCCTATGCCATGGCCGCGCGCCACGCCGAAGCGGCGCAGATCTATCGCGGTCTGCTGGCGGACGACGCGTCGTCGGCCGATCTCTGGTGCGGGCTCGGCGCGGCGCTGCAGGCGCAAGGCGCGCTGACGGAAGCGGTGGAGGCGTGGCGCGCGGCGCTGGAGCGCGAGGCGAACCGCGCCGATGCCTGGAACAACCTCGGCAATTGTCTGCGTCTGCTGGGCGATTCCGGCGAGGCTCAGGCCGCTTACCGTCGAGCGCTCGCCTTGCAGCCGGGCGATGTCAACGCATTGACGAACCTCGGCACGCTGCTGCAGGAAGCGGGGCAGGACGAGGAGGCGCTCGAAAGCTTGCGCGCCGCGTTGGCGGCTG
This sequence comes from Paraburkholderia sp. BR10936, assembly GCF_040965735.1. Taxonomy (NCBI): domain Bacteria; kingdom Pseudomonadati; phylum Pseudomonadota; class Betaproteobacteria; order Burkholderiales; family Burkholderiaceae; genus Paraburkholderia; species Paraburkholderia sp. BR10936. The sequence continues at coordinate 175,620 of NZ_JBFRCM010000015.1, forward strand.
CGCCGGAAACCGCCGTCGCGATGATCAACCTTGGCGTGCTGCTGACGCGTCTGGAGCGTCTGGACGAGGCATTGCCCCTGCTCGAACGCGCGGTGGCCATCGAACCGCATATGGCGCATGCGGCCTACAACTATGGCGTCGCGCTGCAGGCGCGCGGCCGTTTGCGTGACGCCGAAGCGCAATATCGCCGCGCGCTGGCGCTCGACGCGGCGCATGCGGAAGCGGCGAACAACCTTGGGAATGTCTGCCGCGATCTCGGCGATTACCCGGCTGCACGCGAAGCGTACGAAACGGCTATCCGCGCCCGGCCGGATTTCGTCGACGCGTTCAACAACGCCGCCAACCTGATGCGCACGCTCGGCAGCCTCGACGAGGCGCAAGCGCTCTTGCGCCAGGCCCTCGACCTCGATCCGTCGCGCTCGGCTACGCTCAACAATCTGGGCAACGTGCTCAAGGACTGCGGGGACCTGGACGAAGGCATCGAATGCTTTCGCCGGGCCGTGGCGAGCGAACCCGGCAACCTCATCGCGCACAGCAATCTTCTGTACGCGTTGTCGTTCCAGGCCGAAGACCCGCAGGTGATTCTCGACGAGGCGAGACGCTGGTCCGCGCGGCACGAAGCGCCGCTCGGCGTGCAACGCACGCGGGCGGCTGTCGAACCCGCGGCGGGAAGGCGCTTGCGCATCGGTTACGTATCGGGCGATTTTCGTGAGCATTGCCAGGCATTGTTCATGACGCCGCTGTTTGCCCACCACGACCGCACGCGCTTCGAGATTCACGCATACTCGAGCGTGGTCAGGCCCGATGCGACGACCGCACGTCTCGCCGCGCACGTAGACGAGTGGCACGACGTGCGCACGTTGAGCGACGGGGCGCTGGCGGACCAGATCCGTGCGGACGGCATCGATATCCTGGTCGATCTCACGATGCACATGTCCAATGGCCGGCCTCTGCTGTTCGCTCGCAAGCCGGCACCGGTGCAGGTCGCCTGGCTCGCTTATCCCGGTACGACCGGCATCGGCGCGATGGACTGGCGGCTCACCGATCCGTGGCTCGATCCGCCTGCACACGATCGCCACTACAGCGAAAAGTCGTGGCGTCTGCCGCACACGTTCTGGTGTTATGACCCGCTTGCTTCGGAGCCCGAAGTGAATGCGCTGCCGGCATCGAGCGCGGGATACGTCACGTTCGGCAGCCTGAACAACCCGTGCAAGCTCACCGATACGACGCTGAACCTGTGGGCCCGTGTATTCGCGCGCTTGCCTGCGGCGCGCCTCGTGCTCATGGCCGCCGAGGGCGAAGCGAGGCGCGGCCTCGTACAGCGGCTTGCGCGGGCAGGCATCGCCCCGGCGCGCGTGCGCTTCCTGCCGTTCCGGCCGCGCACGGATTATCTGCGCAGTTATCACGAGGTCGATCTCGGGCTCGACACGTTGCCGTACAACGGCCACACCACCTCGCTCGACGCGCTGTGGATGGGGGTGCCCGTCGTCACACGCATCGGGCCGACCGTGGCTGGGCGCGCGGGCTTGAGCCAGCTCGCGAACCTCGGTCTTACCGAATTGGCCGCCGATTCCGACGAGGCATTCGTGGAGACGGCGGTGAGTCTCGCGAACGACTTGCCGCGCCTCGCGAATCTGCGCGCGACGCTGCGCGAACGCATGGTGCACTCGCCGCTCATGGACGGAGAGCGGTTTGCGCGCGGCGTCGAAGCGGCGTACGACGCCATGTGGCGCGCTGCAGCGCAATAGGGCCATCTGGCGCGTAAATACGGGCAACTGGCGGCCGAGACCCAGCCGAACGGCCATCCAGCGTGCTGTATAAATATACAGTAGAATCCTAGCCTGACAGCCAGGGCCGCGCGCCGATTCCCCGCGCGCGCCGCGCTGCAAGTTGCCGGGCCGCGCCGCGTATTTGCCCCATTTCGCGCGCCGTCCGGCCCCACGCGTGTGATCCAGCCGGAATGCCAGCGCAAGTGAGCGAAAACCGATCCATCCGAATCCGTGGTGCCCGCCAGCACAACCTCAAGAACCTCGACCTCGACCTGCACACCGGCGAAATGACGGTCGTCACCGGGCCTTCGGGCTCGGGCAAGTCGAGCCTCGTCTTCGATACGCTTTACGCGGAAGGCCAGCGCCGTTACGTCGAAACGTTCAGCGCCTATGCCCGTCAGTTCCTCGACCGCATGGACCGGCCGCAGGTCGATCGCGTGGACGGTGTGCCGCCCGCCATCGCCATCGACCAGACCAACCCCGTGCGCAGTTCGCGCTCCACGGTCGGCACGATGACGGAGCTCAATGACCACCTGAAGCTGCTGTACGCGCGCGCCGCGAATCTGTTCGACCGCGTCACGGCGCAGCCCGTGCGGCACGACACGCCTGAGACGATTTACGCCGAACTGATGGCGCGTACGGCCGCGGGCGACCCGCGTCTTGTGGTCACGTTTCCGGTCGAGTTGCCCGATACGACCACCGAGGAAGAAGTCGCGCAGTGGCTCTCCGCGAGTGGCTATACGCGCGTGCAGGCGCAGCGCGAGGTGAAGACGGCCGAAGGCACGCGCAAGCTGCTCGACGTGGTCGCCGACCGTTTCCGCATGCAGAACGTGGAGAAGAGCCGCGCGATCGAGGCGATCGAAGCCTCGCTCAAGCGCGGCAGCGGGCGCGTGAACGTCTACGTGCTGGCCAGCAGCGATGACGATGCGCAGGCCGAGCCGCAGATCTGGCGCTTCTCGACGGGGCTGCATTGCCCGGACAGCGATTTGCGCTACGCCGATCCGCAGCCCGCGTTGTTCTCGTTCAACTCGGCCTACGGCGCCTGCGACGCGTGCCGCGGTTTTGGCCGCGTGATCGGCGTGGATTGGGGCCTCGTGATCCCCGACGAGCGCAAGACGCTGCGCGGCGGCGCGATCAAGCCGCTGCAAACGCCGGCGTGGAAGGAATGCCAGGACGACCTGATGCGCTATGCCGCGAAAGCCGGCATCCCGCGCGATACGGCATGGTCCGAGCTGACGCAGGCGCAGCGCGACTGGGTCATCAACGGCGCGCCGGACTGGAAGGGCAGCTGGCAAACGCAGTGGTACGGCGTGAAGCGCTTCTTCCAGTATCTGGAGTCGAAGGCCTACAAGATGCACATTCGCGTGCTGCTGTCGAAGTACCGCAGCTACACGCCGTGCGAAACCTGCGGCGGCGCGCGCCTGAAAACCGAGGCCCTGCAATGGCGCCTCGGCACGCAGCAGAACGCGGACGACGTGCTCGCGCCGTCGGGACGTTTCCTGCCGCACGGCGTGGACTGGACACGCGCGCAGCTCGAAGCGTTGCCGGGCCTCACCGTGCACGACGTGATGCTGTTGCCGATCGAGCGCATTCGCCGCTTCTTCGACAATCTTTCGCTTTCCTCAGCATTGCTCGACGATGCACTGAAGCTGCTGCTCGAGGAAGTGCGCACGCGCCTGAAGTATCTCTGCGACGTGGGCCTCGGCTATCTGACGCTCGACCGCCAGAGCCGTACGCTTTCGGGCGGAGAAGTGCAGCGTATCAACCTGACCACGGCGCTCGGCACGTCGCTCACGAAAACGCTGTTCGTGCTCGATGAGCCGAGTATCGGCCTGCATCCGCGCGACCTCAACCGCATCGTCGAAGCGATGCAACGTCTGCGCGACGCGGGCAATACGCTCGTCGTGGTCGAGCACGATCCGTCCGTGATGCTCGCGGCCGACCGCCTCATCGACATGGGCCCGGGCCCGGGCGAGCGCGGCGGCTCGATCGTCTACGACGGCACGCCGAACGATATCCGCTCCTCGGGCACCCTGACGGGCGAGTACCTGGGCGGCCACCGCGCCGTTGCCGACGCTTCGCACTGGGAGCGACGCCCGGTTGACGCGTCCACGCCGAACCTCCTGCTCGAAGGCGCGAGCGAGCACAACCTGCGCGACGTGACCGTGCAGATTCCGCTGCAGCGGCTCGTGTGCGTGACGGGCGTCTCGGGCTCGGGCAAATCCACGCTCGTGCAGGACGTGCTCTATCCCGCGCTCGCGCGGCATCTGGGCAAAGCGACGGAGGCGCCGGGCACGTTCCGCAAGCTGGGCGGCGCGGAGCAGATCAGCGACGCCGTGTTCGTCGACCAGTCGCCGATCGGCAAGACGGCGCGCTCGAATCCGGCCAGCTATGTCGGCGCCTTCGACGAGATCCGCAAGCTGTTCGCCAAGGCGACGCTCGCGAAGCAGCGCGGCTACACGGCGGGCATGTTCAGCTTCAACTCGGGCGAAGGCCGCTGCCCGACCTGCGGCGGTTCGGGTTTCGAGCACATCGAAATGCAGTTCCTGAGCGATGTGTATCTGCGTTGCCCCGATTGCGACGGCAGCCGCTATCGCGCGGAAGTGCTCGAAGTGAAGATCGAGCGCGCGGGCCGCACGCTTTCGGTGGCGGACGTGCTCGACCTCACGGTCAGCGAAGCAGTGCAATGCTTCGCTGAGGATGCCGAAGTATTGCGCGTGCTGCAGCCTATCGTGGACGTCGGTCTCGAATACGTGAAGCTCGGCCAGCCGGTGCCGACGCTGTCGGGCGGCGAGGCGCAGCGCCTGAAGCTCGCGGGGTATCTCGCCGAAACCGCGCAGTCGCGCGGCAAGGAGGCGGGCGGCCGCCTCTTCATGTTCGACGAACCGACTACGGGCCTGCATTTCGACGACATCGCCAAGCTGATGCGCGCCTTCGGCAAGCTGCTCGCGGGCGGTCATTCGCTGCTCGTGATCGAACATAACCTCGACGTGATCCGCGCCGCAGACTGGCTGATCGATCTCGGCCCCGAAGGCGGCGACGCGGGCGGCGAAGTGGTGTGCGTCGGCACGCCCGAAGACGTGATCGCGTGTCCGCGTTCGCATACGGGCGCGGCGCTCGAGCGCTACGAAGCCGCGCTTGGCAGCGGCGTCGAACTGCCGGCGGAAGAAGAGGGCGTGGCGCTGCAAACCGCATTGCGTGCCGCGCAGGCGCGCCGCGACGTGCAGGGCGAGGACGTGGTGCGCATCGTGAACGCGCGCGAGCACAACCTCAAGGCGCTCGACGTCGATATCCCGCACGGCCGCTTCAACGTCATCACGGGCGTGTCGGGTTCGGGCAAGTCCACGCTCGCGTTCGACATCCTCTTTCACGAAGGCCAGCGGCGCTACCTCGAATCGCTCAACGCGTATGCGCGTTCGATCGTGCAGCCCGCGGGCCGCCCCGAAGTCGATGCCGTGTACGGCATTCCGCCGACCGTCGCGATCGAGCAGCGCCTTTCGCGCGGCGGCCGCAAGAGCACGGTCGCCACGACCTCCGAGGTGTGGCACTTCCTGCGTCTGCTTTACGTGAAGCTCGGCGTGCAGCACTGCGTGCATGACGGCACGCCCGTCACGTCGCAGAGCGTCGATGCGATCGTCGCGCAACTGCTGCGCGAGCATCGCGGCCAGCATGTCGGTTTGCTCGCACCGCTCGTCGTCAATCGCAAGGGCGTGTACACCGATCTCGCGAAGTGGGCGAAGGCGCGCGGCAATACGCATCTGCGCGTGGATGGCGAGTTCGTGCCCGTCGCGCCGTGGCCCAAGCTCGACCGCTTCCGCGAGCATACGATCGAGTTGCCCGTGGGCGACCTCGTGATCGAGCCGGAAAACGAGGCGCAATTGCGCACGCTGCTCGGCGCGACGCTCGAAGCGGGCAAGGGCATCGTGCACCTGCTCGCGCCGCTCGACGGCCTCGATCACGTGATTGGCAATGGCGGTTCGACGGCGAGCATCGGCGAGGTGAAGGTGCTGTCGACGCGGCGCGCCTGCCCGGTGTGCGGCACGAGCTATCCCGAACTCGATCCGCGTATGTTCTCGTACAACAGCAAGCACGGCTGGTGCACGACCTGCGTGGGTACGGGCCTCGCGCTCACGCGCGAGCAGCGCGCCGCCTACGACGACACGATCGTCGCCGAAGACGGCCGTGGCCGCGAGCAAACCTTGCCTTCGGAGGAGCAGGAACCCGACGGCATGGTCGACGAGCCGTGCCACGATTGCGGCGGCACGCGCCTGAATCCGGTGGCGCGCGCCGTGACGTTCGACGCGCATGCCATCGTCGACGTCGCGCAGTGGACCGTGGCGGATACGCGCCGCTGGATCGATACGCTGAAGCTTGGCGGCCGCGACGCGCAGATCGCGCGCGACGTGGTGAGCGAGATCCGCAGCCGGCTGCAGTTTCTGGAAGAAGTGGGGCTCGGCTATCTGAGCCTCGATCGCGCCGCGCCCAGCCTTTCGGGTGGCGAGGCGCAGCGCATTCGTCTCGCGGCGCAACTGGGCAGTAACTTGCAGGGCGTCTGCTACGTGCTCGACGAACCGACCATCGGCCTGCATCCGCGCGACAACCAGATCCTGCTCGACGCGCTGCGCAGCCTCGGCGAGAAGGGCAACACGCTCGTCGTGGTCGAGCACGACGAGGACACGATCCGGCGCGCCGATCACATCATCGACATCGGTCCGAGCGCGGGCAAGCGCGGCGGCCGCGTGGTCGCGCAGGGCAGTGTGGCCGATCTCGCGGCGCAGGCCGATTCGCTCACGGGTCGCTATCTCGCACAGCCTATCCGGCACCCGCTGCAGCCGCGCCGCGAAGTGCGTCCGGCGCGCGCGGGACGCGAGGCGGTGCCGGGCCAATGGCTGACCGTGCACGGCGGCAAGCTGCACAACCTGCGCAACGTCACCGCGCAGATTCCGCTCGGACGTCTCGTGGCGATCACCGGCGTGAGCGGCTCCGGCAAGTCCACGCTCGCGCGCGACGTGCTGCTTTCCAATCTGCTCGACGCCGTGGGGCGTTCGGTGCTGTCTTCGCCTGCCGAGCGCCGCGCGCGCAAGGCGGTGAAGGAGAAAGCGCCGAGCGCGGCGGAGCGCCGGTCGAGCGTGCTCGCGCGCACGAGCGCGAAGCCGAAGCTCGAGGTTTGGCATACGTGGCAGGGCTGCGATTCGATCAGCGGATGGGAAAGCATCGACCGCGTGCTCGAAGTCGACCAGACGCCGATCGGCAAAACGCCGCGCTCGTGCCCCGCGACCTATATCGGCGTGTGGGACGCGATCCGCCGCCTTTTTGCCGATACGCTCGAGGCGCGCGCCCGCGGCTATAGCGCGTCGCGTTTCTCGTTCAATACCGGCGACGGACGCTGTCCCGCGTGCGAAGGCCAGGGCGTGCGCACCATCGGCATGAGCTTCCTGCCCGACGTGAAGGTGCCGTGCGACGTGTGCCACGGCCAGCGCTTCAATCCGGAAACGCTGGCCGTGACGTGGCGCGGCCGGAACATCGGCGAAGTGCTGACGATGGAAATCGACGAGGCGGTGGAGTTCTTCGGGTCGATCACGAGTATTTCGCATCCGCTGCAGCTCATGAAGGACGTGGGTCTCGGCTACCTCACGCTCGGCCAGCCTTCGCCCACGCTCTCGGGCGGCGAGGCGCAGCGCATCAAGCTCGTAACCGAACTCTCGAAGGTGCGCGACGACATCACGCGCCGCGGCCAGAAGGCGCCGCACACGCTCTACGTGCTCGACGAGCCCACGGTGGGCCTGCACATGGCGGACGTGGCGCGCCTCATCAGCGTGCTGCACCGGCTTGCGGACGCGGGGCATAGCGTCGTCGTGATCGAGCACGACCTCGACGTGATCGCCGAAGCCGACTGGATCATCGATCTCGGGCCCGAAGGCGGCGTGGGCGGTGGCACGATCGTCGCCGCGGCCGATCCCGAAGCGCTCGCGAAGGTGCGGGCGAGCCACACCGGTGCGGCACTCGCGCCCGTGCTGGCGCGTGGCCAGGCTGACGTGAGCGCCGCCGAAAGCAAGCCTGCACCAGAGCGGCGCGCAACGGGCGCGGCGGCTTCAGGCTAAAGGAATGGAGCGGGCCGCAGAGGCCCGCTCCGCCTTGAAACCGCTTGATCTGTGCCGCGCGCGCAAGGTATCATCGGTTCCGCTTGCAGCAAACGTTCGCTCACCTGTAGCGGCGTCACCTGAGAGCGGAGCAGCGGACTACAGATCCCCTCCGAACCGGTCGCGGGCTCCATACCCAGGCTACCTCATCAGTGCAGCAAGGCTTCGCAGTTCGTGCGCGAAGCCTTTGTCTTTTCAGGGAAGACCATTCTTTGCCGATCGTTGTATCGGTGCCTTGCCCTTGACGAAGCGAGAGGAATTAATCGATGTTCGACCTCGATGGAGAGGCGCGCGAACGGCTCATCGTGTGGATTCGACGCCGCATGGAAGAGTACGGCATTACGTTCGAAGAGCTTGAAGCGTCTATTGCTGAAAGCGAAAAACTACCCAAGTACCGCGACGCATACGGGAATACGTGGAATGGCGAGGGCGATATGCCGGCCTGGCTGTTGCGCTATAAGCACGCGGGACAGGATATCGAGCACTTTCGCTGCTAGCCATGACGGTGCGTGAGTGCGCGCCGGTGTTGCCCGTCGACCGCCAGACCGTTCGCGGCGCATGCCGCAAAGCCGCACATCGGTGCGGCGCCCAGTATTATTCAGCATAGTTTTAAAATGCCTTTCGGCGCGAGCCGGGATTTAATTGCGCCTCCTAATGTGCCGTGCCGGTTTAGGCGCGCAATGATTTATGCATTCTTTTTTGCTGGCATTTGCGCGCGTAATTAGTCAGCTTTTTTGAAAACTCCGGTTGGCTGCGCGATCAAGCTGCGCGACAATCTCGCCCATTGCGTTCTTGCTACGGCAGGGAGGTAGTCATGGCGATACTCGTGCTGGGCCTCGTGATTTTCATTGGTGTCCATTCGATCCGCATCGTGGCAGGGCCCTGGCGCGCCGCGCAGATCGAGCGCCTGGGTCCGCGTGCCTGGCGAGGCGCGTTCGCGTTGCTCTCCATTCTGGGCTTCGTGCTGATCGTCTATGGCTACGGTCTGTCACGCCGCTACCCCGTGCCGATCTGGCTGCCGCCGTTCTGGATGGCGCATGTCACGGCACTCCTCACCGCCATTGCCTTCATCCTGATCGTCGCGGCCTACGTGCCGGGCAATCACTTCAAGCGCGCGCTCGGCCAGCCGTTCGTGAGCGGTGTCGCGCTTTGGGCGTTCGCGCATCTGCTCGCCAACGGCACGCTCAACGACATCATTCTCTTCGGGGTTTTCCTCGTCTGGGCGTTGTTCGAGCTGCGAGGCGAGAACCGGCGCGATCGCGAAGCCGGGGTGGTCTATCCGCCGGGAGAGGTGTCGCGCGATGCGATCGTCGTCGTGGTCGGGCTCGTCGTCTGGGCCGTGTTCGCCTTCTGGCTGCATGGCGTGCTGATCGGCGTGCGGCCGCTCGGCTGAGTGCGCGGCAGGCCGCGAGCGCACTGCAAAAAAAGAAGCCTGCGCATGGCAGGCTTCACAAGGTACAGCTCGGAGTTCCGCGATCAGATCGCAGTGTCACGATCATAGGGCCAGTTCATGAAAGCCGCGTGAAAGTCCGCGCGATTCGTCTCGCGTGTCCGTTGATGCATCAAAGATCGAAGAACACCGTTTCCTGTTCGCCCTGCATGCGGATGTCGAACGTGTAGACGATGCTGCCGGCCTGCTCGCTACGGCGCGCGATGAGCGTGTCGCGGCGCGCCGCCGGCACGGCGGAGAGCACTGGGTCCGCGGCGTTGGCGGCGGCTTCGTCTTCGAAGTAGATGCGCGTAAAGGTGTGCGTGAGCATCCCGCGCATCATCACGATCACATTCAGATGCGGCGCTTCGCCGGCGATCTCGACGCCCGGCTTCACGGTGTGCACGATGAAACGGTGCTGCGCATCCGTGCCCGTGCCCACGCGTGCAAAACCGCGGAAGCCGTCTTTGGCGATTTCCTCGCGCGAAGCCGGATAGCGGCCGTTTGCGTCGACCTGCGAAAACTCGAGCATCGCGTCGAACACGGCGTTGCCGTCGCCGTCGATCACGCGGCCGATCAGCGTGATGTGCTCGCCCGGCGTTTCAGGCCCGACCACGTTGGCCGTGAAGAGGCTCTTCAAATCGAAGTCGTATTGCTGCGGACACAGGCCGTAGGCAAAGTACGGGCCGACCGTTTGCGAAGGCGTTTCCTTGAGGGCCATGGTTCAACGCTCCGTGGGGGTTTGGTTCGGGCCGCGCAGCACGATGTCGAATTCGTAGCCGAGTGCGTAGCCTTCTTCGGTGGTGTCGAGCGAGAAGCGCGAAATCATGCGCTCGCGTGCGTCTTCCGGCGTGCCCTGATAGATCGGGTCGAACGCGAGCAGCGGGTCGCCGGGGAAATACATCTGCGTGACGAGACGCGAGCCGAAGTAGTCGCCGAACAGCGAGAAGTGGATGTGATTCGGACGCCACGCGTTCGGGTGATTGCCCCAGGGATACGCGCCCGGCTTGATCGTGAGGAAACGATAGCGGCCGTCGTTATCGGTGATCGCGCGGCCGGCGCCGAGGAAGTTCGGATCGAGCGGCGCGTCGTGCTGGTCCTGCTTGTGGACATAGCGGCCGGCGGCATTGGCCTGCCAGATTTCGACGAGCGTGTTGCGCACCGGCTTGCCGCCTTCGTCGAGCACGCGGCCCGTCACGATGATGCGCTCGCCGAGCGGCGCGCCATTCCTGGCCGCGTTGCGCGTGAGGTCGTGGTCGAGCGCGCCGAGGTCGTCGGTGCCGTACACGGGTGCGTGCTGGTTGCGCAGCTTTTCCTTCAGGGGGATGAGCGGGAGCGTGGGGCCGCGTTTGACCGACGAACGGTACGGCGGATAAACGTACGCGGGATGCGAGTCGAAGTCGCGCGGCGACAGGATGGACTCGTCCATGGGGTGTCTCCTGGGGTGGATTATTGGGGAAGGGCTCGTTGCCTGCAGCGATTTGTCGCTACGAGCCGATGCAGCCACTTTATCCAAAGCGAAAAGTTATGCAAAATGATGTTTTTTCGCACTTCGTATAACGAATCGTTATGCAAAACCGGCTCGCGGACGGACGCGTCAAATTCCGCCATCTCCAGTGTTTTCTTGCCGTGGCGCAGATGGGGAGCGTGCAGCAGGCTGCCGAGAGTCTTTCGGTCACGCAGCCCGCGGTGTCGAAGACGATCGCCGAGCTGGAGCTCGTGCTGGGCGTGAAGCTGTTCGAGCGCGGTCGGCACGGTGCGGTGCCCACCCGCGAGGGGCAGCTTTTCATGCCGCACGCGAGCGCCTGCGTGAGCGCGCTGCGCCAGGGCGTGGCCTTGCTCGCGCGCGACGAAGGCGCGGTGGCCGCGACGCTTGATATCGGCGTGCTGCCCACGGTGGCGACGGCGTTGCTGCCCGGCGCGTTGCGTCACTTCGGCGAGGAATGGCCGCGGGTGAGCGTGCGGCTCGTGACGGGCGCCAACACGGAGTTGCTCGAGCGGTTGAAGACAGGGGCAATCAGCTTTGCAGTGGGCCGTCTGGCCGACCCCGAGCGCATGGTGGGCCTGAGCTTCGAGCAGTTGTACAACGAGCCGCTCGCCGTGGTGGTGCGCGCGGGACATCCGCTCGCGCCGGGGGCGGGGCTGCCGGCGCAACTCGCATCGTTTCCGCTTGTGCTGCCGCCGTTCGGCACGTTGATCCGCCAGGCGGCGGACAGTCTGCTCGCCGCCTGGGGGGCGCCGCCGCTGTCGGCGTTCGTCGAGTTGCTATCGGTTTCGGTGGGGCGCGCGCTCGCGCTCGAGAACGACGCGGTGTGGTTCGTGCCCGCCGGTGCCGTCGAGTACGACCTGCGGCGCGGGACGCTGGTGCGGTTGCCGTTGCCTTCTGCGGGCGGCGAGGAGCCGGTGGGGGTGATTCAGCGTACCGATACCCAGCCCACGCCTGCCGGTCGCGCGCTGATCGAGGCGGTGCGGCGTGCGGCGCGCGAGCGCGATGTGCGGCCGGATGGCTCAGCGGCTCCGCGGGCGCGGCGTGCGCGTACCGCAAACCCTTCCGCTGGCAAGCGTTCGCCCGACGCCGGGGGGTGAGGCTTTACGGCTCCAGCAGACCCAACGCCGCGCGCCACATCTAGCTGGCCGTGAGCTTCGTCCTGGTGCGTGACTTCGAGGTTGCCGACGCTTCCGGTGCGACGCCGGGCAGGCGCGCACTCGTTGCCATCCATAGCACTTCGGCGTCTTCTTCGCTCGTCGAAATGGCCGCGTGGCCGGTGCGGCTGTCGAAGTAGAGGCTGTCGCCGGCTTCCAGACACGTGGGCGCGTAAAGCTCCGAATACAGGCATACGCTGCCGCTGATCACGTAGAGAAACTCTTCGCCTTCGTGGCGGCCCCAGTCGTCGAACGCATCGAGCGAATGCGCGGTGATGCGGATGCGAAACGGCAGCATGGCCTTGTGCGCGAGATCGGTTGCGAGCAACTCCATTTGATAGCCGCGATAGGCGTGGCGTTGACCCGCGCCATTGCGCGTGAGCGCGCGGCGGCCGCCGGCATTGAGCTTGGGCGGGGTGCCGAACAGCTCGGCCAGGTCGATTCTGAGCCCGCCGACGATCTTTTGCAGCACGTCGAAGGTCGGCGACATGAGCCCGTTTTCGACTTTCGACAGGGTCGAGCGCGAGACGCCGCACAGGCGGCTGGCCGTATCGAGCGTCAGCTCCTGGGCGACGCGCGCGGCGCGCACGCGGCGGCCGAGGTCGGTGGTCGCCGTGCTGGCGGATGGGGTGAGCGTGGAATCCATGGGCTACGTTCGAATGCTGACGAAAAGCCCTGGTTGGGCCCCGCGATGTCTTACCGATCATATCAAACGGTTGCCCGCAAGAAACCCTGGACTGGCCTGGCTGGGCCGCGACGTCGACTCGGCGGTATGGGTTAACCCATCGTGGATTGACGCCCTGTCCAATTGCGAATTAAAACGATTCGACTTAACGATATCTAAAAGTTAATCCGCCGATGTTTTAACAAATTTTAAAGATTTCTGGTTTTGATATTAGAGTGACGCCTCAATATGCGTCCATGCGCCGCGGCTCTCACGGATTTTGATATTTATCATTGTAATCAGATGATGTGGATCAAGTGGAGAGAGCAAAATGCATGACGAACGACTGGAGTTATTGCTGGCAATCTCGCGAAGAACGCTCGGGATCGAGAGCTTCGAACTGACCGGGAAGCCGACCGCCGACGCGCACCTCGTGAGCGCGGAGGATATTGGCCGCGCGCTGGAGTCAGCCTATGACGCCGGGCTGATCGTCGGCTACCGCATGGGACGCGTGGAGTGCGAAGAGAACACCTGATTACCGCATGACGCGATTTAGGAGCGGCGCCCTTTAAAGGGGCGCCGTTTTTATTTTGGTTTTGGTTAATACGATAATAAACGTTGCCTGATTAATGGGCGATGTGGCGCCTGACCGGTTCCGACGATTGTCAATCGACGCTTCATCGGCTGCATGACTCCCAGGGTGCCTGCACCTGTTGCCAGGAAAACCTGACCGATCAGACGAGCCGACGCAATGGCGCGAGCGACCAATCGTGCGGCACGCCATGCACGGCGAAAAACCACGCGGCCACCCATGACGCCGCGACGACGATCAGGTCGCAGCGTCCGCTGCGCCACCAGTTCAGCGAATGCCGTTGAAAGATCCACGGCACACCGAGCGGATTGGGCCAGTCCGCGAACAGGTGGATCACGCCTCCGCAAGCGAAGCCGAACGCGGGCGCCGCGAGCGGCACGTGCCCGAGTTTGTGATACGACCACACGAGCAACGCGATCCAGCCGATGCCCCAGTGCGTGAACGTGCGATGCGTGATCCAGAGGCGCCGCTTCTTGCGCCACCAGGCGACCTCCAGCCAGTCGGGCGCCGATCCGCCCGCGACACCCGCTGCGAACGCGAGCGCGGCGTAGAGATGCCAGGCGCTATCGGCGCCCTGATGCGTGACGATTGCGGCGGCGATGACGCCGGCGGCCCAACCCGTGGCGTGATGTGCGGTGCCTGATGCCATGAAGCGGTGTGTTGCGAAGTCGAAGGGGGCGCAATCTTCGCAGATGTGTCGCCGTTATGACAGGGGTGACATGCGGGCGACTTGCGGTACGTCGTGTGGCGCGTGCGGTGCCCGCGCCAGCCGTTCGCGCGTCAGGTCGTGCAGCGCGCCACGTCGAAGCGCAGTTCTTCTTCAGGCGGATCGTTCGACGCGGACGCGCCGTGCGTGACGCGAATGACCGAGCCGTGGCCATTCGGCGTGAGCGTGACGAAGTACGACGCGTCCGAGCGCGAGCCTACGCTCAGTTCCGTCGTATTGCCGTCGCGCGAACTGTGCACGTGCGGCAAGCGGTCTTCGAGGCAGCTCGCGACCGACGACGCCGAACGCGCCGACGAAGCGTAGATCATCGGTTCGCCATTCGAAGCAGTGCCGGACGGCGGTGTAGAGCCACAAGCGGCGATGAGTGCGAGCGGAGTCGCGGCGAGAAGTCGTTGCGTGAGCGTTTTCATAGGCGGCGTGACAATATCGAAGCAGCGGATTATGCCAATGAGTATACGCACCCTGATCTGAATCAAGGCCTACGCAGACGTAAAAAGATGCAACAGTTCACAAGAAAAAACGCACATGCGCTTGTGGCGCATGTGCGTTTCTCAAAGGACAGGCAGCGTGGCGGGTCGCGCCGGGTTTGCCCAACCGCGAGCGATCAGAAGCGGTGACGCAGACCGACTGTCGCGGCCACCTGGTTGTTCGTTGAAGAAGGCGAGAGCGTATTGATCGCAGCGACGTTTGCGATGCCCGAGCCGTCGGCGTTATAGCCGAGCGAGCCCGAAGCGTGCTGGTAGACGCCGGCGAGGTAGACGTCCGTGCGCTTGCTCAACGAGTAGTCGGTGCCGAGCACCACGGTGTGCCACTTCGGGCTGTTGTTGCTGCCGTTGCCGGTGACCGTGCCGTCGGTGAACGTGTAGGAGCCGACGAACGCGAGGGCGGGCGTCAGATGGTAGGCGCCGTTGATTTCATAGTTGTCGACGTGCAGGTTGAGGCCTGAGAGGCCCGGCAGCGGCGCGCTGCCGCCACTCGAGAGACTCTGCATGCCGTCGATCTGCGAGTGTGTCCACACGAAGCCAACTTGTGCCGGGCCGTAGGTGTAGTTCACGCCCGCGCCAAACGAGCGCTGCAGCCGCGCCGAGATGTTCTGGTCGGCCGAGGCCGCGCTGTTCGCGGCGCCGAGGCCGCCGGAGTTGTTTTGTTGCGAGTAGGCGGCCGCGAAGTTCAGCGGGCCGTTGCCGTACGATGCGCCCACGCTCCACGCGCGGCCATTCGCGAAGCCGTTCGCGTCGTTGCTGAAGCCGTACAGGCCGCCGAACTGGAGGCCCGCGTAGTTTGCGCTGGCGTACTTGACCGAGTTCTTGATCGAATAGCTTTGGGCGAGGTTGTCGTTGTCGAACGGGTGGCCCGCGAGATTGTTGCCGTAGCCCGCGCCGGCTTCCGAGAGCGGCGAGAGGTAGTCGACCATCGAGTCGTACTGCCGCCCGAGCGTGAGCGTGCCGAACTTGTCGCTCTTCAAGCCGACGTAGGCCTGGCGGTTAAAGCCGCTGTCGCCGTTCTTGTAGCCGCCGTTGTTGAGATTGAAGCCGCTTTCGAGGGTGAAGATCGCCTTCAGGCCGCCGCCCAGGTCTTCGGCGCCGCGAAAGCCGAAGTAGTTGTTCGAGAGAGCGCCGCTGCCCTGAGCCCACAGGCTGTGGCCGCCGACGTTGTTCGCGTAGACGATGCCGGCGTCGAGCGAGCCGTAAAGGGTGACGCTGCTTTGCGCATGGGCGCTGATGGCAAATGCACTGAGGACGCCTGCAGCAATGAGTGCTTTTTTCATGTTTTTCTCCGGTCAGAACTTGGGGAATCTCAGGCCGAATATTCTGAAAATCGATTTCGTGCCCGGATGATTCGCAACGAAGTGTAAGCCCGGTATTCGGCGTATTTACGCAAATCGACGCAACAATGCATTCATCTCATTTCGCGATCGGCATTAATCGCCGTAAGTGATTGCATATAAAGACTTTTTCCATTGGATTATCGGGTGCGACAAAATGGTCTATCTGGACAATCCGTTGTGCACCCGCGACGATGCGACAAACCCGCGCAGGAGCTGGCCTAACGCGAATTCAACGCTTTTTCAAGCGCGATTCTTGTCGTTTGGTGAAAGGTACTGTTCCAGATCATGGGCTGAACCCACGCATTGCGCGGCGGTACAATGGCTTCAGCCCTCGACCAAGGGTGGTCTTTTTTCATCTGTTTTTACGCGGCTCTCGGGCCGCGTTTTTTTTGCCCGCAGGAAATTATTTTAAATTAATGCGCAAGGCGGAATGATGCGTTGCGGAAAACGCAATGATTAAAATCACCAGTCGATATTCTGCTTTGGTGGCGCGATAATCCGAACCGGCTGGATAGAAAGACGCGGCGCCCGACGCGCGACGCGATCCGGGTAGAATCCTGCCCTTGCCCCGCGACGGGCAAGTCCCCCGCAGAACCCGATGAAAACCCCGCCATGACCGATTCCTCACCCGCAACCGATTCCGATTTCCCCGCCGATGACCTCGCCGCTGAAGCCGAGGTGATCCAGGAGGCGCGCCTGTGGCGCAAGGACGGCTGGACCGCGCGCGTGATCAAGAATGAGGACGACGACGGCTGGGCCGTCGAAATGATCAAGGACGGCGAGCCTGAGCCTGCACTCGTCGGCCCGTGGACCATGGGCCGTGACAAGAAGAATCCCAAGCCGCTCGACACGTCGGCGTTCAACACGCTCGTGAAGACCGCTTCGGAGGTGCTGCGCCGGCACGAGCAGCAATTGCGCGCACTGCTGCACAAGCGCGTGAGCGTGCAGACCGCCGAAGGCGATGTGGACGTGACGCTCGACATCGTTCCCGACGAGTACGAGCCCTACGGGCTCATCAGCGCGATCGACGCGTTCGGCGAGCAACTCGCTCAGGCGCGCGTCGCGCCGAACTTCAAGCTCACGAAAGCCCGCGCCGAGGCCTGGGCCGAAGGCGGTTTCGGGCGTATCGAATAACGCTCAAAGCCTGCCCGCTTACTCCTGCTTGCAGAAGATCGCTGTTAATAGCGGTCCGGCATGGTGGACGATGGCGTTATTGCCTGCCGCCGTGAGGGCCGCCTGCACCCTGGTCTGGGTGCCGACCACGACGGCGCCGTAGGCGGAAGGGGCGATGGGTGTGCCGTCGCCGGTCTTGAAGAGCGGGTCGTCCTTCTGGAAACCCACGATGGCGAACACGCTGAAGCCATAGGCCGTCATGTGCTGGCCGCGCGCGGGCCAGAATGCGTTGATCGAATTGCTTTCGACCTTCATGGGCTTCGGATCGATCAGGTTTTGCGTGATCAGCCCGGAGATGAAGTCGTGTGCGGACTCGCTGCAGGTCAGCGAATCGTCGATGGCGGCGGCGCGGGCGTTGCCGGCGAGAAGCGTCAGGACAGCGAGAAAAAGGGCGGCAAAGGTAAAGCGTTTCATTACGTGAATGGCGAAAGTGCGTGCGCCGGAGCCGTTGGACGCAAAACGTCCGGGCTGGCGCGAAGGGTTGCACTCTACGCGTGTTCGGGCAACTTCGCTTGCGGCGCCGCGGGAGCCGATCTAGCGCTTTGCCTTACAGAACCACAAGCAAAAAGTGGGACGATCGTCGGAATACCTGCAAGATTTCTGGAAGGCGTATATATTGCGCGGTTATGACCGAAAAAGACAAACCTGTAAAAATGGCTCCGAAAGCGGTGCCGCCGCCGCGCACGTGGGACGCTCGCGCGGCGCGCTGGCTTGTCACTCCGCTTGTACCCACGCGCGTTACCCCGAATCATCTGACCACGCTGCGACTCCTGATTGGCGTTGCCGGCGGCTTTTTTCTGGCGCGCGGAGACTTTCTGCACGTCAATATTGGCGCGTTTCTGATCGTACTGTCGAATTTTGTCGATCATACCGACGGCGAACTGGCGCGTATCGGCGGTAAAACCAGCCGCATCGGGCATTTCTACGATCTCGCGGCGGACGCGCTCGTCACCGTCCTGCTGTTCCTCGGCATGGGCTACGGCCTCGGCGTCGTGGCCGCCCACACCGGCGCCGAATGGCATGTGCCGCCGGCCGTGCTGGGCGGCATCGCGGGCGTCGCGGTCGCCGTGATCTTTTTCCTGCGCATGCGCATCGAGGAAATGGCCGGCAAGGCGGGCACCCAACAGGCGTTCGCCGGCGGCTTCGAGACCGAAGACGTGCTGTATCTGCTACCCCTTGTCACGCTGACGGGCGTCGTGTCGCCGTTCATTATCGCGGCTTCGATCGGGGCGCCGTTGTTCGCCATCTGGGTGGTGCTCGACTATGTGCGCGTGACGCGCCGCCTGCGCCCCGCCAAGGAAACCCGCCAGGTGTGGAGCAGCAGATGAGCCTGCAAGCAGAACAAGAACAGGTCGTAGCGCCGCGCGCCCCCGCGCCAGCCCGCGCCTCACGCGCGGCGGCTGGCGAGCCGGACGGCGCGATCGGCCGCGCGCTGCAACCGCTGAACACCGCGCGCCTGCGCGAGGACTATCAGAGCCAGGGCTCGTTCCTGTATCTCGCCGATTTTCTGCCCGCCGACGCCACGCAACAGTTGATCGACGCGGCCAACGCGCTGCTTCCCGAAGTCAACCGCAACTATCTGCCGGGCCACAAGGCGGGCGGAAGCGTGAGCCGTCACACCATCGACCGCCTCGCGCCGTACATCGCCGAGCTTTACCGCTCGCCGCAGCTCATCGCGTGGCTCGAAAAGATCACGGGCGACCGCCTGCAGCTTTCGCCCGAAGACGACCCGCACGCTTACGCTCTCTATTACTACACGCGCGCCGGCGATCACATCGGCTGGCATTACGACACGTCCTACTACGACGGCCGCCGCTATACGGTGCTGCTCGGGGTAATCGACGAGTCGTCGTGCAAGCTCGACTACGAACTGCACACGAAAGACCCGAACAAGGCGGATGAGCCGGGTTCGGTGCAATACCCGCCGGGCGCGCTCATCGTGTTCGACGGCGACAAGCTTCGCCATCGCGTCACGCCGAGTCTCGAAGGCGAAGTGCGCGTTTCGCTCACGCTCGAATACGTGACGAACCCGAATATGCGCCCGTGGCGGCGTTTCATTTCGAACATGAAGGACGCGATTGCGTACTTCGGTTTCCGCCAGGTGTTCCGCAAGGCATTCGGAGGCAAGGCGTGAGCCGTGCTGCCATCCTGCTGCTGTCGATCGGCACGGCGCTCTTCATTGCGCTGCTCGCCTGGCAGGGGCTCGGCTCGGTCACGGGCGCACTTGCGGCCGCGGGCTGGGGCCTCGTCCTCGTTGCGACGTTCCACGTCGTGCCGCTCGCACTCGACGCGGGTGCGATCGCCGTGCTCTTCGGCCGGGACGAGCGTGTCGATCAGCGCGATGCATTGCTCGCGCGGTGGACCGGCGAATCGGTGAACAGCCTGTTGCCCGCGGGCCAGATCGGCGGCCCCGTGGCGATGGTGCGCCAGCTCGGTCAACGCGGCATGTCGATGCGCAATGCGGCTGCGGCCATCACCGTGAGCACGACGCTGCAAGCCGTCGCGCAGATCGTCTTCGCCGTATTCGGCATCGTGCTTTTTTCGGCCTACGCCGCGAATGGCGCGCCGCGCGACCTCGGCGTCGCCGCGCTGATCGCGACGGCCGTGCTCGGCGGCCTGATCGCGCTGTTTTATGTCGCGCAGCGTCGCGGTCTGTTCGGCCGCCTGCTGCGTCTGGCATCGAAAGTGTTCGGCAAGCGCGACTGGTCGGCGCTTGCCACGCGCGCCGACGCGATCGACGAAGCCGTGAAGTCGCTTTATGCCCGGCGCGGCCGCGTGGCGGCCAGCTTCGCGCTGAGCCTCGCGGGCTGGCTCGTGGGCACGGTGGAAGTGTGGCTCGCGCTGCGCTTTCTCGGCCATCCCACAGGCTGGATCGATGCGCTGCTGCTCGAGAGCATCGGCCAGGCGATTCGCGGTGCGGCCTTCGCCATTCCTGGCTCGCTGGGCGTGCAAGAGGGCGGTTATCTGCTGCTCGCGCCGCTCGTCGGCCTGCCGCCCGAGGCGGCGCTCGCGCTCTCGCTTGCCAAGCGCGCGCGAGAAATCCTGCTCGGCTTGCCGGGCCTTCTGTATCTGCATTTCAGCGAACGTAGCTGGCAACGCCGACGCGCCTTGCGCGTCTCCGCTGTCGAAGTCGCCGATTGACCTTTTTCTTCCAAGGAACGTTTGCGCATGCGCGCCATCATTCTCGCGGCAGGCCTCGGCCTGCGCCTTCAGCAACCCGCTGGAGAACAGTTTCCGAAATGTCTGCTGCAGTTCGAGGGCGTGACGCTGCTCGAACGCCATCTGCAATTCCTGGAAGAGGCGGGTGTCACGGAGGTCGTGCTCGCGCTCGGTTTCCAGCCTGAGCTGGTCGAGGCCGAACTCAAGCGCATCGGCTGGCCGCACAAGGTCGAGGTCGTGATGAATCCGCGCTTCGACCTGGGCAGCGTGCTCACGGTACATCGCACGGCAGAGGCGCTTACGCGCGGCGGCGATGTGCTGCTCATGGACGCCGACGTGCTCTACGACGAGCGCGTGTTCGCACCGCTCGTGGCGGGCGGGGCGCCTGCCAACCGTCTCTTGATCGACCGCGACTTCGAAGCCGGCGACGAGCCCGTGAAGCTGTGTCTGCGCGACGGCGTGCCCGTCGAACTGCGCAAGCAGCTGGCGGTCGGTCTGAAATACGACACGATCGGCGAGTCGGTGGGATTCTTCCGCCTGAACGAAGCGACGGCGCGCCGCTTTGCGCAGATCGTCGAAGGCTATGTCGATACGGGCCGCGCGAACCTGCCGCACGAAGAAGCGCTGCGCGACCTGCTGCTCGAACGCGGCAGCGAGTTCGAAACCGCGGACGTCACCGGCGCGCCGTGGATCGAGATCGACTTCCCCAACGACGTCACGCGCGCCGCGCAGCAGGTGCTGCCGCAACTGCGTCCCGTGGTGAGCCGCGTGAAGCAGGCCGCTATCTAGAGCGCATCTGCGCGGATTGCCTCACGCAGATTGCTTGAATCAGGCCGCGAGGTCTGTCTCCGCATGATGGCGGAGGCGGGCTTCGCGGCTTTTATTTTTTGCGCGCGCGTTTGCTGCGTGGCGCACACGCAAAGGGCGCCGCTTCATCTGTTGCCGGGTTCCCGTTTTCCGCAACAAGGGCCATAATGGCAGCTTTACGCCATCAGCCACGCTGATCGTCGTTCCTGCCCATGCCATTAGCCCTCGGCACATTCATCGTTCCGCTCATTGTCGCGTGCTCGATGTTCATGGAGAACGTGGACGGGACGGTCATCGTCACCGCGCTCCCCGCACTGGCCCGCGATCTCGGCCAGGACCCCATCACACTCAAGCTGGCCGTCACGAGCTACGTGATCGGCCTTGGCGTGTTCATCCCGATCTGCGGCTGGGTGGCCGATCGCTTCGGCTCGCGCAATGTGTTTCGCACTGCCATCGGCATCTTCATGGCAGGGTCGCTGTTGTGCGCGGCTTCGCGCTCGCTCGAGATGTTCGTGGCCGCCCGCTTCGTGCAGGGTATCGGCGGCGCGATGATGGTGCCGGTGGGCCGGATCATCATTTTCCGCTCGCTGCCCAAATCGGACTTCATTCGCGCGGTCAACTATCTCACGGTGCCCGCGCTGCTCGGCCCGGTCGTGGGGCCGCCGCTCGGCGGGTTCATCACCACGTATCTGCACTGGCGGCTGATTTTCTTCATCAACATTCCGATTGGCGTGCTCGGCATCTGGCTCGCGAACCGGCATATCGAGAACATGCACGAGGAGCATCCTGGGCGGCTAGACTGGGTCGGCTTCGTGCTCTCCGCGGGTGGGGCGTCGCTGTTCATGCTCGGCCTCTCGCTCGTGGGCGGCGAGATCGTGGCCACCGGCACCGCGGTGACGATGTGCGTGATCGGCGCGTTGCTGCTGGCGGCCTATTGGTTGTATGCGCAACGTGTCGAGCGACCCGTGCTCGATCTGAAATTTCTGCGCATCCCCACCTTCAATGCGAGCGTGGCGGGCGGGTCGCTGTTTCGCATCGGGCTCGGCGCCGTGCCATTTTTGTTACCGCTCACGCTGCAGGAAGGGCTCGGCATGACGGCGTTCGCTTCAGGCGCCATCACTTGCGCTTCGGCGTTCGGCTCGATCTTCATGAAGGCGATCGTCTCGCGCGTGCTCGGGCGCTTTGGCTTTCGCCGCACGCTGATGGTCAACGCGGTCCTCGCGGGCACGGCCATCGCGATATGCGGCTCGTTTTCGCCGGGCATGCCCGTGTGGCTCATCTGGGTCATCGTGCTCGCGGGCGGGATCTTTCCTTCGCTGCAATTCACCGGCCTCAATTCGCTCGCCTACGCCGATATTCCGACGCGCGACATCGGCCGCGCCACGAGCGTGGCAAGCGTGATCCAGCAGGTGTCGCTCGGCCTCGGCGTGACGATCGCGGGCCTCGTGCTGCAGATCTCGCACCGGGTGCAAGGGCATTCGGCCATTGTCTGGTCCGATTTCTGGCCCGCGTTTCTCGTGGTCGGGCTCTTTTCGGCAGCGTCCATTCCGGTGACGATGCGTTTGCCCGCGAATGCGGGCGACGAAATTGCGCGCGGCCGGCGCGGCGAGGCCTGATCCAGTCCAGAACGGACGCCGTCTTGCACGGCAGCGGAATCAGCGGATCGCCGGATCGCAATCGTTTTCCTGGCGTGCTATAAGGCCAAGGCAGGTTTCTGGTAGGCCAACAAACCGAATCATGGGGTGAACTCGATGAAGCTGGTTGAAAAAACGAAAATTTCCGCTGCCGCTCTCGCACTGCTTTCGCTATCCGCCTTGTCCACGGGCTTCCTCGAAGCCACGCCGGCCTTTGCGAAGGATACGCAGCAACGCCCTGCGGTCCTCAATGCATCCGCCGTGGCCGTTGCCGACAAGTACGCGGCCGACGCCGCCGAGCAGATCCTCAAGGAGGGCGGTAACGCCGTCGACGCGGCGGTCGCCATCGCCTTCTCGCTCGCCGTGACGTACCCCGAAGCCGGCAACATCGGCGGCGGCGGGTTCATGACGCTCTACGTGAACGGCAAGCCGTACTTTCTCGACTATCGCGAGCGCGCGCCGCTCGCCGCCACGCGCACGATGTACCTCGACGACAAGGGCAACGTGATCCCGGGCAAGAGCCTTTACGGCTACGACGCCGTGGGCGTGCCGGGGACGGTCGAGGGCATGTGGGAGGCGCAGAAGCGCTTCGGCAGGCTGCAATGGAAGCAGGTGCTCGCGCCGGCGATCAAATATGCGCGCGACGGCTTCGTCGTGGACGAGCAGCTCGCGAAGCGCCGTGAGGCCGCGGAAAAGGACTTCGCCGGCAAGACCAATTTCGACGACTACTTCGGCAACCTGAAGGAGGGCGTCACGTTCAAGCAGCCCGATCTCGCCAATGTGCTCACGCGCATTGCGAACCAGGGCGCGAAGGACTTCTATGACGGCAAGACCGCGGATCTGATCGCCGCTTCGATGAAGGGTCACGGCCTCATCACGAAGCGCGACCTGCAGGAGTACAAGGCAGTGTGGCGCCAGCCCGTGGAGGCGAAGTGGAACGGCTACGAGATCATCACTGCGCCGCCCCCGAGCTCGGGTGGCGTGGGCCTCGTGCAGCTGCTCAAGATGAAGTCGATGCTGGCGCCGCAATTCAAGGATGTGCAGCTCAATTCGCCGCAGTACATCCATCTGATCGCGGAAATCGAGAAGCGCGTGTTCGCGGATCGCGCGCAATATCTCGGTGACCCCGACTTCTACAAGGTGCCGGTCGCGCAGCTCACCGACGACGCGTACCTCGCGAAGCGCGCTGCCGAAGTCGACCCCGACAAGCCATCCGACACCAAGAGCGTACAACCGGGCCTCGGCACCTCGATGCCTGAGAAGGCGGAGACGACGCACTTCTCGGTGGTCGACAAGTGGGGCAACGCCGTTTCGAACACGTACACGGTCAATGGCTACTTCGGTTCGGGCGTGGTCGTGCCGGGCGCCGGCATCGTGCTCAACGACGAGATGGACGATTTCGCGTCCAAGCCCGGCGTGCCTAACATGTTCGGCGTGGTGGGCAGCGACGCGAACGCGATTGCGCCGAAGAAGCGTCCGCTTTCGTCGATGACGCCGACCATCCTCACGAAGGACGGCAAGGTGGCGCTCGTGATCGGTACGCCGGGTGGCTCGCGCATCTTCACGTCGGTGTTCCAGGTCATCAACAACAACTACGACTTCGACATGCCGTTGAAGGACGCGGTGGCGGCGATGCGCTTCCACCACCAGTTGCTGCCGCCCAACACGATTTTCTGGGAGCCGTATGCGCCGATCGACGGCGAACTCGCCAGGCAGGTCGAGGCGAAGGGCTACGTGCTGAAGGCGCAGGACTTCAACGGCGACATCCAGGCGATCCGTATCAACGGCGATACGCCCGACGCGGTTTCCGATCCGCGCGGCCGTGGCGTCTCGCGTCTGATCCAGTAAAAACCGCGACGCCGATGCGAAACGATGCGCTGCGCATGAAAGCAAACCATTTCGCATCGGCAAGCTGGCATGAGGCGGCAAAAGTTTGCATGACGTGAGCGTTTGTCCTCAAATCTGGGGATGCCGCTCCGTAATTCATCGCGTACTATGCAACCTCCGGCGGAAGACAGCCCTTTGCCGGCGTGTGTTTTTCTTGGGGCGGCATTTGCCGCCCCATTTTCTTTTCGGCATGCCCGCTTCACGCTTCACAGTCGCACTGCATATTGAATCCGTCAGGCGAGATCATTAAGCTCTGATGTTTGCGTCGCCGCGCAAGCGGGGCGCGCGCCCACTTCTCATCGCACCCGAGCATGGACCTGACGAGCCGCGAACTCGCGTTGATCGCCGACGTCTTCAAGCTGCTGGCCGACCCTATCTTGCCCGAGGGTGCCTTGCGTCTCGAAGTGGGGCGGCGCCTGCTCGAACTGCTGCGCGCCGACGGCCTGCATGCGGGCGCGGACCTGTTCGTCTGGTCGGGCGAAGAGTATCTCGATCATCTGCGCATCGGGCGCGGCAAGCGGCGCGAGCATCTTTCCGATCGGGAGCTGGCGCTGTTCGATCTGGTGCGCCCGGCTTTCATCGCCGCGCTGGCGCGCTCGCGCGCGCAGACGGGCCACGTTCAGCCGCCGCCAGCCGACCCATCCACTGCGGATAACGAAGCGATCAACCGCTTGACGCGGCGCGAGCGCGACGTGGTCGCGCTCGTGGTGGAAGGGCTGCTCGACAAGGAGATCGCCGAGCGGCTAGGCATTTCCTATACGACCGTGCGCACCCATCTCGATCGTTCGTTTCAGAAACTCGGCGTCAGCAACCGCTCGCGCCTCGCGCGACTCGTGCAGTCGACGCAGCGCTGAGGCGTGCCGCGCTTCCCCTTATTCCGGCACGGCTGCCGAAACGTTCTTGCCTGCGGCGTCGATCAACCCGAGGCAGGTTTGCGCGTTGCCGATCCGCTCGATCGCGAGCAGCGCGAAGCGCGCAAGAAAGAGCGGGCCGTTGACTTCGCCCAGATTGGTCATGGTCTTGCACAGCTGCGTGTAGACGGTGTCGAGTTCGCTGTCGGTCATGGCTTTCTCCATCTGTACTTGATTCCGCCAGCGCTCAGGCGCACAGCGCATGGTCAAGGGCGGCGAGCGCCTGCGTGGCGACTGTGCCGGCTTCGCCGTGCCAGCGGCCGAGCACGTGGCCGTCCGGGCGCACGAGGTAGAGCGTGCCGGGCTTGGCGCCGTACATCGGGAACAGGCGTCCTATTCGGTCCCAGCCGCTGCGGCGTGATGCGTCGTCGGGCTGGCGCTGTGCGAGCGGCACCAGCGCGAACGGCAGCGCGCGGGCGGCCAGCGTCGTTTCGAGCGCGGCGATCGGGGCGGGCGTCGCGTCATCCTCGCTGAAGTAGAACGCCGTAAAGCATGGCGCGATCAAGTCGGTCATGTGCCCTTCACGCACGCCAGCCTGATCGACGATCGTGAGCGGGCATTCGGGCAGCACCGTGCCCGGCACCGGACCGCTCGCGAATGCGTCGGAGGCCGCGTTGAGCGGCGAGGCCGCGTAGGCGATGGCCGAAGTCTGGCGCGGATTGATCAGCGAGCGCACGGCGGCGTGCTCGCGCGCGAGGCTCAGCACGGCGGTGCGCATCAGGTCGAAGGCGAACGACGGCGGCGCCATGAATTCTGTGCTCTTCGTGCCATAGCTCAGGTTTTCGTGCGCGGCGTAGACGCGCTCATCGGAGTAGCTGTCGAGTAACGCGTCGCTCCCGAGCCCCTTCACGACATACGCGAGTTTCCACGCCAGGTTGTCGGCGTCGTCGATGCCGGAGTTCGCGCCGCGTACGCCGAAGATCGGCACGAGATGCGCCGCGTCGCCCGCGAACAGCACGCGGCCGTGGCGATAGCGCTCGAGCGTGAGCGCGTTGGCCTTGTAGATCGTGATCCAGACCGGCGACCACGATGCCTTCTCGCCCATCATGTCGAGCAGGCTCTGCACGCGCGGCATGACGTTTTCGGGCTTGATCGCTTCGTCGGCGTCCTCGCCGTCGCGCAGCTGATAGTCGATGCGCCAGACGTTGTCGGGCTGCTTGTGGACGAGCACGGTCGAGCCGGGATTCGACGGCGGGTCGAAATACGCGAGCCGTTCCGTCGGCCGCGCGCTGTCGAGCAGGATGTCGACGATCACATAACGGCCCTCATAGCTCGTGCCCTGAAGCTTCAGGCCGAGCGACTCGCGCACCGTGCTGCGGCCGCCGTCCGCGGCGACGAGCCAGTCGGTCTGCGCGGTGTAATCGCCTGCGGGCGTGGAGAGCGAGAGCGTGGCGCCATGCGCGTCTTCGTGCAGGGCCGTCACCTTCGTGCACCAGCGAATGTCGATGAGATCGGCGTGCCGCTCCGCTGCGTCGAGCAGGAACTGCTCGATGTGGTACTGCGCGAGGTTGACCATCGGGGGGAGCTTCTGGTTTTCGTCCTGCGGCATCGTGAAGTGCAGCACTTCGTCGTTGCGATAGAAGCTGCGCCCACCGGTCCACGGCAGACCTTTGGCGAGAAAGCCGTCGAGCGCGCCGAGGCGCTCGATGATTTCGAGGCTGCGGCGCGAGATGCAGATCGCGCGGCTGCCGTAGCAGACCGATGCGTCGGCTTCGATCAGCACCGAGCGCACGCCGTGCTTCGCGAGGCCGAGCGCGATGGCGAGCCCCACTGGACCGCCGCCGACGATCGTCACGGCGTGGCGTTGCGCTTCACGGCCGCCTTCGAGTTCGGGCAGGCGGGCGGCGTACTGCCTGGCCTCGAACGGATAGGGTTTGAATCCGGCGCTCATGGGGATTGCGTCTCCGATACGTAAGTCTTGTGCTTGCCGGCATGCCCCGAGCGGGGGCGCTGGCGATGAAGTCAGTATGGAGCGCGAGACGCGGCCCGCTGTCCTCAATTTGGGTACAGGGGGCTTACGGGGGGGAATTTTGCGCAGTGGTTTTTTGCGCGCGCTTGCGGCGGGTGTTTAACCGTGATCCGTCGCGAGACAAAGCGCAAAAAGCTGCCGCTGGCTCGAAATGCCCAGCCGCTGATACGCGCGTTTCTGATAGGTCACCACACTGCTGGGCTTCACGCCCATGCACTCGGCGATTTCAACCGCGCTACGCCCTTCGAGCACCCCGCGCAGGGCGTCGAGTTCGCGTTTGGAGAGCGTGGGGCAGAGCCCGCGCAGGCGCGCGAGCATCATCTGAGGAATGCCGAGCTGGCTCTGGCCGCGAATCGTGTAGTGATGCCGGGCCGACTCGCCGATCAGCGGCGCGAGCGATTCGACCAGTTCCACTTCGCCCGGCTGAAAATTGCCGGCGTCGCTTTCGCGGTACAGATTCACGGAGAGCCAGATGTCGGCGGCGGGCTGCAGCAGCAGCGAGAGCCGGTCGGACACGTTGGGCGTGGCGTAACACGCGGTGCGATAACCATCGTGCGCGATGTCCGCGCTGCTTTGCCAGTGCAGCACGAGCGACGAGCCGGGCTTGTCGGCCGAGGCGCCGGAAACGATCTGCTGATTGCCGTCGAGCGCGTAGAAGAGGCGCGCGTAGGTATCGGCGACGTCGCGCAAAAAGCGCCCGCCGCGATGATCGGCCACGGAAACCGTGCGCGGCCGGTTGCCGAATTCGTAGGCGAACACGGTGCACTGCGTGACCGACGTCGCCGGGCCGAGCATGTTCAGCACTTCGGCGGCGAGCGCATTGGCGTCGTCGCGGCCGATGGCCGAAACGAGGCTGGTGACGCGCGAGAGGTCGAATTGACCTGTCTGCCTCGGTCGATCGAGATGCCAGTAACGCATGTGTCTTGACGGAAAACGGCTGGAAAAAGCAACTTTTACGAGATTAGCACCGTTTCGCATCGCCGCGAAAGCGCCGGCAGCGGGGCCGGATCGCCCGCCCGATGCCGCCGCGAAGCCTGCGTCAACGAGAGCAAGGAATGGCACGTTGGGGTAATCTCCACCCTCGGCCGGCGCGGTATGCGCGCCACGTTTCCTTACCTGAATATCCCTGCGCGCAGGTTATCTCGAAATGTTGACGCTCCCCACCGCGATTCCACCCGATTTCGGCGCCGGAGCGGTCTTTCTCAGCGTACTCGTGACGCAACTGGGCGTGCCCGTCCCGGCCGCGCCGGTGTTGATTCTCGCGGGCACGATGGCGGCGAGCGGCGAGACGTCCTACGGGAGCCTGCTGGCGGCGGCCGTGATCGCGACGCTGCTCGCGGATTCGCTGTGGTTCGCCGCAGGCCGCAAGCGCGGGCGGCGTCTGCTCAATGGGCTCGTGCGTTTTTCGCTGTCGCTGGACACGACG
Organism: Paraburkholderia sp. BR10936; assembly: GCF_040965735.1. NCBI lineage: Bacteria > Pseudomonadati > Pseudomonadota > Betaproteobacteria > Burkholderiales > Burkholderiaceae > Paraburkholderia > Paraburkholderia sp. BR10936. Next base: position 204,378 of record NZ_JBFRCM010000015.1, read on the forward strand.
ATCCGCATCGCGCGCAACGTATTCGAGCGCTACGGCGCGCCCATTCTCGCGGTGGCGAAGTTCGTTCCGGGGCTCGGCCTGATTTCCGCGCCGCTGCTCGGCACGACGACGGTGGCGGTTCACGTCTTCCTGCTGTGGGACACGGTCGGCGCGGCGTTGTGGGCGGGCACCTGGCTGCTCGGCGGCGCGGCGCTGCATGCGGAAATCGTGCGATTCGCGGCGTTCGTGCGCGCGAACGGCATGACGATTTTCGACGTGCTCGCCGTGGCGGGCGTGCTGTTCCTCGCCTGGCGCTGGCTGCGGCGCATGCAGTTCCGCCACTGGCTGGCGACGCACCGCATTTCGCCCGATCAGCTCGACGAGATGATGAAGTCGAGTGCACCGCCCATCGTGCTCGACGCGCGTCCGCAAGCCGTGCGTCAGAAGGAGGCTTACCGCATTCCCGGCGCGCGGCCGCTGAATCTCGAATCGAGCGAAGAACTCTCGCCCGAGCTGATCGGGCGTCCGATCGTCGTGTACTGCGTGTGCCCGAACGAGGCGACGGCCAAGCGCATCGTCGATCAGTTGCGCAACAAGCACATCTATCACGCGCGCGCGCTCAAGGGCGGGCTCGACGCGTGGGAGCGCCACGGTTATCCGGTCGAGCCGCTGTCCAACGAGTTCCACGCGGCCCATGCCCATGCCGATGAGCTCGAAGCGGGCGAGGAAGCCGAATACACCGTGCGGGCAAGTCTTTCCAAATAACGGTGGTCCTGCCGCCGCGCGTTGTCAGGCGCGCGGCGGGACCTACGCGCGCTGCCTGCGCGAGCCGCCGCCCACGTTCTGTCCCGCATCGCGCGCCATCTGCGCATAACCCCACACCGAGATCAGCGTGAGCACGCCGGCCGCGAGGAAGGCGAGCCGGAAGTCGTCGAGCGTGAACACATGGCCCGTGGTTTCGCCGTTCAGGTTCGCGGCCACGCGCAGCGCGAGCGCGCCGAACGCAATGCCAAGGCCGATCGTCATCTGCGCCGCGGCGCTCCAGAGCGTGCTGGCCGCGCTCATTTGCGGCTGCGCGACGTCGGCGTAGGCCAACGTGGCGAGGGTGGAAAACTGCATCGAGCGCGCCATGCCGTAGACGAACACGACGATCAACACGATAACGAGCGGCGTGCCGGGCGTGAGCAGGCCGCACGCGATCAACGAGACACCGGCAACGCTGACGTCGACGACGGAAACGAGCCGGAAGCCCCAGCGTTCGAGAATGCGCGTCGTGAGCGCCTTCATGCCGAGATTGCCGAGCGCGCTCGCGAGCAGCAGCAGGCCGGACTTGAACGCGGAAAGACCGAAGCCGATCTGGAACATCAGCGGCATCAGATACGGCGCCGCGCCGATGCCGATACGCGTGATCGAGCCGGTCACGATCGTGACGGAAAAGGTCGGAACCTTCAGTGTGGAAACATCGACGAGCGGGTGCGGATGACGTTTCGCATGCACGAACGCGACGACCCCGATCGCGACGCCTGCCGCCACGAGCGCCATTGCGCGCCACGGATTCTGGCCGACCTGGCTCGCGAGTTCCGCGCCGTAAAGGATGGCGGTCAGCGCGGCGCCGCTCAGCACGAGCCCCGCGACGTCGAGCGGCCGGCGCTGTTCGCCGCGCAGGTTCGGCACGATGGCGGCGATGGCCGCGAGCACGGCGATGCCGAACGGCACGTTCAGCAAAAAGATCCAGCGCCACGACGCGTAGGTCGTGATGAAGCCGCCGATGGGCGGTCCCACCACGGGCGCGGCGATGGCGGGCCAGGTGATCGTCGAGATCGCCTGCATGAGCTTGCTTTTCTCGGTGCTGCGCACGACGATCATGCGCCCGACCGGCACCATCATCGCGCCGCCAATGCCCTGCAGGATGCGCGCGGCCACGAACTCGTCGACGTTCTGCGAGATCCCGCACAGCACGGACGCCACCGTGAACGTGACCACGGCGCTGAAGAACACGGTGCGCGCGCCGCAGCGGTCCGCCACCCAGCCGCTGGCCGGAATGAAGATGGCGAGCGCGAGCATGTAGGCGGTCACGCCAAGACTCAGGCTGTTCGGGCCGATGCCGAACGAGCGCGCCATCTGCGGCAGCGCCGTGGCGATCACGGTCGTGTCGAGGTACTCCATGAAGAACGTGGCGGCGACGAGGTACGGCAGCCAGCCGACGCCGGGGGAACGTTGTGCGGGAGCGGTCATTGCGCCTCCACGCAGCAGCGGAGAATCAATGCGATCTTGTTACGGAGCATGGGCAGGCAGCGGAGATATTGCCGATCGGTACGTTGCGGACCGGATTGTGAAGCACAAAGCCCGCGGCGAAAGGCGACAGTTTCCATCAGGCAAAAGCATCTGTACAGCCGCGCGGCGGTCCGCGGCGCGGCGAGCCGTTCGCCGTGTGACCCGCGCGGCAAGCCCGAATCGAAGCGCGTAGACTCGTCCGCTGTCGGCATCACATCGTCAACCCGTTGATTAATGGAGAGTCGGAAATGGAATACCGTTTTCTGGGTGCGTCCGGAATGAAGGTGCCGGTGCTGAGCTTAGGCACCGGCACGTTCGGCGGCAAAGGCGAGTTCTTCGAGGCCTGGGGCGCAACCGATGTCGCCGAAGCGCGCAAGCTCATCGACATTTGCCTCGACGCTGGGGTCACGATGTTCGATACGGCCGATATCTATTCGAGCGGCGCGTCGGAGTCGGTGCTCGGCGAGGCGCTCAAGGGGCGCCGCGACAAGGCGATCATCTCGACCAAGGCGACCTTCCGGTTCGACGACGAACCCAACAACGTGGGCTCATCGCGCTTCCACCTGAAGCGCGCGGTCGACGCGGCGCTCAAGCGCCTGCAGACCGACCATATCGACCTGTTCCAGTTGCATGGATTCGATGCGCGCACACCGGCCGAAGAGGTGCTGTCGACGCTCGACGAACTGGTACGCGCAGGCAAGGTTCTCTACACGGGCGTGTCGAACTTCTCGGGCTGGCACCTGATGAAGTCTCTGGCCGTGGCCGATCGCTACGGCTATCCGCGTTACGTCGCGAACCAGACGTACTACTCGCTGATCGGCCGCGACTACGAGTGGGAGCTGATGCCGCTCGGGCTCGACCAGGGTGTGGGCGCGGTGGTGTGGAGTCCGCTGGGCTGGGGACGGTTGACGGGCAAGATCCGGCGCGGCCAGCCGCTGCCGGAGAAGAGCCGTCTGCACAAGACGGCGGAGCAGGGGCCGCCGGTGCCGGACGAATACCTCTTTCGCGTGCTCGACGCCATCGACGAGATCGCGCAGGAAACCGGCAAGACCGTGCCGCAGATCGCGCTGAACTGGCTGCTGCAGCGGCCGACGGTCGCGACGGTGCTGATCGGCGCGCGCGACGAGGCGCAGTTGCGCCAGAATCTCGGCGCGGTCGGCTGGGACCTCACGCCCGAGCAGGTGGCGAAGCTCGACGCCGCGAGTGCTGTGCGGCCTGTGTACCCCTACTGGCACCAGGAGGGTTTTGCCGAGCGCAACCCGTCACCGGTGTAATGAGTCGCCTCGCCCGGTGAGGCTTCATCAAGCCGCTTCGGTCTGGCGCAGGATCTGGGTCGCGCCCAGATGCAGCGCCAGCGCGAAGAACTCGCGCTCCGCGAGATTGAGGGTCTTCGCGGCGGCCATCGCGCGGTAATGATCTTCCGGGTGCAGGAACAACTTCACTTCGACTTTCGACTGACGGTTCTGCGCGGACTCCATGGATGCTTCTCCTTCGGTAACCGGGCGCTCGGCCCGTGACGGGTGCGAAGCCCATTACCGGGCGTCCATACGCGCAAAAGCGCGCGCCGTTTGCCGCGACGTGAATAGCAGCATGAAAACGGCGATGACGCGGAGTGGGCCTTTCAAGTTCGCCTGCCGCGGCGCGTGCGCGACGGCAGGACACGCGCGCTGAACTAGCGAAGCGTGGGACGACGCAATGCGCCGGTAGTGCGATTGAAGCCGGGATGAGACAGGTGATGCGACGGCGGGGCAACGTGCTGCATAGCGACCAACCTCCGGAATTCTTCTTCTTGTGCGGCAGGGCGCCGCATGTAGTACGGGCCAGAGTGTAGTCGGGTTTTGTCCTAGGGTAAACCCCTAATTCGAAAAGAATTATTGCGCAGATTGAGAAAATCGCCCGACAAGACCCGGAAATGCGCTGTGGACGCACTTCAATTCATGCGGAATGCATAAGGGGGGTGTGAATGGGGCGGCGTGAGTCGCCGCCCCGGCGCTGGCCAGAAGTGAGCCTGGCAGTCAGCGTGAAGGCGTGGGGCGCATCAGCGCCCGGCCATTATTCCTCGACGCGCTTGCGCAGGCGCGCACGCGCTTCGCCGAGCGACAGGAACTTGCCGTGTGCTTCGTCCAGCACAGTGACCTTGCCGTGGCCGATGTCATAGACCCAGCCCTGCAGTTCGAGCTGGCCCTGGGCCACGCGCGCCGCCACGGCGGGGTGCGTGCGCAGGTGCGTGAGTTGCAGGCGGACGTTTTCTTCCACGAGCGCCTGAACGATCTGGTCGTCGTCCAGACCGCGGGTTTTGACCACGCTGCGCGCGGCTTCCGCGTTGCGCAGCCACGCGTGCACGGTGGGCATGTCGGCCGTGGCTTCCGCACCCGAGGCGAGCCCCTTCATCGCGCCGCAATCGGTATGGCCGCACAGCACGATCTGCTTCACGTTGAGCGCGAGCACCGCGAACTCCACGACGGCGGAAACGCCGCCGAGCATTTCGCCGTACGCCGGCACGATATTGCCGATGTTGCGGCACACGAACAGATCACCGGGCTTGGCCTGCGTGATCATTTCCGGCGAAACGCGCGAGTCGGCGCAGGTGATGAAGAGCGTGTGCGGCGCCTGGCTGTGGGCGAGGCTGCGGAACAGCTCCTTGTTGCCCGGGAAAACGTGATGAGTGAATTCTTCCACGCCGTCGAGCAGGTGTAACAGGTCGCAGCCGCACGAATCGGAGTGACCGTCGTGCGAGTGGGTGTTGTCTGGCATGGATGTTTCTCTCTTTATCATGAATCGACACTATCGAATGGCAACAGCGGGAGTTTACGCTGAGCCGACCCCTTGCGGATCGGAAAACTTCGCGTCACGTTGCCCCGGACAGCCGTTTCCCCGGTACTCAATCGTCGAACCCGCGGGATATGCCGATAAACCGGCAGAAAAGACGGCTAGTTACCCGAAAGCGTGCTGCTGCGAAGGCGCTGACGCGTCGTGCGTTTCCGTTCGAAAGGAGATTTTCTCACGCCGGGCGCAATTGGCACACCCGCGGTGTCGCCGGCGATGTCGGGATCATGAGGAAGGAGGAGCCGCGACCGACCAGTCGGTCGGCGCGCTCACCACGCCATGCGCCACTGACCTGAAGATTGGCCAGGGGTGTCGGGCAACAGCGTGCCGCCGGGCGGTGTCGTGGCGTCCGAGAAGTCGGAGAGAATCTCGTCGCGCAGCCGCACGAAGCGCGGATCCGCGCGATCGCGCGGGCGCGGCAATGCCACGTCGACGATGCGACGAATGCGGCCGGGGCGCGGCGCCATCGTCACGACGCGCTCGCCCAGGTAGATCGCCTCGTCGACATCGTGCGTGACGAGGATCATCGTGATGCGTTCGCGTTCCCAGATACGCAGCAGTTCGTTTTGCAGACGGCTGCGCGTGAGGGCGTCGAGTGCGCCGAAGGGTTCGTCGAGCAGCAGCACGCGCGGGCGATTGACGAGGCCGCGCGCGATCGCCACGCGCTGCGCCATGCCGCCCGAGAGCTGATGCGGATACGCCCGCTCGAAGCCCGTGAGGCCCACGAGTGCGATGTGCTCGGCCACCGCGTCGTGTTTTTCGCGTGCCGACAGCGGGGCGTTGCGCAGTGCCGCCAGGATGTTCTGTTCTGCCGTGAGCCAGGGAAACAGACGATGATCCTGGAACACGATGCCGCGCTCGAGCGAGGTGTCGCCAACACGTTCGCCGCGCATCATGATGGCGCCGCTATAGCCCGCGTCGAGGCCGGCGATCAGGCGCAGCAGCGTGGATTTTCCGCATCCGCTCGCGCCGAGCACGCTCACGAATTCGCCGGGGCGCACATGCAGCGTCACGTCGTCGAGCACGACGAGCGTGGACTCGCCCGTGCCGTAGCGCTTGCTCACATGCAGAATGTCGAGTCCGGCGGGTTCAGTGGCGCTCATCGGCTTTTCTCCAGTTTCTGTTGATTGGTAGTCCGGATCATTGGGCGGTGATGTGCAGCCGCGCCAGCACCGTTCGCTCCACGCGCCGAGCGAGCGCATTGAGCGCCCAGCCGATCGCGCCGACGACGACGATGCCGCACAGCACGAGGTCCATGCGGAACTGCTCGCTGCCGTCGATCAGAAGATTGCCGATGCCGCTGCCCGCCACGAGCAGATACTCCGCGCCGAGCGTGGCGAGCCACGAATAGATGAGCGCGAGATAAAGGCCCGTAAAAATAGAGGGCAGCGCGGCGGGCAACAGCACGTAGCGGACAAGCTGCAGGCGCGAATAGCGCAACGCCCGCGCGAGTTCGACGTATTTGCGTGGCACGGCGTGAATGCCGTCACACGTATGGGCGGCAACCGGGAGCAGCGCCGCGAGCGAAAGGAAGACCACCTTGGCGGCGTCGCCGAGCCCGAACCATACGGAAATGAGCGGAATCCATGCGAACAGCGAGATCTGCTTGAAGGTGTCGAAGCTCGGCCCCACGACGCGTGCGGCGATGCGCGAAAGACCCAGCGCGCCGCCCAGCAGGAACCCCGCGGTCGCGCCGATGGCAAAGCCGCAGGCTTCGCGGGCAAGCGACGCCGAAAGCGCGCGGAACAATGCACCGCTTTCGATTTGTTCATAAGCGGTGCGAATCACATCGCCGGGACTCACGAGCAGGCCGCTTTTCACGAGATGCGAGGCGCTCAAGGCCCACCACAGCGCGATGGCGGCGAGGGGCAGGGCGGCGCCACGCAAATCGACATTGCGGCGCGGCCTCGCTTCGGTGGCCGCGTCACAGGCGCAATCGGGACGCGCGGATGCTCGTGCAAGCGATATCTTCATGGCGAATTCTCCCTTGTCCTCAATGGCGGTAACCAGGCATCGTCAGCGTCAGCCGCGAAACGCCGAAGGCGTGCCGCGCCGCAAACGTCGCTCGAGCACATCGAGCAGACGATTGATGACGAGGCCGACCGCGCCCACCACGACCACTGACGCCATCACGAGATCGAGCTGAAAGAGCTGGCGGCCATACACGATCAGGTAGCCGAGGCCTTCCGAGGACGCCACGAGTTCGACGACGACGAGCGCGAGCCACGCCTTCGTGAAGGCCAGGCGCACGCCGGTGGCGAGCGTCGGAATCGCCGCGGGCAGCACGAGCCTCACGATGCGTTGCCAGCGGGTGTAGGCGAACACGCGCGCGACTTCATCGAGTGCAGCGGGTGTTTGCCGAAAGCCCTGCATGGTGCTGAGCGTGACGGGCACGAGCGCCGCGTGAGCGATGAGCAAATACTTGAGCGGCTCGCCCACGCCGACGAGCAACAGCAGAAACGGCAGCCAGCCGAGCACGGGAATCTGCACGATCGCGTTGAAGCTGGGCAGCACCCACGCTTCGAGTGTGCGGGAGAGCCCGAGCGCACCACCGATCAGGAAGCCGAGCGCAGTGCCGCCGGCGAAGCCCAGCAGCACGCGTTGCAGGCTGATCAGCGTATTGCGCGCAAGCTCGCCACTCTGGGCGAGGTCGACGAAGGTTTCATAAACGCGCTGCGGCGCAGGCAGGATTTGCGGCGCGATCCAGCCACGCGCGCAGCCGACGCTCCACAGCAGATACAGCATCGCAGGCAGCAGCCAGGGCGCGAGATGCCAGGTGCATGCGCGCAGTACGCTGCGCCAGCGCACGTGCGCGCTCGTCGTGTCGAAACGTGGTGTTGCTGCACGCGGCGCGTCCGAAGCAATCGTGATCGCGGTTTCCGTCATGATGCGGCTCCTCTCGCGTGCTCAGCCCAGCGGCTTGCCGGCGGCGTCGTAGCGGGTCCAGTAGTGTTCGAGCTTTTGCGCACGCAGCGCGTTGTCGAGATAGCGCGGCTCGAACCACGAATCGACGTCCACGGGCTGGCGGATCAGCTTCAGGCGCAACGCGTCCTGCGCAACGGCTTTGTAGCGCGCCACGATGAACGGATCGATCAGCGGCGAATTGCGGTACTTCAGCGGCTGGTCGCCGAATTCGGCTTGCCAGGACGAATAGCTCACGCCGCTCTTCGCCCAGAGCTTGAAGAGCGCGTCGCGGTTTGCTTCATCGGACGACCATTGCGCCGCCTGCACGAAGACATTGACCACGCGTTGCACGATGTCGGGGTGTGCCTTCTCGAAGCCGTCGAGCACGAGCAGATGCGCCTGGCGCGTCAATTGCGGGCCGTCATGCTGCGATTCGTAGACGATGCGGACGAGCCCCTGATCGCGCAGCCGGTAAAGGTGATAGTCGTTCGCCGAGGCGTCGATGCCTTTCGATGCGAGCGCCGCGAGCGAACTTGCGTTGTCGAGGTTGATCACCCGTAGCGCGCGCTCGTCGAGCTGGTTCTCCGCGAGCGCGTTGTCGGCCACGAGTTGCAGATTCGTGCCGCGAAAAATGGCGACGCGCCGGTCCTTGAGGTCCTTGATCGATTTGATGTCGGAATCGGCGGGCACACCCACTTTCACGCCGGAGCGCACGCCCGACTCCAGCAGGATGCGGGTCTTGAGGCCGTTGGCGCGCGCGAGCACCGAGGGCAGGTCGCCTTGATACGCGAAGTCGAGTGCATTGTTGGCAATGGCCTCGTTCACTGCCGGACCCGCGCCTTTGAAGAAGAGCCACTCGACCTTGATGCCGTCGGCGGCGAATTCCTTTTCGAGCAACTGCTGGCCGCGCACTGTGGCAGCGGTCGAACCGCCGAAAGTGGGCGGGTCGCCCGCGCCTTGCTGCGCGACGCCGATGCGGATCACGGCGGGCTTCTCGGCCGCAGCATGCAGGGAGACGAACGAAAGCGCAGCAAAAATCAGAAACTGCGGCAGGTACTGCAGTACGCGATGTGAACGCATGGGCAGGTCGGATCTGGGTGACGAAACGGGGTGCGCGGACTGGCGAGCTTGCTTCGCTGTCGTTGCCGTTGGGTCATTCTTTTCCGGGTTTGCCGATGAGGACAACCAATGATTCGAGATTTGCATTTCTCGACAAAGGCGCTGCGCTTTTCGGGGAAGGTGAACGGCAGGGCGCATTCATGGTAGTGGAACGTGGCCCGTGCAGTAGGAAGAAATCGTGCTATCGATGTGAGCAGAAGCGCAAAGCCGCACCGCGCGTCGGGGCGCGGTGCGGTGTGTGAAACCGCGCCTTAAGGTGTTTCGACCGCGTGGCGCGGTGCAGCGGCACGCCGCGACGGCATGAAGTACCACACGGCGCAGAGCACTTGCAGACCGACGAGTACGGCCCACACGGTCTGATGCGCGACCGCGGGGTAGTGGCCGTCGAGTGCGGGCCAGTGTGCGAGCGCGGCGCCGATCGCGATCTGCAGCAGGAAGATGCCGATGAAGATGACGAGCGTGAACGTGGTGTTCACGCGGCCGATCAGACGCGGCGGGAAATATTCGGCGAGCACGGCATACGTGAGGATGCCGGTGCCCCCGAACGCGCCGTAAGCCGCCCAAAGCAGCGACGCGGGAAGCGGCACGCGCGCCGCGAGCAAGGCTTGCACGAGCACGAACACAAGCATCGTGACGCCGGAAAAGAGCTGGACGCTCACGCCGCGCCGCTCGAAGCTGCGCGCGAGCGCGCCAAAGCCGATGTTGCCGACAATGAAAGCGCCGCCCAGCACGGAAACGAGCGAGGCCGCGCGCGCGCCGACATCGGCGGTGCCGGCCGGCACGACGTCGCGCAGAAACGCGCCGACCCACAACGACTGCATGGCGTAAAACACGGCCTGGGTGAGGCCCGAGAACGTTGCGGTCTTCCAGAATGCATGGCTGCACAGGATATGCGCGGTGCCCTTGAACTGCTCGAGCACGCTCGCCTGGTGGTGGGTGTCGCGCGTACGCGGCCCGCCAATCCAGATGATGGCGGCCACGAGCACCGTCAGCACCGCGAGCCCGATGCTCACCGCGCGCCAGGGCGCGATCGAGAGCAGCCACGAGAGCGGGGCGCCCACGGCCACGCCGCCCAGGCCGCCCACGGCCATCACGAGGCCGTTCACGAGCGTGAGCTGCGCCACGGGAAAGTGCTGCGCGGTGGCTTTGAACGCGCCGCCGAGGCACACCGACACGCCCACGCCGATCAGCAGCCGGCCCACCATCATTGCGGCCATGTTGTGCGAGACGCCGAAGATCAACGCACCCGCCGCCGCCACGAGCATGACGCACGCGGTGACGCGGCGCGGGCCGTAATGGTCGAGCAGCACGCCGCCCGGAATTTGCGCGCCCGCGAAGCCGAGGAAATAAAGGCTCGTGAGCGTGCCGAGATCGGTCGCCGTGAAGCCCATTTCACGCGAGAGAAACGGCGCGAAGCCGAGATTGACGCCGCGAAACAGATACGAAATGAAGTAGCCGAGCGCGAATACGGCGAATACGCGCAGTCTGAGTGAGGTCATGTTGGGGGCGAAAGCGGATTGAATGCCTGGCTGTCGATTATTGGCGATTGCCGTTTGGGAGGCCAGCGAGAGATTTCAGACGGCATTGTGAGTAGAATTTGACGTCATGGCCCGACCTCTCCCTCCTTTGCAGGCGCTGCGCGCCCTTGAAGCCGCTGCGCGGCGCCGCAGTTTCAGCCGTGCCGCGGAAGAATTACATTTGACGCACAGCGCCGTGAGCCATCACCTGCGCGCGCTCGAAACGGAACTGGGCGTCGAGCTGTTCCGCCGCGCGGGCAGCCGCATGATCCCCACGGCGGCGGGCGCGCAGCTGGCCGAGCGCGTGCGCCGCAGTCTGGACGACCTGCGCGATGCGCTCGACGCCACGCGCCCCGGCGTGAGCGGCGTCACGCGGCTGGAACTGAGCGTAATGTCCGATTTCGCATCTGTCTGGCTGATTCCGCGCCTGGGCGACTTCTACGATCGCCACCCCATGGTCGACCTCTCGCTGCGCATGCACGCCGACGTGACGCCGCCCGACCCCTATCCTTTCGACATCGGCATCTGGCATCGGCGGGTCGACGAGCCCGGCTTCCAGATCCGCAAGCTGCTGGACGACCAGGTCGTTGCGGTATGCAGTCCGGCCTTGCTCGCACGTCATCCCGACTTTCGCATGGAAGGTCTCGCGAGCATGCCGCTCCTGCGTTTTTCGCGCCGCTCGTGGCGCGACTTCTTCGAAGCCGCGGGCGTGGCCGGCGACGAACCAGAGCGCGGACCGGTGTTCGACGACGCGGGCCTGCTGCTGCAGGCAACGGTGGCCGGGCAAGGGGTGGCTACGGCGCGCCTGCAGCTCGCACGCGGTTTCATCGAGCGCGGTGAGCTGGTGCAGTTGGGGCAGGTCCGCATTCCGGCCTCGCTCGACTATTACTTCACGTGGCGAGAAGGGCATCCGCGCGAAGCGGCGATCCAGCAGTTCTATCGATGGATAAAGGCGCAATTGGCCAATTGATACCGGCCTCTCGTATTGCGCAATGGGTATTCGGGTTAACCGCTGATCGTATTGTCAACGCTACTTGAGTGATGCGCGTTGCTGTTTGAATAAAGCGGCTCAATCCCGCTCTGGATTACGCGATTAGTCATTGTATTCATATCGCATGCACCAAAGCGGATCATGGCTGAAAGCATTGCGCCGGACGTTTAAAAACGGCAATGAAACGCCGGTGAATGGACCGTAAAGCGGGCTTTGAAGCGATTCAATTGCCGTCTTGCGCAATGGCTTCACTATTTGGACTATCAACTGTATTCGTCTGCGGAAAGCGCCAGGAAGTGTGGCGTGGAATCACAGATTGGGCACGCTTCGTGTCAAGAATGAAATAGTTGCGGTATTGTTACTCCCCATCGCCGTTTGGCGCGTGAATGTTTTGTAGTCAATGGTGTAGTTAACGGCCCATTCCTGGGCCTGCAATAAGACTGACAACAGGAGAAACTGCATGAAGGCTATTCAGATGTTCAAGCTTGCCGCAGCCACGGCACTCGTGGCGGCCTCGTTCCAGGTCTACGCGCAGGACGCTTCGGCCCCGGCGGCCGCAGAAACCCCTGCCAGCGGTCCGACGGCCGCAGCCCAGCACAACGTCAATCAATCGAAGGCAGCATTGCGTCAGGCACGTGCAGCGAACCGCGCGCTCGGCCGCAAGGTCCGTGCGGCGCTGGCGCGTGAAAAGAACGTGAGCGTCTCCAACATCACCGTGCGTGCGAAAGACGGCGCCGTCACGCTGCAAGGCACCGTGCCCGATGCGTCGCAGATCCAGCGCGCTGGCGATGTCGCCAAGGGCGTCGAAGGCGTGACGTCGGTGCGCAACGCGCTGACCATCCGCCCGGTTGGGACCTGAGCATTGGCTAGCCGGCGCGCGCCCATCGCCCTTCGAGGTGCGGGCGGCGACGCCGGAGCGGGTGTCTTCCTTCCTGAAGGCCGCACATGCAGTCCCGTTCGTGGACTGCATGTGCGGCTTTTTTAATTGCTTATCGACACTGGAAAGCGCTTTGCGCTCACGGCTCGACGTAATGCATTTCCGGCGATTCGCCCATCAGCAGCGGGCGATTGGCGTCGGCGGCTGCGCGCAGATAGTCCCAGAGCGACGTGATGCGCCGCAGCTTGCGCAAGTCCTCGCGGCTGCACAGCCAGAAGCGCCGCGTCACCACGACTTCGTCGGGCAGGATCGACACGAGGCGTGGGTCCGGTTCGGCCATGAAGCAAGGCAGGATGGCGAGCGCGCTGCCCTGCAGCGCAGCATGGTATTGCGCGATCACGCTGGTGCTGCACAGGTTTGCGCTCACGTTCGGCGCTGTGCGTTCGAGATAGAGCAGTTCGTGGCTGAACGCCAGATCGGCGACATAGCTGATGAAGGCGTGATTGCGCAGATCGGCGGGTGTGCGTATGCGCGCGTGGCGCTCGAGATAGGCCGGCGTGCCGTACAGGCGCAACCGGTAGTCGCATAGCTTCGTGTAGACGTACTGTCCGCGCTCGGGGCGTTCCAGCATGATCGCGAGGTCGGCCTCGCGCTTCGAAAGGCTCACGAAGTGCGGCACCGGCAAGAGGTCGATCGACATGTCGGGATGCTGGCCCGTGAAGCGCGCCAACTGCGGGGCAAGAAAGAAGCAGCCGAAACCCTCCGTCGAACCCACGCGCACATGGCCAGAGAGCGATTGCGCGCCGATCGCGAACTGCTCGCTGGCCGATTGCACCGTGGTTTCCACCGCATCCGCGTAGGCCAGCAGCCGCTGGCCTTCGGCCGTCAGCACGAAGCCGCCCGAACGCGATTTGTCGAACAGGACAGTGCCTAGCGCTGCCTCCAGCTCGCGCACCCGGCGTGCAACGGTGGTGTGGTCGACGCCCAGGCGCTTCGCGGCGCCGCTCGCACGCTGCGTGCGAGCGACTTCCAGGAAGTAGCGCAGATCGTCCCAGTTCAGTGTCTCCATGCTGCTCGTTGTGTTTTTTTGCATATCGGATGGGCTTTTTCATCTATATGCCGTGGATATTCGAATAACTATACTCGTTGGACAAGGCGACTGAAACAGACGCGGTCGCACGACAACAAGGATGGAGACAGACGATGCAAATGCAGTCGTTCCCCGCGCGGGCGCCGCAGGCATGCACACAGGCGCGTCCGTGCTCAGCAGGACTCTCCTTTACCTCGCCCGGCTCCATTCCCGGCACGCTCGATATGTCCGCATGCATTTGCACAGCGTGCTTGCGTGCGTGCTGCGATTGAAGATTTCGCCGACTCCGCATATTTCGCTATATCCGGCCACGGCCGGCCCGTTCGAATCCATCAGGGAGAGTTCAAGATGAACGCAGTGACCCAGGCATCCAACGCGCAAGTTTCCACCGTCAAGCTGCTCATCGACGGCGAGTTCGTCGAATCGAAAACGAAGGAATGGCGCGACATCGTCAATCCGGCCACGCAGGAAGTGCTCGCGCGCGTGCCGTTCGCGACCGTCGAGGAAGTGGATCGGGCCGTGAAGGCCGCGCACGCCGCGTTCGCCACGTGGAAGAACACGCCGCTCGGCGCGCGCCTGCGCATCATGCTCAAACTGCAGGCCTTGATTCGCGAGCATATGCCGCGCATCGCGCAGACGCTCACCGCCGAGCAGGGCAAGACGCTGCCCGACGCCGAGGGCGACATTTTCCGCGGCCTCGAAGTGGTCGAGCACGCCTGCTCGATCGGCACGCTGCAGCAAGGCGGCTTCGCAGAGAACGTCGCGGGCGGCGTGGACACCTATACGCTGCAGCAGCCGCTAGGCGTGTGTGCCGGCATCACGCCGTTCAACTTCCCTGCGATGATTCCGCTGTGGATGTTCCCGATGGCGATCGTTTGCGGCAATACGTTCGTGCTCAAGCCTTCGGAGCAGGACCCGCTCTCGACCATGCAGCTCGTCGAACTCGCCATCGAAGCGGGCATTCCGAAGGGCGTGCTCAACGTCGTGCACGGCGGCAAGGAAGTCGTCGATGCGATCTGCACGCACGAACTCGTGAAGGCGATTTCGTTCGTCGGCTCGACGGCCGTGGGTACGCACGTTTATCGTCTGGGCAGCGAGCACGGCAAGCGCGTGCAGTCGATGATGGGCGCGAAGAATCACGCTGTCGTGCTGCCCGATGCGAATCGCGAGCAGGCGCTCAATGCGCTGGTCGGCGCGGCGTTCGGCGCGGCCGGTCAGCGCTGCATGGCGACTTCGGTGGCCGTGTTCGTGGGCGCCGCGCAGCAATGGGTGGACGAGCTGGTGGAAAAGGCGAAGACCCTCAAGGTCAATGCGGGCCATGAGGCGAAGACCGACGTCGGACCGGTCGTTTCGCGCACCGCAAAAACGCGCATTCTCGGCCTGATCGACTCGGGCGTGAAACAAGGCGCAACGCTCGCACTGGATGGCCGCGACGTGAAGGTGCCCGGCTACGAGAACGGCAACTTCGTCGGCCCCACGGTGTTCACGAACGTGAAGACCGACATGGACATCTACACGAACGAGATCTTCGGGCCGGTGCTCGTGGTGCTCACGGCGAAGACGCTCGATGAAGCGATCGCCATCGTCAATGCGAATCCGTTCGGCAACGGCGTGGGCCTCTTCACGCAGAGCGGCGCGGCGGCGCGCAAATTCCAGAGCGAGATCGACATTGGCCAGGTCGGCATCAACATTCCGATTCCGGTGCCGGTGCCGTATTTCAGCTTCACGGGTTCGCGCGGCTCGAAGCTCGGCGACCTGGGCCCGTACGGCAAGCAGGTCGTGCAGTTCTACACGCAGACCAAGACGGTCACCGCGCGCTGGTTCGACGACGCGACCGTGAGCGACGGCGTGAACACGACGATCAGCCTGCGCTGAAGCGCTGCCCGCGATAAACATGGAGTACTGAACAATAAGGGAGAAAGGCTCATGAAAATCGGATTTGTCGGGCTGGGCCACATGGGCGCGCCGATGGCGCTCAACCTGCTCAAGGCGGGACATACGGTGACGGTGTTCGACTTGAGCGCGAGCGCGATGCAAACGCTCGCCGAGGCCGGTGCGCAGAAGGCCGCATCGGCGAAGGCGGCGGCAAGCGGCGCGGAGTGGGTCATCACGATGCTGCCCGCTGCGGCGCACGTGCGAAGCGTGCTCACTGCGGAAGACGGCGTGCTGGCGGGCGTTGGGAAGGGCGTGACGATCATCGATTCGAGCACGATCGATCCCGCGAGCGTCAAGGAGTTCGCGAAGCTGGCGCAGGCGCAGGGGAACGCGTTCGTCGATGCGCCGGTGTCGGGCGGCACGGGCGGCGCGGCGGCGGGCACGCTCACCTTCATGGTGGGCGGCAGCGCCGCGCACTACGAGAGCGTGAAGCCGGTGCTCCTGGGCATGGGCAAGAACATCGTCCATTGCGGCGAGACGGGCACGGGGCAGGTGGCGAAGATCTGCAACAACCTCGTGCTGGGCGTCACGATGGCCGGGGTGGCCGAAGCGATGGCGCTAGGCGAGGCGCTCGGCATCGATCCGAAAGTGCTGGGCGGCATCATGAACACGTCCACAGGCCGCTGCTGGAGTTCGGATACGTACAACCCGTATCCGGGCGTGATCGAGACGGCGCCTTCTTCGCGCGGCTACACAGGCGGTTTCGGCACGGACCTCATGCTCAAGGACCTGGGTCTCGCCACCGACGCTGCCAAAGGTGTGCATCAGCCCGCGTACATGGGGGCGCTTGCGCAGCAACTGTATCAGGCGATGAGCAGCCACGGCGACGGCAAGCTCGACTTCTCGGCGATCATCAAGCTGTATCGCGCGGAGAAAAGTTGAGGCGCGTTGTTTCGAGTCGCGAAAGGCGCGCTGCGAAGCGCGCTTTTTTTTGACCGTACTTTTCAGGCCTTGATGCGCGCCTCGACACGCGCGAAGAGCCGCTTGAACCAGACACGGAGCAGCGCGTTCGAAGGCGCGAGCGCGGTGGAGCAGGCAAGAATGCGATAGACATCGTTGCGCGTGACCTTCGAGGTCTTCGCGGGATCGAGCCAGTCGTCGTTGTCGACGAGGCGTTCGAGCGTTTCGAGGCCGATGAGAATGGGCCACAGGCAGGCGAGCCGCAGACGCACCGAAAAGCGCGGCAGCGCGAACGTATAGTCGATGGCCGCGCGGAAATGATCGAGCGAGATACGCACGAGTTCGAGCATGATCGGCCGTGCGCGCGCCGAGGCGCCGGGCTGCATCAGGTCCTGCGCGGTGAGCCCCGCCTGGGCCAGCATCGAAGCGGGCAGATAGCAGCGGCCAATGCGCAGATCCTTGCCGCAGTCCCGCAGCACGTTCACCATCTGCAACGCCTTGCCGAAGCGGATGCCGCGCGTGTACATGGTTTGTTCCAGCGAGGGCGCGAGCGTGCCGGGCAAGTGCATGTAGGTCATCTTCGTCCAGAACTCGCCTACGCAGCCCGCCACGAGATAGGTGTAGCGGTCGAGTTCGTCCCACGTGTTGAGCGCGGCCACCTGGCCCGAGCGCTCGTCGGGGAACGTGCGTAGATCGAATTCCATGCCTTCGGTGAGCGTCGTGACGATCGCGCGCACGGCCTGGCGGTCGGCTGGGTCGAGTTGCGCGAGCACGTCGAGCGCGCTGCCCAGCGATTCGAGCAGCAGCTTCTCGTCCGATTGCGTTTGCTGGCCCGCGACCTCTCCCGCGAGATCGGCGAGCAGGGTGTCATGGTTCGTCGCGCCGTTCACGCGCTCGCGCAGCGCGAGCAGCAGGGCGAGCCGCCGCTCGGGCGGGATCAGCGCGGTGTCGGCAATGGTGTCGGCGGCGCGCGCGAGCAGATAGGCTTCGCCCACGGGGTCGCGCATGCCGGCGGGCAGCACGCGCATCGTGAGGTAGAACGAACGGGAAACGCCTTTGAGCAACGGGCCCAACAGGAAGGCCCGGGTAGTATTCTGCATGTCGGATAGGGGCAGCGGGGGACGGATCGAACGCAGCCGCATTGTATCGTGGACGAAGGAGACTAGGCCCGTTGAGACCCGAACGCGCGTTTTACGACCTCCAGGTGCGTTTCGCGCGCACGGCGGCGCGCCTCGCGGACATCCCGCTCGCGGCGGCGTTGCTCGACTGCACGAATCTCTATGTGCGCTTCGGCGCGGGACGCACCTTCGATCGCACGCACCCGCTGTGGGCCGGCTATCTCGATGGTCTCGATGAGCACGCAAGCGTTGCTGAGCAGTGCGAGTGGACGTGGCGTTACCTGCAGCGCTGCCCAACGCATCAGGCGGCGCCTGCGGTCGACCAGACGGCTGGCTGTTTCTCTTACGCGCAGGAACCGCATGGCGGGGTGCGCCTGCATTTCAATACTCGAACCGACAACGGCATGTCGCCGCTCGATTCCCGGCAACTTGCCGAGCGGCAAGGCGAGTTGCGGACCTTGATCGACCAGTTGTGCGGGCAACTGCGCGAAAGCGGTCGCGGGTCGAGCGACGTGCTCGTCCACGGCACTTCCTGGCTGTACAACGTGCCCGCTTACCGGCGGATCTTTCCCGCGGCCTATATCGCAAGCGCGCAGCCCGTCGCCCGCCTGCGTGCGCTTTCGCTTTGGGGCCAATTTCTCGACCGTAACGGCTGCGTGCGCAACGGCGCAGCCACGATGCTGCTCGCGCGTATCGAACGCGCAGGTGCCTTCGCCGATCTCTTGTCTTGCTTTCCCTTACAGGCACTCGCGGTACAGGCGAGCGTCGAGGTGTTTGCCGATAGAAAGCGAACGTAACCGGTACGGTTACCAAAAATTCTTCAAGGTGACCGTGACAGTGTGCGAGAGAGAGGAGATCGAAAGCCGCTGCATGTACGCAGGGTATTGGCGTAGCGCGGAAATGGATGCGTGCGAAACGACCGTACAGGGCCGCAGCGCAATATTGATGAAAGTAATCCCTGTAATGCAGGGGTAACGCGAACACCGCGCCCAGCGCACTAGACTCCGCCGATGCTTTTGTAACGGAGCGCCGCACATGTCCTCGTCCCCGGCTCTTGCCATTCATTCCCTGCGCGATTTCGAGCTGACTGCGGACGGCCAGTACCTGATGGTGAACGGCAATCAGCCGGATAGCGTCGCGCTGCATTGCTCGGTGATGCATGAACTGCTCGCCGCGCTTTCCAACGCGATTGGCCGCTCCGAGCGCATCCGCCACAAGACCGCGAGCGTGAAATTCACCATGCCTTGCGAGGCGTGGGAGATCGGCCGCGAGTCGGGCGACGTGCAGCATCTCGTTGTGAGTTTTCGTCTGCCTGGCGGCGCCGAACTGTCGTTCCGTCTGCAGCCTGCGCAGGCCGTGCACATGACCGAGGTGCTCTCGCTCGCAACAGGGCTCGCGAAGATGCGCCTGCCTGGCCGCGCGAGCATGCAATAGGCGTGGCGCGCCGGCCTCGCCTGGCGCACTCGTTGTACACCCCGCATCCGTGGATGCCGGCCGCGCGCGTCTCGCGCCGGTCATGGCGCATTCGGCACTCTCACGGCTCCTTCGTTGGCTTCACATTCGACCTCCCGCATGACGGCATCAACTACCACGGCGCGCTATGCACGCGCACTGACTCTCGCCGGCTTCGGCATCGGCGTGACCGCTGCGGCGCACGCCACCGAGCCCTTCGTGGTCCAGGACATCCGCATCGACGGGCTGACGCGCATCGAGCCGGGCACCGTGTTCGCCTATCTGCCGATCAAGCAGGGCGAGCCCTTCACCGACGACAAGGCCTCCGACGCCATTCGCGCGCTCTACGCGACGAGCCTCTTCAGCGACGTGCGCATTTCCACGCAGGGCGGCACCGTGATCGTGCAGGTGCAGGAGCGGGCCGCCATCGGCACGATCGATTTCGCGGGGATCAAGGAATTCGATAAGGATAACTTGACTAAGGCGCTCAAGTCGGTCGGGCTCGCGCCGGGCCAGAGCTACGACAAGGCGCTCGTCGACAAGGCGGAGCAGGAGCTCAAGCGCCAGTACCTCACGCGCGGCTACTATGCGGCCGAAGTCACGACCACGGTCACGCCGATCGACCGCAATCGCGTCGGGCTGCTGTTCTCCGTGGTCGAAGGGCCGAGCGCGAAGATTCGCCAGATCAATTTCATCGGCAACAACACGTTCAGCGGCGGCACGCTGCTCGATGAAATGCAGCTTTCCACGCCGAACTGGTTCTCGTGGTACACGAAGAACGACCTGTACTCGAAGGAAAAGCTCACGGGTGACCTCGACAACGTGCGCTCGTACTATCTCGATCGTGGCTATCTGGAGTTCAATATCGATTCGACGCAGGTTTCGCTGTCACCCGACAGGAAGGACATGTACCTGACGATCGGGATTCACGAGGGTGAGCCCTATACGATCTCGAGCGTCAAGATGGCCGGCAATCTGCTCGACCGCGAGGCCGAGTTGAAGAAGCTCGTGGGCGTCAAGCCGGGGCAGCGCTTTTCGGCGCAAAAGCTCAAGGACACGACCAAGGCGATCGTCGACAAGCTCGGCGAATACGGCTACGCGTTCGCGACCGTGAACGCGCTGCCGGAAATCGACCAGAAGGACCACACGGTTGCGCTCACGCTGCAGGTCGATCCGAGCCGACGCGTGTACGTGCGGCGCGTGAACGTCACCGGCAACACACGCACGCGCGACGAAGTCGTGCGCCGCGAAATGCGCCAGCTCGAAAGCTCGTGGTTCGATTCGAACCGTCTCGCGCTCTCGAAGGACCGCGTCAACCGCCTTGGCTACTTCACCGACGTGGACGTGACCACGGTGCCGGTGGAAGGCACGCCGGACGAGGTGGACGTGAACGTGAAAGTGACCGAGAAGCCCACCGGCACGCTTTCGCTGGGCCTCGGCTATGGTTCGGGCGAAGGGCCGATCATCTCGGCGGGCATTTCGCAGGACAATGTGTTCGGCTCGGGCAACAGCCTCTCGCTAAACGTGAATACGGCCACGACATACCGTACGCTCTCGGTCACGCAGGTCGATCCGTATTTCACGGTGGACGGCATCAAACGCATTACTGACGTCTACTACCGCACGACCGAGCCGCTTTACTACTCGAGCACGAACGACACGAGCTTTCGCATCATTTCCTATGGAGCGGACATGAAGTTCGGCATTCCGTTCTCCGAGACCGACATGGTGTATTTCGGCCTCGGCGTCGAGCAGGACCGCCTCGATGTCGATGCCAACACGCCGCAGACCTATAAGGACTACGTGAACGATTTTGGCCGCGTCTCGAACACGGTGCCGCTTACCGTGGGCTGGTCGCGCGACAACCGCGACAGCGCGCTGGTGCCGAGCCGCGGCTACTACGCGCAGGCCAATGCCGAATACGGCACGCCGGCGGGCACGCAGTACTACAAGGGCGATGCGCAAATGCAGTATTACTACTCATTTGCGCGCGGCTTCGTGCTGGGGTTGAACTTCCAGGGTGGCTACGGCAATGGTTTGGGTGGCAAGCCGTATCCGATCTTCAAGAACTACTACGCGGGCGGTATCGGTTCGGTGCGCGGCTATGAGTCGGGTTCGCTCGGGCCGCGCGACACTACGACGAACGATCCGATTGGCGGCTCGAAGATGGTGGTGGGGAATATCGAGTTGACGTTTCCGCTGCCGGGCACGGGGTATGACCGCACGCTGCGTGTATTCACTTTCGTGGATGGCGGTAATGTGTGGGGTACCGAAGGCAGCAGCACCGGGGCGAACGGCTTGCGTTACAGCTATGGCGCGGGGCTTGAATGGATCTCGCCGATCGGGCCGCTCAAGCTTGATCTGGGGTTCCCGATCGTCAGGCACGCCGGTGATCAGTATCAGAAGTTTCAGTTTCAGATTGGGACTTCGTTCTGAGTTTTTTTTGCGGCTTTGGCCTTTCCTTGTTTTCGTGGCGGTATGCAGGCGTTGCCCCTGTGCGGGGCGGCACCTACTTTCTTTGCGGCGGCAAAGAAAGTAGGCAAAGAAAGCCGCTCAAACCGCTAGCGCCTGCCACGGTTCACATCTCGACGTACATGGTGAATGGCTCCGGAGCGTCTGTCACCTCGCACCACCCAACTTAGTGACAAGGCAGTCATTCATCCCGCTGCTCGCTACGCGCGCTGCGGTCGGGGCTGCATGGGAAACCAGATGGCACGCGTGAGCATTCGCGAGAATGCACGCGCACCAATGGTTTTAGGTTATGCCCTTCGGCGCGCGTAGCGCCGCCGGAAGGAAGAGCGCCTTGTCACTAACTTTGAAGGTGCGAGATGGCGGACGCTCCGGAGCCATTCACCGTGTACGTCGAGATGTGAACCGTGGCAGGCGCAGGCGGTTTGAGCGGCTTTCTTTGCCTACTTTCTTTGCCGCCGCAAAGAAAGTAGGTGCCGCCCCGCACAGGGGCAACGCCTGCATACCGACGCGAAAACAAGGAAAGGCCAAAGAACCCAGAACAAAGACAAAAAAAGCGGCCAATCAAATCAGCAACTCAAGCGAGTGATAAAGCCGCCTACGCTCAGGATTAGCAGAAGCCTCACCAGCATGAATCGCCTCCTTGAGGCACTCCAGAAAGCACTCAGCCGCAGCAGAAAGCGGCACACCACGCCGGGCAACCACGCTCACCACCGTGCGATCCACTTCCTCCTGAAGCGCGAGCGCACGCAAATTGTCGCGCGCAAACCGCGTTTCCACCAACGGCCACGGAAAAATACTCACCATATCCGTGTTCATGATAAGCCCCATCGCCACCACGAACGAGTGCGCCAAATGCACGTTGTTCGGCATCGGCAGACCGTGACGCAGGAAAACATCGTCGGCGATCATCTCCTTGCTGGCCGGGTCCCAGTTGAGCAACCATTCGCAATCCTGAAGTTCTTTCAGCGATTGCGCATGCGAGAGCGGATGGTCCTTGCGTACCACCACGGCCGACTCCGTGGCGAAGATCGGCGTCTGCGTGAATTCCGCATGCAGCGAAGCGGGCCCGGGCTTGCCTAGCGAAAAGTCGAGCGACCCGTCGCGCAGCCGCGGCATCACGATATTGAGCAGGCCCTCGTAGAACTCAAGCTGCATGCCGGGCATGCGCTCGCGAAACAGCGTGACGGCGTCGGGCAAAAAGGACAGGGCGAGCCACGGCGTCACCCCAATCGCGAGCTTGCCGCCGCCGCGCCCGCGCCGCGCATCGAGTTCGTCCTGGGCGCGCGACATCTGGTGCACGACCAGCCGCGCATGAACGAGCAGCGCCTGTCCCGCCTCCGTGAAGGCGATGCCGTTCGCATTGCGCGTGACGAGCGCGATTTGCTGCTCGGCTTCGAGCTCGCGTACCGCTTTCGTTGCCGCCGCCGGCGAGATGCCAAGCGCACGCGCGGCCGCACGAATGCTGCCGGTATCGGCCATGGCGACGAGCGCGCGGAACTGATGAAACTTCATAGGGATAACCCGAGTGCGCACTTCTGGTTGGCGGGCCAACTATTTTAGGGCTGTCGGCCAAAAGGAGACGTCATTATTCTCAAGCGAATTCACACTCACGCTCGCCCTGGAGGGAATTCGTATGAACACGATGGCTATCCCGGCCGCAATCGCCGCGATCGAAGAGGAGATGATCGCGCTGCGCCACGAGATCCACGCGCATCCCGAACTGGGCTTCGAAGAATTCGTCACGAGCGACCTCGTCGCGCAGCGCCTCACCGAGTGGGGCTACGAGGTGCACCGCGGGCTGGGCGGCACCGGTGTCGTGGGCACGCTCAAGGTGGGCGAAGGCGCTCAGCGCCTCGGTCTGCGCGCCGACATGGACGCGCTCCCCATCCACGAAAACACCGGCCTCGATTACGCGAGCCGCATTCCCGGCAAAATGCACGCGTGCGGCCACGACGGTCACACGGCCATGCTGCTCGCAGCGGCGAAACATCTCGCGCAGTCGCGCAACTTCAGTGGCACGCTGCACCTCATTTTCCAGCCCGCCGAAGAAGGCCTGGGCGGCGCGAAGCGTATGCTCGACGAAGGCCTTTTCGAGCGCTTTCCCTGCGACGCCGTGTTCGCCATGCACAACATGCCGGGCTTTCCCACGGGCAAGCTCGGCTTTCGCGCGGGGCCGTTCATGGCTTCATCGGACACGGTCATCATCGACATCGACGGGCGTGGCGGTCATGGCGCGGTGCCGCATAAGGCGATCGACCCGGTGGTGGTGTGCGCCAACGTCGTGCTCGCGCTGCAGACCATCGTGTCGCGCAACGTGCCGCCGCTCGACATGGCGATCGTCACCGTGGGCGCGATCCATTCGGGCGACGCGCCCAACGTGATTCCGCAAACCGCGCAGATGCGCCTCTCGGTGCGCGCGCTGCGCCCCGAAGTGCGTGACTTGCTGCAGGAGCGCGTCACGTCGCTCGTGCATGCGCAGGCAAGCGCCTACGGCGCGACGGCGCGCATCGACTATCAGCGCCGCTACCCGGTGCTCGTGAACGACGCGGCGATGACGGCGTTCGCGCAGGATGTGGCGCGCGGCTGGCTCGGCGAAGACGGCCTCATCCACGACATGGCGCCGCTCACCGGCAGCGAGGACTTCTCGTTCCTGCTCGAGCGCTGCGCGGGCAGCTATCTCATCATCGGCAACGGCGACGGGGAGGGCGGCTGCATGGTGCACAACCCCGGCTACGACTTCAACGACGATTGCCTCGCCACCGGCGCGGCATACTGGGTGCAGCTCGCCGAACGCTTCCTGCGCGACTGAAGCTCGAAGCCGGCGGGTAAACGCACCACGATACGAGACACGAGACACACGAGGAGACACCCGATGAACGCCACGTCGATTCAGGCGCCGGCCGCTGCCGCCCCGGCTTCCACGCGCCGCTCGCGCGCGAAGGCCATCTTCGCGATCACGCTCGGCAACGGGCTCGAGTTCTTCGACTTCACGGTCTACAGCTTCTTTGCGTCGATCATCGGCTCGCTGTACTTCCCGGTGCACGGCTCGCTGAACCAGTTGATGCTCGCCGTGGGCAGCTTTGGCGTGGGTTTCGTCGTGCGTCCGATCGGCGGCATCGTGATCGGTGCGTTTGCGGACCGCGTCGGCCGCAAGGCCGCCATGACGCTCACGCTCTGGCTCATGGCGCTCGGCTCGGCGCTCATCGCGTTCGCGCCCACTTATGCGCAGATCGGGCTCGCGGCGCCCGCACTGATCCTGCTCGCGCGTCTCGTGCAAGGCTTCGCGGTGGGCGGCGAAGTGGGCGCCTCGACATCGCTCCTGCTCGAATACGCCGACGACCGTTCGCGCGGTTTTTACGGCAGCTGGCAATTCGTGAGCCAGGGCCTGAACACGGTGTGCGGCGCGCTCATCGGCGTGGCGCTGTCCACCATGCTCTCGCAGGCCGCGCTCGAAAGCTGGGGCTGGCGCGTGCCGTTCGTGATCGGCATGCTCGTCGTGCCGGTGGGCGTATATATCCGCCGTCATCTCGACGAAACGCTCGCGAACCCCGTCGAAGTCGAAGACGCCGAACCCGTGGCCGACGTGGCGCGGCCGCTGCGCGAGATTTTCGGGCGTCATCGCACGGCGCTCGTGGCGGGTGTCGTCACGACCATCGGCGGCACGGCGGCGAACTACATCGTGCTGTTTTACATGTCGACCTATGCGATCAAGATTCTC
Organism: Paraburkholderia sp. BR10936; assembly: GCF_040965735.1. NCBI lineage: Bacteria > Pseudomonadati > Pseudomonadota > Betaproteobacteria > Burkholderiales > Burkholderiaceae > Paraburkholderia > Paraburkholderia sp. BR10936. The sequence goes on from NZ_JBFRCM010000015.1 coordinate 229,550, forward strand.
GGCCTGCCGATGTCGGTCGGCATGAGCGCGGCCCTCGTCGCGGCGCTGGTCACGGCAGTCTGCTCGCCGTTCGCCGGCTCGCTCTCCGACCGCCTGGGCCGCAAGTGGGTGATGGGTGTTTCGCGCGTGCTGCTGATCGCGGTGATCTATCCGGCTTTCATGGTCATTCACGCCATGCCGACCATCCCAACCGTGCTCGCGGTCGTGGCCGTGCTGGGCGCGATCGTCGCGTTCACGGCGGTCCCCAATATCGTGATGCTGCCCGAACTCTTTCCTCAGTCGATTCGCGTGACGGGCATGTCGGTGGTGTATTGCGTGGGCGTTTCGATCTTCGGCGGCTTCGCGCAGTTCTTCGCGACCTGGCTCATCAAGCTGCTCGACAATCCGCTCGCGCCCGCCTGGTATCTGATCGGCTGCGGCGCGGTCTCGCTGCTCGCGCTGCCGCTCATTCGCGAGCCGGCGGGTCGTCCGCTCGATTAACGCTTCTCTCTTCTGCCGCTACGCACTTTTAGCGGCCGCGCAGTGTTTGTTTACCCGACTTTTACGCGGCGCTGCCTAGAATCGGTTCGTGTTCAACTCGAGCGCGCCGCCCCGAACGACGGCGTGCGCACAACACGTATGCCGTCTATCGTCTCGCAGGGCCCGAATTCCCGCGGTTCCCGCTCCGCCGCCGCGCCGCGGCCCGTTCTCTCGCTGCACAATCCGGGCAAGCCCCTTCACCCGGCAACCCATCGCACGACAGTGCAACTGGTCGTGCGCGTGCCCACGCGCGAAGCGCAACTCGCTCGTTGCACGCTGCATGGTCTGGTTGGCAGCGCGCTCGGCGTGCATACAATCGATATCGATCGCCGCAGCGATCTCGCTTGTCTGCACGTCGAACTCGATCGCCGCCGTGTCGCCGAGGCCATGGCGCTGTTGATGCGCACGCTTTCGTGTGCGGAGTTCGGCTCGGTGCGCCGGCTCGATCGCGCCGCCTGATTCGCAGCGCGTGTCGCAACCGCTGCTGCGACGGCTGCGACATGCCTTGATGTTCTCCCGCCCGCCCTCCACGCGACGCACGTTCCGTGCGTCCGCAATCTCCGCTTTCCGCGCTCTCACTTTGTTCCTACGCAAGCGTTGCGCATTTTCACGCGAACGTTAGCGAACGATTCCGTCATTTCGGATTTCGAAATGAATCCGGACACTATTGCTCCGCGAGTGCCGGTCTTTTCATCGAGTGCGACTTTTTGGCCGTCCTGATCCTGCGCTCTCCCGAAAAACAGTAGTATTCGCTCGAGCACCAAAGTCAGTTTGGCGATTTGGTTCGATTCGATCGCCCGCGCGCGCCTGATTTGGGGTTCGTCGGTCCAGCGCAGATCGTCGATAACAACGGAGAACAGCATGACTCACGGATTTCGGGTAGCCAGCTTGTGCCTGTCGCTGGGATTGCTGGTAAGCGTCGTTGCATGTCATGACAATAAACCTGCTGCTGAAACACGATCTGCCGCAAACGTCGACGTGATCAATGTTGCGCTGCGCGACGTGCCGGTGGTCTTCGAATACGTAGGGCAGACAGAAAGCTCGCAACAGGTCGAAATTCGCGCGCGAGTGAACGGCTTCCTCGAAAAGCGCGTGTATACGGAAGGCTCGCTGGTCCACGCGGGCGACGTGATGTTCGTCATGGACCGCAAACCCTTCGAGGCCGCGCTCGATGCCGCGCAGGCCGAGCTTGCGCAGCAGAAGGCGCGGCTCGTCACCGCGCAGGCCAACCTCAATCGCGTGCGTCCGCTCGCCGCGAAGAATGCGTTGAGCCAGAAGGATCTCGACGACTCGGTCGGCCAGGAGCAGGCGGCCGCCGCCGCGGTCGAAGGCGCGCGGGCGAATGTCATCAGCGCGACGCTCAATCTCGGCTATACGAAGATCGTTGCGCCAGTCACCGGTCTTTCGAGCTTTGCAAAGAAGCAGGACGGTTCGTATATCGATGCGAGCAACAGCCTGCTCACCTATGTGGCGAAGCTCGATCCCATGTGGATCAACTTCTCGCTCTCCGAGAACGAGATGCTCGATCTGCGCACGCAAACGCAGAACGGCACGCTCAAGCTGCCGCCCGTCGGCAAGCTCGAAGCGGTAATCGTGCTCGCCGACGGCAGCATCTATCCCGAACGCGGCCACATCGCGTTTACCGATGCCTCGCTCAGCTCGGAAACCGGCACCTACCTGATTCGCGCCGCCATGCCAAACCCCACGGGGTCGCTGCGGCCCGGTCAGTTCGTGCGTATCAAGCTGCTGGGCGCGCTGCGGACTTCCGCGGTGGCGGTGCCGCAGGCGGCGGTGCAGCAGGGGCCGCGCGGCGCGTATGTGTGGACCGTCGACAAGGACGGCAAGGCGCAGCAGCGCGTGGTCGAAACGGGTGAGTGGAACGGCAACGACTGGGTGATCAAGTCGGGTTTGCATCCGGGCGATCATGTCGTCATCGACAATACGCTGCGGCTCATGCCCGGTGCGCCGGTCAAGTCGAACCTCGTGGCGACGCCGCCCGCAACCGTCAATATTGGCGGGCCCGACGCCGGTGCAGGCGGCGGGGCGCAGGCGGGCGCGGCCGGAGCTTCGGGCCCGGCGGCTGCGAACGCGAATACCAACGCTCAAGCCAACGCTGGCACGAGCGCCGCTCAACCGGCCGCCGCATCCGGCGCTGCCGACGTGCTGGGCGAACACACCGCGCTTTACTTCGCGTCGGGCAGTTCGAGCCTCGACGCCCAGTCCGCCGACGAGCTCGCAGCCGTGGCGCGCCGTCTCGTCGCGGAGCCGGGCATGCGCGTGGTGATTTCCGGCTACACCGATTCGAGCGGCTCGCAAGCCGCGAATGAGCGTCTCGCGGCCGCCCGCGCAGGGACGGTGCGGGCCGCGTTGGTCGTGGCCGGCGTGAAAACCGAGCGCATCGAGATGCGCAAACCGGCGCGGATCGTCGCCAACGATCCGCCCGACAAATCCCGCCGCGTGGACGTCACGTTCTCGCTCGCCGCGGGAGGCTGAACGATGAAGTTCTCCCACTTCTTTATTGACCGGCCTATTTTCGCGTCGGTCCTCTCGATCGTGCTCGTCGTCGCCGGTCTGGTGTCGATGTTCAACCTGCCGATCGCGCAGTTTCCCGACATCGCGCCGCCTACCATCACGGTGAGCGCCACGTATCCGGGCGCGAGCGCCGATATCGTCGCGCAGAACGTGGCCGCGCCGATCGAACAGCAGGTGAACGGCGCGGACAACATGATGTACATGAACTCGTCGAGTTCCTCGACGGGCAACATGACGCTCACGGTGTACTTCAATATCGGCACCGATCCGTCGCTCGCCCAGGTGGACGTGCAAAACCGCGTGAACCTCGCGCTGCCTTTCCTGCCCGACTCGGTGACCGCGCAAGGCGTGTCGGTGCAGAAGCGCTCGTCGGCGTTCATGATGGTGATCGCGATCTATTCGCCCGATAACGCCTACGATGCGTCTTATGTGGCGAACTACGCGAACGTCTACGTGCTCGACGCGCTCAAGCGTATTCCGGGCGCGAACCAGGCGTCGATCTTCGGTTCTGCTGATTATGCGATGCGCGTGTGGCTCAAGCCGGACCGCATGGCCAAGCTCGGCATTACCGTGGCGGACGTGCAGAACGCGATTGCGCAGCAGAACCAGCAGTTCTCTGCGGGGCGCCTTGGCCAGGCGCCGACCAGCAAACCGGTGAACCAGACCTTCCCGGTGACGACGAAGGGCCGCCTCACGGAGCCCGCCGATTTCGACAACATCATCCTGCGCGCGGCATCGGGCGATGCGGCGATCGTGCGCCTCAAGGACATCGGCCACGCGGATCTGGGCGCCAAGGACTATTCGCTGCGCGGCCGCTACAACGGCAAGACGGCCACACTGCTCGCCGTGTATCAGCAGCCGGGCGCGAATGCGCTTCAGGTGGCCAAGCAGGTGCGTCAGACACTCGAACTGCTGAACAAGAGCTTTCCGCCTGGCCTCAAGTATGAAATCGCGCTCGATACGACCGAGTTCGTGCATGAATCCATCAACGAGGTGGTCCATACGCTGCGCGATGCGGTGATTCTCGTGATCATCGTGGTGTACATCTTCCTGCAAAGTTTCCGGGCGACGCTCGTGCCGCTGCTCGCGGTGCCCGTGTCGATCATCGGCGCGTTCATCGGCATGGAGGCGTTCGGCTTCTCGATCAACATGCTCACGTTGTTCGGCATGGTGCTGGCCATCGGCATCGTGGTGGACGACGCGATCGTGGTGATCGAAAACGTCGAGCGCAACATGACCGAATTCAAGCTGCCTCCAAAGGAAGCGGCCAAGCGCGCGATGGACGAAGTGAGCGGCCCGGTGGTGGCGATCGTGCTGGTGCTGCTCGCGGTGTTCATACCGGTGGCGTTCCTCTCGGGCATCACGGGGCAGCTCTACAAGCAGTTCGCGGTGACGATCGCGGTCTCGGTGGTGCTTTCGGGTATCGTCGCGCTCACGCTATCGCCCGCGCTCGCGGCCATCCTGCTCAAGCCGGGCGAGCACAAGAAGAACCGCTTTTTCCGCTGGTTCAACGAGAAGTTCGAGCGCCTGACCGAGGGCTATGGCAGCTGGGTGCAGACGGCGATACGCCGCGTGATCCTCTCCATCGGCCTGATCGTCGTGATGCTGATCGCGACCGTCGGCCTGTTCAAACATATTCCATCGTCGTTCCTGCCCGTGGAGGATCAGGGCTATCTGTTCGGCGCCGTCGTGATGCCCGACGCGGCGAGTCTGGACCGCACCGGCGACCTGTCGAAAAAGGCGGAGGACTGGTTCGCGAAACAGCCTGCCGTGAGTTCGGTGGCGGCGCCGATCGGCTACAGCCTGATCGACTCGCAGTACAAGTCGAACGCGGGCACGCTGTTCGTGACGCTCAAGGGCTTCAAGGATCGCGGCGAAAACGGCACGGCGCAGGACTTGATCCGCGATGCCACCAAGGCGTTCTCCACCTTCAAGGACGGCGTGGTCGTACCGCTCAATCCACCGTCGATTCCGGGCCTCGGAACGACGGGCGGCTTCGAGTTCTGGCTGCAGAGCACCGGCGACGGCAGCTATCAGCAGCTCGAGGAAAAGGTGCGCCAGGTGATTGCGAAGGCACGCCAGAATCCGGCGCTGCGCGGCGTGAATTCGACCATCAACACGAATTCGCGCCAGTTGCTCGTGGAAGTGGATCGGGAGCGGGCGGAAACGCTCGGCGTTCCGGTTCAGGACATCTATTCTGCACTCCAGACGATGTTCGGTTCCTTGTACGTGAGCCAGTTCCCGAAGGGCAGTCGTCTGTTCCAGGTGATCATCCAGGCCGAGCCGCAATACCGCTTGAGCCCGGACGATATCCAGCAGCTCTATGTGCGCAACCGCAACAACGACATGGTGCCGATCAAGGCCGTGACGACATCGCGTTTCGTGCCTGGGCCTGACATCGTCAACCGCTTCAACAACTTTCCGGCGGCGAAGATCACCGGCGACGCGGCGCCGGGCCACAGCTCGGGCGAGGCGATCGCGGCGATGGAGCAGATTGCCAACGAAGTGCTGGGCGAAGGCTACAGCTTTGAATGGAGCGGCCAGGCGTACGAAGAGAAGAAGGCCGGCTCGACGGCCGCGCTCGTGTTCGGCTTCGCACTGCTGATGGTGTTCCTCATTCTCGCGGCGCAGTACGAGAAGTGGTCGCTGCCGGTCGGCGTGCTGCTGGCCGTGCCGTTCGCGATCTTCGGGGCATTAGTGGGCATCTTGTTGCGCGGCATGGAGAACGACGTGTACTTCCAGATCGGCTTGACGGTGCTGATCGCGCTCGCGGCGAAGAACGCCATCCTGATCTTCGAGTTCGCCGTTGAAATGCGCGAGAAAGAGAACATGTCGCCGTACGCCGCCGCGCTGCACGCCGCCAAGCTGCGTCTGCGGCCGATCATCATGACTTCGCTCGCGTTCATCCTCGGATGCGTGCCGCTCGCCATCGCCAGCGGCGCATCGGCCGCGAGCCGGCGCTCGCTCGGCACCGGCGTGATCGCGGGCATGCTCGGCGCCACAGTGATCGCGCTCTTCTTCATTCCGATGTTCTTCTGGGGACTCGAAACGCTCTCGTCGCGCAAGAAAGCGAACGCCGCGCCGCATCCCGGCACGCCGCCCGTAGCGCCGCCTTCGCAGGAGGGCTGAGCGATGAAGACCCGTTCGAATTTGAAGAATCGCGCGCTGCGTCCGCTTGGGCTCGCCATCGCGACGGCTTGGCTTGGCGCCTGCGCGGTCGGGCCCGACTATCATCGTCCGGCGGTCGAGACGCCGTCGACGTTTCGATACGCCTCGCCGCAGGCGGAAGCCGTCGATACGACGCTCGACTGGTGGACGCAGTTCAACGACCCGGTGCTCAACGACCTCGTCGCCAGGGCGCTTACGCAGAATAAGGATCTGCGGATTGCTGCGGCACGCGTCGAGGAGTTCTACGGACGCTACGTCGTGACGCGCGCGGGCCTGTTCCCGCAGGTTTCGGCGAACTTCGGTGCGTCGCGTAGCCGTGGCGTGCCGGCGCCCGGCTTCCCGCCTGTGGTCGGCAACCAGGTGGAGCTGAACGGCACGGTATCCTGGGAACTCGATTTATTCGGCCACTTGCGCAGGCTCACCGAAGCCGCGCGCGCCGATTATCTGAGTACGCAGTCTGCGCAGCAGGCCACGCGCATCGCCATCATCGCGAACGTGGCCACGTCGTATCTGCAACTGCGCGACTTCGACAATCAGCTCGTCATCGCGCAGGACACGCTCGAAAGCCGCAAGGGTGCGCTCGATCTCTTCAACGAGCGCTATGCGGGCGGTGTCGTTTCGCGGTTGCAGGTGAGCCAGGCGCAGTCGGAGTACCAATCGGCGCAGACCTCCGTGTACTCGATCCAGCAGCAGATCGCAACGCAGGAAGACGCCATCTCGCTGCTGCTGGGGCAGAATCCGGGGCCGATTGCGCGCGGCAAGTCGATCACCGAGCTCACGGCGCCCGCCATTCCCGCCGGCCTGCCGTCGACGCTGCTGGAGCGCCGGCCCGATATTCTGCAGGCCGAACAAACGCTCATTTCGGCGAATGCATCGATCGGCGCAGCGCGTGCGTTGTATTTTCCGCAGATTTCGCTCACGGGACTGTTCGGCGCCGCGAGCACGGCGCTTTCGGGGCTCTGGACTGGCCCCGCGCGCGTTTGGTCATTCGCGGGCGCGGTCACGCAGCCGATTTTCGAGGGCGGTGCGATCGCGGGTGGCGTGCATCAGGCCGAAGCCGTGCAGCAGGAAGCGCTTTTCACTTACGAGCAGACGATCCAGCAGGCGTTCGCCGATGTCGAAAATGCGCTCGTGGGCGTCGCGCGCACACGCGATCAACTGGATTCGACGACGCGCCAGGTGGCCGCGCTCACGGAATACACGTCAGTCGCGCGCGATCTGTATGAAGGCGGCTATACGAGCTATCTGGAGGTGCTCGACGCCGAGCGCAGTCTCTTCAACGCGCAGTTGCAGCAGTCGTCGCTGCAGGACCAGGAACTCGCGCAGATCGTGAGCCTGTACAAGGCGCTCGGTTATGGCTGGACGCCGGCAGCGCCGCCGCCGGCGGCAGACAGCGCGAAACCGTCGCAGTCCTGAGCCGCGACGGCTGCGCTTCGAGGCGGGGTGGCGAAGCGCGAACCTGGCGCGGGCGCGCCGGTTCGTTTCATGGAGATTCAGACATCAGCCAGCGCAGCGATTGCGGAGCGGGCTTGGTGGCTTTGGCGGTTTGCGGGGCTTTGGGCGCCGGCTTCGCGACTTTTTGCAGCTGGATGGGTCGGGCGGCGTTGACGGCGGTTGCGTGGCCGCCGGTTTGCGCGAGCGCAGCGGGGCTCGCCGACGCCAACGCGAAGAGCGCGGCGGCGAATATCGGGGCGAGGGGGCGAGTCATTTGGGTTCTCCCGCGTGGGCGAGCGGCCGGCGAAGGGGAAAGGGCCGACGCTGCAAGCGGGAGTATGTTCTGAGGATAACCACCACGCGTCCATCATTTGATGGAGAAACGCGTGGCCTGTGTGGGGAACCCCGCTTATGGAGTTCCGGTTTGATCCCTAGTCGGCGGGGCGACGGTCGGCGAGCGCTCGTTCGCAGTCCTTGAGCACTTGCAGGACGAGCTTGGCCTGGTAGTTCAGGTCGTCGGTGTCGAGAATTTCCTCGACGGCGTCGCGCGCCCAGACCGCGTCCACGAACCACGCGTGCTGCTGCGCGATATCCTGCGCCATGGCGGCGAGGCGCGCGATCGCGAGCCAGTCGGCCTCGCGCGCGTGACGGTCGAGCCACTTGTGCGCCGCCTGGACGTGAAAGGCCGCATTGGGCCAGGATTCGTTGAGATAGTAGGCCCCGAGGCTCCCGCAGGTGAGCCAGCAGAGCAGCTCCACGCGATCGCGCGGACTCAGATGGTGGCGTACATCACTCATGGCGACGCTCGCGAAAGTAACAGAGTTCGATTGACGGGTGCGTGCAGACTTCGAATCCGATGACAAAACGATATCACGGCTCGTGGAAAATCGCCTGCCCCGCACTGGCGCTGCACGCACGGGTGTTACATGGATAGCGTCGCCTGGCGGCGCGTTGTATGCAAACCAGGAGTGACACCAGGGCGCTGCGTGCCGTTATGCGCTTTGCAGCGTTTCGCGTGCCTGCCCATCGCGCCCCATGATTCACGCGTTCTTTTCACGCGCTTTTGCCGCCGGCTTTCCCGGCGAGCAGGGTGGCCGTGGCCACCGCGCCCATCGCGTTCGCCACGTCGAGCGCGGTGTTGCCCGCGGCGTCGTGCGCCGCCGGGTTCGCGCCGCGCGCGAGCAGCAGGTCGACGATATCGGAGCGGTTGAACATGGCGGCGATCATCAGCGCCGTGCGGCCGTCGGGAGAGGCGCCTTCCACGTCGGCGCCGTTTTCCAGCAGGGCGCTGATCACGTCGGCAAAGCCCTTGAAGGCCGCGCCCGCGATCGGCGTTTGCCCGTTGTCGTTGCGCAGGTTGGGGTCGGCGCCGTGCTGCACGAGCGTGCGCACGGCGGCGGCGTGGCCGTGATAGCTCGCGAGCATCACGAGGCTGTCGCCTTTTTCGTTGCGCAGATTCGGCGGCAGGCCCTGTTCGATGAGCGTGGCGAGCGTGTTGGATTCGCCGCGGCGCGCGGTGTCGAATACCTGGCGCGCGAACTCGACGAAACGCGGATCGAGCTCGCCGCCGTCTTCGCCGGAGCCTGACGAAGACGATGAGGGTGGGGTAGGCGGCGCGCTGGCGGTCATGGCAGTCTCCTGGTTCGGATCGCAGATCGATTCGGGGCGGCGTGCCGCCGTCCGGGCTTGCCCATTGTCGCCGATCTTTGCGCGCCGCGAGGCCAGCGCGGCTCACGCGCGCCGCATGAAAAAAGGCGCTGCCGAACCGCTGTAAAGCGGCCGGCGCAGCGCCTTCCTTCGCGGCGGAACCGCTCGACGCTCAGGGCACGAGCCAGAGCGCCACGGCGTAGATCACGAGCGACACGGCGAACGTCACGGCGGTATAGCCCATTACGCGCTGGATGCGAATGCCCGCGATCGCGACGATCGGCACGGCCCAGAACGGCTGCAGCATGTTCGAGACGTTTTCGGCCATCGCCACGCCCATGGCAGTGCGCGGCACCGAGGCGTGCAGGCTCAGCGCGGCGGGCAGCACGAACGGCCCTTGCACGGCCCAGTGGCCGCCCGCGCTCGGTACGAGCAGCGTGATGATGAGCGAGCTCAGATAGCTCCAGAGCGGCAGCGAAAACGGCGTGGCGATCGTGACGAAGGCCTTGGCGATCATCGAGGCGAGGCCGGTGCCCTTCATTACGCCCATGATGCCGCCGTACACGGGGTACTGCAGCAGCATGGAGCCGGTCTGGCGCGCGGCGCGGCGAATGGCGTTCGCGTAGGCGATAGGCGTGCGCTGCAGTGCGAGGCCGATCAGCAGGAAGATCAGGATCGTCGTGTTGATGTCGAGATCGAAACCTTTTTCGCTCCATTCCATCGCCAGATAACCTGCGCCGAGCACGATCAGCAGCAGCGTGCCGAGCATCGACTGCTCGAGGCGCGACGCGAACGAAGGCGTGCCGTTGCCGACGCGCGCGTGCGGGTCGTCGCTGGCGCCGGCGTCGTTCGCTTCGGCTTCGGCCGCCTCGCTGAACGGCGCCACGTGCTCGGGCTTCGGATGCATGCGGATGAAGATGAACGTCATCACGACCACCACGAGCACGGTGGGAATGAAGACGAACGGCGCGAAGACGGTCTGGCTGAGCGGAATCACGTGGCCGGTCGCCTTTTCCACGAGATTGAGCGCGTTGCCGTGCGAGGCCTGCGAGAGGGCGATCGAGCTGGAGAGCCCGCTATTGCAGATCGACCATGCCGAATAGCTGCCGGCTACGAGCCACGCGAAATCCACGTTCACGCGCTTCGCGATTTCACGCGAGAGCAGCGCGCCCACGATCAGGCCCAGGCCCCAGTTCAGCCACGCGGCGATGGCCACCACCGGAAACACCAGCAGCGCGGCGCGCGCCGGCGTTTGCGCCCTGGCCGCGAGCGCGCGCAGGACGCGCTGGATCACGGGCGCTTCGGCAATGGCGTAGCCCGTGGCGAGGATCAGGATCATCTGCAGCGCGAAGCCGAGAATGCCGAACGTACCTTCGTACCAGGCGCTGAGCAGCGTGGGGAGATTGCCGTGCGGCGCGATGACGAGCGCGAGCACGGCGACAAAGAAGGTGAGGCAGATGGACAGAACGAAGGGGTCGGGCATGACCCGCTCGAAAACATACACGAGGGCGGCGACGACACCCTGGCGGGAATCGCGCGTTTCAGTCTGGAGGTCTCTTTTCATGCTCTTTGCGCTAGTTCGTAGCGTGTCGCTACTGGCTGGCCGGAGCGGACAGGAGGCGTTGCTTGCGGGTAGTCCCGGCACCGTGCGGCTGGCGGGGCCAGGCGCGTAGGGGCGGGGAGGCAGGTGCGGCTCCTCCATCAGCGAGAGGCGATGCCGCCCCGGCGCAGCGGGTTCATATCACGCCTTGCACGCGGGTATTTGCACGGCAAGACGACCAGCCCGTTATTGTTGTTCTCGTGTTCGTAACTCGAACACGGTTTCGATTATCGAACGACGCATTATTCGCTTCATGCCAAGTGGATGTCAAGGCTGCGATAGCGCGCCGATGCAGGTTTTTAGCGCTAAATGATGGCTAAATGTATGGCGTATGTAATGTTAATGAAATAGCAAAGATTTTCATAAGCGTCACGGAGACTATCTAAAATGCAAAAGCGGGAGGCACTTTCGCGCGCACGCAGACCCCTCACGATCACCTCACGAGCTGTAAATCACTGCATTCAGGAGACAGAAGATGACGATTCGTCTTGGAGAAGATGCACCCGATTTCACCGCGGAGACCACCGAAGGCAAGATCCGTTTCCATGAATGGATCGGCGACCAATGGGCCATTCTGTTTTCGCATCCGAAAGACTTCACGCCCGTTTGTACGACGGAACTCGGCTATATGGCGAAGCTCAAGCCGGAGTTCGACAAGCGCAACACGAAGATCATCGGTCTGAGCATCGACCCGGTGGACGACCATGCGAGGTGGGCGAAGGACATCGAGGAAACGCAGGGGAGCGCCGTCAATTACCCGATGATCGGCGACCCGGATCTGCACGTCGCGAAGCTCTACGACATGATCCACCCGAACGCGAGCGGCGCCAGCCCGCGCACGGCGGCCGACAACGCCACGATACGCGCGGTGTTTCTCATCGGGCCGGACAAGAAAGTGAAGGCGATGTTTGTCTACCCGATGAGTTCGGGCCGCAATTTCGACGAGGTGCTGCGCCTGCTCGATTCGCTGCAGCTCACGGCGAAGCATTCGGTGGCGACGCCGGTGAACTGGAAGCCGGGCGACGACGTCATCATCCCGACTTCGGTTTCCGACGATGCGGCCAGGCAGAAGTATCCGCAGGGCTTCAAGACGCTCAAGCCGTATCTGCGTACCGTTGCGCAGCCCAAGTAGCGTTTGGCAGGCCCAAAAAAAACGCGGCGCACTGGCAGTGCGCCGCGGATCACGGACCAGGCAAGCTCTCGCGTCTTACGCGGTCCGGACAGGGGAAGCTGACTGAATCAGTTCGAAGGCGTGGGCCGCCACTTGAGCAAACGATGCTCGAGCGCGGTGAGCACATAGTCGGCGGCCAGCGCGACTACGGCGAGCACGATCATCGCGGCGAACACGCCGCTTGCGTTGAACGCGCCCTGCGCCGTCGAGATCAGCAAACCGATGCCTTGCTTCGAACCCAGGAATTCACCCACCACGGCGCCGACCAGCGCGAAGCCGAAGCTCACGTGCAGGCTCGCGAGAATCCACGAAAGCGCTGAGGGAATCACGACCGAGGTCGTCACCTGGCGGCGCGACGCGCCGAGAATCTGCGCATTGGCGATCATGTAGCGGTCCGCTTCGCGCACGCCCTGGAACGCATTGGCGAACACGACGAAGAACACCATCACCACGGCGAGCGCCACTTTCGACGCCATCCCGAGCCCCAGCGCGATCACGAACACCGAGCCGAGCACCACGCGCGGAATCGAGTTGGCGATCTTGATGTAGAGGCTGAATACGTCGGAGAGCAGCTTGTTGCGGCCAAGCACGATGCCGCAGAACACGCCGGCCACCGAGCCGATGATGAAGCCAAGGCCCGTCTCTTCCAGCGTGACCCAGACCTGCGTGAGCAGCGGCCCTTGCGAGGTGCCGTTCACGAACCAGTCGATGATCTGATCAAAGATGGCCGTGGGCATCGAGAAGAAGAACGGGTCGATCCATTTGAGGCGCGCGGCGAGTTCCCAGCCGCCGAGCACGACGACGAGCACGAGAATACGCAGCGAAATGACGAGCAGATTGCGCTGACGAATGCGCTTTTGCGCAGCGCGCTCGACGGCGTCGAGCGAGGCGGCATCGAGGCCTTGCGGCAGGGTTTGTTGCGGGGTGGACATAGTGAACGGCTCCGGTGTTAGGCGATCTGCACTTCTTCGCGCAGGTCGTGCCAGATCTGGCGCGACAGTTCGACGAAGTGCGGCGCGTAGCGGATTTCGGACGTCACGCGCGGGCGCGGCAGATCGATTTCGTAGACCTTCTTGAGCGTGGCCGGGCGCGCGGTGAGCACGAACACGCGGTCGGCGAGCGCAATGGCTTCTTCGAGGTCGTGCGTGACGAATACGACCGACCCCGTGCCGCCCCACAGCTGCAGCAGCTCGTCCTGCATGAGCGTGCGCGTTTGCATGTCGAGCGCCGAGAACGGCTCGTCCATCAGCAGGATTTCGGGCTTGTTGATGAACGTCTGCGCAAGCGCCACGCGCTTGCGCATGCCGCCCGAAAGCTGATGAGGATAGTGCTTGCCGAAGTTGGCGAGGCCCACGCGGCGCAGCCATTCGTTGGCTTCGTCGTAGGCGGCCGATTTCGAGCGGCCGCGATAGAGCGGACCGGCCGCCACGTTGTCGAGCACCGAGCGCCACGGGAACACCGCGTCGGCCTGGAACACGAAGCCGATGCGCGGATCGATGCCGTTCACGGGCGCGCCCATCACGCGCACTTCGCCCGTGGTGGGTTTGAGCAGGCCCGTGATCATGCTGAGCGTGGTGGACTTGCCGCAGCCCGTGGGCCCGACGATCGCGACGAACTCGCCGCGCGCGACCGACATGCTGAAGTCGCGCAGGGCGAGCGTCGCCTTGCCGTCCGGTGAAATGAAGCGGCACGAAACATTGCGCAGCTCGATGGCCGGCGTGCCTTGGGAATGGGAGGAAGTCATTATTTCAGTGGGCTGAACGTGGGGCCGATTGCGTTTTACTTCGACGCCGTGGCGGTCGGAGCCGGCAGATAGTCGTTCGAGTAAGTCTTCGCGAGGTCGATGTGCTTGCCCTTCACCGAAGGATTGAACGCCGAGAGCACCTTGAGCACCGTATCCGGGCCGTCGGCGGGCATGCGGCCGTCCTTCGTGAACATCGGCAGCGAGGACTTCAGCGCGGCCACGTAGAGATCCTGGCTGTTGCCGTAGTAGTCCTTCGGCATCTTCGCGGCGATTTCATCGGCGCTATGCGTGGCGATGAAGTTGAGCGTGCGCGAGAACGCGTGCGCGAGCTTCGTCGCTTCTTCCTTGTGCGACTGCGCCCAGGCGCGCTGCACGTAGAAGCTCGAAGCGGGGTAGGTGCCGCCGAGCGCAGCGCGCGTGCCTTCGAGCGTGCGCATGTCGACGAGCACCTTGGCGTCGCCGGTTTGCAGCAGACGCGAGACGGTGGGTTCCGTGGTCATGCCCGCGTCGATGCGGTTCTGCTTGATCGCCGCGATGAAGGTGTTGTCCGCGCCCACCGGCAGCAGCGTGTACTGGTTGGAGGGCACGCCCGAGCGCTGTGCGAGGTACTGCGTGAGGAAGCTCGTGGAGGAGCCGAGGCCCGTCACGCCGAGCGTCTTGCCCTTCACGTCGGCCATGCTCTTGACCGTGCCGGCTGCCGCGTTCGACACCATTTCCACTTCGCCGGGCACCTGGCCGAACACCACGAGCGTTTGCACTTCCTTGCCCTTGCTCTGCAGGTCGATGGTGTGATCGTAGAAGCCCACCACGCCTTGCACCGCACCCGCGAGCAGTTCGTTCTCCGCGTCCACGCCGGCCGGCTGCGACTGCAGTTCGACGTCGAGGCCTTCGTCCTTGAAGTAGCCGAGCTGCTCGGTCAGTTTGGCGGGGAGATAGATGATCTTGGTTGCGCCGCCAACCATGATCGTGATCTTTTCCGCGTGGGCAGCCGTGGAACCGGCGGCGAGGGCGAACGCGACACTCGATACGGCGGCGATCTGGCGCAAGGTAGGCATCGTGGAGTCTCCTGAGGGTGGTGCGCCGTGCATGCGGCGCTTTTTGGTGGATGGAGCCGATTATAAAAACCGTAAGCCTTCTGCCAGCCTTCGGGCGCCGTGCAAAATCGTCCGTGTTAACCCGCAGGGCGGCGATGCGCCGGCAACGGCACAATCGATTCCCCTGAAACGGCCTTCGCCTTTGCCCGTACCCGCCCATGAAGTTGCTGCTGATCGAAGACAATCCGACGCTTGCACACTGGCTCGTCAAGACGCTGGAGGAGCAGGCGTTCGCCTTCGACGCCGTGCAGGACGGCGAAGCCGCCGACCATTTGCTGCGGTCCAATCACTACGATGTGGTGCTGCTCGACCTCAATTTGCCGAAGCTCTCGGGCAAGAACGTGCTGCGGCGGCTGCGCCAGCGCGGCGACGCGACACCCGTGATGGTGCTTACGGCAAGCGGCTCGATCGACGAAAAGGTGGAGCTGCTCGGCGCCGGCGCCGACGACTATCTCGTCAAGCCCTTCGAGGTGCGCGAACTGGTGGCGCGCATCAAGGTGCTGATTCGCCGGCAAACGCCCGCGCGCGCGAATGAAATCGGCTGTGGGGACCTCGTGTTCGACCTCAACACGCGCCAGTTCACGCTGAAGGGCGCGCCGCTGAACGTCACGCCGCGCGAGCGCACGGTGCTCGAAACGCTGGCACTGCGCCTCGGCCAGACCGTGTCGAAGGCCGCGCTCGTCGACGCAATCTTCACGCTCGCCGACGAACCCAGCGAGGACGCCATCGAAATCTACGTGTCGCGGCTGCGCAAGAAGCTCGAAGGCAGCTCGGCCGTGATCGTGACACTGCGCGGCCTGGGCTATTTGCTGCGCAGGAAGGATGAAACGCTATGACGACTTGCGCGTGCCGACATGACGGGTAGCCTGCGCGTTCGCCTGCTTTGGTGGATGCTCGTGCCGCTCGCGCTCTACGTGAGTTTTACGGCGACCTCCGAGTATCGCGCTGCGCGCCATACTGCCGATCTGGTGCAGGACGGCGGGCTGCTGTCGTCAGCACGCATGATCGCCGGTTCCGTGCAATGGGCCGATGGCGCGTTGCGCGCCGACGTGCCGCCCGCGGCGCTCGAACTCTTCGCCTCGCCGCAGCAGGACCAGGTGTTCTACAACGTGCACGTGGAGGGCGGCTCGCTGCTCGCGGGCATGCCCGACTTTCCGCATGCGGCCTCGGCGCCCGCCGTCGATTCGCCCGTCGCGTACGACGCCGGGCTGCGCGGCCAGGCTGTGCGCGCCGTGAGCGTGGTGCGCTCCATGTACGACAACGGCCACGTCTGGCGCGTGCGCGTCTCGGTGGGCAAAACCGAGCGCTCGCGCGACGCGATGGTGGAGGCGCTCTGGCGTCCCCAGCTCTATCGCCAGATCGGCATGGTGATGCTGGCCGTGGCGCTCGCCTGCATCGGTCTCACGTTCGAGCTGCGGCCGCTCATGAAGCTCAAGAACGACGTGGCGGATCGCGATCCTTCGCACCTCGAACCCATACGCGCCGAAGGGCTGCATGCCGAACTGCGGCCCGTCGTGGACGCCATCAATCAATGCATTGCGCGCCTTTCGGCACAGACGGCGGCGCAGCGCCGCTTCATCGCCGATGCCGCGCACCAGCTGCGCACGCCGCTCACGCTGCTCGGCACGCAGTTGCAGTACGCGCGCCAGCAAAAAGCCGTCGATCCCGCGCTCGACGAAGTGCTGGCGGCCATGCACGTGAGCAACCGCTCGATGGTCGCGCTCACGAACCAGTTGCTGCTGCTCGCGCAGGCCGAGGCGCTCGACCCCGCGCAATTGCCGGCCGCGCCCGTCGACATGGCGCAGCTCGCGCGCGAAGTGGTCGAGGCGCTCGCGCTGCTCGCGCAGACGCGCGGCATCGATCTCGGCGCGGAGTTGCCGCGCGAGGCGGGCGAGGCGGTGGTGCAGGGGCATCGCGAGCTGTTGCGCGCGATGGTCAGCAATCTCGTGGACAACGCGCTGCGCTACACGCCGGCTGGCGGGCACGTCACGGTGTCGGTGCGGGCGAGCGGCGAGATGGTCGCGCTCGAAGTGCTCGACGACGGCCGCGGCATTCCCGCGGAAGCGCGGGCGCGCGTTTTCGAGCCTTTCTTCCGCGCCGCCGTCGGGACCGAAGGCACGGGCCTTGGTCTTGCGATCGTGCGCGAGATCGCGCAGTCGCATCGTGGCGCGGTGAGCCTGAGTCCGGGCGCGGACGGGCGGGGCGTGCGCGCCTGCGTGGTGCTCGCGCGCTGGCAGCCCGCGCTCGTGGCGGAGCCGGAAAAGGAGCCGCTTTAAGGGGCGGTACAATGTGGCCGCCTGAAGCTGCAAGCCCGCGCCGCGCCCGGCGGCCATCGCTGCGGCGACCTCCCGTTCATTCGAAGATCGAGACCATGCAAAAGAAGACGGTCAGCAGTGCCCCGTTGCCCGCCTATGAGCAGATCAAGCGCCATGTGCTCGCGCAGATCGAAAGCGGCGCCTTGCGGCCCGGCGACGTGGTGCCTTCCGAAACGGAACTGGTGAAAGAGTTCGGTGTGGCGCGCATGACGGTGTCGCGCGCGCTGCGAGAACTGATGGCCGAAGGCGTGCTGAACCGGGTGCGCGGCTCGGGCACGTACGTCGCGCCGCGCCAGTACGAATCGACGGTGCTGCAGATCCGCAATATCGCCGACGAAATCGCGGCGCGCGGCCATCGGCATGCGGCGCGTGTGCTGGGGCTGGAGGCGAGCGACGATCCGAACGCGATCGCCGCGCTCGAACTCGACGCCGGGCCGGTGTTCCACTCGCGCATCGTGCACAGTGAAGAGGGCGAGCCGATCCAGTACGAGGACCGCTACGTGAACCCCGAGGTGTTCCCCGACTACCTCGCCCAGGACTTCACCGTCGAAACGCCGAATCACTACATGGTGCGCCTCGCGCCGATCCAGCGCGCGGAATTCCGCATTTACGCGCAGAAGCCCGATGCGCGCGTGCGGCAGTATCTGGAGATGGAAATCGGCGAGCCCTGCCTGCTGTTGCTGCGGCGCACGTGGGTGGGGCGTCACGTGGCGACTTCCGTGCGCCTGTGGCATCCGGCTTCGCGGTTTCATCTGGCGGGTACCGTTTGAGCCTGGGCGGCGAGGCCGCTCACTTCCTGCTTACTTGCTGAACTGCAGTCCCCCGGACGCTCGAGCGCTCCGTCCCTCTTGATCCCTGCCCGCATCAAGCCCGCCACTTTCGTTTGCGTGGGCGGTCTGGCCGCGTCTACAGACCATGCACTGTGTCGGGCTGTTTGCAGACATCTTGTCTAGACAAAGCTTCACGGCTCGCCTGCCCGTTTCTTCGCTCCGATAAGCCGAACTCGGCGAGTTTCGTCAGGGTAACTACTAACCCACGTTTTTTTGAAACGAGTTGTATATACAACTTGGCGGCGTTAGACTTAACCCACGTTGCAGCGCTCATTGCATCTCCGCGGGCGCAGCCCTCCACCTCCAGCTTGCTATCCAGACTCGACGGACTCGAACAAATGAACCAACCGAACTTCACCGACCCGCGCCTCGACCCGACCCGCACGATCCGCGCGCCGCGCGGCAGCGAGAAGGTCTGCAAGACCTGGCTGGCGGAAGCCGCCTACCGGATGCTCCAGAATAATCTGGACCCCGAAGTCGCCGAGCATCCGCATGCGCTCGTGGTGTACGGCGGCATCGGCCGCGCGGCGCGCAACTGGGAGTGCTTCGACCAGATCCTCGCGACGCTCAAGGACCTGAACGAGGACGAGACGCTGCTGATCCAGTCGGGTAAGCCGGTCGGCGTGTTCCGCACCCATGCCGACGCCCCGCGCGTGCTGCTCGCGAACTCGAACCTCGTGCCGCACTGGGCCACGTGGGAGCATTTCCATGAACTGGACCGCAAGGGCCTGATGATGTACGGCCAGATGACCGCGGGCAGCTGGATCTATATCGGCTCGCAGGGCATCGTGCAGGGCACGTACGAAACGTTCTATTCGGTCGCGAACCAGCACTTCAACGGCGACCCGAAGGGCCGGTGGATTCTCACGGGCGGCCTCGGCGGCATGGGCGGCGCGCAGCCGCTCGCGGCGACGATGGCGGGTTTCTCGATGATCGCGGTGGAATGCGACGAGACGCGCATCGACTTCCGCCTGAAGACGCGCTACGTGGACCGCAAGGCGAAGACCATCGACGAGGCGCTGGCCATCATCGAGGAAGCGAAGCGCACGGGCAAGCCGGTTTCGGTGGGCCTGCTCGGCAACGCCGCCGATGTCTTCGCCGAGTTCGTGAAGCGCGGCATCACGCCCGACTGCGTGACCGACCAGACGAGCGCGCACGACCCGATCAACGGTTACCTGCCGCAGGGCTGGACCGTGGAGCAGTGGCGTGAAGCGCAGAAGGTCGCGCCGGAAAGCATCGTGAAGGTCGCGAAGGAATCGATGGCCCACCAGGTGCGCGCGATGCTTACGCTGCAGGAGCGCGGCGCGGCCACGCTCGACTACGGCAACAACATCCGCCAGATGGCGCTCGAAATGGGCGTGGACAACGCGTTCGATTTCCCGGGCTTCGTGCCGGCATATATCCGTCCGCTGTTCTGCGAGGGCAAGGGCCCCTTCCGCTGGGTGGCGCTTTCGGGCGATCCTGAGGATATCTACAAGACGGACGCCAAGGTCAAGGAGCTGATCCCCGACGATCCGCACCTGCACAACTGGCTCGACATGGCGCGCGAGCGCATCGCGTTCCAGGGCCTGCCCGCGCGTATCTGCTGGGTGGGCGTGAAGGATCGCTATCGTCTCGGCCAGGCGTTCAACGAGATGGTCAAGAACGGCGAGCTGAAGGCGCCGGTCGTGATCGGCCGCGACCACCTCGACACCGG
>NZ_JBFRCM010000016.1:0-242645 GCF_040965735.1 Paraburkholderia sp. BR10936
CCACGATCCCTTCACGGCGTCATCGTGGCTTCCGCCGCCGCCCGTCGAAGTGCCGGCCGCGCCGGTGCGGCCCGCGCCGCCCACTGCGCCGCCCGTGCCTTTCGCCTACGTGGGGCAACTCGATGCCAAGGCGGCGAAGCCGCAAGTCTTTCTCAGCAACGCAGACCAGTTGCTGATCGTGTCGCCGGGCGACGTGATCGACAACCAGTACCGCGTCGAGTCCGTGTCGGAGTCGGACGTCGTGTTGACCTATCTGCCGCTGCACGAAAGACAGGTGGTCGCCATTCCACGAGAGGACAAGTAAATGAAAACCTCACGCACACGGGGTGCGGGCCGCGACTCAGGCAGCGGCCCAACAAGACGCCTCTCGCCAGTCATCTGGCACCCTGTTCCTCGCCCGGACGCGATTCAGGTCGCGAGAAGACGCGCGCTTGCCATTGCGGTGTCCGTGCTCGCCTTTAGCGGCTGCATGCACGTGCCGAACGTGCATGACGATCCGACCGACGCCCAGGCGAAGGTCGACTATCTGAACCAGCGCAACGCCCAGGTCAACACGCTGCTCGACCAGGCCGATCAGTACCGCAAGAACTATCAGTACGACGAAGCGATCCGCAATCTCTTCCAGGCGTACGACATCGACCCGACCAATGAGCGTATCCGCAAGATCGGCCTGCAGATCGATCAGGACCGCAAGGACCTGGCCATCCTCCAGGAGGCCCAACGCATGATGAAGCGCGGCGCGTATGCGCAGGCGGCCGAGCGGGTGCACCGCGTGCTGGTGGAGAACCCGACCAACACCCTTGCGCAGCAGATGCAGACTGAACTCAACGCCAAACTCAGCCAGCAGCGCGCGGATCGCGATGACAAGCTTGCGGCTTCGTCGATCATGCAGAAGCCCGTGACGCTGCAGTTTCGCGACGCGAACGTGCGCATGGTGTTCGAAGCGTTGTCGCGCACCACGGGATTGAACGTGATCTTCGACCGTGACGTCCGCGCCGATCTGAAGACAACGATCTTCGTGACGAACGCGTCGGTGCAGGACACGGTCGACATGATTCTGATGCAGAACCAGCTCGACAAGAAGCAACTCAACGCGAACACGCTGTTCATTTATCCCGCCACGCCTGCCAAGCAGCTCGAATATCAGGAGCTCAAGGTGCGCACGTTCCAGCTGTCGAACGTCGACGCCAAGCAGATCCAGCAGTTGCTCAAGAGCATTCTGAAGGTCAAGGAAGTCGTGATCGACGAGCGTGCGAATACGGTAACGGTTCGCGGCACACCCGACACGATCAAGGTGGCCGAGGAGATGATCGCCGCGCAGGATTTGCCGGACCCCGAGGTGATGATGGAAGTCGAGGTGCTGGAAGTGTCGCACGAGCGCCTCACCGATCTGGGTATCGACTGGCCCAATTCGTTCACGATGTCGACGCCGAGCACCGCGACGACATGGGGCCTGCTGCATCATCTGACGATCAATGAACTGAATGTCAGCAGCCTCTCGGCCACGGCGAACTTCAAGCTCACCGATACCGACGCGAATCTCCTCGCGAGTCCGCGTATCAGGACGCGCAACAACGAGAAGGCGCGCATCATGATCGGCGACAAGGTGCCGGTGATTTCGAGTTCCAGCACGCCGAGCACGAGCGGCCCGTCTTATACGCAAATGATTCAGTACCTCGATGTCGGCATCAAGCTCGAGGTGCAGCCACGGGTTTATCGCGACGGCGACGTCGGCATGCAGCTGAATCTCGAAGTCAGCAACATCACGAATACGATTTCGAGCAGCAATTCGAACGGCCTGAATTCGCTCGCCTATCAGATCGGCACGCGCAGCGCCTCGACGAGTCTGCGCTTGCGCGATGGCGAAACGCAGATTCTCGGCGGCCTCATCTCGGACGAAGACCGCAGGAACGCCAACAAGGTGCCCGGTCTTGGCCAGTTGCCGGTGCTGGGGAGGCTCTTCTCCAACCACCAGGGCGACCACGTCAAGACGGAGATCGTGTTGCAGATCACACCGCACATCGTCCGGCCGCAGCTTGCCGCCGATGCGGATACGCAGGAGTTGTGGTCGGGCACCGATGTCAACGTGCACGCCGATCAGCTCCGGCTGGACCCCGTCGTGGCGAACGCGGCAACGTCCATGGCGCCTGCGGTGAAGCCGATGCCGGGCATGGTCGGCGGCGGTACGGTTGGAGGCGCGTCGTCGCGAGGCGGCGCCGAGGCGTACCCCGCGCTGCCGTCGCCTTCGAACGGCGCGTTCGGGCAAATGGCCCCGCCGCCGCGCACGACGCCGCCCCCCGAACCGTACGGCGGACGCTTCTCGCGAACACCCACGCCGCAAGCGGCTCCCGCGCCGCAGTCCGGCCAGGGCGCGGCGCCGGCATCGGCCGAACCAACGGCCGCGGAGCAGGCGGGTGGCGAAGCTGCGGCCGCCGCGGCGCCACCGCCCGCAGCGCCTGCGCCCCCCGCACCGCCGCCGATGCTGACGATGCCGCCTGGGACGATGCCGAGCGATAACCCGCTTCGCCCCGTCGAGGGTGGGTACTGAGCCGTGGCTACCGGAACGGCAACGATGCGCCTGCGCGCCGCACGTCAGTTCGAGCAGCGTGGATTTACGCTGATCGAACTGGTCGTCACGCTCGCGCTCGTCGGCATTCTCGCGCTAGCAATCATGCCGTTTTCGGAGCTGATGGTGCAGCGTCAGAAGGAGCAGCAGCTAAGCGACGCATTGCGCGAGATCCGTACCGCGCTCGACGCCTACAAGGAGGCGAGCGATACCGGTCTCATCGACAAGGACGCCGAAGCATCCGGCTATCCGCCGACGTTGAGCGTGCTCGTGACGGGTGTGAAGAACGCCAGGGATCCGAAAGGCGGGCTGCTGATGTTCCTGCGTCACGTGCCGCGCGATCCTTTCTTTAGCGGCGACCCGGACACGCTTGCCGAGGATACATGGAGCGTGCGGTCTTATGGAGAGCCGCCGGATCAGGCAGCGGGCGGCGACCCGGGCATGAGCAGCGAACAGGCTGGCAAGGATGTGTTCGACGTGTCGTCGAAATCCGATCGCGTCGGCATTAACGGCGTCCCGTACAAACAATGGTGACGATGCATCATGAAACCCGCTCGCACTCGCAAGGCCCGTGGCTTCACGCTGATCGAACTCGTCGTCGTGATGGCCATCATCGGCCTGCTTCTGACAATTGCGGTGCCGCGCTACATGCACAGCATCGAACGCGGCAAGGAGCAGGTCAGGCAGCAGAACGTCGCGGTGATGCGCAACGCGATCGATCAGTACTACGGAGACAACGGCCAGTATCCCGAGACGCTCGACGAACTGGTGGCGAAGCATTACTTGCGCGCCGTTCCTGTCGATCCGGTCAATGGCGACGAAAAATGGGCGGTAATCGCTTCGCCGGACGAAAACAAGCCGGGCGTCTACGACGTGGCGCCGGCAAGTGCTCCTCAGGGAGCGCCACCGCGCGCAGAGGGGAGCGCAAAATGATCCGCGCGGCCTGCACGGCACGTGTCGCCTCGCGCGCGAGAGCGCGCGTGAGGCGACGCTCGCGGCCGCGTGCCGCGCGTGAGGGCGGGCTGGTGCTGCTGACGCTCCTGATTGCGCTGATGCTGATGTCGATTGCCTTGGCGGGGGCGCTCGACGTGTGGTCGCTGCAACGCCGCCGCGAGCAGGAGAAGCAGCTGCTGTTCGCCGGCAACCAGTACCGGCTCGCGATTCTGAGGTATTACCGCGTCGGCCGGGCTTATCCCGCATCGGTCGACGAACTGCTCGACGACCGACGATTTCCCAAGCCCTTGCATCATCTGCGCTTTGCCTATCCGGATCCGGTCACGGGCAAGAACGACTGGGTGCCCATGCTGCAGGGCGATCGCTTCTACGGGGTGTTCAGCCGCTCAGACGAGGCCACGATCAAGCGCGCCGGATTTCCGCGGCAGTACGAGGATTTCGAGGGGGCGCAGACCTACGACGGGTGGAAGTTCCTGTTTCTTGCCCCGGGCCTGCGAACCACGCAGAGCAATGCCGGCGGCCTTGCCGCGCCCAGTAAATCGACCGGCTTTCCTGCGCTTTCTGGCTTCGATGGCGGCTTCCTGCCGGGGCAGCGGGTGCCCGGGTCAAGGTAAACCGATCTTGCTCGCCATCGTGTCGCGACGGCGCTCATCCCGATAACCGGGATCACGCCGAAGCGGTGTGCCCCTGGCGAAAACCAATGGCGACCGGCTAAAGCGAATCGATCCATGAAGCCACGGCGGCGTTCACGTCATCGGGGCGGTCCTGCATGATCCAGTGACCCGCATTGGACCATACTTGCACTTTCGATTTTGGGTGCGAGAACCACGGCCGTATCCTGTCGGCCTGGACTGGGTCGATACACAGGTGATAGAAGGGGACCTGCAAGCCCGCGCAGAATCGCGCGCTCGCGTCTCCAATGCCTGTCTGATCGTCGCCAAAGAACAAAGGGGCGAAGGATTCCCGTATGACGTGCAGCGGCATGGCTTGGAGCCGGCTCGCGTGCCGACGCTTGTTAGCCGGATCGGTCGCGGGCCCGTAGACGTGCTCGAACAACGCGGCGACGACCGCGCGAGGATCGCCTGTGTTCAATTCACGCGCAGTTTTCTCGAAGACCTCAGCGGCCTCGCTTGAAAACCCGAGAGCCCCGTCGACGGAGACGACGGCGCTGACCAGATCGGGCCGGCGTGCCGCGAGACGGGCTGCGATCTGGCCGCCCATCGAATGTCCCACGACGATGAAGCTCTCGTTCGGGTAGCGCGTCGCAATCAGCGCCTCGATGTCGGCTACATAGTCCTTCGGCGAATACGCGCCGGACGGCGGGACCTCGGACGCGCCGTGTCCGCGCAGGTCGACGGCGACGACGTGATACCTGCTCGCGAAGACGGGTAATTGCGCACTCCAATCCTGCGAATCGCAGGTCCAGCCGTGCAAAAACATCACGTTCTTCCCAGTGCCGCGATCTGATACAGAAAGTCGTGCTATGGATACGTCCGTTGGAGTGGCGAGATCGGCTACGTCGAGTCGTGTTGAACTGCCCGGATCTGCTTCCATTCTGTATTCTCCGTGGTGATCGAGCGAAGCCATTCAGACTCAGGGCTCGAGGCAATTTGCGTGATACTCATGGTATACGTTGGAGATCTACGGTCAATTACGCACCACGAAGTGCGTAGATATACAGGAGGATATCTGCATGGCTTGCGAGGTTGACGCCGTATTCTTTGCGGACTGTGCCGCGCGTTCGTTTTTCGATCAGGTGGCCAACAAGTGGTCGGTGATGATTCTTACGCTGCTCACGGAGAAGCCGACACGGTTCAATGAAATCAAGCGGCGCCTGGAAGGCATCACACACAAGGCGCTCACGCAGGCCCTGAGGCGTCTCGAGCGCAATGGTCTGATTGCGCGCGAAGTGATCAATGCTTCGCCGGTGGCGGTCGAATATTCGATTACCGAATTGGGGCGCACGCTGCAAGTGCCGTTCGGCGCCGTATATGATTGGTCGATCAAGCATCTGGACGAAATCGAGCAGGCTCAGGATGCTTACGACAGAAGGGAAGGTCAGTGACGTCGATTCGGCAGGAGGTTCAGGAATCTGCAAAATGCGGTTCGCGGCTAACACATTCCACCAGAAACGCCATGACGGCCTTGACGGCCGGCGTGCGACGGAGGTCGGGATAGGTCACGAGCCAAAGCGGTGTTTCCGGCGGCGCTGCTTTTCCGCCGACCCTGACCAGTGCCGTGTCGCCATCGCCGATCATCGTCGGCAGGAGCGCGACGCCGACACCGTTTCGAGCCGCCGCCTGCTGGCCGATCACGTCGCCTGTTTCGAATACGATGGGCCGTCCGTCGAGATAGGCGCGCAGCCAGCGTTGATGACTCACATGGTCCAGTGATGCGTCATTGGCGATGAACTCCCATTGTGCCGCGGAGCGCGTGGCGTAATCATGGCTGGCATACAAGCCGAAGCGGATCGCCCCGATCCGCCGCGTGACCAGACTGGCCTCCCTGGGCTCGACCATCCGGATGGCAATGTCGGCGACACCGCGATCCAGTGGCGCGATGCCGGCGGCGCCTTCCATGACGATCTTCACCGTTGGGTTGGCTTCGCGGAACCCGCGCATGTGCAGTGCGATGCAATGGCTGCCGAGAGTGGGCGGCACGCTGATGCGTATCGTCCCGGACAACGAGGCGGAAGCACGCAACGCATAAGCCTCGATCGCCAGCGCGCCTTCGGCCATCGGCGCGGCTAGCGCGGCGATGGCCTTGCCGTCCTCGGTCAGGCGAACGCTGCGAGGCAACCGATAAACGAGCTTCAACCCGAGTGCCGCTTCCAGCGACGCGACACGCCGGCCGATGGTCGCGTGTTCGACCGACAGCGCGCCCGCGGCACCGGAAAGCGTTCCCACGCGCGCGAGCACGACAAAATAGCGTAGATCCTGCCAGTCGAACATGGCGATTTCCCGACAGAGTGTGTGAGAAAAGAGGGAATTCTCTTCCGGATGGGACGAGTCTAATCTCGTTCGTCAAGGACGTCCGAAGGGGCGTTCATGGACTCAGGAGATTTGCTATGCATTACGAACTAACTACGCTGTCGTCCCACATTCTGATGCTCCCCCAGGTGATCGCGAATGCGCAGACGTGGCTCGATCGTCCGGTTGCCATGGGGCGCAGGCTCGGGATCTGGACCTCGGAAAACGGCCGGCTCGGAAGCGTGCGCGTTCTGCGCGGCTTCGCCGATGCGGAAGAACTGGCGCGCGAACGCCACCGCGAGTTGCACCATCCCGATCCGTTCGGGGCCGCCAGCAGTGCCTGTACATTCGAGAGCGAGAGCTACGCCGGTTTTCCGTTTCTCCCGGCCGTTGAGCCGGGAGTCTTCGGCAAGTACTACGAGTTCCGCACCTATTGGCTCAAGCCAGGCGGACTGACGCCGACCATCGAGGCTTGGGAGGCGGCGATGCCCGAGCGCTCAAAACGGTCGCCGCTGACGCTCAACATGTATGCGCTCGATGGCGCGCCGCGCATCACGCATATCTGGCCCTGGAACAGCCTCGATGAGCGCATCGCGATTCGCGCAAAATCGTATGCCGACGGCATCTGGCCGCCGAAGGGCGGGCCGGAGCAATTTTACGAAGCGACTTCCACGATCTGGATTCCAACTGTCGACTCGCCGCTTCGTTGACTGCGTCCGGTAGCTTGCCGATCGCGTTCTGCCGCGTGTTCGATTGGCGAATCAGTTGCGCACGCAACGAAAACCCGCATAAACATACTGATAACGCGGCTGAAACCAGTTGCGGAACGTCGGCCGCAACATGCACTGGGCCGTGCGCGGCGAGCCGCCTTTCATTGTGTAGTGCTGACCGTCGAAGAAGTTTGCCGAATACCCTTCATAGAACGGGAACGCCTTGAAGCCCGGCAGCGGACCGAAGAGCGTGGAGGTCCATTCCCAGCCATTGCCGTACAGGCCTTCCACGCCCCACGTGCTGGCGCTGTCCGGCGTGGTGTCGACGGCCACCGGGTTCCAGTCGCGGAAATCGAAGTTGTCGCTGCGACCGGGCAGCGCGCCGTGCGCCGCGCGCTGCCACTGTGCCTCGCTCGGCAGCGCCATGCCGCGCCAGCGCGCAAAGGCGCTGGCTTCGGCGTGGCTCACATACACGGGCCAGGCAAGCGGCAATGCGATGTCTTCGAACATCGTGCGCAGCGTCCAGCCTTCGGCGCCGCGCGACCAGAACACGGGGTGCGCCACGCGTGCGCTTTCCTTCCAGGCCCAGTCTGCGTCGTTCCAGAGTTCGCGCGTGTCGTAGCCGCCGTCGTCGATGAATTCGAGAAATGCGCCGTTCGTCACCATGTAGCGGTCGATCTCGAAGGCCGGCACGTCGACCTGCTGCTCGCCGAACTCGTTGTCCCAGCCGAACAGGCCGCGCTCGGCGGTCATGCCGAGTTCGGTGCGGCCCGCGGGCACCTGCACCGTTCCGGCCTTGACCGTACGGAGCGGGTCGGTGCGCGCGCCCGTAGCGGCGGGCGCCTGCTTTTGCTCGAACGGCAGCTGGTGGAGCATGTAGGCGAGCGTTTCGACGTGCATGAGTCGATGTTCGATTGCGACGTTCAGCAACTGGCCTGGCGTGTCGTGATTCGAGGCATCGGGCGGCAGGTCGAGCGTCGAGAGCTGCGCGTCGATGCGGTTGCGTGCATCGCGTCCGTAGGCCAGGACTTCGGCGAGGTCGGGCCAATCGGCGCGCACGTCGGTCGGCAGGCCGCCATCGACAGGATCGATGCCGAACGCGAACAGCTGGTCGAGGCGCGCATCGACGGAGGGCAGGTCGAACAGGCGCTTGTCGAAGAGGTTACGGTCAAATGCTTCCAGATGGCCGATATAGAAGACGATACGGTGCCGCTCCCGAATGGGCCGCTCGTACAGAAACTCGGGCTTGACGACGTTGAAGAGCGCGTCGCTGGCGCTGCGCGCCGCTTCGAGACGGGCTGCGAGCGTGGGGGATTGCGGGAGATGCATTTCGGCGATTCTCCTTGCGTGGGCGTAGTACGAAACTTTAACCCTGCGCAGGAGTTGTGCCAACGGCGTTGCCGCGCCAACGAGGGGCGGCGCGGGCGCCCCGGGCTGGCCAGCCGCCCGGGGTTTGCCGCGAATTACAGATGCCGCAGACCTTCGATATCGATGATACGGATCAGCTTGCCCTGTGCGTCGATCAGGCCGCGCTTTTGAAATCTCGACAGGGTGCGGCTCACGGTTTCGAGCGTCATGCCGAGATAGCTTCCCATGTCCTCGCGGGTCATGCGCAGGTTGAACTCCGCATGCGAATAGCCGCGCTGGCCGTTGCGTTCGGAAACGTCCAGCAGGAACGCGGCGACGCGTTCGTCGGCGGAGAGCGAGCCGAGTACCATCATTTGCGACGATTCGCGAATGAGCTGCTCGCTCATGAGGCGGTGCAGCCGGTCTTGCATGGCGCCGGTTTCGCGGCACAAATGCTTGAGGGCCGAGTAGGGGATGAGGCAGACCGAGCTGTCTTCGAGCGCCACGGCGCTGCAGGTGTGGAAGCCGGTGCTGATGCCGTCGAGGCCGAGCGGGTCGCCGGCCAGACGCAGGCCGGTGACCTGCTCGCGGCCGTCGCGGTGTGCCATGACCGTTTTGAGCGAGCCGGAGCGCGCGACATATAGGGTGTCGAATGCGTCGCCGGCGCGATACAGGGCTTCGCCGCGCCGCACGCTGCGCGCGGAGCAGATCAAGGCTTCGAGCTTTGGCAGGTCGTCGAGCGTGAGGCCCTGGGGCATGCACAGGTGCCGCATGGCGCAAACCGAACAGCGCGTTGACGTGCGCGGCGCCGTTAGCGGCGCGCGATTGCTGCGGCGCACGGTGGTTTGAGAAGCGACGGTATGGTTCATCGTGGACAATGCTCCTTTGATTTCTGTCCAGGCATTGTCTACCGGGGTCGAATCTCAGATTAGTGGCAAAGCGACGCGCATTTAAGATGAATCGTTTTGAGGCTTGTCAGAAGCCGCTCGCGCGGCGTCTGACGGCGCGCAAGCGACTTTTCGATAACACGCAAAACCGCGTGCGCTCGACGCGACTACTCGCCGGCATTTCCGGCGGCCGAGGGGATGAGCAGGACAGGCAGCGTGGATTGCCGCACGCAGCGTTCGGCAACGCTGCCGAGGATGAGGCGCTGGAAGCCCCGGCGGCCGTGCGTGCCCATCACGATCAGGTCGGCGCCCGCGGTCTTCGCGGCGCTGAGCACGAGCGTCGGCACGTCGTCGAGCGAGGACGCTTCGCCCGTGACCATGGCGCCTTGCACGCCAAGCTCGCCCATCGCCTTGTCCATTTCTTCCGCGAGTTCGTTGCCCTGCGCAATCATCTGGTTGCGCAGGATCGACGGGTCGTAGCCGGGCGCGTCGAAATACATCGGCGTGTTCTCGATCACGTAGTAGGGCTGCAGGGTCGCGCCCATCGCCTTCGCCAGGTCGAGCGCGGCTTCGAAGGCGCGGCGCGACGTGGCGCTGCCGTCGACGGCGACAAGGATGCGTTTGTACATAAGACCTCCTCTTTGAGTGGATCGAGAATCGCGCGGCCTCGGGCGAAGCTGCGAGGAGGCGGGCGCGGCGTGTTGTGTCGTAACTGGCGAGAAGCTTAATGGATCGCAAGTAAAAACGCAGTCGGACTGTATGAAATGTGGAAGGTACTGGAAGGAAGATCAAGTGCCTTGCGTCGGAATACCGCAGCGCCGCCAGGTTTTCGTTTGCTATGCCGTTATGTTGCACGCGCACCGGCATCCCGCTATTGTTGCCTCTTTTTCGCTCCGCGCAGTCTCTTCCCCTCCCGTGAAACCTTCCTCCGCTAACCTGCCGTTTCGCGACGCGCTGCTGGCCATGCTCGGCATCGGCCTCGTCAACATGCTCGTCGCACTCGATCAAACCGTCGTCAGCACCGCTTTGCCCTCGATCGTCGCCGAACTGCACGGTTTCGAGTTCTACGCGTGGATCGCGAGCGCCTACCTGCTGGCCTCGGTCGTGACGGTGCCCGTGTTCGGCCGGCTCGGCGACTACTTTGGCCGCAAGCGCTTCGTGATCGCCGCGGTGATCGTATTTACGGTGGCCTCCGTGCTGTGCGGGCTCGCGACCGACATGCGTTTTCTGGCGGCGGCGCGTGCGCTGCAGGGCGTTGGAGGCGGGATGATGGTGGGCACGGCGTTCGCCTCGATTCCCGATCTCTTTCCCGACCCGCGCGCCCGGGTACGCTGGCAGGTCGTGATGGCGGCCGCCTACGGCATCGGCACGGCAGCGGGGCCTTCACTGGGCGGCTGGCTCAGCGAGCACTTTGGCTGGCGCTCGACCTTTCTCGTCAATCTGCCGGTCGGCGCGCTGGCGCTCTATTTCATCTGGGCGCATCTGCCGCGCTATCAGCCGGCGCGTACCGGCGAGGTGCGCATCGACTGGACGGGCGCCGCGCTCGTCGCGCTGGTGCTGGGCGGTTTCCAGACCCTGATCGAGGCGGTGCCCAAAAGCGGCCTGACGCCCGGCAACGGCGCGCTCGCGCTGGCGGTCCTCGCCGGCGCGGCGGCGCTGCTGGCCTGCGAGCGCCGCGCGACGCACCCGATCATCCCGCTCGACCTGTTTCGCGACCCGCAGCTCGTCACCCTGTTTACGCTCTCGACGCTTTCGGGCTTCGTGATGTTCTCGCTGATCTTTTTCGCGCCGCTCCTGCTACAGGGCGGCTTCGGGCTGTCGCCCCAGGAGGCGGGCCTGCTCGCCACGCCGATCGCCGCCTGTATCGCGCTAGGCAGCCTGATCAACACGCGCATCGTGATCCGGCTGCGCAAGCCCACGACCATTCTCACGGTCGGCTTCAGCCTGCTGGTCGCGGCTTCCGCCGGTCTTGCCTTCGCGTCCCGCCACACGGCGCACCTCTGGCTCGAACTGGCGATGTCGGCGGTGGGCATCGGGCTCGGCTTCATCCTGAACAACCTGAATATCTTCGGCCAGGAGATCGCCGGGCGGGAGCGTTTCGGCATCACGACTGCCTTGTTGCAATCCACGCGCATGGTGGGCGGCATGCTCGGCACCAGCGTCGTCGCGACCATCGTCAACCATCGCTACGCGGCCGGGGTGGGGGACGCGCTGGCGGTGATCGGCGCGCCGCTGCAGCAGCGCTGGCAACCCCACCTCGCCGATCCACGCGTGCTGATCGACCCGTCGCTGCGCGAGGGTCTCGTCGCGCAGATGAAGGCGGCGGGGCTCGACGGCGCGGCGCTGATCGATGCGGTGCGCCACGCACTGGTAGATGCGATCCATCTGGGGATCGGCCTGACGGGCTGCGCGGCGCTCGCGGCGGCCCTGTGCGTGGGGCGGATTTCCCACATCCGCTTCAGCCGCAGCGCGTCGGCGGCGCAGAAAAGCGCGGAGGCGCGTGCCGACGAGGTCAAGGCCGATTAGGGCGCGCAGCGTTCGGGTGTAGGCCGTCGGCGCAGGTTTCGGTAATATTTGTCTGACAAAAACAACAGTATACCTGGCTGAGCGAGAAAGGCCGCGGCGCCCAGCCAGCGCGTATTTGTCCCTGCGCGGCGTCGCCCTCAGGCGGCGTGGGCCATTGCCCCGAATAGCGCGTGGTGCGTTTGCTCGCTCATCGCGATTTCGAGCGCGACGGCGTTCTCCACGCCGATGCGCATCGGCGCGCCAAGCCGCGTCAGCTCGATGCCCGTGCGGCGCAGCAGGCGCTCCATCGGCGTCGTGGTCACCGTCACATAGCTGTTGATGCCCGCCCGGTCGGCGAACGAGACGACCGCGCGCATTGCGCTCATGGTCACGTCGGCGAAGCCGAACGCCTGGTCGTTGCCGGATTCGATGGCGAAGCGGCTCAGTTCCCAGATGTTGCGCGACGTAGGCGCAGCTTTGCCCTGCAGCAGTTGCGGGAACGTGTCGCGCAGCATGTTGGGGCCTTCGGTGGGCATCAGGCGCCAGCAGCCGCGCACGTGGCCCGTGCCGTCCTGGATCAGCATGTAATGAGGCCCGAGCGCGTCGTAGCCGTCGATTTCCATCCCCGCGATGGTGGGAATGTCCCAGCCGAGGCGGTCGCGGAACACGCGCGCGCGCAGCCGGTACATCTCGTTGATGTCCTCGTTGTCGAAGTCCTGTCTCAGTCCGATCCGTATCGCAGCTTGCATGACAACTCTCCCGA
This sequence comes from Paraburkholderia sp. BR10936, assembly GCF_040965735.1. Lineage (NCBI taxonomy): Bacteria > Pseudomonadati > Pseudomonadota > Betaproteobacteria > Burkholderiales > Burkholderiaceae > Paraburkholderia > Paraburkholderia sp. BR10936. The sequence goes on from NZ_JBFRCM010000016.1 coordinate 12,702, forward strand.
TTTGTGTGGAGGCGCGGCAGTACGGTTCGAAAGCTATGCGTTATGAATATAAAAAAACACCTATCTAGATAGGTAGGTGCGCAGATAGGGCCTCTTAAGGAGAATCACTTCCGCGGCAGTCACTCATCAGGCATATCTGACAGCGAGAGTCATCATGGAACTTATGGGCAATCAATGGCACTCGGGTGCGAATACCATGTCGTCCCCGGGGGATCTGTCCTCGGTCGTCGACCGCGTCCTGATCATTGCGTATCGGAAGAAGAAGAAAGAGAGCCAGCGCCGCTTCTGGGCGCGCTTCGGCGTGACGCAGTCGCGCGGCAGCCGGTTCGAGTCGGGCGCGGAGATTCCGCCGCCGGTGTCGATCCTGCTCGGGCTGTATTTCAACAAGACGATTTCGGACGGCGACCTTGGCCGTGCCGAGCGCGTGCTGCGCGGCGAAGCACCGATGGTGCTTAGCCCGGGTCAATAAGACCCATCTGGGTTGCAATCACGGCTGCCGCTCGCCGTGAGTTCACGCCGAACTTCCCGCGAATGTTCTTCATGTGGAAGTTCACGACGGCCTCAGAGCAATTCAGGATGTGAGAAATTTCCCAAGTGGACTTGCCTAGTGCAGTCCACTTGAGGCATTCCTTTTCCCGTGGCGTGAGCTTGGGAATCAGCGACTGGACATGGTCGTTCAGATGCCGCTGGCTCGTGTCCAGCACGAGGTCGCGCAGCAGGACGAGATTCGGCAAGGCGCGGTTCACGTCGTCCCAGAATTTGTCCGTGGGATTCGCGTCGTTGACGAAGCAGAGCATGCCGATTTCCTGGCGCGGGCCATGGATCGGCAGGGTGATGCCTGCGCGCAGCCCGTACGAGCGGGCCTCCTCGTACATCGATTGTTGCTGTTCGGTCGCGAACAGCTCCGGCGACCAGATGAGCGGCGCCGAGCGCGTTGTGCAGTGCGACACGGTCGGGTCGAAGTAGGCCATCCCGTGGTCGTTGTACGTCTGCCGCCAGGCGGCCGAGTAGTTCGTGCGGATGAACGCATCCTCGAGCCTCATGCCCGGGCGCGGCAAGATAGCCAGCATGAGCTGGCTGAATCCCCACGAGCTGGCGAGCTTCGCCACCGCGTCGAACCACGCTGCCTCTTCGGGCGCGTCGAGTACGGGCGACATCTGCTCAATAAAATGTAGAGGCACGTTCAACACTCTCCATCAGCGCTGGGCGAGATCGCGGGGCAAGCCCTCAGACACTCGCTCCTCGCTTCTTATGATGTAAGAATTTATCACTAAATTCCTATCCGATCCCACCTCGTCTGCAATCCTCCCGCTTTGCCGGGGTCATTTCTGTCAGATTTCGGTGACATCGGAGAGAATTCTGCGTCTCCTGAACAAGCGCGGGCCTGCACGAAAAACGTGCATTGCGGAGCCGAAATAAAGCCGGACGCCATTTCGAAGGCAAAAGCGCGCAGCGCGCCGGGATAATGCCGGCGATTTATCGGCTTTCATTATTTTTCAGGCTTTTCATTGCGAGTTTTAACTGCACTCGACTGGATACTGTCTGTATCCGCCATTGCTGCGATTTCGCCTGGATAATCGCAAACGATTCGCCGCATGGTGAGCGGCGAACCGTTGTTCAGGGCTTGCGCTGCAACTCGATCACGCGGGTCGGCCGCAGGTGGTTCAGCGCGAAGTGCAGCCGTCCAGGGCTGCGGCGCACGCCCTCTTCGCGCGCGGCGTTGCGCTGCCACTCGGCGTCTTCGGGCTCTTCGGGTGCGCTCATGCCGAGGTCGACGACCTCGTAGCCGGACTCCAGCGCGATAGGCAGCCGGTGCACGCCCTTGCGGCTGTCGAAACCCGCCAGCCCGTCATCCGCTTCGGCCACGCTGTTGACGAGCGTCGCATTGCTGGTCGTCACTTCGTCGGGGCCGATGCAGCCTTCGCCCGCCAGGCGTGCCGCCTCGCGGTTCTTGCCGTCCGTGTCGACCGAACTGTCGTGTGTGCGGTCGTTATGGAGTTCGGCGCTGCGCGGCCGCGACGGCGACGCGCTCACATCTCCCGCATTCGGTTTCTGCATGTCGTCGGGACGATTCATGATGCTTCCTCCTTGGAAGATCTGGGTGCCTGCGTTCAGCAGGCCATTCCGCAAGCGCCGTTCCGCTGCAGCGCCGCGCCCTTGAATCGGGGTGAAAAGCAAGCCGGTTCGCCAGGAGAACGCCTCCAGCGATGTTGCATTTTTTTCGTTGGTTTGGGCTTTTTCCCAGGAGTATGATCCTCTTTCAACGAGTTGGCGCGCTTTCGATTAATGGGCCGGGCGAGGGCCCATGCTGTGGCTTTGCCGCACGATCCTGAATGCACGCGCCAAATAAAATGGACGAGGCAGTCAGGGGCGGGTGACACACATGCACTTCGACGCTGCATTTACGCATCGTGGCTATTTGCTGAATTGCGCACCGGCGCGTGCCGGTGACGGCACGTATCAGCCGTATGTGGTGATTTCGCGCTCGAGCGACGGCGAACTCGTTGCCAACCGGTTTTTCCCTGCCGAATTGCGCTTTTCCGATGAAGGGGCCGCCATCGCTCATGCGCGCGACTGGGCCGTGCGCTGGATCGACGCAAGCACGGTCACGCTGTGATGGCGCGCGCCTCGCGTGCGTGGATCGGCTCCGAGGGCGCTTCGGCGAACTCGGGCAAAACGCGGTAATCTCTGGGGTCGATACACTCACTCCTGCGCAGACTCTGCGTCTGCTGCCGCATCACCATGTCCAAAGCTGCTTCCCCCGACTGGGGTCTCGAACAGATCGTCGCCGATCTGCGTGCGTCGCGTGAAGAGCGGCACCGCACGCGCCATCCGCTCGGCATCCGCGAACTGCCGTCACGCGATGCGGTCGTCAACATCGTGGCGGGCCTGCGCGCCGCGCTCTTTCCCACGCATTACGGCGCGCCGGATCTGACCGACGAGAGCATCGATTACTACGTCGGCCATACACTCGACAGCACGTTGCGGCTGCTTGCCGAGCAGATTCGCCGCGCGCTGCGCTTCCTGCCGGAAAGCTCGCAGGCGAGCGACGACGAACTGCGAGCGCGTGCATTCGACGTGGCGCGCGAGTTCGGCCGGCAACTGCCCGATATTCGCGCGCTGCTCGTGAGCGACATTCAGGCGGCGTTCACGGGCGACCCGGCCGCGCAGCACATCACCGAGATCCTGCTGTGCTATCCGGGCGTGTGGGCCATGACGCATCATCGGCTCGCGCATGCGCTGCACCGCCTCGGCGTACCGCTGCTCGCGCGCTTCATCAACGAGATCGCGCATTCGGCAACGGGCATCGACATTCACCCGGGCGCACAGATCGGTTCGAGCTTCTTCATTGACCACGGCACGGGCGTCGTCATCGGCGAGACGGCGATCATCGGCGAGCGCGTGCGCGTGTATCAGGCCGTGACGCTCGGTGCGAAGAGTTTCGCGGCCGACCTCGACGGTACGCTCGTGAAGGGCAATGCGCGCCATCCGATCGTCGAGGACGACGTGGTGATCTACGCCGGCGCGACGATTCTCGGCCGCGTGACGATCGGGCGCGGCTCGGTAATTGGCGGGAACGTGTGGCTCACGCATAGCGTGCCGCCGGGCAGCAGCGTGCGCCAGGGCAAGATTCGCGAGATCGAGCGAGGCGACGAAGGTCCGCTCAAGTAAGGAGGGGAACGGGACACGCGGTCCCGTTCTTTATCTGTGCGTTGCGATCAGGTATTCGAGACGCTCATTGCGCTCGGATTGCCGACGATCGCGAGAAACTCGCGGCGCGTGGAAGGATCGGTGCGGAACGTGCCGAGCATGCGCGAGGTCACCATCGCCACACCCGCCTTGTGCACCCCGCGCGTGGACATGCATTGATGCGCCGCTTCGAGTATCACGCCCACCCCCTTGGGCTGCAGGATTTCATTGAGCGTGTCGGCAATCTGCGCGGTCATCTTCTCCTGGATCTGCAGGCGCTTCGCGAATGCGTCGACGAGACGCGCGAGCTTCGAGATGCCCACCACGCGATGCTCGGGCAAATACGCCACATGTGCGCGTCCGATGATCGGCACCATATGATGCTCGCAGTAGCTCTCGAAGCGGATGTCCTTCAACACGATCATTTCGTCGTAGCCATCCACCTCCGAGAAGGTGCGCGACAGGATTTCGCGCGGATCGACCGCATAGCCCGCGAAGAATTCCTCATAGGCGCGCACGACGCGCCCCGGCGTATCGAGCAGCCCTTCGCGAGCGGGGTCGTCCCCGGCCCAGCGCAACAGCACGCGCACGGCGTCCTCGGCTTCGGCGCGTGACGGACGCGCGACGCTCGCGCTCGCTGTGTTCTTGCGTTGCTTCGCGCTTTGGGTCGCGCTTTGCTTCGCGAGTTGCTTCGATTTCCCGGCCTTTTTTTCTTCGCTCATGCATGGGCTCCTGTCATGTGGGAGTACGCCGCTTTGGCGTGCACCACGAGCGCCCATTGTTTCATGTTTTGCCGTGCTTGGCGCGAGGGGTCATTTGGGCCATTCGTCCATGGCGTCGTTGAACAGTTCCGCCACGATGCTGCGCAGCCATTCGCCACGCGGCGCATTGTGATACTTGCGATGCCAGTGCTGCTTCAGGTCGAAACGCGGCAACTGCAGCGGCGGCTCGACGAGCGTGATCGATGCATGCTCGGACACGTAGGCGAAGCCGATTGCATGCGGCACGGTGGCGATGAGATCGGAGCGCGTGAGAATGAACGGCAGGCTCATGAAGTGAGGCGTTTCGAGCACGGCGCGTCGGCGCATGCGCCTTTTCTCCAGATACTGCTCCAGCACTTCCTGGCTGCGTCCTTCGGCGCGCACGACGGCATGGCCCATCGCGAGAAACTGCTCGATCGTCATGGCCTTGCCCGCGAGCGGATGCCCGCTGCGCATCATGCAGATGAAGCGGTGCGTGAAGAGGCGCTGCTGAAAGAAGTTGTTGCCGCCGAGGTCGGGGAAATAGCCGACCGCGAGATCGATGTCGCCCGATTCGAGACCGCGCTCGACCTGGCTAGGCGGCAGCGACACCGAACGCAGGTTCGCGTTGGGCGCGCGCTCGGAGAATACCTGCAGGAGGCGCGGCAGAAACACGATCTCGCCGACGTCGGAGAGCGCAATGGAGAACGTGTGCGTGCTCGTGACGGGATCGAAGTCCTGCGCCTGCAGCATGCCTTTCTCGATGTGCACCAACGCGTCGCGCGCGGCGGGAATGAGGGCGAGCGCGCGCGGTGTGGGCTCCATGCCGCGCGAGGTGCGCACGAAGAGCGGATCGCCGAAGAACTCGCGCAGCTTGCCGAGCGCCGTGCTCACGCGCGGCTGGCTCACGCCGAGCCGCTCGGCGGCGCGGCTCACGTTGCGCGTCTCCTCCATGGCCACGAGAAAGGGGATGAGATTCAGATCGAGGTCTTGCATGAAGGCGGGCGCGGCGGCGCTGACTATGTCGAAATCGGATAAAGACTAGTCGATGAATCGCAATTCCGGATATTGGGGTATGTGCCCACGGGCGCGCGTGGCCTGAAGGGCGGGCGGTGCGTGCGGTCGGGCGCGCATCGGCGTCGACATGAAGTAGATTGCCTGTGTGGGTAGACCCGCCTTGACAAGCGCTTGAATCCACTCCGATAATGCGCTGGACGTTCGCTAAACGAATCAGTGTTCGTATATAGAACTCTTTCGCGATCGAGTGACGTGGACCTTCCGCGATGCGCATCGCTTTCAGGAACAGGCATGATCAACAAGATTTTCGACTCGCTTCAAGCCCCCGTGGCCGATGTGCATGACGGCGCCACGGTGATGATCGGCGGCTTCGGCACGGCCGGTATGCCCGCCGAACTGATCGACGCGCTCATCGAGCAGGGCGCGCGCGACCTCACCATCGTCAACAACAACGCAGGCAACGGCGACATCGGCCTGGCCGCGCTGCTCAAGGCGAAGCGTGTGCGCAAGATCATCTGCTCGTTCCCGCGCCAGACCGACTCGTATGTGTTCGACGCGCTCTATCGCGCCGGTGAAATCGAACTCGAACTCGTGCCGCAAGGCAATCTGGCCGAGCGCATCCGCGCCGCCGGCGCCGGCATTGGCGGCTTCTTCACGCCCACGGGCTACGGCACGAAGCTGGCCGAAGGCAAGGAAACGCGCCTGATCGACGGTCGTCACTATGTGCTCGAAGCGCCGCTGCACGCCGACTTCGCGCTCATCAAGGCGTACAAGGGCGATCGCTGGGGCAACCTCGTCTATCGCAAGACGGCGCGCAACTTCGGCCCGATCATGGCAAGCGCGGCGAAGGTCGCTGTCGCGCAGGTTTCGGAGGTCGTCGAACTCGGTCAGCTCGATCCGGAAAACATCGTGACGCCCGGCATTTTCGTGCAACGCGTCGTGGCAGTGCCGCAAGCGGCGCATCAAGCGCACGCCGACCAAAGCGGCCAGGCAGCCTGAAGGAACGGAGAGAGGCAATGAAACGACTGAATCGCGACGAAATGGCCAAGCGCGTGGCCGCGGACATTCCCGAAGGCGCGTATGTGAATCTCGGCATCGGCGTTCCGACGCTGGTGGCCAACCACCTCGATCCGAGCAAGGAAATTTTTCTGCACAGCGAGAACGGCCTGCTTGGCATGGGCCCGGCGCCCGCGCCCGGCGAGGAAGACGACGAACTCATCAACGCGGGCAAGCAGCACGTCACGCTGCTCACCGGCGGCGCGTTTTTCCACCACGCCGACTCGTTCGCGATGATGCGCGGCGGACACCTCGACTACTGCGTGCTCGGCGCGTTCCAGGTGTCGGTGAACGGCGACCTCGCGAACTGGCACACCGGCGCGCCCGACGCGATTCCGGCCGTGGGCGGCGCGATGGACCTCGCACTCGGCGCCAAGCAGGTATTCGTGATGATGGAACTGCTCACCAAGCAGGGCGAAAGCAAGCTCGTGAGCGAATGCTCGTACCCGGTCACGGGCGTGGGCTGCGTGGGCCGCATCTATACCGACCTCGCCGCGTTCGATGTCACGCCCGAAGGCCTCGCGGTACGCGAGATCTATTCGGACATCGATTTCGACGCGCTGCAGAAGCTCGCCGGCGTGCCGCTGATCGACGCGACGCAAAACCGTCGCGCAGCGTAAACTGTCTGTAGACGTGCGCATCGTTCGCACGTGAGTGGCGCGGCAACCCTCGGCATTCGTCGACGGTTGCCGCGCCCGCTTCGTTCCGGCTGTATCTGAACGCCTGCTTTTTTCCGCGCGCCACACTCCATGATTGAACGCCTCACGAGCCTGATCTGCGGGACCGAACCGATGAACGCGGTCTGGTCTCCCGATGCCACGCTGCAACGCATGCTGGACGTCGAAGCGGCGCTCGCGCGCGCCTCGGCGGCGCATGGCGTAATTCCGCACTCGGCCGTGGCCGCGATCGTCGCGGCCTGCGCGGCGGATCAGCTCGACGCCCCGGCGCTCGCGCGCGACGCCGCGCTGGGCGGCAACCTGGCGATCCCGCTCGTCAAGCAGCTCACGGCGCGCGTGAAGTCCGCCGACCCCGAAGCTGCCAAGTACGTGCACTGGGGCGCCACGAGCCAGGACATCATCGACACGGCAACGGTGCTGCAGTTGCGCGATGCGCTCGCGTTGATCGAGCGCGGCATCGACGCGCTCTGCGCGACGCTGGCGGACCTCGCGCGCACGCATCGCGCGACGCCTGCGGTCGGGCGCACGTGGCTGCAGCAGGCGCTGCCCATCACGCTCGGATTGAAGTTCGCGCAATGGCTCGACGCGGTGCTGCGCCATCGCGAACGCCTCGTCGTGCTGCGCGAGCGCTCGCTCGTGCTGCAGTTCGGCGGCGCGGCCGGTACGCTCGCGAGCCTGCGCGACGCCGCCCCGGCGGTGAGCGCCGCGCTCGCGCAAGAACTCGTTCTCGCGCTGCCTGCGTTGCCGTGGCACACGCAGCGCGACCGCATTGCCGAAGCCGCATCGTTCTTCGGCATGCTCATCGGCACGCTCGGCAAGATCGCGCGCGACATCTCCTTGCAGATGCAGACCGAAGTCGGCGAACTGGGTGAACCGGCGGCGGCAGGCAAGGGCGGTTCCTCGACCATGCCGCACAAGCGCAATCCCGTGGGTTGCGCAGCTGTCCTGACGGCTGCCGCACGCGCGCCGGGCCTCGTCGCGACGGTGTTCGCCGGCATGGTTCAGGAACACGAGCGCGCGCTCGGCGGCTGGCAAGCCGAGTGGGATGCGCTACCCGATCTCGCGCGCCTCGCCGGCGGCGCGCTCGCGCAGATCGAGCAAATCACGGCCGGACTCGAAGTGCGGCCCGAACGGCTCGCGGCGAATCTCGACATCACGCACGGACTCATTCTCGGCGAGGCCGTGATGCTCGCGCTTGGCGACCAGATCGGGCGCCTGGACGCGCATCATCTCGTTGAGCACGCATCGAAATCCGCGGTGCAAAGCGGCCGTACGCTGTACGAAGTCCTCGCGGCGGATCCCGCCGTCACGAGGCACCTGGACGAAGCGCGCCTCGAGGCGCTGCTCGATCCGGCCAACTACGTGGGCCAGGCCCACGCATTCGTCGACGCGGTGCTCGCGTCGTATGAAGCGAAAGCAAAGTAACGCACGCCCCATTGATTACAGAAGACACACGAGGAGTAACACGCATGCCTTACGCAGCCGTCAACGACACGCATTTGTTCTACCGCATCGACGGTGCGGAGAACCATTCGGCGCCATGGGTGGTTCTGTCGAATTCGCTCGGTAGCGACGTGTCGATGTGGACGCCGCAGATCGTCGAACTCACGAAGCATTTCCGCGTGCTGCGCTACGACACGCGCGGCCACGGCCACTCGGCGGCGCCGCTGGGCCCGTACACCATCGAGCAACTGACCGGCGACGTGATCGGCCTGATGGACCAGCTCGGCATCGAACGCGCGCATTTCGCGGGCGTTTCGATGGGCGGCCTGACCGGCGTCGGCCTCGGCGCGCGTTACGCCAACCGCATCGATCGTCTCGTGCTGTGCAATACGGCCGCAAAGATCGGCTCGCCGGAGGTGTGGGTGCCGCGTGCGGCGAAGGCTCGCAGCGAAGGCATGCTCGCGCTCGCCGAAGCGGTGCTCCCGCGCTGGTACACGCCCGAATTCATCGCCAACAATGCACTCGTGATGTCGCAGGTTCGCGACGTGTTCGTGCATACGGACAAGGACGGCTATGCTTCGAACTGCGAAGCGATCAACGCCGCCGATCTGCGCGGCGAGGCGCCGTCTATCAAGGCGCGCACGCTCGTGATCTCGGGTACGCACGATCTGGCCGCGACGCCCGCCCAAGGGCGCGAGCTGGCCGAATCGGTGCCGGGCGCGCGCTATGTCGAGCTGAACGCCGCGCACATCTCGAACGTCGAGCTGGCGGACGAGTACAACAAGATCGTGGTCGATTTCCTGCTGGGGGCGTGATGAACGACGAAGACCGCTACGAAGCCGGCATGAAGGTGCGCCGCGCGGTGCTGGGCGACGCGCACGTCGATCGCTCGCTCGCCAACCGCACCGAAGTGACCGAGGAATTCCAGAACTTCATTTCGCGCTACGCGTGGGGCGAGATCTGGACGCGCGATGGCTTGCCGCGCCACACGCGCAGCCTGCTGACGATCGCGATGATGGTCGCGCTCAACCGCAGCGAAGAACTCGCGCTGCATCTGCGCGCCGCGCGCAACAACGGCGTCACGCGCGACGAGATCAAGGAAGTGCTGCTGCAGACAGCGATTTACTGCGGCGTGCCGGCGGCGAACTCGGCGTTCCATCTCGCCGACCGCATCTTCCGCGAGCAGGACGCCGAGCAGGGCTGATCGTGTGGTAACAACGCGCGGGGCATGCGCCCCGCGTTCAGTCGAATACCGGCGACTCCACGCCGAGCACCTTGTGCAGGCGCGTGCTGGTCGTCGTGTACTGCAGATGGATTTTCTTCTCGGGAAACACGTGATGCGCCGCGCCGAACGCAGCGAGCGCGGCTTCGTGAAAGCCGGAGAGAATCAGCTTCTTCTTGCCCGGATAAGTATTGATATCGCCGACGGCAAAGATGCCCGGCACGCTCGTCTCGAAGCGCGCCGTATCCACGGGCAACTGCTTGCGCTCGATCTCGAGGCCCCATTGCGCGATCGGCCCGAGTTGCGGCGACAAGCCGTAGAACACGAGCAGGTAGTCGAGATCCAGCGAGCGCGTGACGCCGTCGCCGCCCGTCACCTTGATGCGTTTGAGCTTGCCGCCTTCGTCGTCGAAGCCGGTCAGCTGGCCGACGATGGACTGCATGCGCCATTCCTCGCATAGCGCGTGCATCTTCGCGACGGTTGCCGGCGCGGCGCGATAGCCCTCGCGCCGGTGCAGCAGAATCACGCTCTGCGCGACGTCCACGAGCTGCAGCGCCCAGTCGAGCGCCGAATCCCCGCCGCCACACACCACGACGTCCTTGTCGCGAAAGGGTTCGAGATCGCGCACGCGGTAGAACAGCTGCGTGTCGCGGTAGCGCTCGATGCCGCTCAGCTTGAGCGTGCGCGGCTGAAACGAGCCCACGCCCGCCGCGATGAACACCGTCTTCGCCAGAAACTGCGTGCCCTTGCTCGTCTGCACGAAAAAGCGGCCGTCGGCGCGCGGCTCGACGATCTGCACTTCCTGGCCAAGATGGAACGTCGCGCCAAAGGGCTCGATCTGCTGCATTAGCGCATCGACGAGCTGTTGGCCGGTGCACATCAGCACCGCCGGAATGTCGTAGATCGGCTTGTCGGGGTATAGCTCGGCACACTGGCCGCCCACCACCGGCAGCGAGTCGACCACGTGCGCGTGGATTTCCATCAGGCCCAGTTCGAATACCTGGAAGAGTCCCACCGGCCCGGCGCCGATGATGAGCGCATCGGTTTCGATAAGCTGCGGCGGGATGCGATCGTTGCGATCGTTCATCGGCGAGCTCTCCTTGCAAGAGGCAGGGACAATGATCAAGAGTCCTATTCTTCTGGCTGCACGTCGGCTACGTAGCGACGCAGGCAGGCGAGCAGCGCGGCTTCCTCGGCGCGGCTCGCTGCGTCGCTGGCCGAACCCGCGTCGCGCTCTTCGCCGAACATGGCCGCGGGCGCGGGGATCGTGTCGACCACGCGGCCGTCACGGAACACACGGATTTGATGGGTCGCTTCCATATACTCGGCGATCCAGTGGACGCCCTCGATATGCGTGCCGATGCGGACTGGCATCTTCATGAGATTCCCTCCTGGCCAGCGCACGTCGGTCGATGCGCGCTCGCCGCAATCGCGTTTCTTATGGCGGATAGGGCAACGATACGCCGATGGCGCGCGCTGTGCTTGAACCGGGTCCTGGCGCGCCGACGGCCGGAACAAGAAAGGGCGGCCCGAGCCCGGGCCGCCCTTGCGGCGGATTACCAAATGAAAGCAGGCGCGCGTAAGCCGTTAGCTCGCGCCTCGCGCGTTACTGCACCGTGGCGAGCACGTCGCGCACCGTGCCGAACAGGCGTGCGATTTCCTCTTCGGTCACGATGAGCGGCGGCGAGAACGCCAGGATGTCGCCCGTGAAGCGGATCAGCACGCCCGCCTCGAAGCACTTCACGAAAACCTCGTAAGCGCGCGCGCCAGGTGCGCCGTCGCGCGAGTCCAGTTCGACGCCGGCAACGAGGCCAAGATTGCGCACGTCTTTCACGTGCTTCTCGCCGCGCAGCGCATGCGCGGCGGCCTCGAACTTCGGCGCGAGCGCGTCGGCGCGCTCGAACAGGCCCTCGCGGCGATACAGATCCTGCGTCGCGATCGCGGCGGCGGCGGCGAGCGGGTGCGCCGAATAGGTGTAGCCGTGGAACAGCTCGATTGCGCCCTGCGCGCCGCTATTCACGATCGTGTCGTGAACCGCGCGGCTCGCGGCCACGCCGCCCATCGGCACGGCGGCGTTGTTGATCGCCTTGGCCATGGTGATGATGTCCGGCGTCACGCCGAAATACTCGCTGGCCGTGGCCTTGCCGAGGCGCCCGAAGCCCGTGATGACTTCGTCGAAAATCAGCAGGATGCCGTGCTTCGTGCAAATCTCGCGCAGACGCTGCAGATAGCCTTGCGGCGGAATCAGCACGCCCGTCGAGCCTGCCACGGGTTCGACGATCACGGCGGCGATGGTCGAGGCGTCGTGCAGCGAGACGATGCGCTCGAGGTCTTCCGCGAGATGGGCGCCCCAGGCCGGCTGGCCCTTCGAGAACGCGTTGTGCTCGAGATTGTGCGTGTGCGGCAGATGATCGACGGCGGGCAGCAGCTGGCCCGAGAACGCCTTGCGATTCGGCCCGATGCCGCCCACCGAAATGCCGCCGAAGCCCACGCCGTGATAGCCGCGCTCACGGCCGATCAGCTTGGTGCGCTGGCCTTCGCCGCGTGCGCGATGGTAGGCGAGCGCGATCTTCAGTGCGGTGTCGACCGACTCGGAGCCGGAGTTCGTGAAGAACACACGGTCGAGGCCGGCCGGCATGATTTCGGCGATTTTCTGGGCCGCTTCGAACGCGAGCGGGTGGCCCATCTGGAACGTGGGGGCGAAGTCGAGCGTAGCGGCCTGCTGGGCGATGGCCGCGACGATTTCCTCACGCGCATGGCCCGCGTTCACACACCAGAGGCCCGCGCTGCCGTCCAGCACTTCGCGGCCATCGGTCGTGCGGTAGTACATGCCCTTGGCCGATTCGAGCAGGCGCGGCGCGGCCTTGAACTGGCGATTGGCGGTGAAGGGCATCCAGAACGACGAGAGATCGTCGATGACGGGGCGCGAAGTCATGCGTGCTTCTCCTCAGGTAGGTTTGGCTCAACTGTAGCGCCGAGGCTTGAACGACGGCATAGACAGTCTCTATACTGATCTGCAAACCGTGCTGGACAATTCTCGCCAACTGTATTGGTCGGCACCGGGAATCGTACGGGTTTTCCCTCGCACTATACGCTTGCTTTCCCGATGATCGAACTCGAACTTGAGCGCGGCCGCGGCGTCACGACGACGCTTGTCGAGCAGCTCGTGCAGGGCTTCGCGCGCGCGATCGAAGCGCAAACGCTGCGCGCCGGGGCGCTCCTGCCCTCGGTGCGCCAGCTCGCGCAATCGCACGAACTATCGACCTATACAGTGACCGAGGCGTACAACCGTCTCGTTTCGATGGGCTTCGTCGTCGCGCGGCGCGGCTCGGGCTACCGCGTGGCGCCCCGCAGCGAGTCGGCGCGGGCGAGCGCGGCGGGCTGGCAGCCGCCCACGCTGACGGCGACCTGGCTGCTCTCCGACGTGTTCGCCGATCATTCGGTGCCGATCAAGGCGGGCTGCGGCTGGGTGCCGGGCGAGTGGATCAACGAAAGCGGCCTGCAGCACGCCTTGCGCGCCATGAGCCGGGTGCCGGCCGTGCGTCTTGGCGACTACGGGCACCCGTACGGTTACGCGCCGCTGCGCGAGCGCATCGCGGCGCAGCTCGATCGTCAGGGGCTGCCTGTCGAGGTGTCGAACGTCCTGCTCACGCAGGGCGCGACGCAGGGGCTCGACCTTATCGTGCGTACGCTGCTGCGGCCCGGCGACACGGTGCTCGTAGAAGACCCCGGCTACTGCAATCTGCTGCAGATTCTCAAGCTCGCGGGGCTCACGGTGCATGGCGTGCCGCGTACGCCGGCAGGGCTCGACATCGAGGCGCTCGAGCGCCAGGTGGCGGCGCACCAGCCGAAGGCGATCTTCGTGAACACGACGCTGCAGAATCCCACCGGCGCGACGTATGCGATGTCGAACGCCTTCCGCTTGCTGCAGATCGCCGAGCGCCAGCGCATGTGGGTCGTGGAGGACGATGTGAGCCGCGAGCTTGCGCCGCCAGGCGCGCCGTTGCTTGCGGCGATGGAAGGCTTGCAGCGCGTGCTGTACGTGAGCGGCTTTTCGAAGACGGTCACGCCTTCGCTGCGTTGCGGCTATGTGGTCGCCGAGCGCGATGTGCTGCGCGAACTGGCGCGCGCGAAGATGGCAGTGGGGCTCACCTCGTCGGCGACCATCGAGCGCATGGTCGACAAGGTCTTGCTCGAAGGACGCCACGCGCGCCACGTCGAACTCGTGAACGAACGGCTGAAGGCCGCGCATGCCTGCGTGGAGGAGCGGCTCGATGCGCTGGGCCTCGAGATATTCCACCGGCCGCGCGCGGGGCTGTTCGTGTGGGCGCGCCTTGCCATCGAACCCGAACGGGCCGGCGCGATCGCCACGGCGGCGTTGCGCGACGGCATCTGGCTCGCGCCTGGCTCGTATTTCAGGCCCGACGACGAACCGAGCGCGTGGTTTCGCTTCAACGCGCCATATTCGACGGACGATGCGTTGTGGCGGTTCATCGAGCGCGCGCGCTAAGGCGCGCGCGACGGCGCACGCTTAAAACAGACTCTGCTGCCCCGACATCAACGTATCGAAATCCTCGCGCAGGAAAGGCAGAATCGCGTCCGCAACCGGCTGTAGCTGGCGGCTCACATAGAACGCGTAGTCGAGCGGCGAGCTCAGCGTTTCGAGCGGCTCGGGACCGGCCGTCGTCATCACGTAGCTGATCCAGCCGCCGTTCTGATACTGGAGCGGACGGCCTTTCGCGCGATTGAACTCGTCCGCGACGCGGGCTGCCCGCACGTGCGGCGGCACGTTGCGCTGGTACTCGACGAGCGGCCGCCGCAGGCGCTTGCGGTAGACGAGCTGATCGTCCAACTCGCCGTTGAGCGTGCGCCGCACATAGTCGCGGATGTAATCCACGTAGGGCTCGCGCTGGAAAATGCGCCGGTAAAGTTCGCGCTGGAATTCCTGCGCGAGCGGCGTCCAGTCGGTGCGCACGGTTTCGAGGCCCTTGAACACGACTTCTTCGCCGCCGTTCTTCGCGAGTGTGAGGCCGGCGTAGCGCTTCTTGCTGCCTTCTTCCGCGCCGCGCACCGTGGGCATGAGAAAGCGCGAATAGTGGCGCTCGAACTGCAGTTCCAGAGCGCTTTGGAGACCGAAGCGTTCCTGCAGTTCGGCCTTCCACCAGGCGTTGACGTGCTCGACGAGCTGCTTGCCGGTGCGCGTGGCGTCGGCTTCGCTGTGCGCGTGCTTGAGCCAGACGAAGGTCGAGTCGGTGTCGCCGTAGATCACGTCGTAGCCTTGCGCCTCGATCAGCTGACGGGTTCTGCGCATGATCTCGTGCCCGCGCATCGTGATCGAAGAGGCGAGGCGCGGATCGAAAAAGCGGCAACCGGTCGATCCGAGCACGCCGTAAAACGCGTTCATGATGATCTTGAGCGCCTGCGAAAGCGGGGCATTGTGCTGCCGCTTCGCATGTTCGCGGCCCTCCCACACCTGGCGCACGATTTCGGGCAGACAGTGCTTCTCGCGCGAGAAGCGCGCGCCGAGAAAGCCGGGCACGGACGCTTCGTCGCTGGGATCGTTCAGACCTTCGATCAGCCCGACGGGATCGATCAGGAAGGTGCGGATGATCGAGGGGTAGAGGCTCTTGTAATCGAGCACGAGCACCGAATCGTAGATGCCGGGGCGCGAGTCCATGACGAAGCCGCCGGGGCTGTTTTCGCCCACCACGTCGCCGAGATTCGGCGCGACGTAGCCGAGCCGATGCATTTTCGGCAGATACAGATGCGTGAACGCGGCGACCGAACCGCCGCTGCGATCCACCGGGAGCCCTGTGACGGACGCGCGTTCGAGCAGAAACGCCATCAGCTCGGTTTTCTCGAAGACGCGCGTGACCAACTCGCAGTCCTTGAGGTTGTAGATGGCCAGCGCGGGTTTGTCTTCGTCGAAACGGCGCTGGATCTCGTCCATGCGCTGATACGGATTGTCGATCGACTTGCCCTCGCCGAGCAGCGCCTGCGAGACGTATTCGAGGCTGAACGACGGGAAGCTCCAGGTGGCCGAGCGCAGCGCCTCGATGCCGTCGATGATGAGGCGCCCCGCGGCGCCCGCGAAGAAGTGATTCTCGCGCATGCCGTGTTCGCGCCACTCCATGACTTCGCCGCCGCGCCCAAGACGCAGCGGCACGCCGGTTTGCTGGGCGTGCGCGTGCAACACGCGCAGATCGAACTGCACGAGATTCCAGCCGATGATTGCGTCGGGATCGTGCTGCGCCATCCATGCGTTGAGGCGTTCGAGCATCTGCGCGCGGCTTTCGCAGTATTCGAAGTCGAAGTCGATCGGGCTCGCATCGCCATTTGCGGGGCCGAGCATATAGACCTGGCGCTGTCCGCAGCCTTCGAGCGCGATCGAATAAAGCTCGCCCTGGGCGCTCGTTTCGATGTCGAGCGACACCAGTTTCAACTGCGGGCGATAGCCGTTGGCGGGTTTCATCTCGCCTTCGAGCAGCACGCCGCTTTCTTGCGGGCTGCCCGCATCGCCGCGAAACAGCACGGGCGCCGTGATGAAGCGCTCCATCATGTAGCGCTCCGGCGGCTGGATATCGGCTTCGTAGACGTCGACGCCCGCTTTGGCGAGGCGCTTTGCGTGCCCGGCCAGGGCGCGATATTGCGGGGAATAGAGCCCCAGCACCGGGCGGCGCTGGAAGTCGCACAAATTGAGCGGGCGTAGCTCGGCGCGTGCGTCGCCCTTCAGCGCGGCGCGGGCCGCGGCTTCCTGGGCGGCCGGCACGAACGCGACAGAGGGCTGGGGGCGCAGGCGCAGCTGGCGCGGCCCCGCGTCGGTCGCGAGCCAGAAGTCGACCTCGGTGTGTTCGCCCGTATCGCGCCAATGGCGGGTGAGAATAAAACCCGCTTCAAACTCAGACAAAGTGTGACTCCGCCGCCCATGTTTCCCGCTTGCGATTGTAGCGTTTGAACGGGTGAAGGGCGGCGGGTCGTCTTAATGTTGAAGCAAATGCGCAAACATCGGATACAGCGAGACGAGCAGCGAAAGTGCCATGAAGACATTGAAGGCGCGCAGTCGTCGCGGATTCGACAGAAAACGCCGCATGCTGGTGCCGAACGCGGCCCAGATGCAGATGCAGGGCAGACCAATCACATAGAACAGGAAGGCCATCGCCATCGTGTTGGTGCCGAAGTTCGTGGAAAGGCGGATCGTGGTGGCGGCCGTGAGCACCATCATCCACGCCTTGGGATTCACCCACTGGAACGCGATGGCTTCGTGAAAGCGCATGGGACGGTGTTCGCCGCTCTTCACCTTGATGTCGCCCGAGGTGCCGATTTTCCACGCCAGATACAGCAGGTACGCAATGCTCGCGACCTCCAGCACGGTATAGAGCGACGGGATGTGCCTGAACACCTGACCAAGCCCGAAGCCCACCGAGAGCATGAGCACGACCACGCCCGCGCTGATGCCGAGAATGTGCGGCAGCGTGCGACGAAAACCGAAGTTGACGCCGGAAGCGAGCAACATGGTGTTATTGGGGCCGGGCGTGATGGTCGTGACCACGACGAAAAGCATGCCGGCGGGCAGCGCACTGAGCATTTCGGGCAGCATGATGCGAGGGGCTCCGGAAAGAGAAGACAGATTCGACGGAACCCAGTTTATCGACAGTTCGCGGTACAGTACCGGTACAGTTGTGGAGACGCTCAACGGTACGGATTGGGGGCATGAAGGGCTGAGTGGCGGCTACGGAACCGGCGCGCAGGGCATCAGCGGCGCGCGTCACCGCTCCGGACTGAACGGCGCTCGAATCCTATTGACGAATGACCTGAATGCGTCCCGCCTTGACTGCCGCTTTCAAAACCGCCCAGTCCCGCTCATTTTGTTCTGCGTAGGCGAGCGAGAATCGCACGATGGCTTCGTCGAATACCGCTGACTTGCCCGCATATCCGCTGAGCAACGCGGGATCGCCTGCCTTTGCCATCGAATGGGCCAACGCGTGGGCGCAGGAAACCGCATACTCGCCGAGATCTTCGACGTCGAAGGTCGTGAAGTCGAAGGCGCCCTTCATGTCGCGCAATTGCCTCACGTAGAAGTCGTTGCCGGTGTGGCGCATCTTCGACCATCCGAGGAAGATGTCACTGGCGGACTGCAGCAGACGCTGCCCGTTGACCACACGTTGACCATGGTTGGGGTAGCGGCTCGGCGGCAGATAGCCCTCCAGCACGGAAGCGCGCGCCTCCTTGAGTTGAAGGAAAAGCGGGCAATCGCCGTCGGCCATGAAAAGCGCCTCATAGCAACGCGTTCCGACCGAGCCGATGCCCACCACACGAATGGCGACATCCACCAGTTCATATCGGTCGAAGAGTGCGCGCCTGTCGTCGGGAAGCGTCAGCCGGTAGTCGGCGAAGAAGCGCCGTACCATCGCGTTGTACTGCTTGCTGTCACTCGCGCTCTCCAGCGGTACGTGATACACGAGGGGCGGGACATCCTTGATCCGCAGCTTGCCGTTGATCACCTCGGTTGCATGAGTCAGCACGGTACGCGACGACTGTTGTCTTGCCTTTTCGATGACGGCCAGTTCCTTGTTCCTTTCTTCGACGGAATCGGCAATGGCCAGCATGCTCGCCGCCTTGAACTGGCAGTACCAGACGTCGAGCGTGTCCATGCGGCTGAAGTCGGCGAGCCGTTGGCGGAAGGTTGCGCACAACCGGCGCACGATGCGTTGCTGGTCACGCAAGGTAAATCCGCGCTCGCGCGCAGCGATCACGAACGATGTCGCGAGTCTGCGTACGTCCCAGTCGAATGGTCCAGGCAGCGTCTCGTCGAAGTCGTTGGGGCCGAACAGAACGCGCCGCTCGGGGCTCGCGAACAGACCGAAGTTGGCCAGGTGCGCATCGCCACCCAGTTGCACGATCACGTTGGAATGCGGCAGCGTCGACAGATCGTGCGCCATGAGCGGCGCCGCACCGCGATAGAACGCGAACGGACTCGCGACCATCCGTCCATAACGGATGGGTATCAGTTCGACTACCCGCCCCACATTGGAAGCGTCGAGGAGTGCGATGGGATCGCGATCTGCAATCCGGCATTCGGCGAGCTTCTCGCGCGGCACTTCCTTGCGAGCCGTCTTGCCCCGTCTGACGCGATCGGCCAGCGAGCCACGCCCCGCAAAGAGTGTGGACGGGTCTTCCTGCACCGTCGGCGTAGCCGGGTCAGCGAGGACTGCGCCGGGGGCGGCGCGCTTTGTGTTAGCGGGATCGGGCACGCAGCACTCCTTTTTTCGATTCAAGGCCGGATCGGACCTGTGTCATTTCAGGTCGCTTCATTGCGGCTTGGCGTCTTGAGAAGTTGAGGACGTAGACGGCGAAATGTCACGTAGCGCCTCGATTGCGGCATCGACGGTTGCAAAGACCTCGCGATGTACGCCACTCACACGCAGTGCCTTGTACCGCTCGATTTCGTGTCGGACGCCCGAGGGGAGGGCGACCGCGGCTATGCCCACACCGTGCTTGTCGAGTTCGCCGCCTAGCTGGATCAAGGTCTTGCCTGCCGTGTAGTCGATGTTGCTGATCTCCGATGCGTCGATCACCACCCAGCGCAGCCCCGGACTCGCTTCGTTGACAAGCTTGAGCACCTCTTCCGTGAATCGGCCGGTGTTCGCATAGAACAGGTCTGCTTCGAAACGGTAGACGACGATCCCAGGTGCGGCGAGCAGATCGGGCTCGACATGTCGCGCGATCCAGCTGTCGCCGGGGCCTCGCGTCAGCACCCGGGTCCGCAGGCGGTAGCTGTGGCGTGCATGCGCGATCAGGGAAAGCACGACGGCAGCAAGAATGCCGTGCATCACGTCGACGAACACGACGACGCCCGCAGTCAGCAACGCCACGACGAGCTCGTCCTTCTGCATGCGATACAGTTCGATCATGCCTTTCACGTCGATCAGCTTTACGCCGATCAAGAAGACGATGGCCGACAACACGGCGGCAGGGAGCAGACTCAGCGGTCTCGTGAGAAATAGCAGCACCAGCAGCACGATGGCGGCAGTCGTGAGATGGGCGACCTGGGTGCGTCCGCCCGCGTCGTCGAGCATCTCGGTCTTGGTCGGGCTGCCGTTCACGACGAATGTTCCCGTGAAAGCCGCCGCCGCGTTGGCGGCCGCGAGCCCGATGATATCGGCGTTGTCGTCGCCCCTTTCGTTATAGCGATTGGCGTACGCGCGTGCCGTTGCTGCGCTCTGGGCAATGATGACGATGAAGCATGAGGCGGCGGTGATCAGTACCTGGTTGATCTCGCCCATATGCAACGGTGGGAGGAACAATGACGGGAGTCCCCCCGGTACTTCGCCCGTCACTGCGATGCCATGTCCGGCAAAATTGAACACGCCGCTTGCCACGATGGAGCCGATCACGGCGATCAGCGCACCCGGTGCGCGCGGCACGAAGCGCTTGCAGCCGATGATCACCACGAGCACGGCGATCGAGAGCATCGTGGTCGGAAGATTGGCCTGGGCCACGCGTTGCAACGCGGACGCGATCTGCATCAACGGCCCATGCCCTTGCCTGGCGAGTCCGATCAGGCCGGCAAGCTCGCCTCCTGCGACCTGGATGCCGACGCCGGTCAGGAAGCCGATCAACGCGCTGCGGGAAAGAAAGTCGGCCAGAAAACCCAGACGAAAAGCACGCGCGATCACCAGCATTGCGGCGACCGTCAAGGCGACTGTACTCGTGAGCGCGACATAGTCCTTGCTGCCGAGTGCGGCGACGGCCGTCAAGGTACCCGCGAGAATGGCGGCAGTGGCCGAGTCGGCGGCGACGACCAGTTGTCGCGACGCACCAAAGAGCGCGAACGCCACGAGCGGCAGCAGGATCGTATAGAGGCCCGTCACGGTGGGGGTGCCGGCAATTTTCGTGTATCCCATCACTTCGGGAATGCCGAGCGCCGCCAGCGTGATCCCGGCGATGATGTCGTGCGGCAGTTGCGCGGCATTGAAGGGCAGCAGTCCCTGCAGGAAAGGCAGATGAGGGAGGCGGTGCGGTGCAGGAGCGGTGGGCTTCATTGTGCGGCCTCCGCTGCAGTCGTAATCCGGGTGACCAGTGCTTTGGCGATGATGTCGTCGGCGATGACGACGTTGGTCGCGCCAGCGTTCTCCAGCAGCCCTTTTCGCAAGGGGTTTTCGCCCGGTACGGCAATGGCGAGCGACGGGTTGAGCGTATGGGCCAGCAGGGTGATTGCCAGATTGTTATTGCTGTCGGGTGTCGTGACGAACATGGCTTTCGCGCTGTCGAGTCGCGCACGCTTGAGCACTTCGTCGAAGGCGTCCGGCGAGCCGAGTACGACCAGATGCCCGCAATCCGTTGCCCGGTTGGCCTGATCCTGATCGCCCACGAGTACGAGCACGGTGCTTCCCTCCTCATGCAGGTAGTCTGCAACCCGCTCTCCGAGAGAATGGAATCCAACCACCACAACATGATTGGCGAGTTGCTCGAGCTTGCGTTCCATGATTCTGTTCTCCCGATAAGCCATCACGTCATCGCCCGAAAGCATGCCTGTGAGTCTCGAAACTGCGAACCCGCCGATCAGCAGTGTCGCGACCATGGCCATAAGCATGAAGCCCTTTTGAGGCGGACTGAATTCGCTGAAGGCGCCGAGTGTCGTAATGAGATTGACTCCGTTCCAAAGAGCCGTAAACAGTTTGTCGGGGAAAGCGTTGCTGGACTGATCGAGGGCGACCAGCCCGATGGTGGCGCCGCCCAGCAGCATGACGAGAAGGCCGATGGTGTGATGCGCGCGACGGCGCCATTCTCGAATACGGATGACCCCGAGACGAGGTTCATCGACACGGAAGATCCACATGGTTACCTCGGATTGTTGGTCTGATCGAGACAACAGCGAACCTGATGCCAAGGGATACGCTCTCCCTTTTTGTGCCCGTAGTCAATAGTAAATAATCAGGAGCCCAATATATTGAACGGCTGAGCGACGACGCAATGCGGCAACGTGTTTCAGACGATAAAACAGATCGGAGGAAAGAGAAAACTTTATAGCCGCTAACGCATCTCGTGGTAGTTAGCCGATCAAGAACCAGGCGACGCGTCGCAATCGCGATCGAACCCGGCTTGTCATTGCCGTCGACGCATTGTGCTGGATCTCGACCAGCGCACCTGTCTATACCTGAGGCATCAGTCGCTCCGCTTGCGCGACGAAAATGAGGGCGCAATCGGCGTATTGCCGTTTCCAGAACTGCACCGGGCGTGGATTTGTTCAGCACCGGTAAGAGACATAAGCCGAAGCAGTTGGATAAAAAATGCGCGCCACATTGAATCGCTGAACCATTTTCGAACGAATGGCACGTTGAATACATCTGCGCGGATCGTATTCCATAATGTTCGTCAGGTATTCGGAGGATGGATGGTAAAAGACAATGCTCCGCGTACGTATTGGCTGAATGTTCGCTAATGACTATGCGTGGAATCGTTAGCAAACAGGCCGAATGAATGAGCGAATCCGCAATGCGCCGCATTAGGGGAAATGTCATGCGTTTTCTCGCTGCAACACTTCTTGGCTCTGTAGTCGCCTCGTTCGCGCTTTCCGGTTGCGAGGCGCCAACTTCGGGCTCTGTCTTCTCGCCGGCCCAGGCGCAGCAGGTGATGGTGGTCGAACTCGGTACGGTCGAATCCGTGCGGCCCGTCACGATCCAGCCTGGTCCAACGGGCATTGGCGCAATAACCGGCGGCGCGCTTGGCGGCATCGCGGCTGGCAGCAACATCGGGCGCGGCACGGGTGCCGTAGCGGCGGGCATCGGCGGCGCCGTGCTGGGCGGCGCGGCGGGCAATGCCGTCGAGCAGCGCGTCACGCAGCGGCAAGCCCTTGAAATCGTCGTGCGTCTGGATTCGGGGCAACTGATGTCGATTGTCCAGGATGCGGATCAGCAGTTCGTTCCGGGTGACCGCGTGCGTGTGCTGCTCGGCAACAACTCGGTGCGCGTGACGCGATGAAGTGAACGCAGGTGTCGTTGACCTCTCGATAAAACGAAGTGTCGAACCGAGGAAACCGATGGCCGATACCGGGCAGAAAATGAGTCGCGTGCAGTTGACCGCGATGGTAGTCGGCGGCGTGGTGGGCGCGGCCATCGTCGTGGCGTCGGCTGACATCTCGCTGTTTCATTTCCTCGTTCTTCGCGGCGTGAAGCAGGCCGCGTTCATCAACACCATCGTGACGTTCGCCAACGTCATTCCGATCGTGGTGTTCATCGTCAGTCTGGAACGTCGCCCGGTGTCGTCGAGTTCTAGCGCTTGAATCGTCATTGTTTTCGGATGAATACACCGGCACGCCCGGCGGGGCCGCAACAGGGCGCGAAGCCATTTCACGGTGGACACGGGCAACCTGTCCAGGGATCCAGAGGAATACGCCAGTGTTTGCGAATCATGCTGCAGGTCGAATGGTGTCGCGGCCTTTGGCCGTGACGCTGTGTGCGCTGTGCCTAACGGCGGCGGGCGGACTCCTGGCGGGCTGCCGTAAGGGCGAAGAGGCGCAGGTGACGGAAGTGCGCCCGGTACGCGTCGTCAGGATAGAAAAGCAGGAGGCCGGAGCGACCATCGCCTTGACCGGAAGATTGCAGGCGCAGGCCGAGATCAATCAATCGTTCCGTATCGACGGAAGAATGACGTCCCGCAACGTCGATGTCGGGGACCGTGTCAAGGCGGGCCAGGTACTGGCGCGGCTTGACCGGATGAACGAGGAAAGCAGCCTGCAGTCCGCTCGGGCACAGTTGGCCGCCGCGCAGGCACAAGCCCTGGAAGCGCGCACGATGTTCACCCGCATGCGCGATCTGCTTGCGGAGCATGCCGTGTCGCGTGCTTCGTTCGAGCAGTCGGAAGCGATGGCAAAGATCACCCAGTCGCAAGTCGATTCGGCGCAGTCGTTGGTCAACATCGCGCAGAACCGGCTGAGTTATACCGACCTCGTTTCCGACGTAGCCGGCGTGGTGACGGCGCGCGGAGCGGAGCCGGGCGAGGTGGTTCCGGCTGGCCGCATGATCGTGCAGATCGCTCGCGAGGGCGCGGTGGATGCCGTATTCGATGTGCCCGCCGCGATCAAGGACGTCGCGCCGGCCAGTCCCGACATCGTCATCGCGCTTGCCAGCAACCCCGAGGTCGCCGCCGTTGGTAAGGTGCGCGAAGTATCGCCCCGCGCCGATCCGGTGACCGGAACCTTTGCGGTCCGGGTTCAAGTCCTCAATCCGCCGGCAGCCATGCGCCTTGGCAGTACGGTCATTGGCCACATGACGCTCCCGCGCGCGGCGGCCATCGAAATTCCTTCGAGCGCCCTGATCCAGCCAGGAGGGAAGCCGGCGGTCTGGGTGGTCGATACGAAGACAGGGACGGTTTCGGCGCGTGAGGTCGAGCTTCAGGCATATGGCGAGGACCGCGTTGAGGTGTCGCAAGGTCTCAACACGGGCGACGTGGTCGTGACTGCCGGCGTGCAGGCATTGCGGCCGGGACAGAAAATTAACTGGACCGAGGCAGCCAGGTGATTGGCCCGAATCTATCCGAGTGGGCGCTTTCGAAGCGCCCACTGGTCGTGTTCCTCATGATCGCTGCGCTGGTCGCGGGAACCCTGTCATTCTTGCGGTTGGGGCGCGCCGAAGATCCGGTCTTTACATTCCGCACCATGGTGGTGGCCGCTGCGTGGCCGGGGGCCACTGTCGACGACACGCTCTCGCAGGTGACCGAGCGGCTCGAACGCACGTTGCAGGAGACCCGTCACCTGGATCGCATACGCAGCTATACGACAGCGGGTCAGACGACAATCTTCGTCGATCTTCTGCAGTCCACGCCACCCTCCGAAGTCCAGGACGTCTGGTATCAGGTTCGCAAAAACGTGGACGATATGCGACAAACGCTCCCGGCGGGAACGCTCGGGCCGTTCTTCAACGACGACTTCGGCGACACCTACGGCATCATCTACGGCTTCACCGCCGACGGCTACAACATGCGCGAGTTGCGCGATCGCGTCGAGGCGATTCGCTCGCGCCTGCTGCTGGTGCCGGACGTGTCGAAGATCGAGGTCCTGGGCGCTCAGGACGAACAGATCTACATCGAATTCTCGACCACCCGTCTGGCGGGCTTGCGTCTGGACTACCCGACCATCGTCGCCGCATTGAGAGCGCAAAATCTCATCAGGCCGACCGGCGTCCTGCAAACCGGGCAGGAGCGGGTGTTCTTCAGGGTGACGGGCGCCTTCGATTCCGAACGCGACATCGAGAATGTCAACCTCGTGCTGGGAGGGCGCATCGTTCGCCTCGGCGACATCGCCACCGTGAGACGCGGTTTCGCCGACCCTCCACAGCCAATGTTCCGCGTCAACGGCAGGCCGGCCATCGGCCTCGCGATCGCCATGCGCGATTCGGGCGACATACTGGCGCTCGGTCGCAACCTGAAGGCCGAGATGGCCGACGCCACCGCGAACCTGCCCGCTGGCATCGAGCCGTTCCTGGTCGCCAATCAGTCAGATACCGTCGACGTGGCGATCAACGACTTCATGGCGTCGCTCTGGCAGGCGATCATCATCATCCTGGTGTGCAGCTTCGTGAGTCTGGGCATACGGCCGGGGACGGTAGTGGCATTGTCTATCCCGCTGACGCTGGCGATTGTCTTCGGGATCATGGACGTCGTGCACATCGACCTGCACCGGGTCTCGCTGGGCGCGCTGATCATCGCGCTGACCCTGCTGGTCGACGACGCCATGACCACCGTCGACGCCATGATCAACCGCCTCGCCGCCGGTGACAGCAAGGATCAGGCGGCGACGTTCGCGTACCGTACGCTGGCCGCGCCAATGCTGATCGGCACGCTCGTGTCGATTTCCAGTTTCGTGCCGATTGGCTTCGCAAAGAGTTCGGCCGGCGAATATACGTTTTCTATTTTTGCGGTAGTCGCCATCGCGCTGCTCGCGTCGTGGTTCGGTGCGGTGATTTTCTCGCCGCTCGTCGGTGTGGCAATCCTGGAAGCGCCCAAGGCCGAAAAAGAGCCGCGCAAGCCCGGCAAGATGCTCATGGCCTATGACCGCTTCCTGCGCGGCGCGCTGCGGCTCAGGTGGTTGACGATTGCCGTCACGCTTGCGGCGTTCGTGGTGTCGATCTTCCTCGTCCGGTTCGTACCGCGGCAGTTCTTTCCCGCCTCGGACCGGCCGGAGTTGACGGTGGATCTGACCTTGCGCCAGAACGCGTCCATCCACGCGACCGCGGACCAGGTCGCGCGACTCGAAGCCATTCTGAAAAGCGATCCCGATGTCGATCACTTCAGCAGCTATGTGGGCCGCGGCGCAGTGCGCTTTATTCTTACCCTCAATGTTCAGTTGCCCAATCCGTTTTTCGCACAGGTCATCGTGGTCGCGAAAAGTCTCGAGGCGCGCGACCGGCTGCAATTGAAACTGGAGAAGACGCTGAGCGAGCAGTTCCCCGGTATCGTCGCCCGCGTGTCGCCGCTGGAACTGGGACCGCCGGTGGGGTGGCCGCTGCAGTATCGCGTCTCGGGGCCCGACCCGGCGCAGGTGCGCAGGGCCGCACTCGATCTGGCCGGTATCGTGGGTTCCGACGAGCGAACACGCCACATCAATTTCGACTGGATGGAGCCGGCCCGGCAGATCCGCATCCACATCAACCAGGATGAAGCGCGTCAGCTCGGCGTGAGTTCCGCCGCGCTGGCCGCCATCATGAACACCGTCATTACCGGCACGCCACTCACACAGATACGCGACGACATCTACCTCGTCAACGTCGTGGCGCGCGCGCAGGAAGAGCAGCCGCTGACGGTGCAGTCACTGAGTACGCTGCAGGTGCCCACGCCGAGCGGGCGCATGGTTCCACTCAGTCAGTTCGCGACGTTCACGGAGGAACAGGAGTCGCCGCTGATATGGCGGCGAAACCGTGTGCCGACGCTCACGGTGCGCGCCGACGTGATGCATGGCGAGCTGCCCGACGAAGTCGTCGCAACGCTCGCGCCGAAAATCGATGCGTTCAACGCGAAGCTGCCCAAGGGTTACCACGTCGCGACTGGCGGCATCTTCGAGGAAAGCGCGACTTCGCAAGCCTCGGTATTTGCCGTGGTCCCGGTGATGATCGTGCTGATGCTGACGAGCATGATGCTGCTGCTGGTGAGCTTCAGGCGCCTGGCCATGGTGGTCTCGGTGATGCCATTGGGCCTGATCGGCGTGGTGCTCGCACTGCTGGTGTTCAACCGGCCGCTTGGTTTCGTCGCCATTCTGGGCATTCTTGCGTTGATCGGCATGATCGCCAAGAACGGCCTGATCCTGATCGTGCAGATCGAGACTTTTCGACACGAGGGCATGGGCGTACTCGAGGCCGTTGTCGCTTCGGGCACATCGCGCATCCGGCCAATGATGTTGACCTCGATCTCGACCGTGCTTGGCCTGATCCCGATCGCGCCTACGGTGTTCTGGGGCGCCATGGCCTTCGCGATCATGGGCGGCTTGCTGGTGGCGACGCTGCTGACCCTGGTGTTCCTGCCGGCCCTGTACATGGTGGTGTTTGGCAAGGAAGACCGGCCGCCGTCGCAGTCGTCGGGGATGGCGAGCGGGGCGACGTGAGCCGCCGGGGCCTGACGCCATCCGGCAGACGCCCGCCGTTTTCGCGCTCGCTGGTTTTTCGATAGAGGAGGCGTATCTTCCATGAGCTCACCAACGCTTCGTGCTTTCCTGCTCGACTGGCGTTCGCACTGGCGCGTCGCGCTGACACGCGCGGTTTGCTTTCTCGCGCTATGGATCATCCTGATGCCGAGCGTCAAGCCGGCCGATCTCGTCTGCGGCCTGATCGCGACGCTCGTCGCGACGCAGATGAGCCTGCGGCTCCTGCCTCCCGTCGCGGGAAGGGTACGGCTCGGCGCCTTACTCGTCTTCGTTCCGCATTTCCTCTTGCAGTCCCTGCTCGCGGGCATCGACGTGGCGCGCCGCGCGTTGGACCCGCGCCTGCCTTTGCGGCCCGGTATCGTGGTCTATCGTGTCGGTTTTCCGCCGGGAACGGCGCGCAATGGATTCGCCATCATCACGAGCCTCTTGCCGGGGTCGCTGCCGGTAGATGAGACCGCGGACGGGCTCGTTTACCACTGCCTCGACACCTCGAAGCGGGTCGACGAACAACTGGCGGACGAAGAACGGCGCCTCGCGGGCGCGCTGGTCAGCGGTGAACGTCATGGCTGACGTGCTCATCGCCGTTTGCGCGCTGGTGCTGCTGATGGTGGCCGTGGGCCTGCTGTCGGTGCTGCGCGGGCCCACGCGCGCCGACCGCATGATGGCCGCGCAACTGTTCGGCACGGGAGGGATCGCGGCGTTGCTGCTGGTCGGCACGGCGAGCGGCGTCGAGGCTGTCGTGGATGTGGCGTTGACGCTCGCCGTGCTTGCGGCGTTCGCGTCGGTCGCCTTCGTCAAGGCCGATCGTCAGGCAGAAGGCGATATCGCGAAAGAGGACCGGAAATGAAAGCCGCAGCCGATATTTTCACGATCATTGCCATGCTGGCCGGCATTGTCTTTTTCGTGGCCGGCACAGTCGGGCTGTTGCGGTTCCCGGACACGTACACGCGGCTGCACGCGTTGACCAAGGCCGACAATCTAGGCCTGGGCATGGTGGTGCTGGGGCTGTTGCCACAGACGGGTCACATCGTAATCGCCCTCAAGCTGATCGTGGTCTGGCTGCTGGTGATGCTGACGTCGTCCGATGTGTCGCAGCTCATCGCGCGCGCCGCGCGCCGGCAGGAGGAGCGTGCATGATCGCCGCGATCTCCGTCGGTATCGGCATCCTGTTGCTGGCGCTTGCGCTCTGGACGGTCGTCGTGCGCGATACGTTCGCCGCGGTCGCCGGATTCATTCCTTACGGCCTGCTGCTCACGCTGGCCTGGCTAGTGCTTCGTGCTGTCGACGTCGCGTTGACCGAAGCGGCCATCGGTGCGGGCCTGACCGGCGCGCTGCTGATCCGCGCGGCGTCGCGGCTCGAGATCACTGAAGCGGCGGCCCAGGCAGAAACGCCGGGCCTCGCGATGCGTGTCGCGGCAGGCGTGGCCGCCACGGCGGTCGCCGTCGTGATTGCCGTGAGCCTGTTGAGCTTGCCGGACCCCGCGCCGACCCTGGCGCCCGAGGTGGCGCGACACATTCAGGCCACTGGCGTCGGCAACCCGATCACGGCCGTCCTGCTGTCATTCCGCGCGATCGACACGCTGCTGGAAGCCATCGTGTTGCTGTTCGGCGTGGTCGGCGTCTGGTCGCTGGCGCCGGACCGCTGCTGGGGCGGCAGGCCGGGACTGGCGCAGGGGGTGAGTCCCAACGACATTCTGGTGTATCTCGCGCGTGTATTGCCGCCGATCGGCGTCGTGATCGGCATCTACATTTTCTGGGTCGGCGCCGATCATCCGGGTGGCAAGTTCCAGGGCGCCACGGTGATTGCCGCCATGTGGCTGCTCGTCATGATGTCCGGTTTGCGCGATGCGCCGCCGGTCAGCCGGCGCTGGCTGCGCGCCGTCCTTATCGTCGGGCCGGCGGTGTTCATCGCGCTTGGCCTGCTCGGCGCCGTCGTGGCGGGAGCGTTTCTCGCGTACCCCGATGGCTGGGCGAAGCTGTGGATCATCATCATTGAAGCCGCGCTGCTGCCTTCGCTTGCCGTGACCCTGGTCCTCCTGCTCGTCGGTCCACCGCAGCGGCCGGAGGTGAGCCCATGAACGTCTCGCAGTTGTTCGGCTTGACCGCCGCTGCCCTCGTGGGTCTCGGCCTCTATGGCCTGATCGTCAACCCGCAGCCCTTGCGCAAGGTGCTGGCCTTCAACCTCACGGGCAATGGCGTCTTTCTGGCCTGTGCCGTGATCGCGCATCGGGGAGCTGGCGCCGGCATGTCCGGCGACCCGGTGCCGCAGGCACTATTGATCACGGCGATTGTCGTGTCGTTCGCCGCTTCCGCGCTCGCAGTCGGACTCATGCTGCGCAGGTTCGCGCAAACGGGCTCGAATTCTCTGTCGGCGGACGGTGATGCGGCGTCGGGCGGGACGCGCGCCAATACGGAGGCGAGGTGACGACGCTGGCGCTCACGGGGCAATCGACGCCGGGCGGGCTGCTGCTGACGCTCGTCGTGTTGCTGCCTTTTGCCGGGATGCTGGCGGGGTTGGCGCTCGGCGGACGCCACGCGCAACGCGTGGCCTGGGTGACGATCGCCTTCGGTTTCGGCCTCGTGCTGGAGATTGCGGCGAGGCTGCTGGTCTCGGGCGACGCATTGCGCTATCTGCTGGGCGGCTGGGCGCCGCCGCTGGGCGTCATGCTCCGCGCCGACGGGCTCTCGGTGTGCATGATGCTGGTGGTTGCCGTGGTGGTGGGGGCGGTGGCGATTTACGCCAATGGCGACTTCGGCACACCGTTCGGCACGAACGAGGCACGCGCGCCGCTGGCGTTCTGGCTGTTGCTGCTGGCGGTATGGGGAGCGCTCAATCTGGTGTTTGTGAGCGCAGACATTTTCACGCTCTACGTCGCGCTCGAACTGCTGACTTTTGCGGGCGTTCCACTCGTGTCCCTCGATGGCCGCGCCGAAACATTGCAGGCAGCGTTGCGTTATCTGTTGTACGCGCTGATCGGCTCGATGCTTTATTTGCTGGGGGTTTTTCTGCTCTATGGCGCCTATGGCACGCTGGACATTGCGCTGCTTGCCGCGAGGATCGGGGCGCAGCCGCTAGCCTGGGCCGCGTTGGGGTTGATGACGGCCGGCATGCTCGCCAAAACCGCGCTGTTCCCGCTGCATCTGTGGTTGCCGCCTGCGCACGCGGGCGCACCGGCCGCCGCGAGCGCGCTGCTGTCGGCATTGGTCATCAAGGGATCGTGGTTCGTGGTGGTGCGGTTGTGGGTCGACGTCTTCGCCGGCATCGCAAGCGGGTCCTGCTCGCAACTCCTCGCAGGCCTCGGGGCGCTCGCGATCCTCTTCGGCAATGTGGTGGCGCTGCGCCAGGTGCGGCTGAAGCTCCTGATCGCTTACTCGACGGTCGCCCAGATCGGCTATCTGTTCCTGCTGTTTCCGCTTGCCGTGCAGCACGAAAGTGCTCGGGCCGTCACGGGTGGCCTGTTGCAGGCCGTATCGCACGCGAGCGCAAAAGCGGCCATGTTCCTCGCGGCCGGGCTGATCTATAGCACGCTGGGGCATGACCGTCTGGCCGACCTGCGCGGCGCGGGGCGCGCCCTGCCCATGACGCTGACGGCTTTCGCGCTGGCCGGCGCGACGTTGATCGGCTTGCCGCCTTCCGGCGGCTTTCTCGCCAAATGGCTGCTGATGTCGGCGGCGCTGGCGACCGGGCAATGGTGGTGGGCGCTGGTCATGCTGATCGGCGGCCTGCTCACGAGCGTCTACGTCTTCATGGTGGTCGTGCGTGCGATGGAGCCCGCTGCGCCCGGCTGGTCGCCGCAAAAGCAGGTGCCTCGTTACCAGCAGCTCGCCGTGCTTGGCCTCGCAACGTGTTCGTTCCTGCTTGGCCTCGCCGTGCTGCTGCCGGTCGACGTGGCCCAGATTGGCCGCACAGTGATGCCGCCAGCGGGGCTGCCATGAACGTTTCCCAGGCTCTGCTCGTCGCAGCCGTCGGGTTGCCATTGCTGATGCTGCTGCTCTGTGCGTCGGCGCCGGTTCGCAGGCGCCTGCCGTCATGGTTCGCGGTCGCTGCGCTGCCCGCGCTGGCCGCGGCCGTCGGCGCCAGCCAGAGCGAAACCCTGATGCTCGGCCACAGCCGGTTCGCCCTCAGTTTCGCGCTCGATACGCCAGGCGCGGTGTTGCTCGGCACGGCGGCGCTGTTGTGGTTCTTCGCCGGAATCTATGCCGCACGATATGTACGCGGTCGCGAAGATATCGATGGGTTCGTCGTCTGCTGGCTCATGGCCTTGACCGGCAGCGTGGGCGTGTTCCTGACGGCCGACCTGATTGGCTTCTATCTGATGCTGGCGGTGTTGAGTGTCGGCGCCAGCGGGCTGGTGCTCCAGGGCGACGGGCCCGAAGCCCGATACGCGGGCGCGCTTTATCTTGGCGTTGCATTACTGGCCGAGGCTTTCGTGCTGGGAGGATTGGTCCTGCTCGCACAGGCCACGCCTGGTGGCAGCCTGCTGATTCGCGATGCGGCTGCAGCCTTGCCGGGCTCGCCCTGGCGCAACGCCACGCTGCTATTGCTCCTGGTTGGCCTTGGCATGAAGGCCGGGATGGTGCCGCTGCATGTCTGGATGCCGCACGCCTATCGCGCGGCGCCTGTTCCGGCGGCGGCGGTGCTCAGCGGCGCGGTGGTCAAGGCCAGCGTGATCGCATTGGTTCGTTTTCTGCCATTCACTTTCAACGACGCATGGCCGCACTTTGGCATCCCTTTCGCGGCGCTGGGCATGGTCGGCGCGTTCTACGGCGTGGCGATCGGTATCACTCAGGCCCAGCCGAAAGTCGTGCTTGCGTACTCGAGCGTCAGCCAGATGGGCTTCCTGATGGCCGTGATCGGCATGGGGTTCGCCGCAGGCGACCCCGCTACCGTCGTGGCAGCCGCTTACTATGCCGCGCACCATCTGCTCGTCAAAGGCACTTTGTTTCTGGCCGTGGGCGTGGTCGCATTGACGGGTGCCGGATCGTTGCGACGAGTGCTGCTGCCCACGGCGGTCATCGCGCTTGGACTGGGCGGATTGCCGTTGACGGGCGGCGCACTGGCCAAGTACGCGGCCAAGGACCTGCTGGGCGGCGATCTGGCCGGGTCGTTGGCTGCGGCGTCTTCAGCCGCGACCACGTTGCTGATGCTTCATTTCGTGCGCTGTCTGGGTGCAGTGGCCGCGACCGATTCCAACGCGCGCGCGCCGGGGCCGTTCAGGGGGGCATGGCTGGCAATGATCGTGGTCTCGCTCGCCGTTCCGTGGGTGTTGTATCTGCGTATCCCGGCAGGCTCGCTACCCGAGGCCCTGGCGCCCGCGGCGCTGTGGTCGGCACTCTGGCCGGTACTCGTTGGCGCGGCGCTCGCGATTGGCTGGAACCGATGGGGCAAGACGGTGCCGTCCGTGCCTGTGGGAGATATCTCTGGCTTCCTGCGCGGACTGCAACGCGGCAGCACGGGGGCCGCACGAATTGCTGTGTGTACGGATGCGTTCGTACGCGGATGGGCCGTCTCCTGTCTGACGCTGTTGCTCGCGGCGCTGCTGCTCGGCGGCCTGCTCGCGGTGGCGGCGTGATGTGTGTGGCGCAACCGACCGCACCGTCTGCGCATACGGGACGCGGTCGCAGTAGAACCTGGAGTACGTCATGAGAACGCTGACGCGTGCTGCGATATTCGCCGCCGCTACCAGTTGCCTGGCCGGCTGCATTAGCGTGGGGCCCGATTACAGTCGCCCCGAGGTGGCGGTGCCCGCAACGTGGCGGGTCGATTTGCCCGCGGCTGAAGAAGTCGTGGACACGGCGTGGTGGGAGCAATTCGACGATCCGGTGTTGAACGACCTGATTCAAACCGCACTGCAGGGCAATCTGGACGTGCGTATCGCAGCGGCGCGTATCGACCAGTTCATCGGCTTGTTGCGCGCTGCGCGCTCGCAGGGTCTCCCGCAGATCGGCTATGGCGCCAACGTGAGCCGCAACCGGACCAGCGAGGTCGGGATGCCACCGCTGTCCCCCTTGCTCGATCCCGTATTCAATCTTTATCAGGGCATGCTGTCCGCTTCCTGGCAAATCGACCTGTTCGGCCGGGTAAGACGCCTGACCGAAGCCGCGCAGGCGCAGGTCTATGCCAGC
The DNA here is from genome assembly GCF_040965735.1 of Paraburkholderia sp. BR10936. Lineage (NCBI taxonomy): Bacteria > Pseudomonadati > Pseudomonadota > Betaproteobacteria > Burkholderiales > Burkholderiaceae > Paraburkholderia > Paraburkholderia sp. BR10936. The sequence continues at coordinate 46,305 of NZ_JBFRCM010000016.1, forward strand.
GAACAGGCCCAGCGGGGCGTCGTGCTTTCGCTGGTGACAGGCGTGGCGACCAGCTACATCACGCTGCGCGGGCTCGACCGGCAACTCGAAGTCGCACGGGCCACGGCGAGTAACTTCGGCGAAACATTACGCATATTCGAGTTGCGCTATCGCGACGGCCTGGTTTCCCAGACGGAGCTGTCCCAGGTGCGCTCGCAGTACAAGCTGGCTCAATCCGCGATACCGGCCATCAAACAGCAGATCGCCATCGTGGAAAACGGCATTTCTATTCTGCTGGGACGTAATCCCGGGCCCATTGCGCGAGGCAAGTCGGTGAGCGAGCTGGTGCTTCCTGTCATTCCGGCGGATCTGCCTTCGACATTGCTCGAGCGGCGGCCCGATATTTTGCAGGCCGAACAGAATCTGGTCGCGGCCAATGCGAATGTCGGCGCCACGCGTGCGCTTTACTATCCCACTATCTCGCTGACGGGGGCGCTGGGTTCGGTCAGTACCGCGTTCGGCGACTTCCTTTCCGGGCCCGCCTCGCTCTGGTCGGTCGCGGCAGGACTCACCGGGCCGATCTTCACGTCGGGTGCGATTGGTGGCCAGGTGCAGTCAGCCGAGGCACAAAAGCGCCAGGCCGAACTGATCTACAGGCAGACGGTGCTGGGCGCGTTCAACGACACCAATAATGCGCTCGTCAGCTCACAAATGACCATCGAGCAGACCGCGCTTCAGCAGCAGCGCGTCGATGCTTTGCGCGAATATGCGAGGTTCTCGCGGCTCAAGTTCGAAGACGGGTTGATCGGCTATCTCGAAGTGCTGATATCCGAAAACGACCTGTTCTCCGCCGAGCTTGCGCTCGCCAACTTGCAGGCCTCGCGCTATAACCAGGTGATCAGCGTGTATCAGGCCATGGGTGGCGGCTGGGTGGATATCGCCGATTCGCATACGCCCGTGTCCCTGAGCGCCGACCGAAAGGGCAATGCCTCACAGGGCAGGTGACACAGGCCTTAAAGACATAGGGCCAGGCTGCGCATCACGAAGCATCCGGTCGAATCGATACGCAGCAGAAGAAGGTCAAGGTCACTCTGTGTTTTGAAGTTGCTTCCAAGAGAAAACCCATGCTACGCACGTCGCTGAAGGTAATAAAAATATGCGTGTCGATCCTGGTCGTGCTCGCGCTACTCGCATTGGGTTTGCGGGCATGGTCTTCGCTGCGCGGCCCGCAACTATCGGTCTGGCACACCTACGTGCCGCGGGAGATGACCGTCGAAGCAATAGACGCCGGCGACTGGAGTGCGTACATGCGGGAGGAGTCGCGGCTTTTCGAGGATGTGCGCGTCAACGTCGTCGAAAAGATCGACGCATCCGAGCGTGTCCCGTCGAACCGATACTACGAAGGCTCACCGATCTATCCAGAGCACTTCGCTCAGGACTGGAACCGCTCGTACATACTGGAACCTCCCGGACCGCCGGTGGGAGCGGTCGTGCTGCTGCACGGCATGACGGACTCGCCCTACAGTTTGCGGCACATCGCGCGCAACTATCGTGACCGGGGCTTTGTCGCGATCGCCATCCGTTTGCCTGGACACGGTACCGTGCCTGCGGGACTGACCAATGTCACATGGCAAGAATGGGCCGCAGCAACGCGACTCGCGGTTCGCGAAGCGCGCCGGCGCGTGGGCCCGGACAAGCCGCTGGAACTGATAGGCTTCTCGAACGGCGGCGCGCTTGCCCTGCAATATGCAATGGACGCCATCGAGAACCCCGCGCTCACGCGTCCCACCCGGCTCGTGCTCATTTCGCCGATGATCGGAGTCACGCGTTACGCGCGGTTTGCGGGCCTCGTGGGACTACCCGCGATGTTGCCCGCGTTCGCGCGGGCCGCCTGGCTTGGCATCGTGCCGGAATTCAACCCCTTCAAATTCAACTCGTTCCCGGTGAACGCAGCGCGTCAGTCCTGGTTGCTTACCCGCGCGATCCAGGAGCAGATGGCGAGGCTCGAGCGTGAGAATCGGTTGAATTCGCTCCCTCCCGTGCTGACGTTCCAGTCGGTGACCGATTTCACGGTCAGCACCCCTGCTGTCATGTCGTCGTTGTATGACAAGCTTCCCGCAAACGGCAGCGAAATCGTGTTGTTCGATGTGAACCGCAGCGTGAGTTTCAGAACCTTCCTGCGCGTCGCGTCCTATTCGGCGCTCACACGGCTGCTGCGCATCGGGCCGCAGAACTATCGCACCACGGTCATTGCCAACGCCTCCCAGGATTCGGCTCATACGGTCGAACGCAGTGTCGATGCCGGCAGTGTGGCAACTCACGTTCGCCCTTTGGAAATTGACTATCCTCCGGATATTTTTTCCTTATCGCATGTCGCGATTCCATTTCCGGTGACGGACGCACTCTATGGCATCGAGCCGGGCGACGACGAGAACTTCAATGTCAACCTTGGTACGCTCGCGCCGCGCGGAGAACGCGGCACGTTGATTCTGACGCTCGACTCGATGTTCCGGATTGCATCGAATCCGTTCTTCCCGTATCTCCTGCAACGCGTCGACGAGGGCATCGGCAAGATGCCTCCGCCAGTTGTCGATTCACCGAGGCGCACTCATGAGACCGCTGCCGGGAAGCCGGAGGATCCCGCAGAAGCGTTGAGGGAACTGGAGCAGGCCGGAGATGATTACGTCGAGCCGTAAGCCGACGCCTGCAACAGCAACTCGACTGGAAGAATCGACAGCATCCAGACACCGGGTCGGCCGACCTTGTTACTGAGCCCGGTTTGTCCGATGATACGGGCAGGGTGCGCAAGCTCGCATGGGGCCGCCGTGGCCACCGGCTGGTCAGACGTACTCGTGGAGCACCGGCACCTGTTGAGTGTTGCGTCATACCCGGAGACGAGCACCGTGAACATGACCCGATTGCTGCTCGGCAGCATCATGCTCTTCGTGGTGGGTACGGTGTTGCAGCTGGTATGGCCGCTGGCGCAGGCGGCGTCGTATCACCACTTCGCCGACCAACGCGCGCTGGGTTTGATACCGCATGCCGCGGACGTGCTGTCGAATCTCGTCATCCTGGCGGCAGGGATCGCCTGCCTCAGTTGGGCGAAGCGCAATGCGTCGCGGCAGCCGCCAAAATTCCCCGGCATGGTAGTCGCCGGATTCGGGCTCGTGCTGACCGCAATCGGGTCGGCCTACTATCACTGGGCACCTTCCGACGCGACGCTCGTCTGGGATCGCCTGCCGATGACAATCGTCTTCGCCGGCATACTGGCGATGGTCTGGACGTCGAACACCGGGCAGCGCGTAGGCTGGGTGCCGTTGCTGATCCTGGTTGCGGTATCGCTAGGCACGATCGAGTACTGGCTCGCACTCAACAGCCTGTGGCCGTACGCGATCCTGCAGTTCGGCGGGCTCATGTTCATCGTCGGCTTGACGCTTACGCGCAAGGTGGACAGCGTATTCGGCTGGACGATGGTGATCGTTTTCTACGGGCTGGCCAAGATCTTTGAGAGCCTTGACTGGCAGGTGTGGGAGCTCACTCGCCATGTGATCGCGGGGCATGCGCTGAAGCACGTATCGAGCGGCCTGGCCGGTGCCGCCCTGATTCTGGTGGCGAACGCGGCACCGCGCTTTGCAGTCGGCCCGGTTCCACCGCAGCCGGGAGCGATCGACCATTCCCAGTCGCCGCGCTGACGTGTTCGGATGACAAAGTTTCCGATGGCCGCCAGGATGGAGCCGGACACGCCGCTGGAATACTCGCCTTCTTCGAGCGCGCTCAGGTGAGGCGCGCGTTATCCAGGCTGGCGTCCGTCTTCCCAGCGCGGGTCCGCGGTAATCTGCACAATGAGCCGGCTTTCCAGCGGATTCGCGCTGAGCGTTTCCCAGATGCGTTCGCGCAATTCGTCCTGCGAGGCGAGATCGCTTAGCGTGGACGTTGCGCCGACGAGCACGCTGACTTCGACAAAATTACGCCGGCCCGCCTGGATGACGTGTGTGTGATGGCGCAGAATGCCAAGTTCGCGTTCGAGCTTCGAAAGCGCCATCTCGATCTCCGAACGCGGATTGTTCTCTTCGGGGCTCATGTGCAGCAATTCAGCAAAGCTCGTGCTCACGATCTTCACTGGCGCAAAGAAAAAAATCAGTGAGAGCCCCGCGGTCATTGCACTGTCGACATAGCGCGCCCATAGATAGTGAAAGCTTTCGGGCAATATCGAATACACGAAAAAGCCGAGCAGTGTGGCTGCGCTGAACGAGAATTTCATGATCCATTTCCAGCCGTCGGTTTTGAGCAGCTTGGAATTGATCTGCGCGGCCGCGCGCTTTTTATAGACCACCATGGCAAAGCTGATCACGCAACTCGCGGCGCTGATCAGCATGACGCCTTGCGCATTCACCACGTGGCCGCCCGAACGTATCCCCTCGATCCCGTTCACGAAGCCATATACGCAAACGAGCAGCATCATGAGCCCGTTTATGCCGTTCACGAGCGGCTCGAGGAACCAATACCCGTATTCGAAGCGAGTCGTCGCGGGCCGGCTCACCACGGTGGCCACGAGCAATCCAAGCGCGGAACTCGCGAGATTGAGCAGATAGAAAATGGCGGTGAGCAGCAGCGTATCGGATTGCACGAAGAAGCCATAGCCGACGTTGGCCGCGAAACCGAGGCACACGACGTAAATGGAAACCTTCATCGTGCGCTGCTCGACCGCTGCGAGCCGCGCCTTGCGGAGCGCGTAGCTGATAGGCATGGTTCCTCGCTGTCGAACTTTGGAACGTTTGGATGGCAGCGGTGAGGCGAAACGCAGTCACGAGGCCGATGGAGGCGGGCAGGCGCCGTGGCGCGCGGCTAACGCCACGCCGGGGTGCTCAGCCCGACGATCGCGGCGAGTCCGCCGCCCATCACCACGAGAAACGCGCACCACTCGGGCCGCGAAAATAGCGCCTCGCCACGCTCGCGACGCGCCCACATGTACAGCAGGCTGCCGGGTCCATAGAGCAGTGCGGACATGACGAGCAGTTCCAGCCCGCAAGCGTAAAGCAGGAACAGTGTATAAATCGTGGCGATGCCCGCTGTGGCATAGCGCAGTGTGCGCGTTCGCGCGCTCATGGCCGCTTGCGGCAGTGCGCGGATGGCCTTGAGCCCGAAGGTCGCCACGAAGAAGTAGGGGATGAGTGCCATCGCGCTCGTGAGGCGCAGCATGAGCGAGAAGGCGTCGGTGGACCAGTAGGTGCTGATGACGAAGGCCTGTACCACGCCGCTCGTGAGCCAGATCGCGGCGGTGGGAAGCTGCCGGGCGTTGCGGCGCGCGAAGATGGCTGGCATGGCGTCCGCTTTCGCGCTCGCATACAGCACTTCCGCGCAGATCAGCGACCACGCGAGGTAGGCGCCGAGAACGGAGACGATGAGCGCACCGCCGATGAACACCACGCCCGGCGAGCCGATTACGGCGCCAAGCACCGACGCCATCGAAGGTTGCCGCATGACGGCGATATCCACGCGCGGGAGATGCGCATAGGGCAGCAGCGTCACGAGCACGAGCAGCAACAGCACGAAGGCGAAGCCGAGTACCGTTGCCGCGCCCACGTCCGAGCGCTTCTTCGCGTAGCGCGAATAGACGCTTGCGCCTTCGATGCCGAGAAACACGAATACCGTCACGAGCATGGTCCCTTTGACCTGCGGGGCAAGCCCTCGAGCGCTTTCCGCGAGATTGTCCGTGAACGGCTCCGCACTCGCATAGACGCTCAAAATGCCGATAAAAACGAAAATGGGCAGAATCTTGACGACAGTAAGAATCGCATTGATGAGCGTGGCCTGCTGAATGCCGCGCAACAGCATCCAGTGAAATGCCCATATGCCGACCGACGAAACGGCAATGGCAATCGGTGTATTGCCGTTTCCAAACGCCGGCACGAATGCGCCGAGCGTGGATTTGATCAGCACCCAATAAGAGACATTGCCGAAGCAACCGGCCATCCAGTAGCCGAACGCGGAGAGAAAGCCGGCGTAGCCGCCGAAGCCGTCACGTGCATAAGCAAAGATGCCGGAGTCGAGGTCGGGCCGGATTTCGGCGAGAAGCTGGAAGACGCGGGCCAGCATATACATGCCGCCTCCCGCAATGCACCATGAGATGACGGCGGCCATTGGGCCCGCTTCGAGCGCGAAGTTGCGCGGCAGCGAATAGATGCCGGCGCCGACCATGGAGCCCACGACCATGGCCGTCAGGACCGGCAGCGACAATTTCTGGTCATCCGTCGATTTCATGTTCGAGCCTTTTTCTGATCTTTGACCGGTCGTAATGCAAGCGCGGGAAATCGCGGATAAAAAATGCGCGCCACATTGAATCGATGAACTATTCTCGAACGAATGTCACGTTGAATACATCATGTGCGAATCGTATTCCATAATGTTCGTCAGGTGTCCGGAGGATGGAAAGCAAAAGGAGAATTACCGGGAACGTATTGGTTGAATGTTCGCTAATGACCCTATGTGTAATCGTTAGCAAACAGGTCGAATGAATTAGCGAATCCGCAATGCGCCGCATTAGGGGGAATCTCATGCGATATCTCGCAGCAACACTTCTTGGCTCCGCAGTTGCTTCGCTCGCGCTTTCCGGCTGTGAGGCGCCGACTTCTGGCTCTGTCTTCACGCCAGCCCAGGCGCAGCAGGTGTTCGTGGTCGAACTCGGTGCGGTCGAATCGGTTCGGCCCGTCACGATCCAGCCGGGCCCAACGGGCATCGGCGCGATCACCGGAGGCGCGCTTGGCGGCATCGCGGCAGGCAGCAACATCGGGCGCGGCACCGGCGCCGTTGCAGCGGGCATTGGCGGCGCCGTGCTGGGCGGCGCGGCAGGCAATGCCGTGGAGCAGCGCGTCACGCAGCGGCAAGGCCTTGAAATCGTCGTGCGTCTGGATTCGGGACAACTGATATCGGTGGTCCAGGATTCGGATCAGCAATTCGTCCCCGGTGATCGTGTGCGTGTGCTGATGGGCAACAACTCGGTGCGCGTGACGCGGTGACCCTGCAGGCGCCCGAAGCCTGAACGGCGGCGCAGCGGTGCGCCGGCCGCCCGATAAAGCGCAGTTCCAAACAAAAAGCGAGGAAACCGATGGCCGATACCGAGCAGAAGATGAGTCGCGTGCAGTTGACCGCGATGGTAGTCGGGGGCATGGTGGGCGCCGGGATCTTTTCTCTGCCGCGAACCTTCGCCAATGCAACGGGGCCGGTCGGCGCGGCGATTGCGTGGCTCGTGGCGGGCGTGGGCATGTATACGCTCGCACGCGTGTTTCAGGCGCTCGCCGAGCGCAAGCCGAAACTCGACGCCGGTGTGTTCGTCTATGCGAAAGAGGGCTTTGGCGATTACCCCGGCTTCCTCTCGGCGTTCGGTTACTGGATCGGCAGTTGCATCGGCAACGTTTCGTACTGGGTGCTGATCAAGTCCACGCTGGGCGCGTTCTTCCCGATTTTCGGCGACGGCAACACGGTCACGGCCATCGTCGTCGCGTCGATCGGCATCTGGCTGTTTCACTTCCTCATTCTGCGCGGCGTGAAGCAGGCCGCATTCATCAACACTGTCGTGACATTCGCCAAGGTCATTCCGATCGTGGTGTTCATCGTCATCCTCCTGTTCGTATTCAAGTACGGGACCTTCCACCTGAATATCCAGTCCGCCGCGCAAGAGGGCGGCCTCATCCAGCAGATTCGCGCGACGATGTTCGTCACCGTGTTCGTGTTCATCGGCATCGAAGGGGCGAGCGTGTATTCGCGCTATGCGAAGGAGCGCACGGACGTGGGTCGTGCAACGATCTTCGGCTTCGCCGGCGTGACCACGCTCATGGTGCTCGTTTCCATGCTGCCTTTCGCCGTGCTGCCGCGCGCGGACGTGGCTGGCATGCGCCAGCCCTCCATGGCGGCCGTGCTCGAAAGCGTGGTCGGTCCGTGGGGCGGGATTTTCGTGAGCATCGGCCTGATCGTTTCCGTGCTCGGCGCGTATCTGGCGTGGTCGCTGATCTGCGCGGAGGTGATGTTCGCGGCGGCGCGCAATCAGGACATGCCGGCCGTGTTCGCGCGCGAAAACGCCAACAACGTGCCGGCCAATGCGCTCTGGATCACCAATATCGTCGTGCAGCTGCTGGTCGCGAGCACGTATTTCTCGCGCGATGCGTTCTCGCTGATGCTCAACCTCACGAGTTCGATGTCGCTGATTCCGTATCTGTTCGTCGCGGCCTACGGGTTCATGGTCTCGAACCGCGGCGAGAGCTACGAGGTTCGGCCCGAGGAGCGCAGGCGCGATCTCGCGCTGGCCACGGTCGCCGTGATCTACACGTTGTTCATGATCGTGGCCGGCGGTCTCAAGTTCATCCTGCTATCGGCGATTCTTTACGCGCCTGGCACGGTGCTTTATTTCCTCGCGCGGCGCGAGCGCAAGCTGAAGGTTTTCCAGCATACGAGCGACTGGGTCATTTTCATCGTGGCGGCCGTAGCGGCCATCGTAGGCGTCGTTGCGCTGGCCACGGGCACCATGGCGGTCTAACGAGAACGAGCGGAGATCGATATGTCCAAGGCGAAGGGCGGTGGCAAGAGTGAAAGGGGCGAAAAGGTAGAAAAGGCGGAGAAAGCCGCGAAGGGCGGCAAGGGCAAGGCGAAGGAAGGAAGCGCGCTTGGCGTGTACTCGGAGGTCGGGCAACTGCGCAAGGTGATGGTGTGTGCCCCCGGCATGGCGCACTCGCGTCTCACGCCGAGCAATTGCGACGAGCTGCTGTTCGACGACGTGCTGTGGGTCGACAACGCGAAGCGCGACCATTTCGACTTCGTCACGAAGATGCGCGACCGCGGCGTCGAGGTCGTGGAAATGCACAACCTGCTCGCCGAAACCGTTGCCGTGCCAGAAGGCAAGAAGTGGATTCTCGACAACCAGATCGTGCCGAACCAGGTCGGGCTGGGGTTCATCGACGAACTGCGCAGCTATCTGGAAGGGCTCGACGATCGCAAGCTGGCCGAGACCTTGCTCGGCGGCCTCTCGATCCACGATTTCCCCGAATCGCATGGCGGCGCGGCGCTCAAGGTCGTGCGCGAAGCGGCCGGGTCCACCGAATATCTGCTGCCGCCGCTGCCGAACACGATCTACACGCGCGACACCACCTGCTGGATTTACGGCGGCGTGACGCTCAATCCGCTGTACTGGCCCGCGCGGCACGAGGAAACGATTCTAGCCGCGGCGATTTACCGGTTTCATCCGGATTTCGCGGGCAAGGTCAACGTGTGGTGGGGCGACCCCACACAGGACCACGGCATGGCGACGCTCGAAGGCGGCGACGTCATGCCCATCGGCAACAAGACCGTGCTGATCGGCATGAGCGAGCGCACCTCGCGCCAGGCGATCAGCCAGCTCGCCGCCACGCTCTTCAAGAAGGGCGCCGCCGAGCAGGTGATCGTGGCGGCGATGCCGAAAATTCGCGCGGCCATGCACCTCGATACGGTCTTCACCTTTGCCGATCGCGACTGCGTGCTGATCGCGCCGGATTTCCTCGCACGCACGCGCACCTTCACGTACCGGCCCAGCGATCAACCGGCGGGTGTGGAGCTGCGCCAGGAGAAGAAGTCCTTTGTCGAGGTGGTGAGCGCGGCGCTCGGCATCAAGAAAATGCGCGTGGTGGAAGCGGGCGGCAACGACTACCAGCGTGAACGCACACAATGGGACAGCGGCGCGAACCTCGTTTGCACCTCGCCCGGCGTGGTCTTCGCTTACGACCGCAACACCTATACGAACACGCTGCTGCGCAAGGCCGGCATCGAGGTCGTGACGATCGTGGGCGCGGAACTGGGGCGCGGGCGCGGCGGCGGCCATTGCATGACGTGCCCGATCATTCGCGACGCAGTGGACTTCTAGCGTCGCAGGGCGAGGAGATCGTTGCGGGCGCAAGCAGCGGCGGCATCTCCGCGCCGCAATGGTGCCGGATCGATGGGGCGTGGAAGTCGAGACTTTCAAAGCTTACGGGCATGCGGACTGCTGCGCAGTCCTGTGGGGTGCGCCATGCGCGCACCTCGCCCCCATCGCAACCATCTGATCCCCGATCATGGACGATTTCCTCAACCGCCTTTTCCATCTGCAACCCTCGCTGCTCGCCACGATGACACACGACGTGATGAATGTGATCGTCGCCGTTCTGATACTGGTGGTTGGGTGGTGGGTTTCCAATCGCGTGGCGCACATATTCGCGAGCATGCTCGCGCACTCGCACGCCGATCCCACGCTCGCACCGATGCTCGCAGGTATGGCGGCATGGACCGTGCGCGTCATTGCGCTCGTTGCCGCGCTCAGCGAGGTGGGCATCGCCACGGCTAGCGTGCTCGCCGCGCTGGGCGCCGCCGGTCTCGCCATCGGCCTCGCATTGCAAGGCACGCTGCAAAACATCGCTGCCGGCATCATGCTGCTGATGCTGCGCCCGTTTCGCGCGGGCGACGTGATCGAAGGCAGCGGTGCGGCGGCGGGCATCGTGTGCGAAGTGGGGCTGTTCACCACGCGCATCGAGCGCGGCGACGGCAACGTCGTCTTCGTGCCGAACAGCCAGATCTGGAGCAATCCCGTCATCAACTACAGCAGCGGCGGCACGCAGCGTATCGACGTCACGGTCGATCTCGCGCGGCGCGACCAGGTGGACGCCGCCATCGGCAAGCTCAAGGAGATGGTTTCCGCCGAACCGCGCGTGCAGAACGGCACGACGCTCGCGCCGACGGTCGCCGTGGACAGCTACCCGTCCAGCGGCGGCGCGCGCTTGCTGGTGCGCGCCTGGGTGCGCAACGCCGACGCGCAATACGCCGTCGACGACATCCGCGGACATGCGCGCGAAACGCTCGCCACTGCGGGACTCGCCGTGGCGGGCAACGCGCGCATGGCGGGCGATCATGCTGCGCTCACGCGCTCGTGAGCCGTTGCTCAAACGTAGCGTTAAAGCACGTTGAGCATGGCGAGCGCGCTTTCCTGCAGATGCGGCAGAACGCGCTGAAGGGCGGCCTCGGGACTTTCCTCGCCCATCGGCATGTTGGTGCTGAGCGCGGCGACGACTTCGCCGTTGCGATTCCTGAGCGGCACGGCAATGCCGCGCACGCCCACCTGCAACTGCTGCTCGATGAGCGCATAGCCGTCCACGCGTGCGCGCCCGATTTTCTCGCGCAGGCGCGCGCCGCTCGTGATCGTATGCGGCGTGAAGGGCGACAGTTCGACCGTATCGAGCCACGCTGAAACTGCGCTTTGATCGGCCTCGTGCGCGAGCAGCACCACGCCCGGCGAGATGAGCGGCGCGGGCACGCGCGCGCCGAGTACGAAGCCAGTCGTCATGACGCGCGACACGCCATTGCGCGCGATCACGACGAGGTCCCAGCCGTCGAGCACGCTCACATAGGCCGACTCGTTGAGCGTCGCGCTTAGCTGCTGCAGATAGGGCTGCACGGTGCGCGGCAGACGCGCCGAATCGAAGTAAGACCAGCCTACCCGCAGCACGCGCGGCGTAAGGCCGTACAGCCGGCCGTCCGTGTACACATAGCCCAGCGATTCGAGCGTGAGCAGATAGCGGCGCGCGGCGGTGCGCGAGAGGCCGGTGCGCTCGGCCGCCTGGGTGGGCGTCATGCGCGCGTGCTCGCTGTCGAAGGCTTCGAGGATCGCGAGGCCTTTTTCGAGCCCGGCGATCCAGTCGCGCCGGTCCAGTGGCGGTTTTTTCATCGGCGCGCAAGACCCTGTGCTGCACGGTGGCCAAAACAATGGAAAAAGCCGCAAGCGCGAAACGCCTGCGGCTTGCGTGCGAACGATCAGCTCCTGCTCACTCCGGCTTCATGCGCGCCGCCACGATCAGCGAGATCAGGCAGCCAATCGCGAGGTACGCGGCGACGAGGTGCCACGAACCGCCGCCGAAGCCCACCAGCGCCACGGCGATGAACGGGGTGAAGCCGCCGCCCACCACGCTCGCGAACTGGTAGCCCACGCCCGCGCCGCTGTAGCGGTACTCCGCGCCGAACAGCTCGGTGAAGAGCGGTTGCTGCACGCTCACGACCATGTCGTGGGCGATGTTCGCGAGCATCACGGAGAAGATCACGATCCAGATCGTGGCCCGCGCCTCGAGCGCGAGGAAGAACGGCACGGCGCTCAGGAGACCGATGAACGCGCCGATCAGATAAATGCGGCGCAGCCCGAGGCGATCGGCGAGCCACGCGAAGCAGGGGATCGTCACGCAGGAGAGCGCGCCGACGAACAGGCCGATGCCGAGAAAGAGATCGCGCGACATGCCGAGGTTGGTGGTCGAATAGCTCAGCGCGAAGGCGGTCACGATATACATCGTGAAGAGTTCGGCAAGGCGCAGCGCGATGATGTACAGGAAGGCCTTCGGGTGACGCGTGAGCGCTTCGAGCACCGGCATCTTGAGCTTGCGATGACCGTGCTCGACTTTCTCGACGAACTCGCGCGACTCGTCCATGCTCGAGCGCACCCACAGGCCGACGAGCACCAGCACCACGCTGAAGAGGAACGGCAGACGCCAGCCCCACGAACGGAACGCCGCGTCGCCGAGCAGGTGGCTCAGGAGCGCCACGAGGCCGGTGGCGAGCACGAGGCCCACGCCGTAGCCCACCTGCACGCCGCTGCTATAGAACGCCTTCTTGCCGCGCGGCGCGCTTTCCACGGCCATCAGCGCCGCGCCGCCCCATTCGCCGCCCACGGCGAAGCCTTGCAGCGCGCGCATCGTGACGAGCAGCACGGGCGCCCACCAGCCGATGGTCGCAAAGGTCGGCAACAGACCGATGGCCACGGTGGAAAGGCCCATCATCATGACGGTCAGAACGAGCATGCGTTTGCGGCCGAGCCGGTCGCCGAAGTGGCCGAACACGACGCCGCCGAGCGGCCGGAAGAGAAAGCCCACACCGAAGGTCGCGAACGCGGCGAGCGTGCCCATGGTCCTGCCGACCTGCGGGAAGAAAGCCACGTTGAACACCAGCGCGGCGACGATGCCGTAGAGCAGGAAGTCGTACCAGTCGACGACCGCGCCGACGAAGCTGCCGAGCGCCGCCTTGCGGGCCTGGCTGCGCGACGGGGCGAAAGGGGCGGCGTCGCCGGTGGTGTCGAGGCTTGGGGTCATCAGTTGTCTCCAGACTGTTGCGCATGTGCCATGCTGCTGCAGTATTCAGGATGCGCGCTAAACGTGAGACGCAGCATAGGGCGGCCCTCGCGGTCCGGCAATGCGTGGTGGCGCCGTTTTGCGCGATTATCGCCCAAGTGCGTGCGATTATCGAACGCTTTGCGGGTTTGCACCGAGATGGCGCGTGGACCGACCGCGCACGGCGGTCTTCGTCAAAATGAACGAAATGGTTAAAATCGGCCTGCCTCATATGCCAGATTCGCGGCCTCGAAGTCGCGACGGGGCGGCGAGGTGTCCGTTTCAGCGCTTGCGTCAGGAGCCCACTGCATGTCCAGCCCCTCTAATCCTCCGCCGCAGGCGGACAATCCGCTCGGCATGGCGGGACTCGAGTTCGTCGAGTTCGCCGCGCCCGAACCCGCCGATCTCGGCCGCCGTTTCGAGCAGTTCGGCTTCAAGGCGATCGCACGCCACGTGAGCAAGGCGGTCACGCTCTACCGCCAGGGCGAGATGAATTTCCTGCTGAACGCCGAGCCCGACTCGTTCGCCGCGCGTTACGCGCAGGAGTACGGCATGGGCATCTGCGCGATCGGCGTGCGCGTCGACAATGCCAGGCGCGCCTTCGAGCACGCCATCTCGCTCGGCGCGTGGGCGTTCGAAGGCGAGCGTCTCGGTCCCGCGGAACTGCACATTCCCGCGATCCAGGGTATCGGCGACTCGCACCTCTATTTCATCGACCGCTGGCGCGGCCGCGGCGGCCAGCGCGGCGGCGTGGGCGACATTTCGATCTTCGACATCGACTTCCGGCCCATCGACGTCGCCACGGCGCATACCGATCTCGATCACGGCGGCACCGGCCTCACGCGCGTCGACCATCTCACGCAAACGGTGGGGGCGGGGCGCATTGCCGAATGGCTCGACTTCTATCGCGACCTGCTGCATTTCCGCGAGATCCACGAAATCAACGCGAACTGGCACGTGTCCGAGGAGTCCCGCGTGATGGTGTCGCCCGATGGCGAACTGCGCATTCCTGTTTATGAGGAAGGCACGCGGCGCACGCAGCTATTGCACGACTATCTGCCCGAGCATCCCGGCGAAGGCGTGCAGCACATCGCGCTGGCGAGCAACGACATCCTCGCGAGCGTCGATGCGCTCAAGGCCAATGGCGTGGAGTTCGTCGAACCGCCGCCCGCTTACTACGACACCGTGGATGCGCGTTTGCCAGGCCACGGCGTGGAACTGGAAGCGCTGCGCAAGCGCCATGTGCTGATCGATGGCGAGATTGGCGAAGACGGCGTGCCGCGGCTCTTTTTCCAGACCTTTGCCAAACGCCATCCCGGCGAAATCTTTTTCGAAGTCGTGCAGCGCAGCGGCCACCACGGTTTCGGCGAGGGCAATCTCGACGTGCTCGCGCGGGCGCGCGAGGCGGGTGCGAAGCTGGACCAGGCGCCCGGCTAAGTCCCACCGTGCACGACGTCAGCGTTCCACGCGTGACTTCGCGGCTGCGCCCGTTGTCCTGCGCGTGCGCGCGGTAGCGAGCGCGGCGGCGCGCGGCGAGACCATCGTGCGGCAGCGATGGCGAATTTCCTTGCTGAACTCGGTGCACGCCTGAGTCATCAGGTCGGTGGCACCCCGTGTCATGTCGAGACTTTGCCGACCAGATGAAAACGCGATGAGGGATGCCAAAGCTCGACGGCGGTCGCCACGGCACTGCCGACCCACGTACGCCGCCACATCAGCAGGCAGGGCTCGCCAATGTTCATCGCAAGATGGCGTCGTATATCCGCATCCGGTTTTTGCGCGTAGATCCGGAACTCCGCCCGTTGAACCGGCGCGAGCCGCATCATGTAGTGGTTCGGTGTTTCCCGTGTGAAGTCCTGTTCGAGATAACCCGGAAACACATGGGGGTTCACGTAGCGGTCCTCGTACAGAATCGCTTCGTCTTCCTCGTAGTGGACGATACGCGAATGGAACACGGGACCGCAGCCGAGCTCGAGCGCGGCCATCGCCTGATCGTTCGAGCTCGCGCCCAGCGTCAGCACCCGCGCGCTGTGCCGGTGACCGCGCGCGGCGATTTCGTCGGCGATGTTGCGAACCTCGAGGACAGTCGATTCGACGTCGCGCGAGGCGACGAACGTTCCCGCGCCCTGAACGCGTCTGAGCACATGCTCGGCCGACAGTTCGCGCAGCGCGCGCGATACGGTCATTCGCGCGACGCCGAATTCCTTGACGAGCTCTGTCTCCGACGGAATGGCCTCACCGGGCTTCCAGGTCCCGTCCGTGATTCGATCGACCACGTAGCGCTTGATCTGCTCATACGCTGGAGCGACCTTATGCGCTGTCGCGGACTGCGTCGAGTTGTCGATCAGCGAAGATGGCGCGTTCATACCTGACCTCGCTTCAGACGCCGACCGTGCCGGGAACCGCGCGGCTCGCCGGCGCCGCCGTACTGCGCGCGATTGGCGGCATGTCCAGCGCCGGTTCCCGCGAGACGGTCCCGGTGTCGTCACGTGCCGGGCCGGCAAGCGGCGGTGGGGCGCCGTCGGCAACGAGGCGAAACGCGAAAGTCATGTCGTCGGAAAGCGGGCGGTCGTCGCGATAGGTCGGCAGCGTGGCGCGCACGCCGGCGTAGATCGCGTCCGTATAGGGCGCGCGCGCCGCGTCGAGCGGCTGCAGATCGTAGGCTTGTGCCGCGGCGAGCAGTTCGATGCCGAGGATGCGGTTGCTGTTCTCGATGACCGCGAGCGCCTTCAGCGCGGCCGGCGTCGCATGGCACAAATGGTCTTCCTGCAGCCCCGATGTCACGCCGCCGTCGAGACTCGCGGGAGCGGCTTCACGGCGGTTCTGCGCGACGAGCGACGCTGCTGTGTACTGCGCAATCATGAAGCCCGAACGCGTGCCGCATGCGTGCGCGAGGAAGGCCGGCAGGCCGCTCACGAGCGGGTTGACCAGACGGTCGAGGCGGCGTTCGGCCATCGCCGCGACCTGCGCAATCGCGGTTGCGAGGCTGTCCATGGCGAGTGCGATCGAGGCGCCGACCGCATGCGCCTGCGAGTACACCCGGGGCGACTCCGGCGTGCCCGCAACGATCGGATTGTCCGTCACCGAGGCAAGCTCGCGGTTCACGACTTCGGCCGTTGCCGCGAACGTGTCTCGCGCGGCGCCGTGCACGTGCGGTATCGTGCGGACGCTGAGCGGGTCCTGGGTGCGCCGCCCGAGCGAAATTTCGAGCAGCGCGCTACCGGCGAGCGCCGCGCGCAGACGCTCTCCCACGTGGGCGAGGCCCGGCGACACACGAAATGCAAGTGAACGGGTGTCGAACGCCGCGATCTGCCCGCCCAGATTCTCGAAGCTCATTGCGGCGACGACGTCCGCCCAGTCGAGCAAGCGCTCCGCGCGGTGAAGCGCGAGCGCAGCGAGCCCGGTCACGCACGGCGTGCCGTTCACGAGGCTCAATCCCTCCTTCGCTTGGAGCGACAGGGGCTGCAAGCCGAGCCGCTGCAGGGCCTGAGCGCCGCTCACGCGCTCGCCGTTCCAGCGCACGTGTCCCGCGCCCACGCAAACGAGCGCGATGTGCGCCATATGGCTCAGATAGCCGACGGAACCGAACGCGGGCACCTCCGGCAGGCAATTCGCCTCCAGCAGTGTGGCGAGACGCTCGACGACTTCGAGGCGCACACCCGAGTGTCCATGCGCGAAGTTGTTGATGGCCGCAGCCATGATCGCGCGCGTCTCGTCTGCGCCTAGCGGCTCGCCCACGCCCACTGCGTGGCTCATGAGGATGTTGTGCGACAGGTCGTGCTGTTCGTCTTGCGAGACGATCACATCGCACAGCGCGCCGACGCCCGTGTTCACGCCATACGCACGGATGCTGCGCGCGACGATCTGTTCGACGAGCACACGGGCGCTGCGAATGTTCGCCTGCGCATCGGCGCCGAGGATCAGCGGCTCGCCTGCGGCGACGCTAGCGATCGCGCGCCAGTCGAGCGGATTCTGGGTACGGGTGATGGCCATGGGAGTGCGTGGTGCGGTTAGTGAGCGTTGCGATCCTGGTGGCTCGACACGAACTGGCGGAAGCGGTCCGACTTCAGTTCGCCGAATACCTCGTCCGGCGTGCCATCCGAATCCACCTGGCCCTGGTGCAGGAACATCACGCGATTCGAAACGTGGCGTGCGAAGCCCATCTCGTGCGTGACGACGAGCATCGTGCGGCCTTCGTCGGCGAGCGTGCGCATCACGCGCAGCACTTCGCCGACCAGCTCGGGGTCGAGCGCCGAGGTGGGCTCGTCGAACAGCATCACCTTCGGATGCATCGCGAGCGCGCGTGCAATCGCCACGCGCTGCTGCTGGCCGCCCGACAGGTGTGCGGGGTAGTGGCCGCGCTTGTCGGCAAGGCCGACCTTGGCGAGCAGCGCCTCGGCTTCTTCGACCGCCTCAGCGCGGCTGCGCTTGAGCACGCGCATGGGGCCTTCGATCAGGTTCTCCAGCACGGTCATGTGCGACCACAAGTTGAAGTTCTGAAACACCATGCCGAGTTGCGAGCGCACGCGGTCGACCTGACGGCGGTCGCCCGGTTGTAGCTTGCCGTCGCTGCGGCGCTTCATCTTGAGTTCCTCGCCTGCGAGCGCGACCGAGCCGTCGTCCGGCGTCTCCAGCAGATTCAGGCAGCGCAGGAACGTGCTCTTGCCCGAACCGCTCGCGCCGAGAATCGAAATGACGTCGCCCTCGTGCGCGTCGAGCGAAATGCCCTTGAGCACGTGATGGTCACCGAACGACTTGTGGATGTTGCGCACCGACAGCGCAATGGGTGCTGACGTATTCATCAATCTCTCCAGGTAGGGCGGCGGGTCACGACGCGGCGCGCGTGGCTTCGAGCGGCGCGGCGGGTTTGCGCGGGGCGGGCGGCGCCGCGCGCAGGTGGCGCGACAGCCGTTGCTCGACGAAGCCGATCACGCGCACGACCACGAAGTTCAGGAACAGGTAGATCAGCGCGGCGCACGTAAATACCTCGGTGGTGCGATAGGTCTGCTGAATGATCTGCTGCGCGACCCCCGTCACTTCCCAAACGGTGACAAGGCTAGCCAGCGCCGTCGACTTGACGAGCAGCACGGCTTCGGTCGAATACGCGGGCAGGCACTGACGCAGCGCGATCGGGCCGATCACGCGGCGCAGCAGGGCGAAGCCGGAAAGGCCGATCGAGTAGCCGGCTTCGATCTGCCCGACGGGCACCGCCATGAGGCCGCCGCGGATGATCTCGGCCGTGTATCCCGCCGTGCACAACGCGAGCGACAGGACCGCGCAGACATAGGGTTCGCGCAACACGGGCCACAGAAAGCTTTCGCGAATCACGCCGAACTGCCCGAGGCCGTAATAGACGAGGAACATCTGGATCAGCAACGGCGAGCCGCGAAACACGAGAATGTAGGCGCGCGCAAAACGGTTCGGCAGCCAGTGCGGCGAGACGCGCATCGTGACGATCACGAGCGAGAGCAAGCCGCCCAGCACGAGCGACGCGAAGAAAAGGCCGAGCGTGGTCGGCACGGCGCCGATGAGCTGGCGCATCGTGTCGAGCAGGAACGCGAAATCGATATGCATGAGTGTGCGCTCCCCGATCAGTTGCGCGCGAAGTTGCGCTTGAACGAGCGGCCGACGACCGCTTCGGCGCGACCGAAGACACGGTTCGACACACCCGTCATGGCGAGATAGAGCAGACCGCCGACGACGAAGAAGAGGAAGTACTGGTGCGTCGAGCCCGCTGCGATCTGGCTCGCCCGCAGCAACTCGGCGAGCCCGGTGACCGAAATCAGCGCGGAGTCCTTGAGGCTCAGTTGCCAGACGTTGCCGATGCCGGGCAACGCGTAGCGCAGCACCTGCGGGATCAAGATCCGGCGAAACAGCGTGAGCGTCGGCATGCCTATCGCGCGAGCGGCTTCGAGTTCGCCGCGTGCAACGGCGAGCACGGCTGCGCGATAGACCTCGGCCTGATAAGCGCCCGAAATCATGCCGACCGCGAACGCGCCGACGGCGAAGGGCGGCACGCCGACGAATCCGTCGGCGCCGAACCACTGACCGACGGTGGTGACCAGGGAAGAGCCGCCGAAGTAGAACAGATAGATGACGAGCAATTCGGGCACGCCGCGAAAGACGGTCGTGTAGAAGTCGCCGAAAACGCGCAGCACGCGCAAGCGCGAGAGTTTTGCCGCGGCAATGAGCGCACCGAACACGGCGCCGATTGCCAATGCGGCGAGCGTGAGCACGACGGTCATCAACGCGCCGAGGAGCAGAACGCTGCCCCAGCCGTCCGGACCGAGGCCGAGTGTGTTGAATAGCGATAACAGAGACATGGCAGGGATCCAGGCGGGTCGGGAAGCGAAGGCGCGCGTCAGGCGCGGCGCGCGCCGCCAGGGTGCGATGCTTACGGCGTCACGTCGGTCTTGAACCACTTCAGCGCGAGCTTCTTCACGGTGCCGTCGGCGAGTGCCGCCGTGATCGCGCTGTCGAACTTCGCCTTCAGGTCGGCGTCCTGTTTGCGGAACGCGAGACCTTCGCCCGGTCCCCAGATCGGACCGGCAATCATCGTGCCGGCGATTACCACGGGCGACTTGTCGGCGTTGGCGGTGTAGTAGGTCACGTCGTCGAACGTGGCGTCGATGCGGCCGTTCGTGAGATCGAGATCACGCTCGGGCGCGGTCTTGTACACGCGCACTGACGCGACGTCCTTGAAGTTGGCGTTGATGAAGCCGGTGTACACCGTGCCCGACTGGATGCCGATCGTCTTGCCCTTCAGCGCCTTGCGCATCGACTCGATGGCGGGCGCGTTGCTGCGCGAGTCGGCGTCGAGCTTCAGAGGCGTCGTGTTCGGGCCGCCCTTGGGCAGGATCTTCGGATCGGAGACGGCGAAGGTTGCCGGGGTGGCCGCATAGGGCTTCGAGAATGCAATGATTTTCTCGCGATCCGGCGTGATCGAGATCGCATCCATCAGGACATCGAACTTGCCTGCCTGCAGGCCCGGAATCATGCCGTCCCAGTCCTGGGCGACGAGCTTGCACTGGATTTGTGCACGCGCGCACAGGTTTTCGACGAGTTCGGGTTCGAAGCCGCCAAGCTTGCCGCCCGGCAAGGTCAGGTTCCAGGGCGCATAGCTGCCGTCGAGCGCGATCGTCACGCTTTTCCATTCCTTCGCGCCGGCACTGCCGCTTCCAAGCAGCGTGACGCCGAGTGCTGCGCCAATCAGCGCTTTTGCCAGCCGGGTGTACTTCGCCTGCATGACCATGCTCCTTTGTCGGTGGGTACCGTGGACCCGTGGGGACGTTCATTCGTTCGTGCGACTTGCATAGACAAGCATGGAGAGAAAAGAATTTGAGCGCAAGAGAATTTCATAAATCCCGACTCATGGAAAACCCTGTGAACGGGCGTGGACTTTCGATGAATTCGCGCTTGTGGCAAGTCGAGTCGTCGTTGCGACATGGGCTGTTGCGGTCATTGGAATACCTCCTTAATTGTCTAGTCATTTCAAAAGTGAGACCTGCCTGGGAGTTCGGCGGCTGCATGGTGCACAACCCCGGCTACGACTTCAACGACCAGGTGCTGCCGCTCGGCGCGGCGTGCTGGGTGCGGCTCGCGCAGCGGTTTCTCGTCGCGTGACGAGGCGCAAGTCGTTAGTCGTTCGAATCATCGGCGTGGGCGGCCAGCAGGTCGGGCGTCAGGCCCAGCCGCTCGCGTAGATCGGCCCAGCCGCGCGGCGTGATCTGCACCGCGCGCGACGCACGCGTACGCCGCATCCAGCCGCGTTCGCACAGCAGCGTGAGAAAGGCCACGCCGAGCGGCCCGGCCAGATGATGCTGGCGCTCGGTCCAGTCGAGGCATTGGCGCGCAATGCCGTGACGCCCCGGCTTGAGCGCGGCGACGTCGAGCCCGAGTTCGCCGAACCATGTCTGCCCCGCGGGCGTCACCGCGAAGCGTTTGTCCGCTTGCGCCGTGATGAGCCCCGCATCGGTGAGGCGCTCTGTGATCGCCACGCCGACCTGGCCCGCGAGATGGTCGTAGCAGCAGCGCGCGAAACGCAGGTCCCGCGCCTCGCGACCAAGCGGCTTGCGGCGCACCGGCGCGCGCGCGCCGACCGCCGCGAGGTTTTCGAGCAAGGTGGCGACCTGGGCGTCCGCGAGCCGGTAGTAGCGGTGGCGGCCTTCCTTTTCCACGGCCAGCAGCCCGCCGTCGAGCAGTTTCGCCAGATGGCTGCTCGCCGTTTGCGCGGTCACGCCGGCCGCGTAAGCCAGTTCGCCGGCGGGCAGCGCGCGGCCATCGGCGAGCGCCATCAGCATCGCGGCGCGCGCGGGGTCGGCGATCAGGAAGGCCGTGGCCGACACCCTCGGGTGCGTGTTCGTGCCATTCATGCGTTTCTCCAAAACATACGCATAGCGTAACGCGCGAGCAGGATCGCATGTTTCGATACGCATCGAAGCATCGCCACTGCCGCGCGTCCGATACTGGGCTCGTGACCGGCGCCCAACGCGCGCCGGCGTAGCGGGAGAGCCTATGCAAATGCACGAGACGCACCGGACTCAAGAGACGCACAGCCGGGAACAGCAACGCCGGGTGCTCTGGGCCACGAGCATCAGTTATGTCGTGGTGATCCTCGACACCTCGATCGTCAATGTCGCGCTCGAGCGCATCGGTGCGAGCCTTGCGGGCGGCGTGGCCGGCCTGCAATGGGTCGTGAACGCCTATACGCTCACGTTCGCGAGCCTGCTGCTTTCGGGCGGGACGCTCGGCGACCGGCTCGGCGCGCGCCACGTCTACATGGCCGGGCTCGCCGTCTTCACGGCGGCTTCGGCGTGGTGCGGCGCCGCGCCGAGCCTCGCGCTGCTCACGCTCGGACGCGTGCTGCAGGGCATGGGGGCGGCACTGCTCGTGCCTGCATCGATGGCGCTCATCAACGGCGCATGCACCAACGCGCGCGAGCGTGCCGCCGCCTTCGGGGTGTGGGCCGGGCTGGGCGGCGTCGCGATGGCGGCGGGTCCGTTGCTGGGCGGCGTGCTGATCGGGTTCGTCGGCTGGCGCAGCATCTTTCTGCTCAACGTGCCGGTGTGCCTCGCGGGCATCGTCATGGCCGTGCGCGTGGCGCCGCAGCCGCGTCCGGGCGCGCCGCGCCGGCTCGATCTCGCGGGCCAGGCGGCGGCCATCGCGGCACTGGCGCTGCTCAATGCCGCCATCATCGAGGCGCCTGCGCACGGCTGGCGTGCCCCGGTCGTTGCGGGCGGTCTCGTGCTGGCGTGCGGAGCGGCGATCGCCTTCGTCGTGCTCGAAAAGCACCGCGCGCAGCCGATGCTGCCGCTCGGCTTCTTCCACGAGAGCGTGTTCAGCGCGGCCGTGCTGCTCTCGATGATTTCGGCGTTCACGTTCTACGGTCTGCTATTCGGACTCAGTCTGTATCTTCAGCGGGAGCGCGGCTACGCGCCGTTGCGCGCGGGCCTCGCCTTCCTGCCGCTCACCGTGGTGGTGCCGCTCGGCAGTCTGCTGTCGCGGCGCGCCGTGGTGTGGCTCGGGCCGCGCGCGCTCGTCGCGCTCGCCTGCCTGTTCGCGGCGGCGGGGTATCTCGGCGCGGCGGCGTGCGGCACGACGGCGCGCTACGACTTGCTGGCCTTGCCGCTGCCGGCCATCGGCTTCGCCGCGAGCCTGATCACGCCCGCGGCTACGGCGGCGCTCATGGCGACGGTCGATCAGGGCCGCGCTGGCATCGCCGCTGGCGTACTCAACGCGGCCCGGCAGACCGGTGCGGCGCTCGGCGTGGCCGTGGCGGGCGCCATGATCGCGGGGCGCGCGTCGATCGGCGCGGGCATGCGCGTGAATCTGCTGATCGCCGCCGTGCTTTCGGCAGGCGCGGCGTGGGTGTGGTGGCGTGCGTGGTCGCACCAGGCGGCGCACGGCGCCCGGTCGCATGGCGCGAAGAAGGCGCGTGGCGGGTAGCCTTGCGCCTGACGCATCACCCGCGCGCCCTGGATCATCCGCTGCGGATTCTGGGATAAAGTGCCGTTGCATGCATCGCGCATTCGCGCGGACCGTGCGCCATAGGAGGAGTTTGTCATGGCCGAATACGGGCAACATCCCTCATCCGTGCTGGCGCTCAAGAGCGTCCACGACTTCGACACGACGATCGCGCGCCTGAAGACCGCGCTGGCCAAGGCGGGTGCGGATATCTTCGCCGACGTCGACCAGCGCGAAGCCGCCGAGACCGCCGGGCTCAGCCTGCGCCGCACGCGCCTCATCCTGTTCGGCAATCCGAAGGCGGGTACGCCCGTCATGGCGGCCAACCCGCACGCGGCGGTGGAGTTGCCGCTGCGCATGGTGATCTGGGAAGACAACGAGGGGCACACGCGGCTCGACTATCGCGACGTCTCGCAGACGCTCGGCCCGCTCTACGGCATCGACGCCGAAGTGCTCGTGCCGCTGCAGCGCGTGGTGGGGCTGCTGCAGACCGCCGTGCAATAAGCGGCAAACGAACTGCGCGCCTCACGCCAGTCCCTTGGGCCGGCGCCTGCGCCCCCATCTTCGGCAGGCGCTTAAAAAATTGACAGCCGCGGCGCGCTTCGCTTAACGTAGGTGCCTTGCGACTTCGCCCGGCAAGCGGGCGAACGCGTAGCCCGCCGCTGCCTCGATCCGCCGATGACCTCCCGCGCAGAAGACCCCGACGATCCGCCACGCGATCGCGCCGGGGCGTCCGACTCGACTCCCGCTTCCCCACTCACGGCATCGCCTGCGGCTGCCGCCACGCAGCGACTCCCCCGAAACCCGCACGATGCCGATGTCGAGCAACACTGGCGGCGCAATCTCGCGGTCTGCGTGGTGGGCTCGTTCACGACGCTCGTCGCCATGACGCTGATGCTGCCGTTCCTGCCGCTCTACGTGGAAGAACTGGGCGTGCACGGCCACGCGGCGATCGTGCAGTGGTCGGGCATCGCGTACAGCGCGACGTTCTTCACGGCCGCGCTCGTCGCTCCCCTGTGGGGACGCCTCGGCGACCGCTACGGCCGCAAGCCCATGCTGGTGCGCGCGAGCCTCGGCATGGCGGTCACGATGTCGCTCATCGGCATGTCGCGCAATATCTGGCAGCTCGTGGCGCTGCGTTTGCTCGCGGGTTTCGCCGGCGGCTATTCGTCGGGTTCGACCATCCTCGTCGCCACGCAAACGCCGCGTCACCGTTCGGCGTGGGCGCTCGGCGTGCTGTCGTCGGGCGTCATGGCCGGCAATCTGATCGGGCCGCTCGTGGGCGGCACGCTGCCGCCGCTCATCGGCCTGCGCGCCACGTTCTGGGTGGCCGGCGCAACGATCTTCGCGGCCTTCATCGCGACCTGCGTGTTCGTGAAGGAAGCGCCGCGCCCCGCGCGCGTAGCGCATGCGGCGCAGAAGGGCGGCTGGTCGGCGCTGCCCGACAAGCGCCCGATCGTCGCCATGCTCGTGACCGGCATGCTGCTGATGCTCGCCAACATGTCGATCGAACCCATCATCACCGTGTATGTGGCGACGCTGGTGCACGACCCTGCGCGCGTGACGTTCGTCGCGGGCCTCGCGATGTCGGCGGCGGCGCTCGGCAGCATCGTCGCGGCTTCGCGACTCGGGCGCGTGGCGGACCGTGTGGGGCACGCGAAAGTGATCGTCGCGGCCTTGGCGGCCTCGGCATTGCTGCTCGTGCCGCAGGCGTTCGTCACGGCGGGCTGGCAACTCGTCGTGCTGCGCTTTCTCATGGGCGTGTCGCTCGCGGCGCTGCTGCCGTGCATCGCGACCGTCATTCGCCACAACGCGCCGGACCATGCCGCGGGCAGCGTGCTCGGCTATTCGGTGTCGGCTCAATTCGCGGGGCAGGTGCTCGGGCCGCTGATCGGCGGCTTCGTCGGCGGGCATCTGGGCATGCGCGCCGTGTTCCTCGGCACGAGCCTGCTGATGCTGGCGGGCGCGCTGTTTACGTGGCGCGCGGTGGGTTTCGCCCGGCGCGCGTAACGCGGCGGCGATGCCGCGCGCAGGCATTCGAAGTGTGAGAGGCGAGGGCGGCGGATCTTGCGCGCCGCCGCCTCGGGTTCATCGGCGCTCGTTCAGCGGGCGCGCTTCAGTGACCAAAAAACACGTCGCAGTCGGGACGCGGCCAGCACATCTTGCCCGTGCGATGGCCCGAGGCGCTATGCGTATCGGGCGTGCCGCCATACGACATGTCGGTGCTGGCCTGTGCCGAAGCATCGGCGTCGTCGGTCATCGTCTGATGCGCGCGTTCCTGCGAAACGGGTTCGTCCTTCGCGCGCGCCGTGCCGGGCGCAGCGGCCGCCACGGCCGCCACGCATGTGGCGATCAATGCCAGGCGTAATGTCATATCAACCTCCTTTCTCGAGTTCGTGAGTGCGCCTTCGCGGCAATGACGACGTCACTGCGGGATAACGGCGGAATGAATCCGCGGCGAAGGTGCGCGCGAGCGAGAGGCAAAGCCTGAAGCCGCACACTCATCTGGAAAGTCGGGATGCCTGCGCGCAGCGCACGGCTGCCGAACGTCTTAGCTCACTGCTCACGAAAGAAGCGCGCCCACGCATTCGGGGGCGGCACAGCGCGGCGCGGCGCAAGAAGAAGGGGCGCGCGGGCGCAGAGAACATCCGCACTGTGCTTTCAGTTATAGCTCGCGCCGCACGGAGTGCAATCGGCTCAATCCCGGCCCCGCGCGCGGAGCGAATCCAGGGCCGAATCCAGAACCCCGCACACACCGCCCCTCCAGCGATTCTTTCGGTTCTGAAAATAACTGAAAGTATTCGGAAATTAAACGGTCGCCGTGTAGTCATCTTGCGATGCTGTAATGCGCTCGCTCTGATGTGAGAGGCGCATTGGCGCCCGTTCGCAGGATGGATGGGCGCCGCCTGTACGGCGCGGCGCCAGGGCGCACTGATGCGCGCCGCGTCTGAGGGACTCTACGCTGGGCACGCAGTTGAACTCCGCGGCGTTCGGCTTTTCCTTTTCGTGGTATTTCGCAAAGCTAGATCGAATCATGTCCGAGCTTTCCACTTCGCCGACACCGTCTTCACCCAAACCGCGCAGCGCGGCGAGCCCCACGCGGGTCGTCCTGCGCGCCGCCGCTGCCGTGATCGCGGTCGGCGCACTGGGTTTCTGCGCCTACGCCGTGGCGTTTCCGGCCAACGTGCCCGATGCCGTGGGCGAGGTCGTCGAGAACCTGACGGGCGCGAATCCGCACCCGGTGGTGCTGCAGCGCCCGCCAGTCGCACCGCTTTCGGCGATGGCGCAGCTCGGCAAGCAGCTCTTTTTCGATCCGGCGCTCTCGGGCTCCGGTCAGCAGTCCTGTGCTTCGTGCCATAGCCCCGACCGTTCGTACGGTCCTCCCAATGGGCACGACGTGCAGATGGGCGGCCTCGCGATGAACCAGCAGGGTTATCGCCCGCCGCCTTCGCTCATGTATCTGTACCGCCAACCGAACTTCAGCATCGGTCCGGACCAGGGTGAAGCCGATGACGCGCCGACGGTCGTCCAGCAGGCCAGCGCCGCCGCCGACGTCGTGAAGTCGCAGAAGGTGGCGGGCGGCGCATCGACCTCCGTGGAGATGGTGCCGCAAGGCGGCCTGTTCTGGGACGGCCGCGCCGACACGCTGCAGCAGCAGGCGTATGGCCCGCTGCTCAATCCTGTGGAAATGGCGGACACGAGCATCGAGCAGGTGGCGACGAAGCTCGAGAAGGCGCCGTATGCGAAGCACTTCACGGAACTGTTCGGCGACCGGATCTTCAGCGACCCGAAGCTGGCCGTGGCGGAGGCGATGTTCGCAATCTCGCGCTACCAGGTCGAAGATCAGTCGTTCCACCCGTATAACAGCAAATACGATCGCTGGCTCGAAGGCCACGCGCGCCTCTCGCAAGCGGAGCTGCGCGGCCTTCGTCTCTTCAACGACCCGAACAAGGCGAACTGCGCGGGCTGCCACCTCTCGAAGCCCGGCAAGGACGGCCTGCCGCCCATGTTCACGGACTACCAGTACGAGGCGCTGGGTGTGCCGCGCAACAACAAGCTCGCGCAGAACAAGGACCCGCACTTCTTCGATCTGGGCGTGTGCGGCCCGTTCCGCTCGGACTTCAAGGACCAGACGCAGTACTGCGGCATGTTCCTCACGCCGACGCTGCGCAATTCGGCCACGCGCACGGTGTTTTTCCATAACGGCGCGTACCACAACCTCGACGACGTGATGGCGTTCTACAATGATCGCAATACGGACCCGGGCAAGTTCTATCCGCACGGCCCCGACGGCAAGATCGACAAGTACGACGATATTCCGCCGCAGTTCCGGAAGAACGTGGACGTGACCGATGCGCCGTTCGACCGCAAGTTCGGCGACAAGCCCGCGATGACGCCAGGCGACATTCAGGACATCATCGCGTTCCTCAAGACGCTCAACGACGATCCGGTGCCATCGAAGCAATGAGCGGGGCGGGGCAACCCGTCCTCGCAAAGTAAAAGGAGCGTGTCCGGCATTCGCCAGGACACGCTCCTTTTTTTACCTATGCGCCACCAGCCCTTACTTGTCCCCATGGGCAAGATGAATCGTGACGATCACGGAGGCGTCGTCGAGCGCTTCCAGCGCATGCGTTTCGCCGCCGCCGAGCAAGAGCATGTCGCCGGCGTGCATGGTGCGCGGGTCGCCGTTCACGAAGAAGCGGATCACGCCTTCCACGCACTGCACCGTGATCTCGCCGGGCACGCTGTGCTCGGGCAGACGCTTGCCAGCGGGCAGCACGATGCGCATGACTTCGAGTTGCTGCGCGCGGATCAGGGTGGTCGACTTCGCATTCTTGAGCGCGCCGCCTAGCGGTCGCACGTCGAAGACCTCACCCGGCGCGGCATGGGGGATGGCCATGACAGCCTCTCAAACGAGCTTCGCGTTGAGCGTGATCTTCGCGTTGTTGGCGAAGAGCTTCGACACCGGGCAGTTCTCCTTGGCGCCCTTCGAAAGCTCGTCGAACTTCGCTTGATCGATGCCGGGAATCTTTGCCGTCATGTCGAGCTGGCAGCTCGTGATGGCGAAGCCTTCGCCCACCTTGTCGAGCGTAACGGTCGATTTCGTCTCGATGCTCTCGGCCGTGAAGCCCGCCTGGGTGAGAAAGAGCGAGAACGCCATGGTGAAGCAGCCCGCGTGCGCCGCGCCGATCAGCTCCTCGGGATTGGTGCCGGGACCGCCTTCGAAGCGCGAGGCGAAGCCGTAAGGCGCTTCCTTGAGCACGCCGGTTTGCGTCGAGATCGTGCCCTGTCCGTCCTTGATGCCGCCGTGCCATTTTGCCGATGCCGTCTTTTGCATGATGTCGCTCCGCGAGGTTGGGTGAAGGACGTGCAGGGCGCGCAATTTGCGTACCGCCGCAAGTTCTGCAGGGTTGGGTTCAGGGTTGCTTCGGCTGCCATTCGCCCGCGTACCAGGCGGCGGCCGCGTCGATTTCCTCGGGCGTCATGTTGCGCGCGATGTTGCGCATCTGTTCGGAGATGTCGTTATGGCGCGTACCGTTCGCGAACGCGAGCAACTGCGCCTTCGTGTACGCGGCCGGGAGGCCGTCGAGCCACGGGCTGCCGATCTTGCTGTCCACGCCGCCATGGCACGACGCGCATGCGGGAATATTGCGCAGTGGTGCGCCGTGCGCCACGATGGCGGGCGCGCCGCCATGCAGGTGCGCGATCGGCTGCAGCGAGGCGTAGTAGGCGGCGAGGTCGCGCATGTCCTGGTCGGACAGATCGCGCGCCATGGGCGACATCACCGCGTTCTGGCGGGCGCCCGTCTGGAAGTCGTGCAGCTCCTTGAAGACCACGATGGCGAACTGGCCCGCCAGATTCGGCGAATTGGCCATGCTGATGCCGCGCGGGCCATGGCACATCGTGCAGCGCAGGGCGAGCGTCGCGCCGCGGCCAACCGAGAGCGTCGTCGCGCCATCGAGCATGTGCGGCGTGAGTTCGACCTGGCTCAGCTGGTAGCCCGGCGGCACCGCCGATCCGACCGGGTGCCAGTCGCGCGGCACGCCGGCCGCGCTGCAGATCGCCGTCCAGATGCCCTGAAAATAGGGGTCGCTCTTGGCGGAAGGCAGCCAGATGAAGCCGATCAGCACGGAGACGACGAACACGACGATCGCCGTGCCCACGCCCGCGCGAAACCACACATTGCGAAACGAGAACAGGCGTTCGTCGCTCATCGCTGTGCTCCAATCGGGATCGCGGGCACGGCCGATTCGGGCGTTGCCAGCAGTTGCGCGATCGGGTAGCCATAGTTGGTGATCGTGAGGGCGACCATCAGCACGACCCACAGCCCGAAGCTATTGAGCGCCACCGGCAGCGTGGCCGACTCGTGCACCGGCTTGCTGAAGCGATATTCCTCGGGCGCGGCGGCCTCGCTGCGATGCCCCTGCAGCAGCACGAGGAAGAACAGCACCGCCGAGGTCACGAGGATCAGGCCGCCAATGGCCGAGAGCACCACGAGCGCGCCCTGGCCCGCGAGCGCCGGGTCGCTGTAGTCGTAATAGGCCATGCGCCGCGGCATGCCCATGAGGCCGACCAGGTGCCACGGGAAGGTCGTCACGATCATGCCGATGAACCACAGCCACAGCTGCCAGCGCATGAGGCGCCAGTTGTTGAGCGCGCGGCCCGTGATCTGCGGCCACAGGTCGTAGGCGATGGCGAAATACATGATGACGATCGCGCCGCCATAGATCAGGTGAAAGTGGCCCGTGATCCACTGCGTGTTGTGTACGGGCTGGTCGAGCTGGTAGCTCATGTTGATGAGGCCGCCCGCGCCGCCAAACCCGAGCATGACGAACGAGAACGCCACGGCCAGCATTTGCGGGTTCTTCCACGGCAGTTTCGCGATCCAGCCGAACGGCCCCTTGCCGCCGCGCAGCCGCCCGGCGATTTCGACCGACGCGCAGATCGTGAACACGGTGAGAAGCGTGGGCACCGAGACGAGCGCCGTGAACACCGACTGCACGAACTTGAAGCCCGAGCCCACCTGCGGATCGGTGAACAGGTGGTGAATCCCGATCGGCATGGCCACCACGAGAAACAGGATGAACGAGATGCGCGCCATCACATCGCTGTAGAGCCGGCCGCCGATCGCGCGCGGGACGATCGTGTAGTAGGCGATATAGGCGGGCACGAGCCAGAAGTAGACGATGGCGTGCAGGGTCCAGGAGAAGAACACGCGCGCGAGGCCCGCGTCGATCGTATTGCGCCAGCCGAAGGCCACGGGCAGGATCTGGAACAGCACTTCGATGGCTGCGCCCACCGCGGTCCAGCCCCACAGATACGCGCCCGCCGTGGTCGCGAACATGGCGAGCGGCAGCGGTTTGCCGGGATTCTCGCGTTTCCATTTCGCGGTGTTGATGCCCATCAGCGCGACCCAGACCCACGAACCCACCACGACGAGCACGACGCCCAGGTAATAGAACACGTTGCCGATCATCGGCGGGTAGAACGTGTAGAGCACGGAGGCGAGGCCGAGCGCCACGGGCACCGAGGCCGTGACGGCGCCGAGCGCGAGCAGGATGAAGCCAAGCCAGGCCCACTTCACGCCCACGAGCGGGCGCTTGAGCGCCAGTTCGCTGACCGCGTAGCCGAAGCCCATCGCGATGAGCGTGGGAAACACATAACCCATCACGGTGCCGTGCTCCGTGACCGAGCGGTAGTACAGCTCGGGGTCGTTGAGCCACGGATGCAGCGGGCTGCGCACGAACATCTGCCACGCGCCGAGCAGCAGCGCCACGCCGAAGACGATGAACGCGAGCCAGAAGTGGGCGAGTACGAGTCGCTTGTTATTTAACACAGCTGAGTCTCCGCGCGGAATTGCCTGCCTGATTCGCCATCTGCATGAAGGCATCGCGGTCGATGACCTTCACGTGGGCCCACATGCCCTGGTGGCCCGTGCCGCAGTATTCGTGGCACGGCATGAGGTGGTCGGAGGGTTTGTCGAAAGTCGTGCGGAACGTCGAGATGTAGCCCGGCTCGACCATCGAGTTCAGGTTGGTGTCCGTGACGAGGAAGCCGTGCACGACATCGGCGCTCGTCGCGCGGAACGTAATGGGCGTGTTCGCCGGGATGAGAATGCACTGCGGCGTGAACGAATATTGCTGCGCGAGAATGCGCACCGTCACGGAGCCGTCGGTTTCCACGGCGCTGCCGAGGTTCGATTCGACGAATTCGCCGGACACGTGCAGCGTTTGCGGATTGACGAGCTCCACGCGCGAGGGCGGCATCATGGCCCAGTGCAGGCCCGTGAACACCACCATGGCCACGAGCAGGCAGACGAACGCCACCATGAGCGTCGCCCAGCGGCGCTCGACGCGCGCGGCGACTTCGGCACTGGCATGGTTATCGAGCGGATTCGACATGAGGCCGGCCTTTTCTTGTCTGTCTGATCTATTGGATGACGCCGCGCGGCAGGAACACGACGAAGTAAAAGATGAACCAGAGCGCGGCGACGATCGCCGTGGCGATGCCCGCTACCGCGAGCGCGCCGCCCGGGCCGCTGGCCACGATCTCGTCGACCTGTTCGTGTTGCGGGCGCTCGCCCGGTTGTTCGGGTACGGGAGTTTCGATCATCGCAGCCTCAGAAAAGCGGCGCGGAACGCAGCGCGTTCACTTCGTGTTCGGAAACCGGAGTGCCGTGATTGCCCCACGCCGTGCGGATATAGGTGACCACGGCCGCCACTTCTTCATCGGAGAGCGACTGCGCGAACGGCGGCATGCCGTAGGGCATCGGGTTCTTGCGCGTGCCCGGCGCGTAGCCGCCGTTGAGCACCATGCGGATGGGGTTCACGGCCGAGTTCATCTGGATCGACTGGTTGTCGGCGAGCGGCGGGAAATGCGGCGGCTTGCCCTGGCCTTCGGTGGCGTGGCAGACCGCGCACTGCGACTCGTAGATCTTCCTGCCGAGCGGCACGAGGCGCTGGGCTTCCTCCGTCACAAACGTGCTCTTGGGCGACTTGTCGACCTCGTTGTTGCGGCCCGGCAACGACTTCAGATACACGGCCACGGCGCGCACGTCGTCTTCGGTGAGGTACTGGAAGCTGTCGTAGACCACTTCGGCCATCGGGCCGTACACGGCGCCGCGCTTCGACACGCCCGCGTGCAGCAGATCGACGATGTCCTCGATGCTCCAGTCGCCAAGCCCCGCCTCCTTGTTCGAGGTGAGCGAAGGCGCGTACCAGTTCTGCACCGGAATCAGACCGCCCTCGAATGCCTTCGAGGGCGAGTTGCCGCCCAGCGCGTTGATGGCCGTATGGCACATCGTGCAGTGGCCGAGACCTTCCACGAGATAGGCGCCGCGATTCCATTCGGCAGACTGGGTCGGGTCGGGCTTGAACTCGCCCTGGCGGAAGAACAGCGTGCGCCAGCCGAGCAGCAGCGCGCGCTTGTTATACGGGAAGCGCAGGTCGTGCGGGCGGTTTTCCTTGTGCACGGGCTGCGTGGAAAGCAGGTACGCGAATATCGCGTCCGAGTCCGCGCGCGTGACCTTGGTGTACGACGCGAACGGCATGGCCGGATAGAGCAGCGTGCCGTCGCGCGACTTGCCCTCGTGCAGCATGCGGTAGAACTCGTCGGCGGTCCACGAGCCGATGCCGAAGGTCTTGTCCGACGAGATGTTCGGCGTGTAGAGCGTGCCGAACGGCGTTTCCATCGGGCGCCCGCCGCCGAACATCTGCTCGGAAGGCACCGTGTGGCACGCAATGCAGTCGCCGGCGCGCGCGAGGTATTCGCCGCGCGCGATCAGTTCGGCGTTGCTCGGGACCGGCTTCGCGTTGGCCGTCGCTGCCGCTGCGGCGGCTCTCGCCGCGTCCGCTGCGTTCGCGCTGGGCGCGGCCGTTTGCGCGAGCGCGACCGCGGCGCCCATGCAGAGCGTGGCGGCCGCGAGCGAGAGGCGCGTCGCGAGTGGCCTGGGCGATGACGGGAGAAGGGATCGAAGTCTGCGCACGTCGAGGCCCCGGCTAGTTATGGACGCTACCGCACGCGAGCGGCAGCGGCGAGGCCGCCGCCGGCGTCGTATCGGCGGGCGCGGGTTGCGACGAGAGCCAGGCCGCGATCGCGGTGATGTCGCGGTCGGCGAGACGGGTGGCGATGTCGTGCATGCAGTCGGGCGCGGCGGCCCGGCGCGTACCGTAGCGGAACGCGCCGAGCTGCGCGCTGATGTAGTTCGCATGCAGGCCCACGAGGCCCGGAATGGCCGGCTGCATGCCAGTGAGCGAGGCGCCGTGGCAGCCTGCGCAGGCGGGCACGTTGCGCTTGCTGTCGCCGTTCATGACGAGCGTTTTACCGAGGGCGAGCGTGGCCGCGTCGACCGTGGGTTTGGCGGGCGGCGGATAGGGCGGGTGCTGCTGCGAGAAGAATTCCGCGATCTGCTTGAGGTAGGCGTCGGGCAGATATGCCAGCAGATAGTTCATGGGCGGGTAGCTGCGGCCGCCGTCGCGGAAGGCGACGAGCTGGTTGAACAGATACCCCGCTGGCTTGCCCGCGAGACGCGGGAAGTAGTCGTTGTCGGTGCCTTCGCCGTGTGCGCCGTGACAGGCCGCGCAACCCATCACGCGGGCTTGCATCGTGTCAGGCGCGGGCTCGGCGGGCGGCGCCGCGAGGAGCGGCGCCCACGGCAGCGCGAGCGCAAGGATGATCAGGACGATGCGGGTTCTCAATGATTCCCTCGTTGCGGATGGTAACGACACAAACGCGTTGCGATTCGATATCAGTTGAGGCGTCGTCCGTGGGGGATTTTCATTGTGCAAGACGGCCGGGCGCGCACCTTTTCGAGGAGATTATCGGAGAACGCCGACTTGTGCAGCCAGGATGTGCAAATAAATCTGCCGGATTATTGCATCGGCATATGTTTGCTAACACAACGACAGGCGCGTCTTGCTACAGATTATCGTGGCGCGAATTGCATCGGAATGCGAAATAAAATGAGGATCGTTTGAGGAGCGATCTCGTGTGGTCTTCGGGCCTGCGCGGGTGGAGTCCATTGTATGGTCGTAGGATGTCCTCGGTCGCGTGTGTGCGCGCTTTTCCAGCGGTTGTCCGACAACGTATAATGGAATGACATGACTTACGCACGCATATCGAGCCAAGGAGATCCACATGGCGGAGTCGCTTGCCACGCCCATCGCCGCGCGTAGCCGCAATCTCGCCGAGCAGGTCGTCAACTTCATCAGCGAGCAGATCGCCACGCGCGCACTCAAGCCCGGCGACAAATTGCCCACCGAAAGCAACCTCATGACGCAACTGGGCGTGAGCCGCACGGTGGTGCGCGAGGCGATCTCGCGTCTGCAGGCCATGTCGGTGATCGAAACGCGTCACGGCATTGGCAGCTTCGTGCTGGAGCCGCGCCGCGAGCCGCTCGATCTCGACGTCGTCCCGGCCAGCACGCTGGACGACGTGCTTTCCGTGCTCGAGTTGCGCATCAGTCTCGAAACGGAGGCCGCGGGCCTTGCCGCCCAACGAGCGAACGAGCGCGACCTGGCCGGCATGCGCGACGCGCTCGACACGCTCGACGTCGTCATCCGCACGGGCGGCGACAGCTCGGGCGCCGACCTCGAATTCCACATCTCGGTGGCGCGCGCGACGGGCAACCGCTATTTCGTCGACATCCTCACGCAGATGGGCGCGGCGTTGATCCCGCGCCGTCGCGTCGATTCGGCCGGCATCGCGCATCGCGATCCGCAGGCTTACGCCGAGCTGGTGAACCGCGAGCACGAGAGCATTTTCGACGCCATCGCCCGTCACGATCCCGAAGGCGCACGCGCGGCCATGCGCATGCATCTGTCGAGCAGCCGCGAGCGGCTGCGCCGCGCGGCGGCGGAGTCGGGTGAAAAGGCATAGCGCGTAGCGTGCATGGAAAAGCAGCGGCCGTTGGCCGCTGTTTTCATTGGCGATGGGCGTAGGTGATACCGAGCTAAGTCAGCCTCGCACCATCTCGCCATTCTTGCGCCGCCAGAGGTCGAGCGGATTGGCGTCCATCAGCGCCTGCGGCAGCAACTCGGCCGGGAAGTCCTGATAGCACACGGGCCGCAGGAAACGCTCCATCGCGCTCGTGCCCACCGAGGTCGCGCGGCTGTCGGACGTGGCCGGGAACGGGCCGCCGTGCACCATCGCATGCGTGACTTCCACGCCGGTCGGGAAGCCGTTCACGAGCAGGCGGCCGGCCTTGCGTTCGAGGATCGGCACGAGACGCATCGCGGCGGGCACGTCGGTGCGGTCCATCTGGATCGTCGCGGTGAGCTGGCCCGCGAAGTGTTCGGCCACGGCGAGCAGTTCGGCTTCGTCCTTGCAGCGCACGAGCGTCGAGGCCGGCCCGAACACTTCGTCTTCGAGGGCGGGTTGCGCAAGGAAGGTTTGCGCGTCGGTCACGAAGAGGGCGGCGAACGCCTGGTTCGGGCCGCTCGCGCTCTGGCCTTGCGCGAGGGCGCTCACGCCCTGGGTTTCGGCGAGGCGCCGCGCGCCTTCTTCATACGCCGCATGGATGCCCGCCGTGAGCATGGTCTGCGCGGGCTTGATGCCCAGCGCCTGCGCCGCGGCCTGCGCGAACTGGTCGAGCGCCGGTCCCTCGATGCCGATCGCCAGGCCCGGATTCGTGCAGAACTGACCCGCGCCGAGCACGAGCGAATCGACGAAGCCCTGCGCGATGGCCGCGCCGCGTGCCGCGAGTGCCTCGGGCAGCAGGAACACGGGATTGATGCTGCTCATTTCCGCGTAGACGGGAATGGGCTCGGGCCGGTTCGCGGCGATGCGCATGAGCGCCGTGCCGCCCGCGCGCGAGCCGGTGAAGCCAACGGCCTTGATGGCCGGATGCGCGACGAGCGCCTCGCCCACGGTGCGCCCCGCGCCGACGATGAGCGAGAACACGCCCTCGGGCAGCCCCATCTCCTGGACGGCCTGCTGGATCACGCGGCCCACCATCTCCGAAGTGCCGGGGTGCGCGCCGTGCGCCTTGACGATGACCGGGCAGCCCGCCGCCAGCGCCGCGGCCGTGTCGCCGCCCGCCACCGAGAACGCGAGCGGGAAGTTGCTCGCGCCGAACACGGCGACCGGGCCGAGCGCGATCTTCTGCAGACGCAGGTCGGCGCGCGGCAGCGGCTTGCGCTCGGGCAGGGCGGCGTCGAGCGTGGGCGTGAGCCACAGGCCCTGGCGCACTTCCTGGGCGAACAGCTTGAGTTGACCGACGGTGCGGCCGCGCTCGCCTTCGAGGCGCGCCTTGGGCAGGCCGGTTTCCGCGTGGGCGCGTTCGGTGAGCGCGTCGCCGAGCGCGGCGATGCCGTCGGCGATACGTTCGAGGAACGCCGCGCGCACGGCGAGGGGCAGCGTGCGGTACGCGTCGAACGCCTCTGCGGCGAGCTGGCAGGCGGCGTCGACGTCGGCGGCCGTGCCGCTGCCGAAGGCCGGCGCGGGGATCGCTTCGCCCGTGGCGGGATTGAAAGCCGCGAGCGGCTTTTCCGAGCCGCGCACGGCGCGGCCTCCAATGAGCATGTCGCCAGTGATTTGCATGATGTCTCCGAGTCTCGTTGCAGTGAGTTAAGTCATCGTACAACTATCATACGCCAGATCGTCGCCGCCGCACACCGAGGCGGGCGCCTTTGGCAATCGGGAGGCGCTACAGGCGCGCAACTCCAAGCTTTGTCGGTTATGATTCCCGTTCCATGGCAGGGTAAACACGACATTGGCTCCGTCGGCGGGCAAGCCTAGAATGTCGTCAGACAACGTACCACAAAGCATTCAAACCGCGATCCAATCCGCGCGCCGCCCGCGCCAAAAGGAGACAACCCCGATGTCCGCCCCCGCCAACCGTTACGAGGACCTGCTGGAGTCAGCCAGCGCCAAGGTCCTGAGGCACGTGCTCCCGCTCTTCCTCATCATGTTCATCGCGAACTATATCGACCGTGTGAACGTCGGTTTCGCCGGCGCGCACATGAAAGCCGATATCGGTCTTTCGGCGGCGGCGTATGGGTTCGGCGCGGGGCTATTCTTCGTGGGCTACGCGATCTTCGAGGTGCCGTCCAACATCCTCATGCAAAAGTATGGCGCACGCGCATGGCTTACGCGCATCATGGGTACGTGGGGCGTCGTGGCCGCCGCCATGGCGTTCGTGCACAACGACACCTCGTTCTACGTGCTGCGCTTTCTGCTGGGCGTTGCCGAAGCGGGTTTCTTTCCCGGCGTGATCTATTACTTCGCGCAGTGGCTGCCGCAGAAAGAACGCGGCAAGGCAGCGGCCGTGTTTCTCGCAGGCTCGGCGTTCGCCTCGGTGCTCTCGGGTCCGATCACGGGTGCGCTGCTGTCGGTGCGCGGCCTCGGTCTCGCGGGCTGGCAGTGGATGTTCCTGATCGAAGGCGGCTTTTCCATCGTGCTGTGCGGCGTGAGCTGGGTGTTCCTGAAGTCGCGCATTCGCGATGCCCACTGGCTCACGAACGACGAACAGGGCGCGCTCGAAACGTACATGGTTCGCGAGCAGGCCGAGCGCGAAGCCGCCACGGGCGCGCACGTGCCGGTCCTGCGTCTCCTGAAGGACCCGCAGATCGTGCTGTTCTGCCTCCTCTACTTCGCGATCCAGCTCACGATCTACGCGGCCACGTTCTGGCTGCCCACGATCATCCGCAAGATGGGTGATCTCAGCGATTTCCAGGTAGGTCTCTACAACGCCATTCCGTGGATGATCGCCATCGTCGCGATGTACTGCTTCGCACTGCTCTCGGCCAGGTACCGCTTTCAGCAGGCGTGGCTCGCCGTCGCACTGGTGATCGCGGCCTGCGGCCTGTTCGCTTCGACCTCGTCGGACCCGGTGTTCTCGTTCGTGGCGATCTGCTTTTCGGCCATCGGCTTCAAGGCGGCTTCGTCGCTGTTCTGGCCGATGCCGCAAGGCTATCTCGACACCCGCGTGGCCGCCGGCGTGATCGCGCTCATCAATTCGCTCGGCAACCTGGGCGGGTTCTTCGCGCCGGCCACCTTCGGCTATCTTCAACAGCATACGGGCTCGATTACGGGCGGCCTCTACGGCCTCGGCGTGACCTCGCTGATTGCGGCCGCCGCCGCGTTCCTCGCCCGCAACAAGCCGTCGCGCCGCGCCTTTGCCGACGATTCGGTTCGCAGCGGCGCGCACTGAGCCCGCGCGCACTCCTCAATCGAGAAGGAAACCCACACCATGAACCAGCCGAACCCCGAACGCTTCTTCGTCTACGTCGCGAATTCGAAAGACGGCGACATTGGCGTGTTTCATCTCGATGCGCGCAATGGCGCGCTCGCGCCGCAAGCCCGCGTGGCCGCGCAGGACAACGTGATGCCGATGGCGCTCTCGCCCGATCGCCGCCGCCTTTACGCGGCCACGCGCGGCGCGGACAAGCGCATCAACGACTACGCCATCGACGCGCAAAACGGCAGTCTCGCGCCGCGCGTGCAGACGCCGATCGAATCGAGCCTCGCGTATCTGTGTGCCGAGCCGCAGGGGCGTTTCCTGCTGGGCGCTTCGTACGGCGAGCATCGCGTGAGCCTGTATGGCGCGAACGAGCTCGAGAGCGGCAATGGCGCACCGCTGCAAGTGATCGACGATATCGAGCACGCGCACGCCGTGATCGTTTCCGCCGACGGGCGCTTCGCCTATGCGTCGTCGCTCGGCAGCGACCGCGTGTTTGCTTTCGCGCTGGAAGACGCGGGGCGCCTCGTCGAAATCGGTGCAGTCGATCTCGGTACGGGCTTCGGTCCGCGGCATCTGCGCTTTTCGCCCAACGGCGACGTGCTGTACGTGCTGAGCGAATTCCGCGCGACGGTGGCGGCTTTCACGCGCGACGCCGCCACGGGCAAGCTCGCGGCGCTGCACGTTTCGCCGCGCGCGCCGGTGCTCGCGCATCTGAACGACGGCTTTGCGCGCCCGAGCCCTACGGACCCCGTGCAGCCCGACCCCGCCGTGCTCGCGAAGCTCGTCTGGGCCGCCGATATCCACGTTTCGCCCGATGGGCGCTTCGTCTACGTGTCCGAGCGCACGACGAGCCAGATTCTCGCGCTGCGCGTGGCTCAAGACGGCGCGCTCGAATACGTCGGCGCGACCGCAACGGAAACACAGCCGCGTGGTTTTCGCATCGACCCGACGGGCCGGTTTCTCGTGGCGTGCGGAGAAAAATCGCAACACGTGTCGGTCTACGCGATCGATGCGGCGAGCGGCGCGCTCGCAGCCGCCTCGCGCGGCGAGGGCGGCAACGGCGCGAACTGGGTGGAGATCGTCGCCGCCCACGCTTGACCGCTTCAATCCAGGGTTTCGATTGTCAGGGCGCAGCGCGCCGCACTTTTACAGGTAATCCGTTCATGTCTACACAAACCGTTCAACCGAACGCCACGCCCGTTGTGACTGAGTTGCGCGTCGTGCCCGTGGCGGGCCGCGACAGCATGCTCCTGAACCTCTCCGGCGCGCACGGTCCGTTCTTCACGCGCAACGTCGTGCTGCTGCGCGACAGCGCGGGCAACACCGGCATCGGCGAAGTGCCGGGCGGCGAGGCGATCCGCAAGACGCTTGAAGACGCGCGCGCGTTCGTGGTCGGCCAGTCCATCGGCAATATGCAGTCGGTGCTCAACACCGTGCGCAAGCAGTTCGCCGATCGCGACTCGGGCGGCCGCGGCCTGCAGACCTTCGACCTGCGCACCACGATTCACGCGGTCACGGCGCTCGAAGCCGCGCTGCTCGACCTGCTCGGCCAGCATCTGAACGTGCCCGTTGCCGCGCTGCTTGGCGAGGGGCAGCAGCGCAGCGAAGTGGAAATGCTCGGCTACCTGTTCTTCATTGGCGATCGCAACAAGACCGATCTGGCCTACGCGAGCGGCGCCGATGGCCGCGACGACTGGGAGCGCCTGCGCACCGAAGAGGCGATGACGCCGGATGCCGTCGTGCGCCTGGCCGAAGCCGCGCAAGCGCGCTACGGCTTCAACGACTTCAAGCTCAAGGGCGGCGTGCTGGCGGGCGACGCGGAAATGGAAGCGGTCACGGCGCTGGCCGAGCGCTTTCCCGAAGCGCGCGTGACGCTCGACCCGAACGGCGCGTGGTCGCTCGCAGAAGCCATCCGCCTGTGCCGCGACAAGCACGACGTGCTCGCCTACGCGGAAGACCCGTGCGGCGCGGAGAACGGCTATTCGGGCCGCGAAGTGATGGCGGAATTCCGCCGCGCCACCGGCCTGCCCACGGCCACCAACATGATCGCGACCGACTGGCGTCAGATGGGCCACGCTATCCAGCTGCAATCGGTGGATATCCCGCTCGCCGACCCGCACTTCTGGACCATGCAGGGCTCCGTGCGCGTAGCGCAGATGTGCAACGACTGGGGCCTCACGTGGGGCTCGCACTCGAACAACCACTTCGACATTTCGCTCGCGATGTTCACGCATGCAGCCGCCGCGGCGCCCGGCAAGATCACGGCGATCGACACCCACTGGATC
Organism: Paraburkholderia sp. BR10936; assembly: GCF_040965735.1. NCBI lineage: Bacteria > Pseudomonadati > Pseudomonadota > Betaproteobacteria > Burkholderiales > Burkholderiaceae > Paraburkholderia > Paraburkholderia sp. BR10936. The sequence continues at coordinate 86,852 of NZ_JBFRCM010000016.1, forward strand.
TGGCAGGACGGCCAGCGCCTCACGCGCGAGCCGCTGCAGATCGTGGGCGGCAAGGTGCAGGTGCCGCAAAAGCCCGGCCTTGGCATCGAGATCGACATGGACGAGCTGGAAAAGGCCCACGCGCTCTACCAGGAGCACGGCCTCGGCGCGCGCGACGACGCGATCGCCATGCAATACCTCATTCCCAACTGGAAGTTCGACAACAAGCGTCCGTGCCTCGTGCGCTGAACGCCGTCTTCGACTGAACACCTTTACTGACTTCGCAACAGGATCAAGACCATGACCACGCCGCAAGAACTCAAGCAAATCGTCTCCGAAGGCCTGCTTTCGTTCCCCGTGACCGACTTCGACGCGCAGGGCAACTTCCGCGCGAGCACCTACGCCGAGCGCCTCGAATGGCTGGCCCCGTACGGCGCGAGCGCGCTGTTCGCAGCGGGCGGCACGGGCGAATTCTTCTCGCTCACGAAGAGCGAATACTCGCAGGTCATCAAGACGGCCACCGAAACCTGCAAGGGCAAGGTGCCGATTCTCGCGGGCGCGGGCGGCGCCACGCGCGTGGCCATCGAATACGCGCAGGAAGCCGAGCGCAACGGCGCGCAGGGCATTCTGCTGATGCCGCACTACCTCACGGAAGCGTCGCAGGAAGGCATTGCCGCGCACGTGGAGCAGGTCTGCAAGGCCGTGCCGAAGATGGGCGTGATCGTCTACAACCGCGCCAATTCGAAGCTCAACGCCGACATGCTCGAGCAGCTCGCCGACCGCTGCGAGAACCTCATCGGCTTCAAGGACGGCGTGGGCGAGATCGAGGCGATGGTGACGATCCGCCGCCGTCTGGGCGACCGCTTCTCCTACCTGGGCGGCCTGCCCACGGCCGAAGTCTACGCGGCGGCGTACAAGGCGCTGGGCGTGCCCGTGTATTCGTCGGCGGTGTTCAACTTCATTCCGAAGACGGCCATGCAGTTCTACCGCGCGATTGCCGCCGACGATCACGCGACGGTGGGCAAGCTCATCGACGAATTCTTCCTGCCGTACCTCGCCATTCGCAATCGCCGCGCGGGCTACGCGGTGAGCATCGTGAAGGCGGGCGCGAAGCTCGTGGGCCGCGACGCGGGCCCGGTGCGCGCGCCGCTCACCGATCTCACGCAAGAGGAAGTGGCGCAGCTCGACGTGCTGATCAAGAAGCTCGGCGCGCAGTAACGCGTTTGGTGTTCACGCCATGCTCGCGCCAGCCGGCGCGCGGCATGGCTGCTTGCGACAGGGGCCTTGCTGCCCTGTTTGCTCGTTGAGGGCGTGGCGCCGGTCAGGCGTTGTCGCCGAACAGGTCCAGATTGGCGCGCTCGCGCTTTTTGCCTTCGGTGCCTTCGGCCTTGCGCGTGCGGCGCGCGGTCTTTTCGCGGCGCGGCTTGCCGAACACCTCGTCGGGCGTGAAGCCGAATTCGGCGATTGCCTCGCGCACATTGGCCAGCGCCTCGTGCGCCGCTTCGGCGCGCGCGGCTTCGATGCGCTCGTCGAGTTCGCGCTTCTGGGCGAGCAATTCGAGGTAGGTAGCCATCGATGATTCTTGTCGAGTGAAAACGAGCCGCTGATTTTACGCGTTGTGCGGGCTTCGCGTGGGCTTTACACCGCAATTTCCGGCATCAAAGATACTCGGCGAGCAGCGCCACCACGACGCCCGACAGCCCCATCAGCAACGCCGCGAGCCACAGCGACCCGCGCGCTGGCGCGCGCACCGAGGCGGGCAGGCGCTTTTTCCCGCTCACCATCGGGCCGACCAGATTGTGGCCTTTCACGAGGGCATAGACGGCAATCGCGCACACGTGCAGCACGACCGCGGCCGCGAGCAGGTCCCAGCCCCACGCGTGCAGGCCGGCTATCGCATTGGCGATTTTCGCGGGCACGATTTCGCTGAGCGGGCCTTCGTCGGCGATGTCGTTGTTGTCGTAGAGACCGGTGAGCGTTTCGACCAGCAGCAGCGCGAGCAGCAGCAGAACCATCCAGCCGCCGGCCGCGTTGTGACCGACCTGGACGTCGGGCTCGCGCCGCAACAGATGGCGCAGATTCTCGATCGCCTTGCGCGGCGAGGCGACGAAGCGCGAGAAGCGCGCGGTCTCGCTGCCGAAGCAGCCCCACAGGATGCGAAACAGCACGAGCGCGAGCAGCGTCTCGCCGAGGCGCACGTGCATCTGCATCCAGTTCATGCGCTGCGTGATGTAAGCGGCCGCCACGAGCACGACGGTCAGCCAGTGGAAGAGGCGCGTGGGCAGGTCCCAAACGGGCACGCGGCGCTCGGGCCGCTCAGGGTGCTCGGGACGGTGGCGGGTTACGGAGGTCGTGGAGTTCATGATTCGAGGCGGGCGGCCGGGCGTGGCGCTCGAGGCCATCATAGGCCAGGAACGCGCGCGCCATGTACGGCGCAATATACGCACCTGCGATCCCTCAGCGCCTACGTGGCGTCGTGCGGCGACTTCGGCGATACTTGCCGCTCGCCTTACATCTCTTGCAATTTGATTCCGCAGATGGAAAAGAACCGACTCGAAGCCTTCAGCGATGGCGTGCTTGCCATCATCATCACGATCATGGTGCTGGAACTCAAGGTGCCGCATGGCAATGATCTCGCTGCGCTCGCGCCGCTGTGGCCGGTTTATCTGAGCTACGTGTTGAGCTTCATCTACGTGGGGATCTACTGGAACAACCATCACCACATGCTGCAGGTGGCGCGCCGCGTGAACGGCTCGGTGCTCTGGGCCAACCTGCATCTGCTGTTCTGGCTTTCGCTGCTGCCGTTCACCACGGGCTGGATGGGCGAGAACGAGTTCGGGCGCTGGCCGACCGCGCTCTACGGCGTCAACCTGCTGCTCTGCGCGCTGGCTTACGTCGTGCTGCAATTCACGCTGGTGCGCTACCACGGCATGCAGAGCCCGCTTGCCGTTGCGCTGGGCAATGACGTGAAGGGCAAGATTTCGCCGGCGCTGTATCTGGCGGGGTTTGCGCTCGCGGCGTTCGACTATCCGCGCATTGGCGCGATCTTCTACTTCATCGTGGCGCTGCTCTGGCTCGTGCCCGACCGGCGTATGGAACGGCTCGCCCTCGCTGCCGGCGAAAAGAAGGAAGAGTAAACAGCAGTGGGGCCGGCGCGCGCGCGGCCGGCCCCTTGGAACATCACATCGTCATCAGCCTGCCAGGTGCTTGCGCTTGGCGAGTTCCTGAGCCTTGGCATAGTCGGCCTGGATCACGGGCAGACCTTCCGTGGCAGCCTTCTTCAGGCCCGCGTCGCGGCCCGAGGCGATCTCCGCCTGGAATGCCGAGAGCGTCTTCTGCTGGCCAGCCAGCGCGACCTGCTCGATATACGTCTTGTCGAAGTCCGCGCCGCGCAGGTTATTGATGCTGCTGATCACGGCCGCATCCGGGTCGTTGCGCGGCACGTCCACGCCGCGCGGGCTCGCCGCGCGCATCGAGTCGGACAGCTTCGTATAGTCGGCCACCAGTTTTTCCGCGAAAGCCTTCACTTCGCGATCGGTCGAGCGCGAATCGGCAATGCGTGCGGCATCGCGCTGCGTGGCGACGGTTTGCGTGCCGTCCGCGATGAAGGCTTTGTCGGCTTCGTGCAGCTTGCCGGGTGCGGCCGAAGTCGAGGCAGAAGCCGCGGTGGGCGCGGGGGTCTGCGCATGGGCGCTCAGCGTCACGGCGCAAAGGCTGGCGGCCGAAGCCGCGATGAGCGAGGCAAGCGAGAGGCGAGTCATGTGAACTCCTTTCTGCGTAGTTGGTATCGATTGCCGCGCAGGGCTGCGTCATGCGGCTTTTCGTGCGGCTCTGCGCGGGACCGTTGTGGCGAGGCGCCTTGCTGCTCAACGGTCTGGGGAATTCTATGAAGTCGTTCGCCGTTCAGGTGAAACGATTGCTTCGCTTGTGTAACGGTTGGTAAGAGAGCATGCGACAGAGATAACGAACCGCGTAGTCACATCGACGTCATGCGTTTATGCCAATACGGCGTTTTCCATTCGCGCCAACCGGCGCACAATGTCCCTCGCGCGCAAAAAAACGTAGGCCAACGAGGAGGAGACAGGATGGACGACGAGCTGGTTGCAACCGCATCCACCACACAATCGACTGCCGCAGCCACCACCGCCGCGAATTTTCGCTGGCGCGTGCTGATCTGGCTGCTGTTCGGCGGCATCATCAACTACCTCGATCGCGCGAATCTCGCGATCGCCGCGCCCGGCATGATTCACGAGCTGGGCCTCACGCGCACGCAAATCGGCTTGCTGGGCACGGTGTTCGCGTGGACCTACGCCGTGATGCAGTTGCCGGCGGGCTGGATCATCGACCGCTTCGGTGCGAAGCGTGCCTATGCAGTGGGCATGATCTGGTGGAGCGTGGCGACGTGGCTCACCGGCGTCGTTGGGTCGATCTCGGGCCTCATCGTCATGCGCGTGCTGCTCGCCGTGGGCGAGGCGCCGTGCTGGCCGACCTCCGCCAAGATCACGGCCGCGTGGTTTCCCGCCAAGGAGCGCGGCTTCGCCACCGGCATCTGGGATTCGTCATCGAAGTGGGGCCCCGCGCTCGCGCCCGCCGTGCTGGTAGCGTTGATGATCGCCTTCGGATGGCGCTCGCTCTTTCACGTGACGGGCGCCATCGGCATCGTCTTCGCCGTGCTGTTCCTTTTTCTCTATCGCAACCCCGCGCAAAGCAAGCGGCTCACGCGAGAGGAATTCGCCTATATCGAAGCGGGCGGCGGCGGCCACGAGCGCTCGCTCACGACCGCGCCCATTCGCTGGCGCGCGCTGTTCGCCTCGCGCAGCGTGTGGGGCATGATCTTCGGCTACTTCTGCGCGATCTGGCTGTGGAATATCTTCCTCGTGTTCCTGCCGCTCTATCTGCTCGATCGCTTTCATATTTCGTTCGCACAACTGGGCATCTACGCGAGCATTCCGTGGTTCGGCGGCGCGGCGGGCGAGATCGTCGCGGGCTGGGTCGCGAAGAAACTCGTGGATCGCCGCGTGGCTTCGCCCATGGTTGCCAAGCGCATGCTGATCGTGGTGGGTGCAATCGGTGCGGGCGCGTGCGCGGCGGCGCTGCCATTGGCGAGCACGATAGGCGCGAGCGTCGCGCTGATGACGTTGGGGCTGGCGTTCATTGCCGCCACCATTGGCAACGCGTGGGCGCTCGCGGCCGACATCGCCCCGTCGTCGATGGTCGCTTCCGTGAGTTCGATCCAGAATTTCGGCGGCTATTTCGGCGGGGCGTTCTCGCCGGTCGTGGCGGGCTTTATCGTCGACCGCACGGGATCGTATTCGCTGGCGTTCATCATGGGCGGCGCGATTGCGGGCTGCGCGGCGCTGTTCTACTGGTTCATGGCGCGCAGCACGGTGGGCCAGCCGGCGGACGCGGCTTGAGGAGACGCACGTGAACGCCTGTGAACGCTTTCCCTGGCGCGCGCTCTACGACACCGGCATCGAGCCGAATCCCCGCCATGGCTCGGGGCGCTTCAGCGCCTTATTGCACCTGGCTGCGCAGCGCCTTGGCGGCAGCGACCATGTTGGTCAGCGCCGGAATCACCTCGGCCCACTGTCGTGTCTTCAGACCGCAATCCGGGTTGACCCACAGGCGTTCTGCCGGAATGCGCCCGGCGGCCTTCTGCATCAATTGCACGATGTGCGCTTCGGTCGGGATGTTCGGCGAGTGAATGTCGTACACGCCCGGCCCGATTTCGTTCGGATACCTGAAGTCGTCGAACGCGTCGAGCAGCTCCATGTCCGAGCGCGAGGTCTCGATCGTGATGACGTCCGCGTCCATATCGGCGATCGACGCAATGATGTCGTTGAACTCCGAATAGCACATGTGCGTGTGGATCTGCGTTTCGTCTTCCACGCCGTTCGCCGTGATGCGGAACGATTCCACGGCCCAGCGCAGATACTCGCCCCACTGCGCGCGGCGCAGCGGCAGACCTTCGCGCAGCGCGGCCTCGTCGATCTGGATCACGCCCACGCCGGCCTTCTCCAGGTCGAGCACTTCTTCGCGAATGGCGAGCGCGAGCTGGTAGCACGAGACCGAACGCGGCTGGTCGTCACGCACGAAGGACCAGTTGAGGATCGTCACCGGGCCCGTGAGCATGCCCTTCATGGGCTTGTTCGTGAGCGACTGCGCGTAGGTGATCCACTCCACCGTCATCGCCTTCGGGCGGCTGATGTCGCCGAACAGAACAGGCGGTTTCACGCAGCGCGAGCCGTACGACTGCACCCAGCCGAACTGGCTGAACGCGTAGCCGTCGAGCTGCTCGCCGAAATATTCGACCATGTCGTTGCGCTCGGCTTCGCCGTGCACGAGCACATCGAGACCCAGTTGCTCCTGCTCTCGGACGCTGCGCTCGATTTCGGCGCGCATGGCGGCCTGGTAGCTCGCGTCGTCGAGCGCGCCGCTCTTGAACTGGCTGCGCGCCTGGCGGATTTCCGCCGTTTGCGGGAACGAGCCGATCGTGGTGGTCGGGAAGGCGGGCAGCTTCAGGCGTGCGGCCTGCTTCGCGGCGCGCTCGGCATAGGCGTGCTGACGATTGCCGAGCTGTGCATCGATGCGGGCGATCGCGGCCTTCACGGCGGGGTTGTTCACGCGCGGCGACTCGCGGCGCGCCTGAACGGCGGCGGCGTTTGCCGCGAGTTCGGCTGCGACCTTGTCGCGGCCGGCATTGAGCGCCGTGGCAAGCACCTTTACTTCGTCGAGCTTTTGCAGCGCAAACGCGAGCCACGAACGGATTTCGACGTCGAGCTTTTCTTCGCTCGCGAGATCCACCGGCACGTGCAGCAGCGAGCACGACGGCGCGATCCAGAGGCGCTCGCCCAGTTGCTTCGCGAGCGGCTCGAGCCATTCGAGCATGGCGTTCAGATCCGTCTTCCAGATGTTGCGGCCGTTGATCGCGCCCACCGAGAGCACGCTCTGTGCAGGCAGCTTTTGCGCGGCCAGCGCGACTTCTTCGCGGGCGTTGATCGCGTCGATATGCAGACCGTCGACGGGCAGCGAGCACGCGAGGTCGAGATTGTCCTGCAACTGGCCGAAGTAGGTGGCCAGCAGCAGCTTGACGCTACGCAGCTCGAAGCCTTCATACGCCGTCGCAAACGCGGCGCGCCAGGCCGGATCGAGTTCGGTCACGAGAATCGGCTCGTCGATCTGCACCCATTCGACGTCCATCACGCGGAAGTAGTCGAGCAGTGCGCGATAGACGGGCATGATGCGCGGCAGCAGCGCCAGCTTGTCCGAGTCATCCTTGGCCTTGCCGAGCCACAGGTAAGTGAGCGGCCCGATGATCACGGGCTTGGCCTTCACGCCCAGTTCGCGGGCTTCGCGCAGTTGCTCGGAAAGACGCGAGGTGTCGAGGTTGAACTGCGTATCGGCCGTGAATTCGGGGACGATGTAGTGATAGTTCGTGTCGAACCACTTCGTCATTTCGCCGGCCGCGACGCCGCCGCAGCACGCGGCATGGTCCTCGGCGCCCGCCGCCGAGCGGCCACGCGCCACGCGGAAGTAGTTGTCGAGCTTGTCGCCGTGGAAGCCCTGCACGCGCTCGGGCAGGTTGCCGAGCGTGAAGCTCATGTCGAGCACCTGGTCGTAGAACGCGAAGTCACCGGCCGGCACGAAGTCTAGACCCTTCTGGTTTTCCCAGTGGCGCTTGCGCAGTTGCGCGCCGAGCGCCTTCAGTTCGTCGCGCGAGGATTCGCCTTTCCAGTAGCGTTCCAGACCGGATTTGAGTTCGCGTTTCGCGCCGATGCGCGGAAAGCCGAGATTGTGCGTGGTGACCATGTGCGGTGCCGTCCGAAATGAAAGTGCTGGAAACGATCCAGAGTGGCAGCGATGATAGACGTATCCGATGATGAAGAAAAATGGCATTATTTCATCCATCCATTAGTTTTTTTCATCTGGTCGCCTGATGCTCGAACGCGTTCACCTTGTCATCGTCCGCGAAGTCGCCCGCCAGGGCTCACTGACCGCTGCGGCGGAATCGCTTTTCCTCACGCAGTCGGCGCTGAGCCATACGGTCAAGAAGATCGAGCAGCAACTCGGCACCCAAATCTGGGACCGCGAGGGGCGCAGCCTGCGGCTGACGCAGGCCGGGCAATATCTGCTCTCGCTAGCCGAGCGGCTCCTGCCCCAGTTCGAACTCGCGGAAGAGCGCATGAAGCAGTACGCCGCGGGCGAGCGCGGCACGTTGCGCATCGGCATGGAATGCGCCCCGTGCTATCAGTGGCTGCTCAAGGTCGTTTCGCCGTATCTGGCGCGCTGGCCCGACGTCGACGTGGACGTGAAGCAGCGTTTTCAGTTTGGCGGCATCGGTGCGTTGATCGGCTACGACATCGACGTGCTGGTCACGCCCGATCCGCTCAACCGGCCCGGACTGCGTTTCGATCCGGTGTTCGACTACGAGCAGGTGCTGGTGGTCGCGGAAGACCATCGGCTCGCGAACGTGCGCTACGTGAAGCCCGAGCAGCTAGTCGACGAAACGCTCATCACGTACCCCGTGGATACCGACCGGCTCGATATCTACAACCAGTTTTTGCGGCCCGCGAACATCACGCCACGCCGTCACAAGACGATCGAAACGACCGACATCATGCTGCAGATGGTCGCGAGCCATCGCGGCGTGGCCGCGTTGCCGCGCTGGCTCGCGGAGGAATACGCAGACCGTATGCCGCTCGCGATCGTGAAGCTCGGCAAGCAGGGCATCGCGAAGCAGATCTTTCTCGGCACGCGCGAAGGCGACGCCGTGGTCGACTACCTGAAATCGTTCGTCGAATTCGCACGCGACCCGGTCTGGCAACAGCCCCGTGTGCGAGGCTGATGGGTCGCGTTTTGAAATTGAAAGGAACGTCGTACAAGTTCGTATATTGATCGTTCAATTAACTTAAAGTCGCTGTTCATCGGTACTCGCTGGAATCGCTTGTCGCTTCTGCGCAATTGCTCGTCGCAATTGCTACGTTAGTCGGCTTTTTGCCGGACAACCATGTGTCATGAGCCTTCATGACCCTGCGACGCAGTTCGATTCCTGAGGAGATGACGATGTGCCGATTCCCCCTGCTTAAGACAGGCGCGCTCGCGTGCGCCGCCATTCTCTGCACCAGTGCCTACGCGGCCGATCCCGCCGCGTGCAAGGACGTTCGCTTCGCCGACGTGGGCTGGACCGATATCGCGGCGACCACGGGCGTGGCGTCGACGATCCTCGGCGCGCTCGGCTATGCGCCGACCAAGACGATCGCCTCGGTGCCGATCACGTTCGCAGGGCTCAAGAGCAAGCAGATCGATGTGTTCCTCGGCTACTGGTCGCCGACCATGGACCCGATCATCGAGCCCTTCACGAAGTCGGGTTCGATCAAGGTGCTCTCGACGCCCAATCTCACGGGCGCGAAATACACGCTTGCCGTTCCCGATTACGTCTACCAGGGCGGCCTCAAATCGTTTCAGGACATCGCGAAGTACGCGGACAAACTGCAAGGACGCATCTACGGCATCGAACCCGGCAACGACGGCAATGCACTGATCCAGAAGATGATCGGCGCGAACCAGTACGGACTCGGCAAATTCAAGCTCGTCGAATCGAGCGAGGCGGGGATGCTCGTGCAGGTGAACCGCGCCGTGCGCGAGAAGCAATGGATCGTGTTCCTCGGCTGGGAGCCGCATCCCATGAACGTGCAGATGAAGATCGACTATCTCTCGGGCGGCGACGCGGTGTTCGGGCCTGACTACGGCGCGGCGCGCGTGCTGACCGCGGAGCCGCCCGACTACGCCGCGCGCTGCCCGAACGTGGCGAAGTTCGTCTCCAACCTGCAGTTCACGACTGTCATCGAGAACCATTTGATGGTGCCGATCGCCAACAAGGAGGACCCCAACAAGGCCGCCGCCGACTGGTTGCGCAGCAACCCGCAGGTGCTCGACAACTGGCTCGCCGGCGTGACCACGCTCGACGGCAAGCCGGGCCTGCCTGCCGTGCGCGCCTCGCTGGGCGTGCACTGACGTGCCGTTGTCCGCGGCGAAAGCCGCGGACAACCCTGCGGTACATCCCTATTTGCCCGGCAATTTTGGTTGATTAGCGTTCAAAAGAGGAGGAGGCAGATGGAGCAAGCAGGAATCGGTACGCATGGCGCAGAGGAGAGCGCCGCACGAGGCGGTCATGGCCATGCGCTGCAGCGCGGCCTCACATGGAAAGATGCGTTCTGGGTGACGAGCGGCGTGCCCGCGGGCGTGCTGTTCACGATTGGCGGCGTTTGCGCGACCATCGGCCAGCCGGCCTGGGCCATCTGGATCGCATCGATCACGATGGGCCTCGTGCAAAGCGCCACTTACGCCGAGATTTCAGGGCTCTTTCCGCACAAGTCGGGCGGTGCTTCGGTGTACGGAGCAATCGGCTGGGTCCGCTACAGCAAGATGATCGCGCCGGTTTCCGTGTGGTGCAACTGGCTCGCGTGGTCGCCCATGCTGGCGCTGGGCTGCGGACTTGCCGCCAACTACGCGCTCGCCACGCTGTTCGCGCCCGAAGCGGCCATCCTGCAGTGGCACTGGACGCTCGCCAACCTGGACTTCATCAAGCCGGGTCTCACGCTGCGCATCAACGCGACGTTCCTGATCGCCGCGGCGTTCCTGCTCATCACGTTCCGGCTTCAGCACAGCGGCGCTTCGAAGGCCGCGAAAACGCAGAAGATTCTCGGCATCGCATCGCTCACGCCGTTGTTGATCGTCGGGCTCGTGCCCTTCGTCACGGGCGATGTTCCCGCCAAGCATCTGTTTCCGCTGCTGCCGCTCGGCCACGACGCGCACGGCAATCTCACCGCGGCGGTGTTCGGCACGTGGAACGGGCAGGGCGTGGTCATGGCGCTGGGTGCGATGTTCATGGCGGGATGGGCATCGTACGGCTTCGAAACGGCGGTGTGCTACACGCGCGAGTTTCGCGACCCGCGGCGCGATACGGCGCGGGCGATCTTCTGGTCGGGCGCGCTTTGCCTCGTCGTGATGACGCTCGTTCCGCTCGCGTTTCAGGGCTCGCTGGGTACGGCGATGATGCTCGATCCGCGCATCGGAGACGGCACCGGTGTGGGCACCGCGATGGCCGAGATGGTGGGCGGCGGCGCCTGGGTGGGCAACGCCGTGGTGGTGATGCTGATGCTTTCCATCTTGCTGATCGTGATGACGTCGATGATGGGTTCGTCGCGCACGCTCTATCAGGCTTCGGTGGACGGCTGGCTGCCGCGCTACCTCTCGCGCGTGAACGAGCACGGCGCGCCGACGGCGGCGATGTGGACCGATCTCGGTTTCAATCTCATCCTGCTCGCGATGTCGGACTATATGACGGTGCTGTCGATCTCGAACGTCTGCTACATGTTGTTCGTGTTCCTGAACCTTCAGTCCGGCTGGATTCATCGCATGGACCGTAGCGCCTGGGCGCGGCCGTTTCGTTGCCCGACGTGGCTGCTCGCGCTCGGTGCGCTGTGCGGCTATGCGAATCTCGTGTTCGTGGGCGCGGGCGCCAATCTGCAAGGCGAGGGGACGCTGCGCGATGGCCTCATTGCCATGCTGCTGATCGTGCCGGTGTTTGCTTTCCGGCATTACTGGCAAGATCGCGGGCGGTTTCCGGCGGGCAGTGCGCTCGATATGGAAGTGAGCGTGCCGGTGCGCAGCCGGTTGTTGAGTCTTGCGCCTTATGGCGCGCTCGTTGCAGCGGCGCTGACGATTGCGGTTTCGCATTGGCTGGCCGCGTCGGTCTGAGTTGACTTCAGTGTTGGCGGCATCGTGCGGGCGGGGTGCTCGCGTGGTGCCGCGTTTTTTTGGCTCTTCCTGTTGCTGTGCCTTTTACAGGACTGATCGCGCGTTGAATGTTCGATGAAGCCGAAAAAAAACCAGAGTCGCTGCGCAACTCCTTGCGCGCCGATTCTGGCCCATTAGCGTTGCTTAAAGCGTCACGCTATGTGCGCGTACTTTCTCCCTGCGCGACGCGCCATCCGCCGCGGAAAAATCCGGTCCGCGTGCCGGCGTCCCATTCGCCACAAAATACGGCGCATGCGATCGCGCAAGCGCCTCGCGCCCGCGTATGCGATCCGCGATCTTCTCCGCGATCATGATGGTTGGCGCATTGAGGTTGCCGGTGGTGATGCGCGGCATGATCGACGCGTCCACGACACGCAGGCCGTCGAGTCCATGCACACGGCCTTCGCCGTCCACCACCGCCATGTCGTCGTAGCCCATCGCGCACGAACACGACGGGTGATACGCGGTTTCCGCGCGGTCGCGCACGAAAGCATCGATCTCGGCGTCGGTCTTGAGCGCCGCGCCGGGGTTCAACTCGCGTCCGCGAAACCGGTCGAGCGCGGGCTGCGCAATGATTTCGCGCGTGATGCGAATTGCGTCGCGGAACTCGCGCCAGTCGAGCGCTTCGGCCATGTAGTTGAAGAGGATCGACGGATGCTGGCGCGGATCGCGCGAGCGCAGCTTCACGCGCCCGCGGCTCGGCGAGCGCATCGAGCCCACGTGCGCCTGGAAGCCGTGCATCTTGATCGCATTGCTGCCGTTGTAGTTGATCGCGACGGGCAGGAAGTGATACTGAAGGTTCGGCCACGGATCGTCGTCGCGCGTGCGAATGAAGCCACCCGCCTCGAAATGATTGCTCGCGCCAATGCCGGTGCCGCGCAGCATCCATTCAAGGCCAATCGCCGGTTGATTGCGCATGAGGAGCGCAGGGTAGAGCGAGACGGGCTCCTTGCACTCGTACTGCATGTACATTTCCAGGTGGTCCTGAAGATTCTGCCCGACGCCCGGCAGATCGAGCACAATGGGAATGTCGAGTTCCCGCAGCCATGCACCGGGACCGACGCCCGAGCGCTGCAAGATCTGCGGCGAGGCGATCGCACCCGCACACAGCAGCACTTCGCGGCGCGCGTAGCGGGTCACACGCGCGGGCCCGTCGAGAAAGACGACGCCACATGCCCGCTTGCCGCTGAACAGAATGCGGTCCGTCACCGCGTGCGTGACGATGTCGATGTTGGGCCGATGCTTTGCCTGATCCAGATAGCCGCGCGCGGTGCTCGCGCGCCGGCCTTTTGCGGTCACGGTGCGGTCCATCGGCCCGAAGCCTTCCTGGCGGTAGCCGTTGAGGTCGTCGGTGCGCGCATAGCCCGCCTGCACGCCCGCCTCGATCATCGCCTCGAAGAGCGGGTTCACGCCCGGCTTGCTCGTCGTCACGTGCACGGGACCTTCGCCGCCGTGATAGTCGTTCGCGCCGACGTCGCGCGTTTCGGCCTTGCGGAAATAGGGCAAGCAGTCCAGATAGCTCCAGTTCTCGAGCCCTTTGCGCTCGGCCCAGCCGTCGTAGTCGAGCGCATTGCCGCGGATATAGCACATGCCGTTGATGAGCGACGACCCGCCCAGCCCCTTGCCGCGTCCGCATTCCATGCGCCGGTTGTTCATGTGCGGCTCGGGATCGGTTTCGTAAGCCCAGTTGTAGCGGCGGCCTTGCAACGGGTAGGCGAGCGCCGCGGGCATCTGCGTGCGGAAATCGAAGCGGTAGTCGGGGCCGCCCGCTTCGAGCAGCAGCACCGTCGCGTCGCGGTCCTCGGTGAGGCGCGCGGCAAGGACGTTGCCCGCCGATCCCGCGCCGATGATGATGTAGTCGTACTCTTGCGCTGCCATGCAGGACTCCCTCAGAAAACGGGCTGATACGGTCCCAGTTCCACCTGGACGGATTTGAGGCGCGTGTAGTGCTCGAGCGTGGTGATGCCGTTCTCGCGGCCCACGCCCGACTGCTTGTAGCCGCCCACGGGCATTTCGGCGGGGGACTCGCCCCAGGTATTGATCCAGCAGATGCCGGCTTCGAGCCGATGAATCACGCGGTGCGCGCGAGAGAGGCTTTCGGTCACGACACCGGCGGCCAGGCCGAAAAGCGATTCGTTGGCACGTGCGATCACTTCGGTTTCGTTGGCGAAGGCAAGAATGCTCATCACCGGCCCGAAGATTTCCTCCTGCACGATGCGCATGTCGTCGCGGCAACCGGAGAACACGGTGGGCTGCACGTACTGGCCGCGCGCGAAGTCGCCCTGCGTGAGGCGCGCGCCGCCCGCGAGCAGCCGCGCGCCTTCGCGCTTGCCGCTCTCGATATAGCCGAGCACCTTGTCGAGCTGCGCGGCGCTGGCGAGCGGCCCGAAGTTGGTGGCGGGATCGGCGGGGTTGCCCACGCGGATGCGCTTCACGCGCTCGAGCACGAGAGCCTCGAACGCGGCAATGACCGATTGATGGACGAACACGCGCGTGGCGTTGGTGCATACCTGGCCCGCGCTGAAGAAGTTGGCGGTCACGGCGATATCGGCGGCACGCTCGAGGTCGGCGTCTTCGAAGACGATGAGCGGCGACTTGCCGCCCAGTTCCATCGTGACTTCCTTGAGCGTGGAGCCGCCCGCGGCCGCCATGACCTTCTTGCCCGTTTCGACGCCGCCCGTAAACGAAATCTTCTCGATGCCGGGATGCACGCTCAGCATGGCGCCCACACGGCCGTCGCCGTGGACCACGTTGAACACGCCGGGCGGCACGCCCGCCTCGATATAGATCTCGGCGAGCTTCGAGGCCGAAAGCGGCGTGATCTCGCTCGGCTTGAAGATCATCGCGTTGCCGGCGGCGAGCGCGGGCGCCGATTTCCAGCAGGCGATCTGCAGCGGATAGTTCCAGGCGCCGATGCCCGCCGTGACGCCCAGCGGCTCGCGCCGCGTGTAGACGAACGCGCTTTCGCGCAGCGGAATCTGCTGGCCTTCGAGCGCAGGCGCGAGGCCCGCGTAGTACTCGATCACGTCGGCACCGGTGACGATGTCCACGCTGCGCGTTTCGGCGATCGGCTTGCCCGTGTCGCTGGTTTCGAGCGCCGCGAGTTCGTCGTTGCGTTCGCGCAGCAACTCGACCGCGCGCCGCAGCACGCGCGAGCGCTGCATGGCCGTCATGGCGGCCCAGACGCGCTGGCCGTTGCGGGCCGACTGCACGGCGCGGTCGATATCGGCGGCGCTCGCGTGCTGGACCGTGGCGAGCCTGGCGCAGGTGGCGGGATCGTAGGTGTCGAACGTTTCGCCGCTGGTGGCGTCGGTATAGGTGCCGTCGATGAAGAGGCGTTGCAGGGGAAAGAGGGACATCGATTGGCTCCGGGCCGGGTTATTTGCCTGACTTGCCTGAGCGCGGCTTGGCGCGCGCTTCGAGCAGCAGGTCGATGTAGTCGTTGGCCACGCGCAGCGCGGCCTTCGTGTCGAACGGTTCGCCCGTGAGCGCGCCGCGCAGCCAGAGGCCGTCGATCAACGCAGCGAGTCCGCTTGCGGCGCGCCGGGCCGCGGCGCCCGGCAACACCTTCTCGAACTCCGCGCAGAGGTTCGAATGGAGCCGTCGCGTGTTGACGCGCTGCAGCCGGCGCAGCGCGGGCTGGTGCATGCTCTCGGCCCAGAACGCGAGCCAGGTCTTCATGACGGGTGCGTTCACCTGCGATACGTCGAAATTAGCCGCGACGATGGCGCGCAAACGCGCACGCGGTTCGTCTTTCGCGGCGAGGCGACGCCGCACCGTGGCCTCCCAGAGGTCATGTAGCACGTGGCGCATGGTGGCTTCGAGCAGGCCGTCCTTGCCGCCGAAATAGTGACTGACGATGCCAGTCGAAATCTTCGCGTGCTGCGCGACGGTGGCGAGCGTGGTGCCGGAGAGACCCGACTGGTCGATCGATTGCAAGGTGGCGTCGATGAGTTGCGCGCGGCGCACGTCGCGCATTCCGATCTTGGGCATGGTGATTCCGGGCGATTCGGGGAGGTTTCCACTTTAGGTATATTTTATTGAATGTTCAATCAATAAAAACGTAGAAATGGCGGGATCGGCGGATTTTACAAAGTCCGCGTCGGATTACCGATGATCGCGTCGCCGGAACCCTTCGCGAGGCCCGCCAGATAACGGATTGCGCCTGTTTTACAGGGGTTTTTATGCCGCTGGCGTGTCGCGTTAGCGCCAGCGCGTGTCGTGTCTGCGCAAGTCGGGCGAGATTTGGACTTGTACGTTTTGATCCACCGCGCAAGGCGCCATGCGTTGCCGGCGCGGCCCGACAACCTGTATCGCCAGACCAGAGAGACCCGACACCATGAGAAAACTGAATGCGGTGGCACTGAGCGGCATCGCGGTGGCATTGAGCGCCGTCTCGACAGAAAGCCATGCCCAAAGCAGCGTCACCCTGTACGGGATCATCGACGCGGGCGTGACCTACGTGAGCAATGCGGGCGGCTCGCATCAAGTGAAATTCGACGATGGCATTGCGCAGGCGAACCGCTGGGGTCTCAAGGGCACCGAGGATCTCGGCGGCGGGTTGAAGGCCGTGTTCCAGCTGGAGAGCGGCTTTCACCTCGGCAACGGACAGATCGCCAACGGCGGCTCGCTTTTCGGTCGCCTCGCTTATGTCGGACTCCAGAACGATTGGGGCACGCTCACGTTCGGCAATCAGGCCGATATGACGCAAGAGTTCGTCTACCTCTACAACGTCACGGCGTGGGCGAGCGGCTACGCAATCAACCAGGGCGACTTCGACCGCATGAACGGCGACCATCTGCCGAACGCCGTGAAGTTCATGTCGAACACGTTCGGCGGATTCCAGTTCGGCGGCATGTACTCGTTCAGTAACACGCCAGGCGACTTTCACACCGGCAGCGCATGGAGCGTGGGCGCGCAGTACCAGAACGGCCCGTTCGCGATGGGCACCGCGTACACGCAGTTGAACAATCCATCGGGCATCTACGCGTTCGACCCGTACAACATGATTGGCGTGCGCACGTTCTTTGGCAGGCCGACTGTGAGCGTCGATCCCGCCACCGGCGCGGTTAGCTCGCTCTACTCGGAGACGCCGTTCCCCGTGGACAAGCAGGCCACCTTCGGCGCGGGCGCGAGCTACGCCATCGGCGACGTCACGCTCATGGGCGCTTTCACGTACACGCAGATCAAGGCGTTCGGCGAGAGCGAGCACATGCAGGTGGGCGAGGGCGGTGCGAACTGGCAGGTGACGCCCGCGTTCAGCGTGGCGGGCGGCTACCAGTACACCCACTTCGACGGCCACCACTGGAACCAGCTTTCGGCGGGGATGCATTACCTGCTTTCGAAGCGCACGGACGTGTACATCTCAGGCGACTGGCTCAAGGCCTCGCAGGGTGTGGACGCGGTGATCGGCTATAGCTTCACGCCGTCTTCCACCACCACCCAGGCCGATGTGCGCATTGGCTTGCGTCATCAGTTCTGAGCGGACATGCGGGTGCTTTTCCACCGCAAAACATCGGGAAAACCCGCGGTAAAACCCTCGCGAATCGTCCGCCGGAGTCGCCCGCAGCCCCGGCTGGCGAGGCCGTCCAACGGCGATGGCGTTTTTGTTCTATCGGCTGCCACGGCCTCTTTGGTCTACTTGCACTCAAGCTCATCCATGCGCTCAGCGCGAAGGGAAGTCAGATGAACGTCAGCGTTTTCGACCTGTTCAAGATCGGGATCGGTCCGTCCAGCTCGCATACGGTCGGCCCGATGGTTGCCGCGTGCCGCTTCGCGTCCCACATCGAGGACGCCAATCTGCTCGCCTTTGTGCGTCGCGTCAAGGTCGAGCTGTACGGCTCGCTCGGCGCGACGGGCAAGGGCCACGGCACTGACAAGGCGGTGCTGCTCGGCCTCGAAGGCAACTTGCCCGACTCGATCGACCCTGACCAGATCGAGCCGCGCCTCGCCGCCATGCGCCGCGAGAAGACGCTCGTGCTGCTCGGCAAGCAGACCATCCGCTTCGACGAGAAGGAGTGCGTTGGCTTCTTTCGCAAGACGATGGGCGGCGCGAACACACTGCATCCGAACGGCATGCGTTTTCAGGCCTTCGACGAAAACGGGCAGCTGCTCGTCGAAAAAGAGTACTACTCGGTGGGCGGCGGCTTCGTCGTGAACCGCGACGGCGACCGCGTGAACGGCGTGCGCAGCGGACGCGAGGTGCCGTATCCGTTCCGCACCGGCGACGACCTGCTGCGCGTGTGCAACGAGAGCGGCCGGTCGATCGCCGACGTCACCTTTGCGAACGAATGCGCGGCACGTTCGCCGGAAGACGTGCGCGAAGGGCTGCTCGTGATCTGGCGCGCGATGGCCGCCTGCGTGGAGCGCGGCTGCAAGATGCATGGCGAGCTGCCCGGCCCGATGCAGGTGAAGCGCCGCGCCGCCGATCTCTCGGTGCATCTGCGTTCGCGCTCCGAGGAGTCGCTGCGCGATCCGCTGTCGATGCTCGACTGGGTCAATCTCTACGCCATGGCCGTGAACGAAGAGAACGCGGCGGGCGGCCGCGTCGTCACGGCGCCCACCAACGGTGCGGCGGGGGTGATTCCCGCGGTGCTGCACTACTACGTGAAGTTCGTGGCGGGCGCAAACGAAGACGGCATCGCCAACTTCCTGCTCACGGCCGCGGCCATCGGCATCATCTACAAGGAAACGGCGTCGATCTCGGGCGCCGAAGTGGGCTGCCAGGGCGAAGTGGGCGTGGCGTGCTCGATGGCCGCCGCGGCGCTCGCTGCCGTCATGGGCGGCACGCCGCGCCAGGTGGAGAACGCCGCCGAAATCGGCATGGAGCACAACCTCGGCATGACCTGCGACCCCGTGGGCGGCCTCGTGCAGATTCCCTGCATCGAGCGCAACGCCATGGGCGCGATCAAGGCGATCAATGCCGCGCGCATGGCGCTCAAGGGCAACGGCGAGCATTACGTCACGCTCGACAACGTCATCAAGACGATGCGCGAAACGGGTGCCGACATGAAGACGAAATACAAGGAGACGTCGCGCGGTGGTCTCGCCGTGAACGTCATCGAGTGCTAACTGAAGCTAATGGTAACGCGCAACAAGGGGTCTGCGAGATGAGCCGCTATTCGATATTCAGTCTGTTCCGCAACGGGTTGTCGTATCACGAGAACTGGGAGCGGCAGTGGAGAAGCCCGGAGCCGAAGAAGGAGTACGACGTGGTGATCGTCGGCGGCGGCGGGCATGGTCTCGCAACGGCCTATTACCTCGCGAAAGAGCACGGCGTGAAGAACGTCGCGATTCTGGAGAAGGGCTGGATCGGCGGCGGCAACACGGCGCGCAACACGACCATCGTGCGCTCGAACTATCTGTGGGACGAGTCGGCGGCGCTCTATGAGAAAGCGATGAAGCTCTGGGAAGGGCTCTCGCAGGACCTCAACTACAACGTGATGTTCAGCCAGCGCGGCGTGATGAATCTCGCGCATACGCTGCAGGACGTGCGCGATACCGAGCGCCGCGTGAATGCGAACCGCCTGAACGGCGTGGACGCGGAATTCCTCACGCCGGAGCAGATCAAGGAAATCGAGCCGACCATCAACCTGAACAGCCGCTACCCCGTGCTGGGCGCCTCGATCCAGCGCCGCGCGGGCGTGGCGCGCCACGACGCCGTGGCGTGGGGCTTCGCGCGCGGCGCTGACCAGCACGGCGTGGACATCATCCAGAACTGCCAGGTGACGGGCATTCGCCGCGACGGCGCGCGCGTGACCGGCGTGGATACGTCGAAGGGCTTCATCAAGGCGAAGAAGGTCGCCGTGGTGGCGGCGGGCAACACCACGACGCTCGCGGACATGGCCGGCGTGCGCCTGCCGCTGGAAAGCCACCCGCTGCAGGCGCTGGTGTCGGAGCCGATCAAGCCGGTCGTGAACACCGTGATCATGTCGAACGCGGTGCACGCCTATATCAGCCAGTCCGACAAGGGCGATCTCGTGATCGGCGCGGGCGTGGACCAGTACACCGGTTTCGGCCAGCGCGGCAGCTTCCACATCATCGAGGGCACGCTGCAGGCCATTGTCGAAATGTTCCCGGTGTTCTCGCGCGTGCGCATGAACCGGCAGTGGGGCGGCATTGTCGACGTTTCGCCGGACGCCTGCCCGATCATCAGCAAGACCGACGTGAAGGGTCTCTATTTCAACTGCGGCTGGGGCACCGGCGGCTTCAAGGCGACGCCGGGCTCGGGCTGGGTATTCGCGCACACCATTGCGAAGGACGAGCCGCATCCGCTCAACGCGCCGTTCTCGCTGGACCGTTTCTATACCGGCCATCTGATCGACGAACACGGCGCAGCCGCCGTCGCGCACTAGGCAACTTCGTTGCATGGGACCAGAGTAAGGCGCTGAAGCGCCAACTCTGGTCGACAGGAGATCCAAACATGTTGATCATTGAATGCCCGTGGTGCGGTCCCCGCGCCGAAGTCGAGTTCACCTGCGGCGGCGAAGCCGACATCGCGCGTCCGCTCGACACCGACAAGCTCACCGACAAGGAGTGGGGCGACTACCTCTTCATGCGTCATAACCCACGCGGCGTGCATAAAGAGCAGTGGCTGCACGCGCAGGGTTGCCGCCGCTGGTTCATGGCGACGCGCGACACCGTCACCTACGAGATTCAGTCTTACGAAACCTTCGGCGCAGCAAATGGGGCGCAAGGCGACAAGCAAGGGAGCACGCAGCGATGAGCCAGAAGAACCGCCTCGGCGCCGGTGGGCGCGTGAACCGCGCAATTCCGCTGAACTTCACGTTCAATGGCCGCACGTATCAGGGCTTTCAGGGCGACACGCTGGCCTCGGCGCTACTCGCCAACGACGTGCATTTCGTCGCGCGCAGCTTCAAGTATCATCGCCCGCGCGGCATCATGACGGCGGACGTGGCCGAGCCGAACGCTATCGTGCAACTCGAGCGCGGCGCGTATACGGTGCCCAATGCGCGCGCGACCGAAGTCGAGTTGTACCAGGGGCTCGTCGCGACGAGCGTGAACGCCGAGCCCAGCCTCGAAAACGATCGCATGGCGATCAACCAGAAGTTCTCGCGCTTTCTGCCGGCGGGCTTTTACTACAAGACCTTCATGTGGCCGCGTAAATGGTGGCCGAAATACGAGGAAAAGATTCGCGACGCCGCGGGTCTCGGCAAAGCGCCCGAAGTGCGCGACGCCGACCGCTACGACAAATGCTTCGCGCATTGCGATGTCCTCGTGGTGGGCGGCGGCCCCGCCGGCCTCGCGGCCGCGCATACGGCGGGCGCAACCGGCGCACGCGTGATTCTGGTGGACGACCAGCGCGAACTGGGCGGCAGCCTGCTGTCGTGCAAGGCCGATATCGACGGCCGTCCTGCGCTCAATTGGGTCGAGAAGATCGAAGCCGAACTCAAACAGATGCCCGACGTGAAGATCCTGTCGCGCAGCACGGCGTTCGGCTATCAGGACCACAATCTCGTGACCGTGACGCAGCGTTTGACCGAGCATCTGCCGGTTTCCACGCGCCAGGGTGCGCGCGAGCTGTTGTGGAAAATCCGCGCCAGGCGCGTGATTCTCGCCACCGGTGCGCACGAGCGTCCCATCGTGTTCGGCAACAACGATCTGCCGGGCATCATGCTGGCCTCGGCGGTCTCGACGTATATCCATCGCTATGGCGTGTTGCCGGGCCGCAATGCGGTCGTCTTCACGAACAACGACGCGGGCTACCGTTGTGCGCTCGATCTGAAGGCATGCGGCGCGACCGTCACGGTCGTCGATGGGCGCGCCCAGGGCAACGGCGCATTGCAGGCCACCGCGCGCCGCCAGGGCGTGAAGGTGATGTACAACGCGGCCATCAACTGTGCGCACGGCAAGCAGCGTGTGAGTTCAGTCGACGTGGTGGGCTACACGAACGGGCAGGCCGGCGCGCAGCAGGCCACGCTTGCATGCGATCTCGTTGCGGTGTCGGGCGGCTTCAGCCCGGTGCTGCACCTCTTCGCGCAGTCGGGCGGCAAGGCGCACTGGAGCGACGCGAAGGCGTGCTTCCTGCCCGGCAAGCGCGTGCAGGAGGAAGTGAGCGTTGGGGCGGCAGTGGGCGAATTCGGGCTTGGCCGCGCGCTCACGCAGGGCGTGGACGGCGGCATCGACGCGGCGAAGTCGCTCGGCTTCCCGCTCAAGCGGCCCGCTGTGCCCAGGGCAGCCGAGGTCGAAGAGACGCCGCTGCAGGCGCTGTGGCTCGTGGGCAGTCGCAAGGATGCGGCGCGCGGGCCGAAGCAATTCGTCGACTTCCAGAACGACGTCTCGGCAGCGGACATTCTGCTCGCCGCGCGCGAAGGCTTCGAGTCGGTCGAGCACGTGAAGCGTTACACGGCCATGGGCTTCGGCACCGACCAGGGCAAGCTCGGCAATATCAACGGCATGGCGATTCTCGCCAGCGCGCTCGGCAAGACGATTCCCGAGACGGGCACGACGACGTTCCGCCCGAACTACACGCCTGTCACGTTCGGCACGTTCGCAGGGCGCGAACTCGGCGACATGCTCGACCCGATCCGCAAGACCTGCATTCACGAGTGGCACGTGCAGCATGGCGCGGAATTCGAGGACGTGGGCAACTGGAAGCGCCCGTGGTACTACCCGAAAAGCGGGGAGAATCTGCACGCGGCCGTGAAGCGCGAGTGTCTTGCGGTGCGCAACAGCGTCGGTATTCTCGATGCTTCCACGCTGGGCAAGATCGACATTCAAGGCCCCGACGCCGCGAAGCTGCTCAACTGGGTCTATACGAACCCGTGGCTCAAGCTCGAAGTGGGCAAGTGCCGTTACGGCCTGATGCTCGACGAAAACGGCATGGTGTTCGACGACGGCGTGACGGTGCGCCTCGGCGAGCAGCACTACATGATGACGACGACCACGGGCGGCGCGGCGCGTGTGCTCACGTGGCTCGAACGCTGGCTGCAGACCGAGTGGCCCGACATGAAGGTGCGTCTCGCTTCCGTCACCGACCACTGGGCGACGTTCGCCGTGGTCGGCCCGAAGAGCCGCAAGGTGCTGCAGAAGGTATGCAAGGACATCGACTTCGACAACGCCGCGTTCCCGTTCATGTCGTATCGCAACGGCACGGTCGCGGGCGTGAAGTCGCGCGTCATGCGTATCAGCTTCTCGGGCGAGCTGGCCTATGAAGTGAACGTGCCCGCGAATGCAGGCCGCGCCGTCTGGGAAGCGTTGATGGAAGCCGGCGCCGAGTTCGACATCACGCCGTACGGTACGGAAACGATGCACGTGCTGCGTGCCGAGAAGGGCTACATCATCGTGGGTCAGGACACGGACGGCTCGGTCACGCCTTTCGATCTCGGCATGGGCGGTCTCGTCTCGCAGACGAAGGACTTCCTCGGCCGCCGCTCGCTCAAGCGCTCGGATACGGCGAAGGAAAACCGCAAGCAGTTCGTCGGGCTGCTGACCGACGATGCGCAATACGTGCTGCCCGAAGGCGGCCAGATCATCGCACCGGATGCGCAAGCGCGCGCCGACGGCACGACGCCGATGATCGGTCACGTGACGTCGAGCTACTACAGCCCGATCCTGCAGCGTTCCATCGCGCTGGCGGTCGTGAAGGGCGGCTTGAACAAGATGGGCGAGCGCGTGGTGATTCCCATGGCCGATGGCCGGCGCGTGAGCGCGCAGATCGCGAGCCCGATTTTCTACGACACGGAAGGAGTGCGTCAGCATGTTGAATGAAACGAAAGACCCCCTGCCGGTCGCGGAGCGCGTCGTCGGTGTGCGCCTGGAGTCGCCGCTCGCAGGTGCCGCGGATCTGGTCAAGGCGCAGGAGGGACGCGCCTCGAAAGCGTTCGCCATGCGTGAGCTGCCGTTTCGTGACCTCGTGAACGTGCGCGGCGAATTGAGCGACCCGGCGTTCGTCGCGGCGTTCGCCGGCGTGGTTGGCTGCGAGCCGCCGGCCGCGCCGAACACCGTCGCGCGCAGCGACCACTACGACGTGCTTTGGCTCGGACCCGACGAATGGCTCGTACGCTCGCTCGCGCCTGTGCAAACGGGCATGCTCGAAGCGAAGCTGACCCCCGTGCTCGGCGATGCCTATGCGGCGGCCGTGGACGTCGGCAGCGGCAACACGGTGATCGAGATCGAAGGCACGCGGGCGCGCGACGTGCTCTCGCGCGGCTGCCCGCTCGACCTGCATCAGCGGCTCTTCAAGCCGGGTCAATGCGCGCAGAGCGTGTATTTCAAGGCTTCGATCGTGCTGATTCCCACGGGTGACGACCGCTTCGAAATCGTCGTGCGCCGCAGCTTCGCCGATTATTTCTGCCGCATCATGGTCGACGCCGCGGCGTCGGTCGCGCCATGAAGATCGTCGATGCAGCGTTCGAGCCGGCGCTTGGCGCGCTGGGCGCAATCGGTGCGCTCGGCGCACACGACGCGCCGCTCGGGCGCGGCTGGAGCGTATTCGTCGAAGCGTTGAGCGTGCCGGCGCGCATCGGTATCTATCCGCACGAGCACGGTTCCCCGCAGCCGCTCGTGATCGACGCGCAGCTCGGCTATCGCTGCATGCCGCACGAAAAGAACGCGACGGGTGAAGCGGGCGACTGGATCGACTACGACGGCTATTGCACGCGCCTTGCCGACTTTCTCGGGCGCAAGCCGCATACGCGGCTGCTCGAAACGCTGGTGGCGGACATGGCGGCGTTTTCGTTTCGCGAATGGCCCGCGCTGGAAACGCTCAGGCTCGCGGTGCACAAGCCGAAGATCCGGCCGGGTACGCGTCGCGTGGGCGTGGGGCTCGACTGGACGCGCGCCGACTATCGGCAATGGATACGGGCCGACGGGAGTGGGCAGTAGCAGGCAAGACGCGTAGCCGGATGTCGGCGCAAAGCAAGGGCGCGTCGCTTTTTGCACATCGTCGTCTGCGGCGCTCAGGCTACGCTCGAAGCACCGTTGTCTTGCGTACAGTTTGCGCGAGGCAACGCCATCTAGTGAGCAGCGTTGCGAGCTGCATCGAACAGGAGACAGCGAGATGAGCGGTAATCGAGGCGTCGTGTATCAAGGGCCGGGCAAGGTCGAGGTGCAGAACATCGCGTATCCGAAGATGGTCGATCCGAGCGGGCGCTCGATCGGCCATGGCGTCATTCTGAAGGTAGTCAGCACGAATATCTGCGGCTCGGACCAGCATATGGTGCGCGGGCGCACGACGGCGCCCGTCGGCCTCGTGCTGGGTCATGAGATTACCGGCGAAGTGGTGGAGGTGGGCAACGACGTCGAAACGCTGAAGATCGGCGACCTCGTTTCCGTGCCGTTCAACGTGGCGTGCGGGCGCTGTGCGATGTGCCGCGAGCAGCACACCGGTGTTTGCCTGAACGTGAATCCGTCGCGCGCGGGCGGTGCTTACGGCTATGTCGACATGGGCGGCTGGATTGGCGGCCAGGCCGAATACGTGCTCGTGCCGTATGCCGATTTCAACCTGCTGAAGTTTCCCGACCGCGACCAGGCGATGTCGAAGATTCGCGATCTCACGTGCCTCTCCGATATTCTGCCTACCGGCTATCACGGCGCTGTCACGGCGGGTGTGAAGCCGGGCTCGACCGTCTATATCGCGGGCGCGGGTCCGGTGGGAATGGCGGCTGCGGCTTCGGCGCGTTTGCTTGGCGCGGCCTGCACGATCGTCGGCGACATCAATGCCGAGCGGCTCGCGCATGCAAAGGCGATGGGCTTCGAAGTGGTCGATCTTTCGAAAGACGCAACGCTCGGCGAGCAGATCGAACAGATTCTGGGCAAGCCGGAAATCGATTGCGCGGTGGATTGCGTGGGCTTCGAAGCGCACGGGCATGGCGCTTCCGGTCACTCGGAAGAGGCGCCGGCCACGGTGCTGAATTCGCTGATGGAAATCACGCGGCCCGCAGGCATGATCGGTATTCCTGGGTTGTACGTGACGGACGATCCGGGCGCACGCGATGTGGCCGCGCAGCATGGCAGCCTGAGCATCCGGTTTGGGCTTGGCTGGGCCAAGTCGCATACGTTTCATACGGGGCAGACGCCCGTGCTCAAGTACAACCGGAATCTCATGCAGGCGATTTTGTTTGATCGGCTGCCGATCGCCAAGATCGTTAATGTTTCGGTGATTTCGCTTGATGAAGCGCCTGAGGGGTATAAAAAGTTTGATGGCGGTGCGCCGCGGAAGTTTGTGATTGATCCGCATGGGTTGTTGGCCGCTTAATTTTTAGTTTTGGCTTTTGGCCTTTTTTGGGCCTTTCCTTGTTTTCGCGTCGGTATGCATGCGTTGCCCCTGTGCGGGGCGGCACCTACTTTCTTTGCGGCGGCAAAGAAAGTAGGCAAAGAAAGCCGCTCAAACCGCTAATGCCTGCCACAGTTCGCATCTCGACGTACATGGTGAATGGCTCCGGAGCGTCTGTCGCCTCGCACCACCTAAGTTAGTGACAAGGCGCTCATTCATCCCGCTGCTCGCTTCGCGCGCTGCGGTGGGGTCTGCATGGGAAACCACGAGGCATTTCAAGCTTCGCGAGAATGCACGCGCACCACTGGTTTTAGGTTATGCCCTTCGGCGCGCGCAGCGCCGCCGGAAGGATGAGCGCCTTGTCACTCCGTTTTGGGGCGAGTGGTGACAGACGCTCCGGAGCCATTCACCATGTACGGCGAGATGTGAACCGTGGCAGGCGCTGGCGGTTTGAGCGGCTTTCTTTGCCTACTTTCTTTGCCGCCGCAAAGAAAGTAGGTGCCGCCCCGCACAGGGGCAACGCTAGCAGACCAGCGCGAAAGCAAGTTTCAAATATGAACAACAGGCGAAGGGACAACAACAGCCGCCGCCACAGGCGAATCAGCACCAGAAAGCGGTGCAATCCGCTTCCGCCTCTCCCCAGTAGGCGCGCTCCCAAAAGCATCCCGATAGCTCTTGCTAAAGTGACAAGCCGACTGAAACCCGCAGGCCATCGTAATCTGCATAATCGACATATCGGTCTGCAGCAACAGTTCACGCGCCCGCCGCAAGCGCAGCGTTAAATAGTAATGCGTAGGCGTCATGCCAAGATGCTCGTGAAAGAGCCGTTGCAATTGCCGCTGTGACATATTCGCAAGCCGCGCCAGCTCTTCACGTGAAAGCGGCTCTTCGATATTGTTCTCCATAAGCGAGATGACTTCGAAGAGCGACTTGTTCGCGGACCCGAGCCGCGCGACGAGCGGCATGCGCTGCTGGGCAGACGTATCGCGCACATGCTCGACAACGAACTGCTCGGCGATCTGCGTCACGCGAGCTGTGCCCACACGTGCCGTGATGAGATGCAGCATCATGTCGAGCGGCGCGACGCCGCCGGTGCACGTCACCCGGTCGCGGTCGATGACGAAGAGCTCCTTGAGAAAACGCGTCGAAGGAAACTCCTCCTTCAGCGCCGACATGTTCTCCCAATGGATCGCGCAAGCATACCCAGCCAGCAACCCAGACTTCGCCAGCGCATAGGTACCCGTGCAAAGGCTGCCCAGCGCAACACCCATGCGCGCAAAGCGGCGCAGCGCAGCGAGATGGCCGGGCGTGGTGGCCCGCTGCACATCGATGCCGCCGCAGACGAACACGATATCGGGTTGCCCCACGCATTCGGCCGGGCCGGTATCGATGGAAAGCCCGTTGCTCGACGCGACCGGGCCGCCCTCCGGGCTGATGATCGACCACCTGTAAAGCGGCTGTCCGCTCAGGTAGTTAGCCATACGAAGAACTTCGATGGCGTTCGTGAACGCGATCATCGTGAAGTCGGGCAGCGGCATGAACGCGAAGTGCGCTAACGACGCTGTGCGATCCGGCAGCATGGGGGACGATTCCTTGTGATCGGTAGCCTGATGCCCAATGGAGGCCCGGTGAGGCCCGGGGGGCCGGCTACGCTACCGCAATTTTCGAATTTGGCGGGTCCAGTGTGCCATGCGGCAAAACCCTGAGTCATCTGGTCAATAATGCCGGACGCGGGAAATAGGCCGAGAGTGCGGGATTGGTGCACTGCGATGCACGATAAATAATCTGGATTGGGAAACATGGGGCACGGCGCACCGTTAGCGGGCGCTCTAACGTAGCCACTTGTGAAAAATGGACGCGAATGGCGGAAAAGGAAAAGAACGCGTCTGAATTTCGACGTTGAGCGCCAATTCGAACGACAAGAATAGAACCGTCGGTCCCCAGCCGGTCAAGCGGGTTCAAAGCCGCTCTCAAGCCAGTCGCGACGGGGCCTCCAGCCTTGCAGGAAGTCCTTCATTCATCGTCACGGAAGCCCTATGTCGAACACTCAACCTTTCTTCTCGCAAACGCTGGCGCAGCGCGATTCGGCAATCCGCAGCAGCATCCTGAAAGAACTCGAGCGGCAGCAGTCGCAGGTCGAAATGATCGCGTCGGAAAACATCGTGTCGCGCGCCGTGCTCGAGGCCCAAGGCTCGGTGCTGACCAACAAGTACGCGGAAGGTTATCCGGGCAAGCGTTATTACGGCGGCTGCGAATTCGCCGACGAGTTGGAAGCGCTTGCCATCAGCCGCATCAAGCAACTGTTCAACGCCGGCTTTGCCAACGTGCAGCCGCATTCGGGCGCCCAGGCCAACGGCTCGGTCATGCTCGCGCTCGCCAAGCCGGGCGATACGGTGCTCGGCATGTCGCTCGACGCGGGCGGCCACCTGACGCACGGCGCCAGGCCGGCGCTTTCCGGCAAGTGGTTCAACGCCGTGCAGTACGGCGTGAACCGCGAAACCATGCTGATTGACTACGACCAGGTCGAAGAACTCGCGCAGCAGCACAAACCCAGCCTCATCATCGCGGGCTTTTCCGCATACCCGCGCGCACTCGACTTCGCGCGCTTTCGCGCCATTGCCGACTCGGTCGGCGCGAAGCTGATGGTGGATATGGCGCATATCGCGGGCATCATCGCGGCAGGACGCCATCAGAACCCCGTCGAGCACGCGCACGTCGTCACCTCCACCACGCACAAGACACTGCGCGGCCCGCGTGGCGGCTTCGTGCTGACCAACGACGAGGAGATCGCGAAGAAGATCAACTCGGCCGTGTTTCCCGGCCTGCAGGGCGGCCCGCTCATGCACGTGATCGCGGGCAAGGCGGTGGCGTTCGGCGAAGCGCTCGAAGCCAGCTTCAAGACCTATATCGACAGCGTGCTCGCCAATGCGAAGGCACTGGGCGAGGTGCTGAAGGCTGGCGGTGTCGACCTCGTCACGGGCGGCACCGACAACCATCTGCTGCTAGTCGATCTGCGGCCCAAGGGCCTCAAGGGCAATCAGGTCGAGCAGGCGCTGGAGCGCGCCGGCATCACCTGCAACAAGAACGGCATTCCGTTCGACGCCGAAAAGCCCACTGTGACTTCGGGCATTCGCCTCGGTACGCCCGCGGGTACGACGCGCGGTTTCGGCGTGGACGAATTCCGCGAGATCGGGCGACTGATTCTCGAAGTGTTCGACGCACTGCGCACGCATCCCGAAGGCGACGCCGCCACGGAGCAGCGCGTGCGCCGCGAGATCTTCGCGCTGTGCGAACGCTTCCCGATCTATACGCAAGCCTGATTCTTCACACCACCGCCTTTCAATTCCATTCGCGAGTTTCGGAGCGGCTAATGAGCACTCTGCACGACAACAGCATCATCATCGACGGCCTGAACATTTCGAAGTTCGAACGCTCGGTGTTCGAAGACATGCGCAAGGGCGGCGTCACCGCCGTCAACTGCACGGTTTCCGTCTGGGAGGACTTCCAGAAGACCGTGGACAACATTGCGCAGATGAAGCAGCAGATTCGCGAGTACAGCGAGATCCTCACGCTCGTGCGCACGACCGACGACATCTTGCGCGCGAAGAAAGAGAACAAGACCGGCATCATCTTCGGCTTCCAGAACTCGTATGCGTTCGAGGACAACCTCGGCTATATCGAGGTGTTCAAGGAACTCGGCGTGAACGTCGTGCAACTTTGCTACAACACGCAGAACCTGGTCGGCACCGGCTGCTATGAGCCGGACGGCGGCCTCTCCGGCTACGGGCGCGAAGTGATCCAGGAAATGAACCGCGTGGGGATTCTCGTCGATCTTTCGCACGTGGGCGGCAAGACGTCGTCGGATGCGATCGCGTGCTCGAAGAAGCCGGTGACGTATTCGCACTGCTGTCCGTCGGGTCTCAAGGAGCACCCGCGCAACAAGACCGACGAGCAGTTGAAGGAGATTGCCGACGCGAACGGCTTCGTGGGCGTGACGATGTTCGCACCGTTCCTCAAGAAAGGCCCGGACTCGACCGTCGAGGATTATCTGGAGGCGATCGAATACGTGGTCGATCTGATCGGCGAAGACCGCGTAGGCATCGGCACGGATTTCACGCAAGGCTACAGCACCGAATTCTTCGACTGGATCACGCACGACAAGGGCCGTTATCGCCGCCTCACGAACTTCGGCAAGGTCGTGAACCCGGAAGGCATCCGCACGATCGGCGAATTTCCGAATCTCACGGCGGCCATGCAAAAAGCCGGCTGGAGCGAGACGCGCATCAAGAAGGTCATGGGCGAGAACTGGATGCGCGTGTTCGGCGAAGTCTGGGGCGGTTGATCGCCGGGCCTGACCGTGCAGCATGGAAAGGCCATCATTACCAATAAGAAACCCTAACTAAAAAACGCTCGTTGAGTCATTGGAGCCCCACGAAATGCAACCGCAACTGCCGATCGATGTCGATCCCGCCACGGGCGTCTGGACCACGGACGCGCTGCCGATGCTGTACGTGCCGCGTCACTTCTTCACTAACAACCACACAGCCGTGGAAGAGGCGCTTGGCCGCGATGCGTACGCCGAGATTCTCTACAAGGCCGGCTACAAGTCCGCGTACCACTGGTGCGCGAAGGAAGCCGAGAAGCACGGCATTGCCGGCATGGCCGTGTTCGAGCATTACCTGAAGCGTCTTTCACAGCGCGGCTGGGGCCTCTTCACGATACGCGAGGCCGATCCGGCCACCGCGCGCGCGAAGATCGAATTGCGTCATTCGTCGTTCGTGCTCGCGCAACCGGGCAAGGAAGGCAAGCTTTGCTACATGTTCGCGGGCTGGTTCGCGGGCGCGATGGACTGGGTGAACGACACGACGGAAGGCGGAAAGAGCGCGCCGCGTTCGCAATCGAAAGAAGTGCAGTGCGCCGCCGAAGGCCACGCGCACTGCGTCTTCGAAGTCTCGCCGATCGCCGCCTGAACGGCCGCGCCCCCCCCCCCCGCAATACAGGTCACACCGAAAGACACGAACGCCAGAGGTCGTCTGCGATGCGCTACCCGAATCTGTTCAAACCCTTGACGCTCAATCAGCTCACGCTGCGCAACCGCATCGTCAGCACGGCCCACGCCGAGGTCTATGCGGAGCCGGGCGGCCTGCCGGGCGACCGCTATATCCGCTATTACGAAGAAAAAGCCAAGGGGGGCGTGGGCCTGGCCGTATGCGGCGGCTCGAGCCCGGTGTCGATCGACAGCCCGCAGGGCTGGTGGAAGTCGGTGAATCTCGCCACCGACAAGATCATCGATCCGCTCGCGCGTCTGGCCGAGGCCATGCACCGCCATGGCGCGAAGATCATGATCCAGGCCACCCACATGGGCCGCCGCTCCGCCTTTCACGGCGAGCATTGGCCGCATTTGATGTCGCCTTCGGGTGTACGCGAGCCCGTGCACCGCGGCAACGCGAAGATCATCGAGGTGGAGGAGATCCGCCGCATCATCGGCGACTTCGCGGCGGCTGCCAAGCGCGTGAAGGACGCCGGCATGGACGGCATCGAAATCTCCGCCGCGCACCAGCATCTGATCGACCAGTTCTGGAGCCCCCGCACGAACTTCCGCACCGACGAATGGGGCGGCTCGCTCGAAAACCGTCTGCGTTTCGGCGTGGAAGTACTCAAGGCCGTGCGTGAAGCGGTGGGCAAGGACTTTTGCGTCGGCCTGCGCATGTGCGGCGACGAATTCCACGAAGACGGCCTCGATCACGAGCAGCTCAAGGAAATCGCACAGGCGATGTCGGAAACGGGTCTCATCGATTATCTCGGCGTGATCGGCTCAGGCGCGGATACGCACAACACGCTCGCGAACTGCATGCCGCCCATGGCGCTGCCGCCGGAGCCGTTCGTGCATCTCGCGGCGGGCATCAAGTCGGTGGTCAAGCTGCCGGTCATGCATGCGCAGAGCATTCGCGACGCGGGCCAGGCCGAGCGTCTGCTCGCGAGCGGCATGGTCGATCTCGTGGGCATGACGCGCGCGCAGATCGCCGACCCGCACATGGTCATCAAGATTCGCGACGGCCGCGAAGACGAGATCAAGCAGTGCGTGGGCGCGAACTATTGCATCGACCGCCAGTACAACGGGCTCGACGTGCTGTGCGTGCAGAACGCGGCAACGTCGCGCGAAGCGACCATGCCGCACGTGATCGAAAAATCGCGTGGCCCGAAGCGCAAGGTCGTGGTGGTCGGCGCGGGCCCGGCGGGCCTCGAGGCCGCACGCGTGGCGCGGCTGCGCGGCCATGATGTCGTGCTGTTCGAGAAGAACGACGCCGTGGGCGGCCAGATTCTGCTCGCTGCGAAAGCGCCGCAGCGCGAGCAGATGGCGGGCATCGTGCGCTGGTTCGACATGGAGACGAAGCGACTTGGAGTGGATCGTCGCCTTGGCGTGACGGCCGACGAGAAAACCATTCTCGCGGAAAAGCCCGACATCATCGTGCTCGCCACGGGCGGGTCGAGCTTCACGCAGCAGGTTCCGGCCTGGGGCGTGGAAGAGGGGCTCGCCGTGAGCGCATGGGACATCCTCAGCGGCAAGGTCGAGCCGAAGCAGAACGTGCTCGTCTACGACGGCGTGAGCACGCATGCGGGCGCAGGCGTCGCCGATTTCATTTCGAGCCGCGGCTCGAAGGTCGAGATCGTGACGCCGGACGTGAAGGTCGCCGACGACGTGGGCGGCACCACGTTCCCGATCTTCTATCGCCGCCTCTATGCGCAAGGCGTGATTCACACGCCGAATTACTGGCTCGACCGTGTGTACGAAGAAGACGGCAAGAAGATCGCCGTGCTGCGCAACGAGTACACGGAGGAACAGGAAGAGCGCGCCGTCGATCAGGTGGTGATCGAAAACGGCAGCACGCCCAACGACGCCCTGTACTGGAAGCTCAAACCTGAGTCAGTCAATCGCGGGCAGGTGGACGTGCACAAGCTCTTCGCGGCCGAGGCGCAGCCTTGCCTTTCCGAAGAACTCGGCAATGGCCGCTTCCTGCTCTTCCGCGTGGGCGACTGCATCTCCCTGCACAACATTCACGGCGCGATCTACGACGCGCTGCGGCTCGCCAAGGACTTCTGAACCATGAATCCGACCTGGCTCATTACCGCGCTGCTGTGGGTGTCGATGGCGGGGCTCGCATTCGCGGTCGCGAAGCGGGCCGCTTTCTGGCGGATGGGGCGTGCCGCCGCGCCTGGCTCCGTCGGCGTCGGCAAGCTGTTCAGTATCCCGAAACGTTATTTCGTCGATCTGCACCACGTGGTGGCGCGCGACCCGTACATCGCCAGGACGCACGTCGCCACCGCGGGCGGCGCCATCGCGGCGCTCGCGCTCGTGTTCGTCAACTACGGATTCGCGATCTATTCGCCATGGCTCGACAAACTGGTTTTTCTCGCGGCCCTCGCCATGCTGATCGGCGTGGTGTTCGTGTGGCGCCGCCGTCACGCGAAGGCGGTGCCGGCACGCCTCTCGCGCGGGCCCTGGAATACGCTGCCGTGGCTGCTCGGTTCGTTCGCGCTGGGCGTGGCGCTCTTCACGGTCGTACCGGCGGGCGCCATGTCGGGCGGCTTCGCGGTGCTCTGCGCGGTGCTGATCGCCGTGGGCGCGTTCGCGATGACGTTCGGCGCGGCGCGCGGCGGCCCGATGAAGCATGCCGTGGCGGGGCTGTTGCACCTCGCGTTCCATCCACGCCAGGAGCGTTTTTCGGCCACGCGCGAGGGCTGGACCGGCAACGGCACGGCCACGCCGCCCACGGCGCTGAAGCTCCCCGACATCGAAGAGAAGCAGGAATACGGCGTGACGAAACCCGTCGAGTTTCGCTGGAACCAGTTGCTGAGCTTCGACGCCTGCGTGCAGTGCGGCAAATGCGAGGCCGCGTGCCCCGCGTTCGCCTCGGGCCAGCCGCTCAACCCCAAGAAGCTGATTCAGGATCTCGTGGTGGGCATGGCGGGCGGCACCGATGCGGCCTATGCAGGCAGCCCCACGCCCGGCATCAAGGTCGGCCAGCATGCCGGCGCGCCGAATGCCCCGATCGTTTCAGGCCTGATCGAAGCGCAAACGCTGTGGTCCTGCACGACCTGCCGCGCCTGCGTACAGGAGTGCCCGATGCTGATCGAGCACGTGGACGCCATCGTCGATATGCGCCGCAACCAGACGCTGGTGCACGGCGAGGTACCGGGCAAAGGACCTGAGGTGCTTGCCAATCTGCGCGAAACGGGCACGGCAGGCGGCTACGACAAGGCCGCGCGCTACGACTGGTCGGTCGATCTCAACGCGCCCGTGGCGCAACCGGGCAAGCGCGTGGACGTCCTCGTGGTGGCGGGCGAGGGTGCATTCGACATGCGCTATCAGCGCACGCTGCGCGCACTAGTGAAGGTCCTCAACAAGGCGGGCGTGAACTACGCGGTGCTGGGCGCGCGGGAAACCGACACAGGCGACGTGGCACGTCGCCTCGGCGACGAAGCCACATTCCAGCAGATGGCGAAGCAAATGATGACGACGCTCGCGTCGCTCAACTTCGCGCGCATCGTCACTGCCGATCCGCACGTCATGCATAGCCTGCGCAACGAGTATCGCGCGCTTGGCGGGCGTTACGAGGTGCTGCATCACACGACCTACCTCGCGGAACTCGCCGCGACCGGACGCATCGCGCCCAAGGCCGTGCAGGCGCTCGCGGAAAAGCGCACGACGTACCACGATCCCTGCTATCTGGGCCGCTACAACGGCGAGACCGAAGCACCGCGCAAGCTGCTCAAGACCATTGGCATCAAGGTGGTGGAGATGGAGCGCCACGGCATGCGAGCACGCTGCTGTGGCGGAGGCGGCGGCGCGCCGCTCACCGATATCCCCGGCAAGCAGCGCATTCCCGACATCCGCATCGCCGACGCGCGCGCAGTCAATGCCGAAGTCGTCGCCGTGGGCTGCCCGCAGTGCACGGCGATGCTCGAAGGCGTCGTGGGTCCGCGCCCCGACGTGCTCGACGTGGCCGAACTCGTCGCCGCCTCGCTGGAGTGAATCGATGAATACCCTCAAACGAATCGATCCGCGCCGCCCCTTTGTCATTACGGCCGCGGGCCTCAGGCGCATCACGCTGGGCGAAGCCGGCAGCGCGGACACGAGCGATGCGCAGTGGCTCGCGCAGCACGCGCACGCAAGCGCAGCGAAGCCACGCCGCGTGGTGAGTCATCCCGATCATGTTCTGCTCGTCGTTGCGCACGCCGAACGCGGCGCGCTCGACGATCACGCGTGCCAGGCCATTGCCGCCGCCGCGCTGCTGGCCGATGCGCATACCGAAATCGCGCTGCTCGTGTTCGGCGAGCTGAAGGACGATGCCGGGGCGCTCGGCGTGGACAAGCTGATCGAACTGCCGGGTTTCGAGCGCCGCACGTTCGCGCCGGAAAGCCGGTTGCGTGCGCTGCAGGCCTGCGCGGCGGCGCTCGCGCCGAAGCACGTGTTCCTGCCGGACAACGCCAGCGGCGACGGCGACCTCGGCCGCCGCTATGCGGCCGCCGCGGGTGCGAGCGTGGCAACTCACGTGGTCGAGATCGATGCGAAGCATGTGGGCGTGTATGAGCAGGCGAAGCGCGCGTGGGCCGCACGCTCGCTGCCGGAAGTGATCCTGCTCGCGCCGAACGCCGTCGAGGCGAAACTGCCTTTCGTCGGCGCCGGCGAACGCGTCGCGGGCGATTTCATCCGGCCGGCTACCGACCTCGCGTCGCCATACAAGGACCTCGGGCTCGAATCCATCGACGCCGCCCAGGTCGCACTCGAAGAAGCCGATTTCATCGTCTCGGCGGGCAACGGCGTGACCGACATTGCGGCGTTCGGTCTGCTCGCGGACGCGTTCGGCGCGGCGATCGGCGCGAGCCGCGTGGCGGTGGACAACGGTCACTTCACGCGTGACAAGCAAGTCGGCGCAACGGGCAAGACGGTCGAGGCGAGCGTGTATATCGCGTTCGGCATTTCGGGCGCCGTGCAGCACTTGCAGGGCATCAAGGACTGCCGCCATGTGATTGCCGTGAATCTCGACGGCAGCGCGCCGATTGCGAAGCGTGCCAACTTGACCGTGGTCGGCGACGCGCAGGGCACGATCGCCGCGCTGATCGAGCAGGTGCAAGCCGCACGCGCAAAGCGCGCCGACATGAGCGCCGTACGTGACGAAACGCATTCCACAGGAGTCGCCGCATGAACGCACGCCATGATCCTCAACGTGGAATCGAGCGCATTGCGGTACTCGTTTCGGTGGGGCGGCACCCCGTGAGCGGCGCGCCGCGTTACAGCCGCAACGACGCGCTCGCGCTCGACCTCGCGCGCACGCTGGCCGAGCGGCATCGCGCGCGTCTCGACGTGCTGCACGCAGGCGACGCCGCCGATCCCGCGCTCGCCGAATACCTCGCGCTGGGCGCGCACGAAGTGGAGGTGCTGGCCTGCACGCCTTCCGGCGACGCGGCACGGGTGCTCGCCGAGCGCGTGCGCGGCTACGACCTCGTGCTGACCGGCACGCGCGCCGAGGGCGCGCACGACAGCGGCATGCTGCCGTACCGTGTGGCGGCTGCGCTGGGCCTGCCGATCGTGGGCGGCGCGGTCGATATCGACGTCGACGTCACGACGCGCGCCGCCGTGGTGCGCCAGTTTCTGCCCAAAGGTCTGCGGCGCCGCGTGCAGACGGCGCTGCCCGCCCTGATCGCCGTGCATCCGCTCGCGAATGCCCAGCCCCGGTACGCCTATGCGCGGCTGCGCGCGGGCGCGGTACGGCCCGCGAGCGCAATGCGCGTCAGCGCCGCTGAATCGACCGACGCTTCCGCATGGACGGTTGGCCCGATCGAGCGTAAACCCGTGCGGCTGGCCGCGGCGGAAAAACGCTCGGGCCACGCGCGCATGCTTTCGGCGACCACGACCGAAAGCCGGGGCGGCAACGTCGTAATTGAAGGGAGTTCGGTCGAAAAAGCACAAGTGATCCTCGCGTATTTGCGGGAGCATCAACTCATCGATTACTGATTTTGCTGGCCTGTCGGCAACGAACTGGGATGAAAAATCCGGAGCACACATGAAAGTAACGGCAGAGATTCGCGCGCTGATCGAGCGCCGCCAGGCGGGTTACAGCCTGGAGGCGCCTTTCTACCTGAGCGAGGAGATTTTTGCGCTCGATATGGAGACGATTTTCCGGCAACACTGGATCGAGGTCGCCACGGAAGCCGAAATTCCCGAACCGGGCGACTACGTGACCGTCGATCTGGCGGGCGACTCGATCCTGATCGTGCGCGACGACGACATGCAGGTGCGCGCGTTCCACAACGTCTGCCGCCACCGCGGCGCGCGGCTGTGTAACGAAGAGAAGGGGTCGGTGGGCAATATCGTGTGCCCGTATCACAGCTGGACCTACAACCTCACGGGCGCGCTGATGTTCGCGGAGCACATGGGCGAGCAGTTCGACCGCTGCAAGCACAGCCTCAAGAACGTGCATGTGGAAAATCTCGCGGGCCTGATCTTCGTGTGTCTCGCCGAAGAGCCGCCCGCCGACTTCGCGGCGATGCGCGCCGAGATGGAGCCGTATCTGCTGCCGCACGACCTGGCTAGCTGCAAGGTCGCCGCGCAGGTGGACATCATCGAGAAGGGCAACTGGAAGCTCGTGATGGAAAACAATCGCGAGTGCTATCACTGCGTGGCGAATCATCCCGAGCTGACGATTTCGCTCTACGAATACGGCTTCGGCTACGCGCGCACGGACGCCAACGCGGAAGGCATGGACGCGTTCGAGCGCACCTGCAACGAGCGCGCGAAGCAGTGGGAAGCGATGGACCTGCCGTCGGTCGAAATCGAAAAGCTGCTGGATGTCACGGGTTTTCGCACGCAGCGCCTGCCGCTCGACCGCTGCGGCGAGTCCCAAACGCTGGACGCGAAGGTCGCTTCGAAGAAGCTGCTCGGCGAATTCCGCACGGCCGATCTCGGCGGCCTCTCGTTCTGGACGCAGCCGAACTCGTGGCATCACTTCATGAGCGATCACATCGTGTCGTTTTCCGTGATTCCGCTTTCCGCCGGCGAAACGCTCGTGCGCACGCGCTGGCTCGTTCACAAGGACGCGCGCGAAGGCATCGATTACGACGTGGAGAACCTCACCGCCGTGTGGAACGCGACCAACAACCAGGACCGCACGCTCGTGGAGTACTCGCAGCGCGGCGCGACGAGCAGTGCGTATGAACCGGGTCCATATTCGCCGTACACAGAAGGGCTCGTTGAAAAGTTCTCGGCCTGGTATATCGGCCGCCTCGCCAGGCAGATTGGCGCATAACGCACACGCGTAAAGCAAAGAGAGCGGAGTTTGACATGATGCGAGACGCGGCCCAATTCAATCCACTCGACGCCAGCGACAGCCGGGTGACGCGCCCGGCGTTCTGGGGCGCGCTGCCCGAGCGATGGACGAGCGAGGTCGAGGAGACCCTCGTGTGCTGCCACGTATGGCAGGAAACGCACGATGTGAAGAGCTTTTTCCTGCGCTCGCCGCAGGGCCGCACGTTCTCGTTCGAGCCGGGGCAGTTCCTCACGCTCGAACTCGAGATCGACGGCGAGGCCATCAACCGGTGCTATACGATTTCGTCTTCGCCCGCACGGCCTCATACCATTTCCATTACGGTCAAGCGCGTGCCGGGCGGCAAGGTGTCGAACTGGCTGCACGACAACCTGCGGCCTGGCGTGTCGCTGCGCGTGCTCGGACCGGCCGGCGAATTCACCTGTGCGCGTCACCCCGCGCCGAAGTATCTATTCCTTTCCGCAGGGTCCGGCGTCACGCCGCTGATGTCGATGAGCCGCGCGCACCACGATCTCGCGGAGGACCGCGATATCGTTTTCGTGCATAGCGCCCGCACGCCCGACGACATCATCTTCGCGCGCGAACTGGAGCTGATCGCTTCGAGCCGCGCGAATTTCCGCACGTCGTTCGTCTGTGAAAGGGTAGGTTCGCGCACCGACTGGTCCGGCGTGACCGGCTTTCTCTCGCTGCCGCTGCTGAAGTTGATTGCGCCGGACTTCATGGAGCGTGAAATCTTTACCTGCGGGCCCGCGCCCTACATGAAAGCCGTGCGCAATCTGCTCGACGAAGCGGGCTTTGCGCGCGAACGCTATCACGAAGAGAGTTTTTCATTCGAAACGCTTACGGCGCAAGCCGAGGCGCCGGTGGAACAGCCCCCGGCGGAATCGTCGGTCGAAACGGCCAGCTTCACGGTGACCTTCGCGAAGAGCCACCGCGAGATTCAATGCGGTGCACGACAGACCGTGCTCGATGCTGCGCGTCAGGCCGGCGTGCGCCTCGCTTCGTCGTGCAGCCAGGGCATGTGCGGAACCTGTAAGGTCAAGCTCGTTTCCGGGCAAGTGGAGATGAAGCACAGCGGCGGCATACGCCAGCGCGAAATCGATCAGGGCATGGCGCTGCTGTGCTGCTCGAAGCCGCTGTCCGACCTCGTCGTCGACAAATAGCGCGCACGTCGCGCAACGACAAGAACACGTCGTAAATCGACGTTAGCGGCAGATTGTGGCGGGCGAATCTGCATAGGCACGGGGCGCTTGCCCATATCACAGGAGATCGACCATGAAGCTGGCTGGAAAACTCTTTTGGACCGGTGTGTTATCGGCGATGGTGAGCTTGAACGCCCCGGCGTTTGCCGACGGCAAGCCGACCTTGAAGATCGGTTATGTCGAAGGCTGGGACGACAGCGTCGCGACGTCCAACGTGGCCGCACGCATCATCGAGAAACGCTACGGCTATCAAGTGCAACTCGTGCCGGTGGCCGCGGGCATCATGTGGCAAGGCGTGGCGCGTGGCGACCTCGACGCGACGCTTTCCGCCTGGCTGCCCGTCACACAGGGCGCGTACTGGGCGCAATTCAAGGACAAGGTGGTCGACCTCGGCACGAATTTCACGGGCGCGAAGATCGGCCTCGTGGTGCCCGACTACGTGAGCGCGAAGAGCATTACCGATCTGAACGCCGACAAGTCGGCGTTCGGCGGTCGTATCGTCGGCATCGACGCCGGCGCGGGCGTGATGCGCAAGACCGACGAGGCCGTCAAGCAATACGACCTCAGCTACAGCGTGATGCCGAGCTCGGGCAGCGCGATGACTGCCGAACTGGCGCGTTCGGTGGGGACGAAGAAGCCTGTGATCGTCACGGGGTGGACGCCGCACTGGATGTTCGCCAAGTACAAGCTGCGCTTCCTCGACGATCCGAAGAACGTCTACGGCGCGGCCGAGCACGTGGACAACGTGGCCAACCCCGAGCTCGAGAAGAAGGCTCCGCAGGTGGTGACGTTCCTGAAGAACTTCCAGTGGAAGCCGGGTGAGATCGACAGCGTGATGCTTGCGATCCAGAACGGCGAAAAGCCCGACGCAGCCGCCGACACGTGGATCGCCGCGCATGGCGACCGTGTGAATGCCTGGGCGGGTACGCAGTAATCGCAGCAATAAAACGGCAGGGGGCCCGCCGCGGCCCCGCCAGATCAGCGCCCATCACGGGCCGCGCGCAGCATGTGACCTTTCTGACGCGGCGCCGTGTCGCTTTTGCGCAAGCGTCTGTCGCAATTCGCCATCCCGGCAGGGATTTTTCTGGCAACTATGTAGACATACCGTGCGGGCCGGCGCCTGCCGTTCGAGGAGACGGAGTCGATGAAATCCCCCAAGATCGTGGTCGATGGATTATGCAAGGTGTTCGGGCCCAACCCGAAGCTTGCCCGTGAACTGCTCGCGAAGGGCGCGACGAAAGACGAGCTGTTCGCGAAGACCGGCTATGTGCTCGGCGTGAACAATGCGTCGTTCGAGGTGCACGAGGGCGAGATTTTCGTGCTGATGGGCCTCTCAGGCTCGGGCAAGTCCACGCTGATCCGGCTCATCAACCGGCTCGTGGAACCCACCGCCGGCAAGGTCGTCATCGACGGGCGCGATATCGCGGCCGTGCGCCGCTCTGAGCTGGTCTCGCTGCGCCGCACCGACATGAGCATGGTGTTCCAGTCGTTCGCGCTCATGCCGCAGCGCAGTGTGCTTGCGAATGCCGCGTTCGGCCTCGAAGTGGCGGGCGTGGGCCGCAAGGAGCGCGAGCGGCGCGCGCTGGCCGTGCTGGAACAGGTCGGCCTCGCGGCGTTTGCGCAGAAGCTGCCCGCCGAGCTTTCGGGCGGCATGCAGCAGCGCGTGGGCCTCGCTCGCGCGCTCGCGGTGAATCCTTCGCTCATGATCATGGACGAAGCATTCTCCGCGCTCGATCCGCTCAAGCGCAAGGAAATGCAGAACGTGCTGCTGCAACTGCAGAAAGAGCAGCGCCGCACGATCATGTTCGTTTCGCACGACCTCGAAGAGGCGCTGCGCATCGGCAGCCGTATCGCGATCATGGAAGGCGGACGCATCGTGCAGATCGGCACGCCGCAGGAAATCATCAGCAACCCCGCCGATGATTATGTGCGCGCGTTCTTCGACGGCGTGGACACGAGCCGCTACCTCACCGCCGGCGACCTCATGCAACGCGAAGCCGTGCCGGTCATCCGCACGCTCGACGCGAAGAGCGTGGCCTCGTCGCTCAACGGCAGCGCCGATTACGCGTTCGTGCTGGACGCCCAGCGCCGCATCAGCGGTTGCGTCACGCGCGATGCGATCGGCGCCGCGCAGCCGTCGCTGAAGAAAGTCGAATGCATCACGCTTGGCACGCCGCTGGAGCAGGTGGTCTCGCGGGTGTGTGCGAACACGACGGCGCTGCCCGTGGTCGACGACGAGGGCCGCTATTGCGGCTCCATCGATCAGGCCGCCGTGCTGAAGGTCATTACGCGTAATCGAGGTGCCGCCCATGTCTGAGATCATTCCCGTCGGCCAGTGGGTCGATCAGTCGGTTCACTATCTGCTCGACCACGACGCCAACAGCTTCGACGCCGTCGGCAAGGCAATCGAGGGCTTCGCGGCGTTCGTCGAGCACGGCTTGCAGGCCATTCCCATGTGGGCGCTCATGGCGTTCTTCATCGCAATCGGCCTGTGGCGCGTGGGCTGGCGCTTCGCGATCTTCGCCACCTGCTCGCTATTGCTGATCTACGCAACCGGCTTTTGGGATCAGACCGTCGTGACGCTCGGCCTCACGCTCTCGTCAACGGTGATCAGCCTCGTGATCGGCATTCCGCTTGGCATCTGGACAGCGAAGAGCAAAGTCGTGCATACGATCGTGCGGCCCATCCTCGACCTGATGCAGACCATGCCGGCCTTCGTCTATCTGATTCCCGCCGCGATGCTATTCGGTCTCGGCCGCGTGCCTGGCATTCTGTCCACGGTGATCTTCGCCATGCCGCCTGCCGTTCGTCTCACGAGTCTCGGCATCAAGCACGTGAACCGCGAGATCGTCGAAGCAGGGCAGGCGTTCGGCTGCACGCCGTGGCAGCTGCTGTACAAGGTGCAGTTTCCGAACGCGCTGCCGTCCATTATGCAGGGCGTGAACCAGACCATCATGATGGCGCTTTCCATGGTCATCATCGCTTCGATGGTGGGCGCGGGCGGTCTCGGCAACGACGTGCTCGCAAGCATTCAGCGGCTGGATATTGGCCTCGGCTTCGAAAGCGGACTTTCCGTCGTGCTGCTCGCCATCATCCTTGACCGGATTACGGAGAGCTTTGGCCGGGCGCCGGGCGCGGTAAAAGCGCCGCTGTTCTCCGGACTGAAGCAACTGATGCGAGTGCGTCCCGCAGTCGTAGAGGCGTAAGCGTTGAAGTAACACGATCAACCGTCGTTCCCGAGGAGCGCAATGTGACGATCGACATCGCCGTTCCCGAGCC
Source organism: Paraburkholderia sp. BR10936 (assembly GCF_040965735.1). NCBI lineage: Bacteria > Pseudomonadati > Pseudomonadota > Betaproteobacteria > Burkholderiales > Burkholderiaceae > Paraburkholderia > Paraburkholderia sp. BR10936. Next base: position 129,673 of record NZ_JBFRCM010000016.1, read on the forward strand.
CGAAACGCGCACGGCATCGTCTCTCAGGCATTTCGGTTTCCTGACGTTGCAGAACTTCTCGATGATCGCGTTTTCGAGTGCGGTCGAGGTTCTGCGCATGGCGAACTACGTGGGGCGCGCGGACCATTACCGCTGGTCGATCTACTCGCTCGATGGCGCACCGGCCCGAGCAAGCAACGGCATCACCGTGCGCCCCGCGCAGGCGCTCGACCCGGCGTGCCTGCCCGACGTGCTGATTGTGTGCGGCGGCATACGCATACGCGAGATCATGAGCGAAGGCGTGCGCGCCACGCTCGGCATGGTGGCGCAGCAGGGCGTGCCGCTCGGCGGCATCTGCACCGGTGCTTATGCGCTGATGGCGAGCGGGTTGCTGGACGGTTATCGCTGCGCAGTGCATTGGGAGGATCTCACGGTCCTGCATGAAGAGTTTCCGCGTGTGCGTTTCGCCGATGAGCTGTTTGTGGTCGATCGCGACCGCCTTACTTGCACGGGCGGCACCGCGCCGCTTGATCTGATGCTCGAACTCGTTGGTGCGAGTCTTGGGCAGAGTCTTGCCGCTAAGGTGTCCGAACAGTTCATTCTCGAGCGGATTCGCAGTTCGACGGATTTGCAGCCTATCCCCGTGGATGCGCGTGTGGGTTTTTCGCGTGCCGAGTTGGTGGAGGTCGTGCGGTTGATGGAGGCTAATATCAAGGAGCCTCTGTCGCTGGAGGAACTCGCGCGGCTCGTTCGGCTTTCGCAGCGGCATTTGCAGCGGATGTTCAAGGCGTATCTCAACGTTTCGCCGACGCATTATTACTTGACGTTGCGGCTGAAGCGCGCGCGGGAGCTGTTGCGGACTACCGATACTTCGATTTCTCGTGTGACCGCTATTTGTGGGTTTAATTCACCCTGCCATTTTAGTAAGGCGTATCGGGTGCAGTTTGGGCATGCGCCGAGTCATGAGCGGCGCGGCGCTGATTGATCGGATTTTTTTGTTTTTTTGGCCTTTCCTTGTTTTCGCGGCGGTATGCCTGGGTTGCCCCTGTGCGGGGCGGCACCTACTTTCTTTGCAGCGGCAAAGAAAGTAGGCAAAGAAAGCCGCTCAAACCGCCAGCGCCTGCCACGGTTCACATCGCGCCGCTTATGGCGAATGGCTCCGGAGCGTCTGTCACCACTCGCCCCCAAACGGAGTGACAAGGCGCTCATCCTTCCGGCGGCGCTACGCGCGCCGAAGGGCATAACCTAAAACCAGTGGGGCACATGAGTTCTCGCGAATGCTCACGCGTGCCCGCTGGTTTCCCATGCAGACCCCACCGCAGCGCGCGAAGCGAGCAGCGGGATGAATGAGCGCCTTGTCACTAACTTAGGTGGTGCGAGGCGACAGACGCTCCGGAGCCATTCACCATGTACGGCGAGATGTGAACTGTGGCAGGCATTAGCGGTTTGAGCGGCTTTCTTTGCCTACTTTCTTTGCCGCCGCAAAGAAAGTAGGTGCCGCCCCGCACAGGGGCAACGCATGCATACCGACGCGAAAACAAGGAAAGGCCCAAAAAAGCGCCCAACCGGCAAAAAAAGTCAATGCAAGGAACCACTAACACCCACCTCAGCAAGCGCAGCACCACTCCGCAATAGCGCATCGAGATCCGCCAACTGCACCGCATCCTGCCCACTACGTTGCGCGCGAAACATCACCGGCGGCACGCCAAACTGCTTGCGAAACTCACGCCCAAGATGCGAAGCATCCGAAAACCCGCAACTAGAAGCAATATCAGCAACGGTGCGATCCGAACTCGTGAGTAACCAGGCGGCCGTCCGCAGACGCAACGCATTGGCAAACGCGCGCGGACTCTTCCCCGTCTCCGCCTTGAAAAGGCGTTCGAGTTGCCGCGGCGAGAGGTTCAGCTTGCAGGCCAGTTCTTCCAGCGGCACGTTGCGGCCAACCTGCTGCTCCATCAACAGTACGGCGCGCTTCACCTTCGGGTGCGTGGCAGGCTCGAGACCGGGCGGATGAGGCTGAGGCGCATTGCCCTTTTGCATTTCGCCGACCAGCAAAATGCGCAGCGCCTTCTGCACAGTCGCATGATCGAAGTGGCGCAGCAAAATGGCAGCGGCGACGTCGATCGACGCGCGGCCGCCCGAGCAGGTAATGCGGCGCCGGTCGATCGCGAACAGACGGTCGGCGACGATGGCATCGGCATTGACGTTGGGGAAGCGCTCGATGAAGTCCCAATAGTGGAACCAGCTCACGCAAATACGGTGACCATCGAGCACGCCGGCGCGCATGAGCGCGAAAACGCCTGTGCAGATCCCGACGACTGTCGTCTCGCCGCCGGCCGCGCGACGGATGTACTGAAGCGTCGCTTCGCTGGCGTGCGGGCCGGAGTGCAGCAGTCCGCCCACGACCACGAGATAGTCGACCGGTTCGGCTTCGGCGAAGGTTTCCCAAGGCGCGATCTGGATGCCGCAACTCGCACGCACGGGTGCGAGCGTTTCGCCGATCACGCGCCACGAGCAGCGCACGGGCTTGCTGTAGTCGCCTTCGTCGGCAGACAGACGCAGCATGTCGACGAAACCCGAGAACGCGGTCAGCGTGAAGTTCGGCAGCAGCACGATGCCGAAACGGATGCGCTCCTTGGGAGCGGCGTCGATGGAAACGGCGGTGGCGAGTGTGTCGGACATGGAGGCACAGGAAAGCGACGATGCGGTTTTAGCCAAGCTTCCCCGATAAGGCCCCGAGGCGCTTGTCCGTTTCCGACATCGATCTTCGCAAAAGCGAAGTTTTGAAGGAATACACGCAGCATGGCGGGGCGGTTCCGCCGCTCTGGCGCGTTCATTCTAGCGGCGGCGCCGCCGCTTTGGTCAACTCCCTAGCGGGCACACGCCCCACGCTGCCCCTGTCCACGAGGCCTGCTGTCATGCCGCGCACCGCAACCGTCGAACTCAACAAACGCGCCTGTCACGGCGACGCCGAAGCCGCGCTCGCCCTGCTGGAGCAGAGCATGGCGCGCGGACACGGGCGTATCGGGCTGCTGCGCTATCTGCAGGCGCGTTGCGTGGGCGCGCCGCTCGCGCAGCGGCATCACGACTATGCAGAGCGGGTGGCGAGCAGGATGAGCGAGGGCGCGTTCGCGGCGCTGGCGGCACAGGCGCAGCGCCGCTACAGCATGGCGGCGTGAACGCTCATACGCTTGCTTACAGTACGACGGTGCGGCCGTCGTTGATGAAGACCCTGCGCTCGAGAAATACGCGCACGGCGCGCGCGAGCGTCACGCATTCCACGTCTCGGCCGACGGCCAGCAGGCGCTCGGGGTTCAGCGAGTGGTCCACCCGCTGCACTTCCTGCTCGATGATCGGGCCTTCGTCGAGATCGTCGGTGACGAAGTGCGCCGTCGCGCCGATCAGCTTGACCCCGCGCACGTGCGCCTGGTGATACGGGCGCGCGCCCTTGAAGCCGGGCAGGAAGGAATGGTGGATGTTGATGGCGCGGCCGGCCAGCCTCCGACTCGTTTCGTCTGAAAGAATCTGCATGTAGCGCGCGAGAATCAGCAGTTCCGAACCGGTCGAATCGAACAAGTCGAGGATGGCGGCTTCCTGTTCACGCCGCGTTTCAGGCGTGACGGGGAGATAGTGAAACGGCAGGTCATGCTGTTTTGCGAGCGGCTCGAAATCGCGGTGATTCGAGGCAATGCCCGCAATGTCCATCTGCAGCTCGCCCATGCGCCAGCGAAACAGCAGGTCGGCGAGGCAGTGTTCGAGCTTGGACACCATGATGAGCACTTTGGGACGCACCCGCAGGTCGTGAATGGCCCAGGTCATTTCGTGCTTGCGCGCGACGCTCGCGAACTCGTCCCGCAGGCCCGCGAGATCGAAGCGCTCGCCCGCGCCGGGCTGCACGACCTCGTGAAAGACGCAGCGCAGGAAGAAGCGCGTGCTGATGTCGTCGTCGAACACCGTGAGCTCGTCGATATAGCCGCGGTGCGCGTCGAGAAAGCCGGCGACCGCGGCAACCTGCCCCGCGGCGGCGGGGCAGGATAGCGTGAGCACGTAGCGGTGCTGCGGGTCTTCGGTGGGCATGCGCGTTCTCCTCGTGTCGTGGTGCGCCCGCTGCATCTTGCGCGTCGTGCGGGGGCGCTGGCTTGATGGCGCAAGTAAGCCACCAATCGGCATGCCGCACATAGAACCCACGCGCTGTATCGAGAGAATGAATACGCCAACCCAACGCCAAACCTGCACCAGCAACAAGAAGGTCGTTTTTGCCCCTATGGCTGTCGCGTTCCTCCTATCCGCCGCTTTTTTCTCCGGCAAGCATGGGCTGCGGCGATACGGGAGCGGAGATGGAGAGTTATTTGGGTCTGCAGGCGAGGGCGTTGAACGGGCAGTGTGCCGCGCTTTTTCGCGTGCGCACATCGGTCGCCGATGTGTATATGTCGGTGAGCCGCTCGAACTACGGCAACGACGAACGGGCCGTGGTCGAAGTCGACTGCGCGCGCTTCCTGAGGCTCTGGCGTGCCGACCCGCGCAGCGAGCACGCCGGGCTCGCAGACGGCAATCCGCGAATATGGCGTGCCGACCCGCGCTTCGAACTGGCGGCCGAAGGTTTCAGTTTCGGCGAAGAAGATCCGGTGCCGCTTGCGGAAGTCAGTTGCCCGGCGAGCGCCGCCGTACCGTACGTTGCGTTCACCGATGGCGTGATGCGGACCCTCTGGCTAGCCGCTTACTCAGCGAAGTCCTTTCCGGTGGAATGCGGCGTGAAAGACGCCGAGGCGCTGCAGCGCCTGGCTGGCACGCCTGGCAGCCGCTGGTTCAGCGTTGCCGAACTCGTTCCGCCGCAAGCCGCTCGAGCCCGGGAATGACGCGATAGCGTCAGTGCGCGAGCGCCCACATGAGCGACACGGAGAAGGCGCCCACCACGACGGACGCGCAGCGCTGGAAGAACGCGGGACGAATGAACGGTGCACGACCGTTGCGCGGCGCGGCGCCAATGGCGATCCACGTCAGGCCGATGGGAATCAGCAAGACCGCGAAGATCGCCATGGCCTGGAACCACGTCATGACGCTCGCGAACGCCGCGGGCGGGAAAATCGAGCCCGCGAACAAAATGGCCTTGGGATTGAGCACCGTGGCGCTGAACAGCGTGCGCGTGCTCACTACGCCCCTGGCCGAGGTTTCGATCGAGTTGGCGGTGAACCAGAGGCGCAAGGCGAGCCACGCCAGATAGAGGCTGCTGGCCACACGCAGCACCTTCGGCAGCCAGCCCAGCGAATGCGATGCGTGGGTGAAGCAAAGCCCCCAGACGGTAATCGACACCAGGTAGCCGGCCAGTTCGGCTGCAGTCAGATGCGCGGAGCGGCGCAGGCCCTGCCGCAACCCGGCGGCGGCGAGCAGCGTGTTGGTCGGCCCCGGCATGAGCAGCACGATCGCAGAGCCCGAGACCATCAGCCCGATGGTGGAAATGGAAAGCATGGGAGCGACTAGGGAACAGGGTGTTTGGATGATTGAAAGCCGACTGTAGGGCGTTATGGCAGCCAGTGACGAAAACTGTCCCGCGGCGCCCGCATTCTACGACTAGCGCCGATATATGCCTATTTCAGCCGGGTTCGATGCGCTAAACCATCGGCCGATATTCGTGATGTTGAGAGCGGCATCTGCTTTGTCCAAATGCGTGCTTATGCCACGCGCCTAAATTATTGATTTCAATGCATCTCTTGATGCGTAACAAATCATTTCAAAATATTTCTTGTTTCACCCTAAATAATTCGCGACGCCCGCCGTTAAAGCACGCACGAGAACTTTGCCCAGAAAATTTTGCGGGTCGAGGAAAAATAAACATACGCCGTTCGGGGTCGAGAGCCCGCACGCTGCGGCCGCTATCGTCAACCCCTATGCCTGATTTGTCGTGGACCATGCCCGTGGCGCGCTGGTCCTTCTGGTCTTCCGCATCGGAAAGTGTGCCTGAGGTTGCGTTCGTCGATCCGATGATGCGCCGCCGCCTGAGCGCGCTTTCGCGGATGGCGCTGAAGGTGGCGGGCGACTGCGTCGATGCGCAAACCAGGCCGCGCGTGGTTTTCGCATCGCGGCACGGCGAGTTGCGCCGCACGACGGACATTCTGCGCGACATCGAAGCACACAAGCCCGTTTCACCGAACGCCTTCAGCCTTTCCGTGCTCAATGCGATGACGGGGCTGTTCGGCATCGTGCGCGGCGACCGTTCGCCGGCTACGGCCCTCTCGGCAGGGGCACAGACGCTGGGCTACGCGCTGCTCGAAGGCCATGCGCTGCATACGGAAGACCCCGAAAGCCCGGTCCTGGTCGTCTACGCCGACGAACCCGCCGACGCGCGCTACGGCACGGTCGAGCAGGAAGTGCAGCGCGGCGCGTTCGCGTTGCTGCTCGATGCGAGCGAGGCGCCGCAAGGCCGGCTCGCGTGCTCCATCGCGGAAAACAAGCCGGGCTCGGCAGCACAGGCACGCCAATTCGCTACGCAAAGTGAAGCGCTGCATCACTGCCTGAGCGGCGGCGAAAGCGCCGCGTGGCAGGGCAGCGGCGGCACATGGCAATGGAGCTGGCATGTCGGCTCGGCTTGATTATGGCTGGCGGCTCTTCGCCACCGGCTTCAGTCTCGCGTTTTTCGGCGCGTGCGGGCTGCTCTTCTCGGTGATCGTCTTTCCGCTCGCAGCGGTCTGGCCGCATCGCGCTTCGCGGCAGCGCGCGGTTACCACCGTCATTCACTGGTTTTTCCGCTCGCTCGTGGCCGCCTTGCAGCGCGCGGGCGTCATGAAGCTCGACGTGGCCGGCGCGAACGCGCTGCGCTCGGGCGCACCCGCCATCGTTGTCGCGAACCATCCCACCTATCTCGACGTGGTGGTGCTGCTCGCGCTCACGCCTTCGGCCTGTTGCGTCGTGAAGAACGCGCACTGGCGCAACCCGTGCTTCTGGGGCATCGTGCGCGCGGCCGAGTACGTGAGCAACGCCGATCCCACAGGCTTCGTGCAGGACTGCGCGCGCCAGCTCGCGAACGGCTACAGCATGATCATTTTTCCCGAAGGCTCACGCAGCCCCGCGCCGAATCGCCTGCATGCGTTCTCGCGCGGCTTCGCGCATACGGCACTCGAGGCCGGCGCGCCGGTTCTGCCCGTGCTCATGCACTGCGATCCGCCCGCCTTCACCAAGCAGATGCGCTGGTATCACGTTCCGCAGCGGCCCTTCCGCATGAGCGTGAACGTGCTGGCGCCCATCGGCGTCCAGCCGCTCGCGCCGCGCGACATGCCTTCCGCACTCGCCGCGCGCAACGTTACGCGCACCATCGAGGCGCAAATCACACAGCACCTGTTTGACTATGGATACTTTAAAACTGGAAATTAAGCGGCTCCTGATCGAGGCGCTCGATCTCGAGCATCTCACGCCCGCCGATATCGACGACGACGCGCCGCTGTTCGACACCGACGGCGTGGGGCTCGACTCGATCGACGCACTGGAGATCGGCATCGTGCTGCGCCAGCGCTATCAACTGACCATCAACGCCGACGACGAAAACGTGCGCGGCTACTTCCGGTCGATCAACACGCTCGCGGCGCTCGTCGCGGGGCACACAAACGAAAACGAGGCGCTGGAAGCCACTGCAGGGAAAGGGGATTGAATCATGAACGAAGCTGAAATTCTCGACCGTATCCGCGAGATCTTTCACGAGAACTTCGATATCGATCCGGCGCGCGTCACGCCGGAGGCGCACCTGTTCGAGGAACTGGATCTGGACAGCATCGATGCCGTCGATCTGGCCATCAAGCTCCAGGAAATGACGGGCCGCCGCATCAAGCCGGAAGAGTTCAAGCAGGTGCGCACCGTGGGCGACGTGATCGTCGCGGTCGAGACGCTGCTCGTGACCCAGGCCTGAGGCGATTCGTGACGGTTCTTCGCGGGCACGGCGCGGCTGAGCCTGCCGGTGCAGGTGAAAGCGACGCAGCAGCTGGCCGGGCACGCAGCAAGTGGCGGTTGCTGGCCAGTCTCGCCTACCCGGTCGTGATCCTCTGCGCGTGGCGCTGGGATTCGCCGCGCTTCGTGGGCTTGCTGCTGCTCGTGCTGCTCTGGATGCAGCGCGTGGCCGGCACGGGCGCGCTCGCGGCAACGCTGCGCAAGCTCACGCCGGTGGACTGGGCCGTTGCCGTCATGCTCAATGTCGCCTCGGTGGCGATCGTCATCACCAATAGCGAACGGCTCATGCGCCTGTATCCTTCGCTCGTGAATATCGGGCTGCTCGTCGCCTTCGGCGCGACCCTCGTGAAGGGCCCGTCGATGGTCGAAAAATTCGCACGCCTGACCTATCCCGATCCGCCCGCGCACATCGTGTGCTATACGCGCCGCGTCACGCAGCTCTGGTGTATTTTCTTCGCTTTGAACAGTGCGTTTTCTGCCTGGACGGCGCTTGCCTGGCCCACGCGCGCCTGGTCGCTCTACAACGGCATGCTCTCCTATCTGATCATCGGTGCGCTGCTCGCCGGCGAGTTCGTCTGGCGCAAATGGATCATGCTGCCGCGTGCTGCGCGACGGGAGGCGGTGTGATCGCATTGCACGAGCTCCTCGTGGCGCGTTGCCGCGAGCCGCGCAGCGCCGTTTGCGTCGATGGCGCGAACGTAACGGACTTCGATACGTTCCGTGCGCATGCGCTTGGCATCGCTGAGCGCATGCGCACGCGGCCGGGCCTGCGCTTCGCGCTCTGGAGCGACGACCCGTATCCGTTCGCCTGCGCTTTGTTCGGACTGCTTGCGGCCGGCAAGGTGCCCGTGATTCCGGCGAACGCGACGCCGGGCTATCTCGCCGAACTGAGCGACGCGTACGACGCGGTGCTCGACGAAAACGAGCTTGCCGCCTGGTGTGCCGATACCCCTGCGGATCAACCCGTCGAGCCCGGCATGGCGTTCGACGCGAACGCATTGCTCACGCTCTTCACGTCGGGCAGCAGCGGCACGCCGAAGCCCGTACACAAGACGCTCGCGCAGTTCGACGCGGAAGTGCATACGCTCGAAGCCGCGTGGGGCACGCTGCTGGGCGACGCGGCCGTGCTCGCGAGCGTGCCGCATCACCACATTTACGGGTTACTGTTCCGCGTCTTCTGGCCGCTGGCCGCGGGCAGGCCGTTCGCCCGCGCGACCTGTGCCGACCCGGCTCAATTGCAGGCGCGTATCGCCGAATGTTCGGCGCACTGTGCCGCGACTGTCGTCGTCTCGACGCCTGCACAGCTCTCGCGCTGGCCCGATCTGCCGGGGTTCGCGACGCTCGCTGCGCAGCCGCGCGCGTTTTTCTCGTCGGGCGGCCCGCTGGCGCTCGACACGGCGAAGCAATACGCCGCCACGTTCGGCGCCGCGCCGCTGGAGATCTACGGCAGTACGGAAACGGGCGGCATCGCCTGGCGCAGACAAACCGAAGCGCAAGCGTGGACGCCCATGCCGGGCATCGCCGTGCGCGCGGCCGCAGCGGAAGAGGGCGGCGCGCTCGAAGTGCGCTCGCCGCACCTCGGCCACGACGGCTGGCATCGCACCGACGACAAGGCCGCGTTCGATGAATACGGCCGCTTCGTGCTGCAAGGGCGGCTCGACCGCGTGGTCAAGCTCGACGGCAAGCGTGTGTCGCTCAGCGAGATGGAGAGCAAACTGCTACTGCATCCCGGCGTTGCCGAAGTGAGGGCGGTACTGCTCGAAGGCGGCTCGCGCGAGCGCATCGGCGCGCTCGTGGTGCTCACCGCAGAGGGCCGCGAAACGCTGCGCCGCGACGGCCGCGTTCTGCTCCTGAAAGCATTGCGCCGCCATCTCGCCGCCTGGTTCGACACTGTCGTTCTGCCGCGCCACTGGCGCATTCATCGCGCGCTGCCAGCCGACTCGCGCGGCAAGGTTCAGGCACAAGCGGTTGCCCGCGCGTTCGCGGCCAGCGAAGAAGGGTTCGAGCTGCTCGCTCAATGGGACGACGCAGAAGGGCGGGCATTCGAATTACGCGTGCCGCACACGCTCGTTCATTTCGCGGGCCACTTTCCGGGCCTGCCGATTCTGCCGGGTGTCGTGCAGGTGGACTGGGCGATGCGTTTCGCACGCGACTGGGTGCCCGGCGTGCGCGCGCTCGCCTCGATCGATCAACTGAAATTCACCATGCCGGTACCGCCGGGCGTGCTGCTCAAGCTCGTGCTCAAGCACGACGCCGTGCGCCGCCGCGTAGCGTTCGCGTGGCGCGTCGGCGAGCGTGACTGCGCGTCCGGCGCTTTCGTATACAGGGAGCCCGCATGAGCCTCGCGGCCTGTATCGTCATTCCGATCTACAACCACAAGGACGCGATCGGCGGCACCGTGGCGAACCTGATCGTCCACGGCCTGCCGCTCATCGTCGTGGACGACGGCAGCGACGAAGCCACCCAGCAGGTGCTGGCGGACCTCGCGCGCCGCTACGCCGGCAAGCTCACGCTGCAGCGCCTGGCCGTGAACGGCGGCAAGGGCGCGGCGGTGATGGCGGGGCTGCGCGCCGCGCGCGACGCCGGCTATACGCACGCGCTGCAGATCGACGCCGACGGCCAGCACGACGCCGCGGACGTCCCGCGCTTTCTCGCCGCCGCGCAGGCCAATCCGCGCGCGGTCGTGATCGGCCAGCCCGTGTACGACGAGAGTGTGCCGAAAGCGCGCCTCTATGGGCGCTATCTGACCCACGTGTGGGTGTGGATCGAGACGCTCTCGTTCACGATTCGCGATTCGATGTGCGGCTTTCGCCTCTATCCGCTCGACCTCGCGTGCGCGCTGATCGACAGCGTGAAGCTGCCCGAGCGCATGGACTTCGACATCGAGATTCTCGTGCGCCTGCACTGGCGGCGCGTGGCGTTCGTCTCGATTCCGACCGCCGTCACCTACGCGGCCGAGGGCGTCTCGCATTTCGACGTGCTGTGGGACAACGTGCGTATCAGCCGCAGCCATACGCGGCTCGTCGCGGGCATGCTCGCGCGTCTGCCGCTGCTCCTCGTGCATAAGGTCCTGCCGCAGGTTCTGGCACGGACGGCGGCTGCGGGCGACGGCAACGACCCGTGGTGGCGCACTGCCGAACGCGGCAGCCGGCTCGGCATGGCGCTGCTGGCCTGGAGTTGCGGCCTGTTCGGGCGGCGCTTCACCGCGCTTTGGCTGCATCCGATCGTCGCGTACTTCCTCGTGACGGGCCGCCCCGCGCGGGACGCCTCGCGGCGCTATTTCAACCGGCTGCAGCAGTGTTCGCCGGAGCGCGAGACGCCGCGCCCCGGCTGGTTCACGGCCTACCGCCATATGCTCTCGTTCGCGCAATCGGGCTTCGACAAGCTGGCCGCCTGGACGGGCCGCGTCGGTCCGGCCGACGTGGAGATCGATGACCCACGCGCGTTCGACGCGTTGATCGCGAGCGGCCGCGGCGCGCTCGTGATCGGCTCGCACCACGGCAACCTCGAGATGGCGCGGGCGCTGGCCGTGCGCGGCGCGCAGACGAAGGTGACGGCCATCGTCTACACGGAGCACGCGAAACGCTTCAACAGCGTGCTGGCTACCGCCCATCACGATTTCGCGCAGCATCTCGTGCCGGTGAGCGACTTCGGCCCCCAAACGGCGCTGATGATGCAGGAGCGCATCGACCGCGGCGAGCTGCTCGTCATCGTCGGCGACCGCACGCCCGCGCGCGAAACGGGCCGTACCACCGAGGCGCAATTCCTCGGCGAGACCGCCGCGTTTGCTCAGGGACCCTATGTATTGGCGCATGCGCTCGCGTGCCCCGTTTATCTGTTGTTCTGCCTGAAAGAGCGCACGGGCTACCGGCTTTACTTCGAGCCGTTTGCCGAGCGTATCGAGCTGCCGCGGCGTGGCCGCGCCGAGCATATTGCGGCATGGGCGCAGCGCTTCGCGTCGCGCCTCGAACACTATTGCCGCAAGGCGCCTTACCAATGGTTCAATTTCTACGATTTCTGGGCGCGCCCCAGTGGGGGAGCGAATGGCAGAGACTGACCTGAAGGATGCCGGAGTCAAGGCGGATGCCGTGATATTCGGCGGCCGCCATTTGACGATCGAGGACGTCGTGGCGGTGGCGCGTGGCGGCGCCGCCGTGCGGCTCAACGATGACCCGGCCTGGCGCGAGCGCATCGCGCGCGGCGCGGAGTTTTTGCGCCGCCATCTCGAAGCCGGTGCGACCGTGTACGGTGTCAATACGGGCTACGGCGACGCCTGCGTCGTCGACGTGCCGATGGCGCTCGTCGAGGCCCTGCCGCTGCAGCTCACGCGCTATCACGGCTGCGGCATGGGCGAGTATCTCGACGACGCCTCGGCGCTCGCCGTGATCGCCGCGCGTCTGAATTCGCTGGCGTTCGGGCTTTCGGGCGTGCGACCGGTGCTGCTCGAACGTCTCGCCGATCTCATCAATCATCGCGTGTTGCCGCGGATTCCCGCCGAAGGCTCGGTGGGCGCAAGCGGCGACCTCACGCCGCTTTCGTATGTCGCAGCGGCGCTGGTTGGCGAGCGCGGCGTGCAGTTTCGCGGCGCGCCCTGCGAGGCACGCGACGCGTGGTTCGCGCTTGGCCGCGAACCGCTCACGCTCGCGCCCAAGGAAGGCCTCGCGCTGATGAACGGCACGGCGGTCATGACGGGCCTCGCCTGTCTCGCGTTCACGCGCGCGGCGCAGCTCTCGCGCCTCGCCGCGCGCCTCACCGCGCTCGCAACTGTAGCGCTCGACGGGCGAGCCGCGCATTTCGACGCGTTCATCTTCGAAGCCAAGCCGCACGCCGGGCAGGGCGAAGCGGCGGCCTGGATCCGCGCTGACCTGGCCGGCCGACCGGACACGCCGGGCCACCGATTGCAGGACCGCTATTCGATCCGTTGCGCGCCGCATGTAATCGGCGTCGCGAACGACGCGCGCACGTGGATGCGCCGCGACATCGAGAACGAACTGAACAGCGCCAACGACAATCCGCTGATCGATCCCGACGGCGAGCGCGTGCTGCACGGCGGCAACTTCTACGGCGGCCATATTGCGTTCGCCATGGACGGCCTCAAGACGGCCGTGGCGAATCTTGCCGACCTGATGGACCGGCAGCTCGCCTTGCTCGTCGACGACAAGTTCAACAACGGCCTGCCGCGCAACCTCACGGGCGCGACGAGGGCGCGCGTGCCGATCAATCACGGCTTCAAGGCTGTGCAGATTTCGTCGTCGGCGTGGACGGCGGAGGCGCTCAAGCACACGATGCCCGCGAGCGTGTTTTCCCGCTCGACGGAAGCACACAATCAGGACAAGGTGAGCATGGGGACGATCGCGGCGCGCGACTGCTTGCGCGTGCTGCAACTCACGGAGCAGGTCGCGGCCGCCCACGCGCTCGCCACCGTGCAGGCCGCGCGACTGCGACTGCGCGGCAATGCCGAGACCGTCATTCCCGAGCCGCTTTCCGCATTCATGGAAGACGTGGCCGCGACGTCGCCATTCGTCGACGAGGACCGCGCGCTCGAACACGAACTGCGCGCCATAACGGAGCGAATCGCAACCGGCGAATTCCTCGGGCCGAACGCGGAGGGCAGGCCATGAGCGAATCACGCAAGGTTGCGCCGATGTTGAGCGCGAGCGCGAATGTGGAAGTTCCGTTCCATGACGTGGACGCGATGAATGTCTGCTGGCACGGCCACTATCTGAAGTATTTCGAGTTCGGCCGCGCGGCGCTGCTGCGCAAGTTCGACTACGACTATCGCGAGATGCAGGCGTCCGGCTACGTGTGGCCCGTGGTCGAAGCGCATCTGAAGTATGTTCGGCCCGCCGTTTATGGGCAGCAGCTCGAAGTCTGCGCACATCTGCTCGAGTACGAAAATCGCCTGAAAATCGGCTACGAAGTCTACGATCGCGATTCGCGCACGCGGCTCACGAAGGGCTACACGATCCAGGTCGCCGTGAGCGCCGCCACGCAGGAGCTGCAGTTCGTCTCGCCGCCTGTCGTGTTCGAAAAGCTGGAGCGTGCATGGGCGCGTTGAAACGATGCGCGGCGGTGGCCGCACTGCTTGCGCTTCAGTCGATGTGGATGCCGGCGCAGGCCGCGACGGCGCCCGTGAACCTGAGCACGGACGCCGGCGACGCGGCACTCGTCTCGCAGATCGCGTCGCGTCTTGCGCGCGCGAACGGCGTGCGTGCGCATTTCACGCAAACGCAGACGCTTGCCGCGATGAAAGCCCCGCTCGTCAGCACGGGCTCGCTGCTGTTCTTTCGCGAGCGCGGCGTGATCTGGCAGGTCGAAACGCCGTACAGGAAAACGTGGATCATGCGCGACAGCGGCGTCACCGTGATCGATGCCAACGGTCAACCCGATCAGCGCACCCGGAACGGCGGCGCGCAGGGCGCGCGCGGTGCGGCAGAGATTGCGAAGATGATGCGGGCGATGCTCGGCGGCGACCTGAGCGGGCTGTACTCGCAATTCGACGTAGCGGCGCGCGGCACGCCTTCGCAATGGCAGATGCGCCTCGTGCCGCGCCAGCCGCAGATCGCGCAGGCGCTGCGCGGCATCGAGATGGAAGGCGGCGACTTCCTGCGCAGCTTGCGCATCACGTTCGCCAACGGCGACGTCACGCAGTATGACTTTAGCGGCAGCGCGCAGGTGTCCGAACTCTTGCCCGCCGACCAGAAACTTTTCGGAACGCCATAGTGAGTTCCTCGGAGCTTCGCACCGCAACCCAGCCGTGGCGGCAGTGGACGCTGCGCGCCATGTGGCTGCTGCTCGCGCTCGCGGCGGCGCTGTATTGCGCCTGGCGCTTTGCGGGGCCGACGCCCCTGCAGACGAACCTGCTCGCACTGCTGCCGGCAACCGAGGCCGACCCCGTGGCCGAAGAGGCCGTTGACCAGCTCGCGAGCGCGCTCGGCAACCGCGCCGTGCTGCTCGTGTCGAGCAGCGACGCGGCGCACGCGAAAGCGGCAGCGGGCCAACTGGGCGCGGTGCTGAGCGCGAGTCACGCGTTCGCTTCGGTGACGGCACAAGTTCCGCCATTCGACTTCGGCCGCATTGCGCGTTTCTACCTGCCATACCGCTTTGGCCTGCTGACCGCGCAAGACCGCGCGACTGCCTCGGGGAGCACAGAAACGCTGCGCGGCGCGCTCGCCGAGCGCCTCTATGGCCTGCCGAACGCGGGTCTCGCAACGTCGCTCGCCGACGATCCGTTCGGCTGGCTTCAGCACTGGCTCGCAGGGCTGCCGCTCGCGGCATCGAATCTCACCATCGAGGACGGTTTCCTCGTTGCGCATCGCGGCAACACCACGAGCGTGCTCGTGATCGGCACGCTGCCTGGGTCTGCCTACGAATCCGACGTTCAACGGGGCGTGCTGCTTGCCGTCGCAAACGGCGAAGCGGCGCTCAAGACGTCGTGGCCCGACGTCACGGTCGCGCGCACGGGCGCCGTGTTCTATGCCGAGTCTGCGCGGCGCGCCTCGGAGCGCGACGTCCATGTGATCGGCATCGTTTCGGCCGTGGGCATCGCGCTGCTCATGCTCTGGATCTTCCGCTCGCCTCGGCTGATCCTGCTCGGTTTCGTTTCCACCGCGCTCGGCATCGTGTGCGCGCTCGCGGCCACGATGCTCGTCTTCGGCAAGCTGCATCTGCTGACGCTGGTGTTCGGCGCGAGCCTGATCGGCGAGGCGGTCGATTACTCCATTCAGTACTTCGTCGTCTACCTCGGCACGCGGCACGGCTGGGATTCGCGGCGCGGCGCGCGGGAGGTGCTGCCCGCGCTCACGGTGGCGCTCAGCACGAGCCTGCTTGGCTACGCCATTCTGACGTTCGCGCCGTTTCCGGCGCTCAGGCAGATCGCGTGCTTCGCCATCGTCGGCATCTTCACGGCTTTCGCTTCTGTTGTCTGGCTGCTGCCGAGCCTCATGACGCAGCCCGCGCGCCGCAGTCCGCATACGCTCTTCGCGGTGGCCGCGGCCTCGCTCGCGAAATGGCAGGCGCTGATCGGCGGCCGTCGCGCGTGGGGCGTCGCGCTGGCGCTCGTTGTCATCGCCGTGCCGGGCTGGCTGCAACTGCGCAGCGACGACGACATTCATCTACTGATCCAACGGGACCCGGCGCTCGTTGCGCAGGAGCGCGTGGTGTCGAGCGCAGTGGGGGCCGACAACAGCGCGCAGTTCTTCGTCGTGCGCGGCGCGTCGCCCGAGGCCGTGCTCGAGCGCACCGACGCGTTGTGCGCGCGGCTCGGCACGCTCACGGGCGCGTCCGCGCTGAGCGGCTGGCAATCGGTGACGTCGTTCGTGCCATCCGAAGCGCAGCAGCGGGCCGATCGCGCGCTGCTCGGCGTGCATGTGTTCGCCGATCCCGCCGCCTTGCGCTCGCTGCTGGGCGCAGCGGGCTTTCGTGACGAGGTGGCGCAAACGTGGCTCGATGCCTGGGCGCACTCGCGCGCTTCCATGCTGCACGTGGACGACTGGCTTGCCGAACCCTGGTCGCAGCCGTTCCGCCACTTGTGGCTCGGCCGTTCCGCGAGCACGCCCGGTGCATTCGCGGCGATCGTGATTCCGCAGGGTGTGTCCGCTGCGAACGCACCTGCGCTGCTCGACGTCGCGCACGCGTTGCCCGGCGTGAGCTTCGTCGACAAGGCGGCGAGCGTGTCGCGGCTCTTCGGCGTGTATCGACAGGACGGCGCGATCTGGCTCGCGGGCGCGCTCACGCTCGTGCTCGCGCTGCTGATGTTCCGCTATGGCTGGCGCGGGGCGATCGCGGTCGCGCTTCCGGTATGGCTCGCCATCGGCGTCACGCTCGCAGCGTTCGGCTATGCGCACGTGCGCATCAATCTCTTCAACATGCTGGCGCTGATGCTCGTGCTCGGCGTGGGTGCGAACTATGCCGTCTTTCTGCGCGAAGGCGCGATGCGCGCTGCCACCGATCGCGGCGCCGTATGGACGGGCGTGCTGCTGTCCGCCGCGACCACGCTGCTCTCGTTCGGCATGCTCGGCATGAGTTCCATGCCCGCGCTCAAGAGCTTCGGCGCCACCCTGTCGCTCGGCATCATGGTGTCCGTCATGCTCGCGCCTATCGGCATAAGCGGAACAAGCGGCATGCCCACGAATCAACGGAGAAAGGCCTGATGGCGCTCCCTGTCTATTTGCATGCGCTCGGCATGGTCAACGCGCTAGGCGACGATGTACCTGCGATCGTCGCAGCGCTCGCGCGCGGCGAGGCGCCCGGCATGGGGCCGATCGCGACACGCACCGGTACGGCGTTCGCGGGCAGCGTGAAGGCGCCGCTCGGCATCGCGCCGCCCGCATCGCTCGCCTGCTACGACTGCCGCAATAACCGGCTTCTGCTCGCCGCACTGGCACAGGTCCGCAGCGCCATCGAAGCCGCGCGCGAACGTTTTGGCGCGGGCCGTATCGGCGTCGTGCTGGGTACGAGCACGTCGGGCATCAGCGCCGCGGAAACGATGTTCACGCAGCCTGTGCAGCAAGAAGCCGCTTCGGCGTTCGACTACCGCCAGATGGAGATCGGCACGGCCGCGCCGTTCGCCGCCGCGGCGCTCGATCTGCGCGGCCCGGCGTACACGATCTCCACGGCGTGCACGTCGAGCGCGAAGGCGTTCGCTGCCGCACGCCGTCTGCTGCGGGCGAACCTTTGCGATGCCGTCGTCGTGGGCGGCGTCGATTCGCTTTGCGAACTCACGCTGCAAGGCTTCGCCTCGCTCGAATCGACCAGCCCCGTGCGAACCAATCCGATGAGCGCGCAGCGTCGCGGCATCAACATCGGCGAAGGCGCGGCGGTGTTCCTGATGACCCGCGAGGAAGGGCCGGTGATGCTCGCGGGCGCGGGCGAGTCGAGCGACGCCCACCATATTTCCGCGCCCGACCCGCAGGGCACGGGCGGCGAACTCGCCTTGCGCGCGGCCCTCGCCGACGCGGGCATCGGCGCGGCCGCGATCGGCTACGTCAACCTGCACGCAACGGCCACGATCAAGAACGACCAGATGGAAGCGCATCTGATGGCGCGCGTGTTCCCCGACGGCGTGGCCGCGAGCGGCACGAAGCCGCTCACGGGCCATACGCTCGGCGCGGCGGGCGCGAGCGAACTGGGCCTGGCATGGCTCGCGCTCGCTCGCGACGACGTCGCGCTGCCGCGCCATCTGTGGGATGGACAAGCCGACCCGGCGCTGCCCGCGCTCGACCTGATCGAAGGCGTGCGGCATTTGCCGCGCAACGGCGTGCGCCAATACGTGATGAGCAACTCTTTCGCGTTTGGCGGCAGCAACGTTTCACTCATACTCGGACGGTGATCGAGGCCATGAATTCCGCTTTTTCCTCCCCGACGGATGCGTTCCCGCCGATCGAGACGATCATCCCGCACCGCGGCACGATGCTGCTGCTCGACTCGGTCGCCGCATGCAGCGACGAATCGCTCACGGCGCTTGCCGGCGTGCGCGCCGATGCGTGGTACGCCGACGAGCAGGGCGCGATGCCCGCATGGATCGGCATCGAACTGATGGCGCAGGCGATCGCCGCCCACGTCGGCCTGCTGTCGATGCGCGAAGGCAAGCCCGCGCGCCCAGGCGTGCTGCTCGGCACGCGCCGCTATGAGGCGGCTCAAGCTGCGTTCGCAGGCGGCGCGCCACTCAGCGTGACGGTTAGCGAACTGCTGCGCAGCGAAGAAGGCCACGGCGCATACGGCTGCACCATCAATCAGGAAGACAAGCTATTGGCCGAGGCCACCGTGAAGGTGTATCAGCCGCGCGATTTCCAGACTTTCATCGAGGAGAATTCCAGATCATGAGCCGGCGTGTTCTCGTTACCGGCGCGAGCCGCGGCATTGGTCGCGCGATCGCCTACCATCTTGCCGCGGACGGCTTTGCCGTCACCGTGCATTGCCGCACGGGCCGCAACGAAGCGGATGCCGTCACCGCAGGCATCGTCGCACAGGGCGGCACAGCCAGCGTGCTGCAGTTCGACGTGCGCGAGCGCGCCGCATGCCGCGCCGCGCTCGAAAACGACGTGGCGGCGCACGGCGCCTACTACGGCATCGTCTGCTGCGCGGGCGTGACGCGCGACGCCGCGTTCCCCGCACTGACCGACGAAGACTGGGACATCGTGCTCGAAACGGGCCTCGACGCGTTCTACAACGTCGTCCATCCGCTCGTCATGCCGATGGTGCGTGCGCGCAAGGGCGGCCGGATCGTGACGGTGGCGTCCGTGTCGGGCGTGACGGGCAATCGCGGGCAGGTCAACTACAGTGCCGCCAAGGCGGGGCTGATCGGCGCGACGAAGGCGCTCGCGGTGGAACTGGCCACCCGCAACATCACAGTCAACAGCGTCGCGCCCGGGCTCGTCGATACGGGCATGCTCGACGACGTGCCGCTCGAACACGCGCTCAAGGCCGTGCCGATGAATCGCGTGGGGCAGCCCGCCGAAGTCGCGGCCGTGGTCGGCTTCCTGATGTCCGACGCGGCGTCTTATGTCACGCGCCAGGTCATCGGCGTCAACGGCGGGATGGTCTGATGAAGCGCGTCGTCATTACCGGCATGGGCGGCGTGACCGCGCTCGGCGATCAGTGGGCGCAGGTCGAAGCCGCGCTCAAGGGCGGCGTCAACGCCGTCAAGCGCGTGCACGACTGGGACTATATCGAGGCGCTGCATACGCGCCTTGCGTGCCCGCTGCCGGCGTTCACTGCGCCTGACTATTACCCGCGCAAGAAAACGCGTTCGATGGGCCCGGTCTCGCTCTACGCCGTGCGTGCGAGCGAGCACGCGCTGGCCGACGCGGGCCTGCTCGACGATGCGTCGATCAAGGACGGCCGCATGGGGGTGGCGTACGGGTCCTCGGCGGGTTCGGTCGAGCCGGTGCGCGCGTTCGGCAAGATGCTCGAAACGGGCTCGATGAGCGATGTGACGTCGAACAGCTACGTGCAGATGATGCCGCACACCACGGCCGTGAACGTGAGCCTCTTCTGGGACCTCAAGGGGCGCATCGTGCCGACGTCGTGCGCGTGCGCTTCGGGCAGCCAGGCAATCGGCTACGCCTACGAGATGATCGCGAACGGCAAACAGACGCTGATGCTCGCGGGCGGCGCCGAGGAACTCTCGGGGCCCGGCGTGGCGGTGTTCGACATGCTCTATGCCACGAGCACGCGCAACGACGAGCCGCAACTCACGCCACGTCCGTTCGATGCCGCGCGCGACGGGCTCGTGGTGGGCGAGGGCGCGGCGACGCTCGTGCTCGAGGAATACGAGCATGCCGTGGCGCGCGGCGCGCGCATTCATGCGGAAGTGATGGGCTTCGGCTGCAATTCGGATGGCGCGCATATCACGCAGCCCACGGCGGCGACGATGGCGGTCGCGATGCGTCAGGCACTCGACGACGCGCAGTTGGCCCCCGAAGCGATCGCGTATGTGAATGCGCACGGCACCTCCACGGATCGCGGCGACGTGGCCGAAAGCCAGGCCACGGCGGAGACCTTCGGCGCGCGCATGCCGATCAGCTCGCTCAAGAGCTATATCGGCCATACGCTCGGCGCCTGCGGCGCGATCGAGGCCTGGTGGACGATCGAGATGATGAAGCGCAACTGGTACGCGCCCACGCTCAACCTGACCCAGGTCGATCCGGCCTGCGCGCCGCTCGACTACATCCGGGGCGAGCCGCGCACGATAGACGCCGAATACGTGATGAGCAACAACTTCGCGTTTGGCGGCGTGAACACGTCGCTGATCTTCCGGCGCGCGCGTTGAGCATGCGGACATCGCTATCAGCGCGCAGCTTGCAGCGCGTCGTCGTGACGGGCATGGGCATCGTCTCGTGCCTCGGCAATACGCTCGACGGCGTTTCCTCGCGCTTGCGCGACGGACGCGGCGGCATCACGCGCGTTCAGGCGTGGCGCGACCGTGGTTTCGCGAGCCAGGTGGCGGCCGTGGCTTCGGTTGCGGGCGAAACGCCGTTCGAGCGCAAGGCCGAACGCTTCATGGGCGACACGGCGCGCTTCGCCTGCCACGCCGCACGCAGCGCCATCGCCGATGCCGCTCTCGACGCACACGCGCTGCTCAGCCCTCGGGCCGGCGCGGTGGTGGGCTCGGGCGTCGGAACGATGTCCGCGTACGACGCGGCCATGGAAAGCGCGAACACCCGAGGTGTCGACCGCGTGCCGCCCTATACGGTGCCGCAGGCGATGAGCAGCACGACATCGGCGAATCTTGCGCACGTGTTCGGAATGGAAGGCGTCACGTATTCGCCTTCGTCG
Organism: Paraburkholderia sp. BR10936; assembly: GCF_040965735.1. NCBI lineage: Bacteria > Pseudomonadati > Pseudomonadota > Betaproteobacteria > Burkholderiales > Burkholderiaceae > Paraburkholderia > Paraburkholderia sp. BR10936. Next base: position 150,862 of record NZ_JBFRCM010000016.1, read on the forward strand.
GCGTGCACGACTTCCGCGCTCGCGATCGGCCAGGCCATGCAGCTGATCCAGACGGGCCGCCAGGACATCGTGCTCGCGGGCGGCGCCGAAGGCCTGCACGACAACATGACGCTGATGTTCGACGCGATGGGCGCACTCTCGCGCGGCTTCAACGACACGCCCGAACGGGCGTCGAGGCCCTATGACGCGCAGCGCGACGGCTTTGTGATCGGCTCGGGCGCTGGCATCCTCGTACTCGAATCGCTCGCGCATGCGCAGGCGCGCAACGCGCGCATCTACGCGGAGCTGACCGGCTACGGCCAGTGCACCGACGGTGCGCAGATGGTCGCGCCGCAGGCGGCCGGTATTGCGCGCGCAATGCGCGAGGCGCTCGCCGAGGCCGGCTGCCGCCCGGACTACATCAACACCCATGCGCCTTCGACGCCATCTGGCGATGTCGAGGAGCTGCTCGCGTTGCGCGCCGTGTTTGGCGGCGAGGTGCCTGCGTTCTCGTCGACGAAGGCGCTCAGCGGCCATCCGCTCGGCGCGTGCGGTGCGCACGAAGCCATTTACACGCTGCTGATGATGCGCGATCGCCGGATTGCGGGTGCCGTGGGCATCGAGGCACTCGATGCGGCTGCCGCCGGCATGCCGCTCGTGCGTGAAACGCGCGACGCACGCATCGATACGGCGATGTCGGTTTCATTCGGGTTCGGCGGCAGTTGCGCCAGCCTGGTGTTTCGCGCCTGGAATGCAGTCTGAAGTTTCGGGCAACCCTGAAAATAATGAGGATTCCAATGAAAAAGACTTACCTCACGCTGAGCATGGCCGCGATCGTCAGCCTGACGTTGGCCGCTTGCGGATCGCAGCGCCTCACGCTGCCGATCCAGCCCGCAGCTTCGCTCTCGACGGCGAAAGCCGCGTCCAGCGCGGACCCCGCCACGAAAATCGCCGTGTATTTCGGTGCGCAGCCGCATCCGGAAGTGGTGCGCCACGTCGGTGATGCCTCGCACTCCTTGCGTGCCGCCCGCGCGACCGACGGCGCCGAGGCCAGCTGCAACAAGGTGCTCGCCATGGCACTCGACAAGCTGCGCGCGGACGCCCACAACAAGGGCGCCAACGCCGTCATCAACGTGACCACGCGCTTTCACGGCAGCGAAACCGGGTCGGCCACCGAATACACCTGCGGCGTGAGCCAGAGTGCAGCGGCCATCGCCGTCACAGGCGACCTCGTGGTGCTGCAAGCGAACTGAACCAACGGAGAAAAGCAATGAAGAAATTGTGGATGTTCGCCGCGCTGTGCGCGGCCTTCGCGACGTCGCACGCCTACGCACGCAATACCGTCGACACCTATTCGGTGGATGTGGCGCTGCAGAGCGAGCCCGGCAAGGTAAGCGACGACATTGCGTTGTACTTTGCGGGCCAACCGCATCCGGCGGTGAAGAAGACGCTGGGCCAGTTCTCCACGAACAAGAAGACGAACGCATTTGGCAAGAGCGACGAAGCGGCCTGCCAGCACGTGTTCCTTTCGGCCGTGCAGGAGCTGCAGGAACGCGCGCGCAAGGAAGGCGGCAACGCGGTCATCAACATCAAGAGCAACTACAAGAACGAACTGCGCGAGAGTGCCACGGAGTTCACCTGCGGCGCGGGCGCGATGATCGCCGGCGTGGCGCTCGTCGGCGACGTGGTGACGCTCAAGGGCGGCAAGTAGCCCGCAGCAGGCGGCGGCGGGCGACCCGGCTCACGCCGCCTTCATGCCGCCTTCACGGCGGCGACGTTGACCAGGGTTTCGCGCCGCTTCCCAGGCTTGGGATGATGCAGGCCGAGGCGCTCGAAGAGACCGAAATCGGCGGCACGGCTCCACCACAGATAGGGCAGCGAAACATTGCGCTCCGAAAAACGGAAACCCGCTGCGCGAATCATTTCGAGGTAGCCGTTGGCGCTCTTCTGCACGTGCATGGGATGGCGGAACAGCAGGCGGATGACCCACGAGCGGATATAAGCCTCAGTGGATTCGGCGAAGAGCAGCACGCCGCCCGGCTTGAGCACGCGGTGGAATTCCGCGAGCGCGCGTTCCTGCTCGACGAGGTGATGGAAAGTCTGGTGGCAGAAGACGATGTCCGCGCTGGCCGTGGGTAACGGCAGGCTCGCGCAATCGCCGTGCAGCAGTTCGAACGCGGTTTGCGTCTGCAATTCGTCCTGACAGGTGCGCGCGGCACGCGCCGCCAGTTCGAGCGACGCCTCGTGATAGTCGACCCCGACGATGCGGCGCGGGCGGAAAGCCTCGGCCAGCAGGCGGAACGACTTGCCCTGGCCGCAGCCGACATCGACGATTTCGGGCGCGTCGGGCAAAGGCACGTCGACGAGCCGCTTGAGGTCGTTGATCGCCACGCGCAGCACGTGGTGCTCCCACGTATGGGTGCGGAGAAACCAGATACCGAAGGCCGTTTCCGGGACGAACGGCACGTAATTTGATTCGGAAACCGACATATTTTTTCACCCGTTGCGAATGCGGTCGTGGACGCGAATGGGCATTGTAAATGCAAGGGCGCAGCGAGGGGTGTCAGAATCACGGTTTCGCGCAGGAAAGTGCACTTGCATTGGGCATACAGTCGTAACAGGACGTGACAGGACGTAACAGAGCGCGTCAGGACGCAGAGAAGGGAAAGGACTATGGAAAAGAGCATTGGAGAAGCCGTTACGCCGTCCACGCGACGCGAAACCGTCGACGTGGCGATCATCGGCGCGGGCCCCTCGGGCGCGGTCGCTGCGGCCCTATTGCGCAAGGCCGGACGCTCGGTGCTCGTACTGGAGCGCCAGCATTTCCCGCGCTTTTCGATCGGCGAGAGCCTCTTGCCGCAAAGCATGGCGTACCTGGAAGAGGCCGGCATGCTGCAGGCGGTGGTGGAAGCCGGCTTTCAGTACAAGAATGGCGCGCATTTCGTGTGGCGCGACGAGGTATCGTCGTACGACTTCCGCGACAAACACTCAGAGGGCTGGGGCACGACCTACCAGGTCGAGCGCGCGAAGTTCGACGATCTGTTGATCGGCTGCGCCGCGAAGCAGGGCGCCGAGGTGCGCTTCGGCCACACGGTGACGGGCATGCGCACGGGCGACGCGCCGGTGCTGGAGGCGATCGACGAAAACCAGGCGCGCTATGAAGTGCACGCGCGTTTCGTGCTCGACGCGAGCGGATTTGGCCGCGTGCTACCGCGCCTCCTGGATCTGGAGGCGCCCACCGGCATGCCGACGCGTGCCGCGATCTTCAGCCACGTGCGCGACGGGCTGCCGCTTGACGTCTTCGACCGCAACAAGATTTGCATCGCGACACACCCCGAGCACCGCGACGTCTGGTTCTGGATGATCCCGCTCGCGGGCGGGCGCTCGTCGGTGGGCTGTGTTGCCGATGCCGCTTTCCTCGACATGCCGCAAGCGGAACGCGAGGCGCGGCTGCGCGCCCTCATTCGCGAGGAGCCGACACTGAACCGCCTGATCGGCGACGCGCCGTTTCTCATGCCGGTGAACCAGATTGGCGGTTATTCGGCCAACGTCGAACGATTGCATGGCCCGGGCTTCGCGCTGCTCGGCAACGCGGGCGAGTTTCTTGACCCGGTGTTTTCTTCGGGCGTGACCATCGCGCTGCGTTCGGCGCACCTGGCCGTGAAGGTACTCGAGCGCGCGCTCGGCGGCGCGGCCGTGGACTGGCAGGCCGAATACGACGTGCCGCTGCGCAAGGGGATCGACACGTTCCGCGCCTTCGTCGAGCGCTGGTACACGGGCGAGCTGCAGGACATCATTTACTACCCGCGCCAAACACCCTTGATCCGTCGGATGATTAGCTCGGTGCTGGCGGGCTACGCGTGGGACGAGAGCAACCCTTATGTAGCGGAGCCCGTGCGCAGACTCACTTCGCTGCATGAGGCGTGCAAGCTGTCGTTGTAACGAGCGAAGAGGGGCGCACTGGGTTGGTCCCGCAGCGGGACGCGGGACCAACCAGGTTATCGCGGTTTCACTGGCCCGGTGGAGGAACCGCGCCTAGCTGGATCATCAGCCCGAGCGTGTCCATGAGGAGGCGGGTTTCCTTGATCCTGCCGTCCTGAAAGCGATCGATGACCATGCCCCAGACCTTGACGGAGCGCCCCGTAGCGTCCACGCCGAGGAACGCTCCCCTGTGCGTGCCCGTCCACTCGAAGCGGGTCAGCACGCGGTCGCCTTCCGTGAGTTGTTCCTCGACGCGCCAATGCATGTCCGGGAACGCGGCTCGCATCCCTCGAACGACCTCCTTGAGGCCCTCGATACCGGGACCCTGGCCGGGGAACGGCACCTGCTCGACCATGTCCTCCCAGAAAAACCGCTCTGCGGCGTCGATCTGCCCTTGATTCAGGACTTCCTCGATGAACGCGCGAACCCTATCGCTTGTTTCATGCATGGAATGAACGTCTCCTGGTTGGCGAAATTGGGAAGTGAAAGCCGGCTGCTGCAGAGTAGACGGCCAAGCGCGACGACGTGCGTCGGAGTCACGCGAGAACGTGCGGTGGCGCACATTTCCAGGTTTGACTGTCAATGACTTTCATCAGGCTACGTGGCTGATGGCTGTGTTGCCTGTGAGCTTCGCGCGCCGGCGGATGGCATTCACCTCTTTGGGCGTCAGCCCGAGCGAAGCCAGAAACGCTGCATGCGAGTCGGGGTTTTCTGCCTCGAACTCTGCATGCCACCTGTCCATCTCCGCATCGTCGAAGCCGGCGCTACGCAGCATCGCAACCCACGCGTCTTTGCCACGCTTCTTTCCTCTCCGACGAAACGATGGTTGCGCGAGCAACGTCGCAATTGCATTCTGACGCTGTTTGAGACGCGCGATTTCCTCCGTTAGCACCATCAAATGCGTTTCAAGGATCTGGGCGGCTGCGTATGCCTCGTTCGCGAGGACGTCGCGTATTGCGGCTAGTGGTAATCCGGCGGCCCGGTACGCGCAGATTGCGCGTAGACGTTCGCGTTGCGTCTCATCGTAGAGCCGGTAGCCCGCGGTGCTGCGTGCGACCGGCACTAGCAAGCCCAGCGTTTCATAGTGCAGCAGCGAGGAACGCGAGAGTCCCGCCTCGCGTGCCAGTCGTCCGAGAGTGAAACGAGCGAGACGTGTCATGACGGCAAGGGAAGTCTATCGGGTGAGAGAAAGAACAAGCGCGCTTCGGGCCGGTTCAGCTTGGCGGGCGAATAGTACGCGGCGACAAGCGCGCGGCAATCGCCGGAAAAGGCTGGTGCGTGTGCGAGAAACTCATCGAACGTGTGCAATGAATCCGATGCGCCCGCATGCGCCATCAGCCGGACCAAAGCTTCCGTAATTGTACGGTGATATCGGCCCGGCGCGCCGAGATGCGTGGCGTATTGCGCGATACCGGCACAGGTGCGCTCGATCGCCTGGTCCAGAGGGAAGCGCTGCAGGTGTATCCACGCCACGCGCAGATGATTGCGATGATTGAACGCGGCCGGTGGCAACCTGCAGCTTAGAAAGGCTTCGAGGAAGGCGTCGTCGGTGAGATCGCGGGCGGTTTCCATTTCGATCGATACCCTGTCCGTTGAACAGGGTATCGATCGTGAAGGTGACTACGGTAGTCGAGTCAAGCGCCTTCGTGCCGCTTCGGCTCACTGGTGCCGTCGAACGCTCAGGCTCAATGTGTTGCACGAGGCGTGAAAGGCCTTCTAGCCCACGGAAAGGGGCGCATGGCGGCTTGTTGGCTGCAAGCGCCCCATGTCTGTTCTGAGGGAGCGATGAAACTGTATGTCAAGCGGCTCTCGATTAAAAGTTGGTATAGGTCTCGCCAAGAACGTCGGCCTCAATGGCACCACTATATTTAACGCCGGAGACTGAAACGGTTTCGTGCTTTTTCGAGTCATGCCAATTCGTACCCGCAAAGCAATGGACCTTGGCGTTTTGACTATGCTCCCCCTTGTGAGGCTTGAACGCCGGATTGCCCTTGATCGCGTTCTCGATCGCGGCCGCCAATCATAAATTGCCGAAGAACCCGCGCGCCGCGACCATGCAGAACGGCGCGACGATGTCGGCGTGGTAGACCTGAAGCACTGCGGAAAGCCCGCCATCCGTTGCACCACCCTGAACCGCCTGCGCGGCGACTGCCGCCTTGGCCTGAGCGAAGCCAGCTTTGACCGCGGCAAACGGATCGTTCGCGCCTGGCGCCGAGTCGACGTCGAGCACGCTGGTCAGGCCCGGCGCGACGTTGGCGTGCTTCCAGTAGGCCTGCTCGATCGCCGCATTGAAAAAGAACACCATTGGGTCGAGGTGGCCGCCGCATAGCAGCACGGGCGAGCGCGGCACCCAGTTGCGCAGATCGTTGCGCCTGAACGCCTGGCGCAGCGGCTGGGCCGGGCTCGCAGCGGGGGCCATCGCGGCGGTCGGCGTGGGAAAGGCGCCATCGGGACTGGCGATGGCGTCTTCGAGCATGCTCAGGCGATAGGCATTGCGCACGAGATTCGCGGTGCCGAATCCCATCGCGAAGAGCGGCGTCAATTCAGCGGGCGCCAGGGGCGGCGCGAGAGGCGGCGTCAACGAAGCGAACTGTGGCGCAGGCGGCGTGCTGCTGAAGAGCTGCGTTGCGGGCAGTTTGCCTTTGGCGAATAGCGTGTCCATTGACGTGACGCTCGGCAGCAGGTTCTCTATCCCAGGGGCATAGGGCGCCTCGAAAAAGTCGCCCGGCTTGCGATAGATATTGCCGTAGGCGTGCTGGTAGCTCGTGGTCACCAGCACCGTAAAGATCGTCGAGCCGAGGTCGACCTCGCCCTGGACGAGGGCATCGGCCATGGCGCCCAGCGCATACGGACCCGAGCCCGGCGCGGAAGCCGTGACGTTGATGCCGGCCGCCTGCAGCGCGCGGTGGGTCGCGAGCGCCACGTAGCCGCCTTGCGAATATCCAGTGACGAACAGCTTGCCGTTCTCACGCGTCTTGTTTGCCGGGTCGGGAAGGGCCATGGCGAATCGGGCCGCGCGCAATGAGTCGATCATGTCGGCGGATTGCTGGTCGCCGTTCAGATAGGGGTGATACGGCAAGGGGGAGCCCGAGTAGCCGGCATAGTTGCTAGCCACGACGAGATAACCTTGCGCCGCGTAGATCGCCGCCACCGCAATGCCTTCGCCCGCGCCGTCACCGTTGGCCGGGTCCGCTTGAGTAATGTCGGCGATGTTGTAGTTCCGGTAGGTCGTAGTGCCGTGTGCGTACAGCATGAGCGGACGCGGCCCCGTACACGAGGCGCCGCCGCCGGGGATCATCAGCGCGGCGCTCGACATGGTGGGTTCGCCTGCGCCGCCTATCGTGAGGTAGCGGAAGTACTTGATTTCGATGTCGCAGCGCGGCGTGCCGGCGACTTGCAGCAATTGCTGACCCGTTGCGTTCGTGTTTAGCAGTTTCGTGAAGTCGCTTGCGCTCAGGCGCAAGCTTGTTCTCTGCTCGACTAGCTGGCCGCGGAAAAAACAACTCAAGCCGCTGCATGTCGAGGCGGCCTGCACGACAACACTGGCACTCGACAAAAGGAAAGTCAGCAGTAGCCAACCCGTCTTAAGCATCGCTCCTCGCATTTCACGCTCCGTTTTTGCTGGTGTTCGGAAAATGGGGCTGCCTTGCAGAGTGAAACGAGTATAGGTAAACGAATTCGGCATTTGCTACTGGTTGTGGGAACAATTTTCCAGTGAAGTGCTTGATGAAGAGTGTGCGCAGGTGTTTTCCGGATGATTGGGATCCTATGTAATAAAACGTCTATTGTTCATAAAATAAAAGGCGAATTGCGATCCGACGGGCTACTATCTACTCAGAAGGATCACACATTCAACTACCAGGAGATTGGCAATGCCTCTCGTTTTCTCGAACATCAAGACAGACTGGGACAATGCGGTCGCATTAGGCGGAATCCTCCCCGCGGCAGCTACCTACGATGACGCGACAGACGAAGGCGGCACCCTTATTTACTTGCCATTCGAGATTCAGAACGAGGCGTATCACATCACCGTACCGCTCGCGAATGGTGGCGTGGCGAATTCCTGCCACGTAACCGCAGAGCGGCCGGCACCTATTCACCTCGATACCAAAAAAGGGAAGAAAGCCGGGACGACATACACCGTGAAGAACAAGCCGAGCGCGTATTACGATTTTGTTATTAGTGGGGGGGCGGTGCCGAATGTCGTGTTTTCGCACACAAGCAAAGTCGAGATCCTCGGAAAGGGGCCTCAGAAAGTCTTCAGTGCTAGTTTTACAGGCGTCCTGACCAACGCGGTGCAGGATATCATGCGCGCCTTTGCGCTACATATGCTCGGCCTCGGATCGGCGCACGCAACGCCGGGCTGACATTCAGATCGAAGCGAGCGATTTCGGACGTATCGCTTTCCCTTTGGCGTAGCGCCGGGCGTCCTTGCGTCGCCGACCGCGCCCTACGGCACAAGCGTAGTTACCTGCCCCGGCTGCACCACTTTGATCACGCCGCCCCAAGTGCAAACGAGCGTACCTTGAGCATCCAGCGCCGGCATGGCGCCCAGCGTCACGGTTGGCGCACCGCCGGGAATCCACGGCGACGGTGTAGCCGGAACGCAGGGCATCGGCGTAAACACACCCAGCGCCGCGGCGGTCGCGGCGATCACTGTGGGATTCGCCGGGCTTTGGCACAGCGCGAACGGCGTGATATTGGCGATGGGAATCGAGTCGGCAATCGTCGCGGCGGGCACGCCGCTCACTAGCACGCGATTGACGGGGAGAACGTTCAGCGTGCCCGGCGCGCCGCCGAACGAGCATTGCAATGTGGCACCGGCGCAGACTTGCGGACTGGTCATGATGTACCTCCTTGTGCGTTGCCTGCGCGAGGATCAGGCCGAAGACGGATTGGCGAGCGACTGCCACCATTGTTTCCAACGCGGCAGCGGCTTGCCGTCCGCCGCTAGCGGGCGGTTGTCGTCGGTATAACGTTTCGCCGCTTCGAGCGGTTTTCCGGCATTGAACGGCTGCCGCAGCGCGAGGCAACCATTCGGATGGAATCGTTGCAAGACCCCATGCAGCTTGCCGTTGCGGTAATGCGCTTCTTCGAGCAGCGTGCCGTCGGCCAGCCAGGTGCGCGATACGCCGTGCAGCACGCCGTTCGCGTAGTGCTCCTCGCGCTGGATCTTTCCATCGGGGTGGTAGAAAAGCGCCTTGCCGTCGAGCTTTCCGTTCGCATACTGCACTTGCGCTGAGGAATTGCCCTCAGGATAGAAATAGGTAGCCGGGCCGCTGAGCACGCCATTCGCGTAACGCATCATCGCGACGGGGCGTCCTTCCGTCTCGATGCGCACGGGGCCGTGCAGCGCGCCGCCCAGCGTCGCGCCTTCAATGCGCGTGTCGTCGCGTTCTATCGTGACCGGTCGAATCGTCTCCATGCTCGCCTCAGTTGATCTTCACGATGCCGCCCTTGACCACCAGCATGCCGCCGCCGTCCACCGTCTGCTGTACGGCGCCCTTGTTCGTCACGCTCTGCGCCTCGTTCGAAAGCGTGCCGTCCGACTTGTTGGTCAGCGACGTCCCGGCCTGATTCGTGAGCGACACGGCGGCCTGATTCGTCAGCGACGCGTCGCTCTTCGCCGTGAGGTTGCCCGTGCTCTGCAGCGTTAGCGTGCCGCTCACCTTGATGGTGAGGTTGCCGTCCACAGTGAGCGTCATGTTGCCCGTCACTGTCTGATCGAGATTGCCGCCCACGGTCCGCGTCTCGTTGCCGCCGGCTTTCACGGTGCGTGCGCCTTTGATGTCGACGGTTTCGTCGCCCGTCTTGACGGTCGTGATGCGGTTGCCCTGTTCGACCGTGAGCGTATCGTTGCCTTCCTTGATCGTATGCGCGCGGTCGTTCTTGATCGTGCTCGTTTCGTTGTGGTCTATGGTCCACGTCGCGTCGTTGATCACCTTGGCGTTCAGGTCCTTTTGCGCCTGCAGGAAGATTTCCTCGCTGTCCTGTTTGTCTTCGAAACGCAATTCGTTGAAACCGTTGCCGCCTTTCGAGGTATTCGTCTTGATGCCGGATTGCGTCTGGTTGTCGGGCAGCGTATAAGGCGGCAGGTTCGCGCCGTTATACACGCTGCCCGTAATGAGCGGCCGGTCTGGATCGCCGTCGATGAAAGTCACCACGACTTCGTCGCCCACGCGCGGCATGAACTGCATGCCAAAGCGCTTGCTCGCCCATGGCTGTGCCACGCGAATCCAGCACGAACTCTGTTCGTCGTTCTGGCCGTCGCGGTCCCAGTGAAACTGAACCTTCACGCGGCCGTACTGATCCGTCCACAACTCCTCGCCGCTCTTGCCCACCACCGTCGCGGTCTGCGTGGGCATGAAGGGGCGCGGCGTCATACGCGCGGGCCGCCATGTCGTCGCGAACGGAAACGCTTCGAAGCGGTTGCGATAACGGTTGTGGTCGGCTTCGTGAATCACGCTGCGCACGACCCATTCGATGTTGGCGTCGCTCGATTCGTGATCGGCCAGCGTAAAGCGGCAACCCGGCGCCAGCGCGCGGCAGTCGCTTTCGCCAATGAGGATTCGTGTGGGTGCACGCAGCGCGTCCACGCGGTGCCTGGAGAGCGTGGAGCCGTCGCCACTGGTGGCATAGCGCCCTGGGTACTCGTACACGCTATGCCCGTTCGACGCCGCCTGTGCCTGCGAATAGAGCTGCGCGGTCGGCGTCTCCCACGCGTAGTCGGTATGCGAGAAGAGCCCGGTGGCCGTCTCTTCGACGACCTCGCAATGGACGATCTGCGTCGATTCGCGTGTGCCGCTCGTGCCGCCTGTGTAGTGCAGTGTTGCGTCGCCGGGCAAGGGCGTGAAGGCGTCGTTGCTGTCGGCAATGACGAGCGTATGGCTGCCCGTATCGTGGCGGAAGAAATAGAACCAGCCTTCCTCTTCGCAAAGGCGGCTCACGAACGCAAAATCCGATTCCGCGTACTGCACGCACCATTCGCGCGTAGCCGGCGTGCCCGTGATGGAGATGGAGTAGTCCGTCAAGCTGTGCCCCCCGAATACGGCCTGGATGATCTCCTGCGCGTTTTTGCCCTGAAATATGCGGTTGTTTCGCGAGAGGGTGAGCAGCCACAACCACGAACGCAGTTCCAGGGTGAAGTGGCTGGCATCTATCGTCGAGGGCAGCTGCGCGGCGCGCGTGCAAACGGCGTCGATGAGCCGAGGCGACTCGCCCCACGCGAGCGAGAGCGTTGCATGGTTGGCCGTCATGCCCGAGGGCGCGGGCGGCGGCAATCCGCCGTGAGCGTGCAGCGTCAGCGTGGTGGGAGCGTCCAGTGCCTCGCGCGCTTCGAAGCTGGCGGGAAAGAGGGTGCTGAACGCGCTGCCGGTGAGGCTGATGCGCGCATCGGTGTCGGCGGAGATGGGGCGGTTCATCGCGAGGGTAGTGTTTCGTGGCCGGTGGTGTGCATCGTCATTCGAGCGCCCACTGCGCGAGCGTGCCGACCAGCTCGTTCATCAGCACGTTGTCGATCTCGCGCGCACCACCCGCGGCGCGGCAGCGCGCGAGCACGGCGTCGATGATCCTGCTGTCGAAGGCGAACTGTTTTCCCGTCGCATCGCGGTAGCGCATGCGCAGTTGTTCGAGCTTCTTTTCGATGATGGCGCGCAGCACCGTGTCGTCGAGCGCCGCATAAGGCACGGCGGTCATGCGCGCGAGAAACGCCGGGCGAAACGCGTGCAGCAGTTCTTCGTGCAGCCGCCGCGCAAAGGCGTCGGTGGCAAGCGTTGCGGCAGGCGTATTGAGCAGCAATTCGGCGCCGACGTTGCTGGTGGCGAGGATCACCGTGTTGCGAAAATCCACCACGAGCCCGGTGCCGTCTTCCATGACGCCTTTGTCGAAGACGTTGTAGAAGGCTTCGAGCACGTCGACATGCGCTTTTTCGATTTCGTCGAGCAGGACGACGCTATAAGGGCGCCTGCGCACCGCCTCGGTGAGCTGGCCGCCGCTCGCATAGCCCACATAGCCCGGCGGCGCGCCGCGCAGCTGCGAGACGGCATGCGCTTCCTGATACGCGGCGAGGTCGATCACGATGAGATTGCGCTCGCCGCCATAGAGTGCATCCGCAAGGGCGTAGGCCGTCTCTGTCTTGCCGACCCCCGTTGGTCCCACGAGCAGGAAAACGCCTACCGGGCGCAACGGGTCGGCGAGCCCCGCGCGCCAGGCCTGGATGCGCATGGCGATGCGGTCGAGCGCCCCGTCTTGCCCCACGATACGCTGCGCGAGACGGCCCTTGAGCGTGCGCACGGCGTGCGCTTCGTCAGCGAGCATCTTGCCCACGGGAATGCCGGTCCAGCTTGCGATCACGGCGGCGATGGTTTTCGAGTCCACGCAAACCGGCACCATGGGGTCGTCGTCGCGAATCGCTTCGAGGCCGCTTTCGAGGCGCGCCAGTTCAGCGGCGAGGTCTTCGCGCGGGTCCGCGGCCTCGTTGTTCTCGTTCGCGTCCGCGTTTTCTGGCGGTTCGTGCGTGCCTTCGTTGAAAGCATCGCGAGGCGCCGCGTCGAGGGCGGCCAGACTCGCGCGTACCGCGAGAATCTCACGCACGGTAGCGGCTTCGTCACGCCAGCGTCCCTCAAGCGTCTCGACGAGCGTGGCGTTGTGCGCATGTTCGGCTTCGAGCGCGGCGAGACGCTGCGTGTGATTCGCGCCGAGTACCGTTTCCGTGCGCAGGCGCAGCAGCTCGTCGTCGAGCGCGCGCTGCCGGTGCCTGGCCGCCTCGAGTTGCGGCGGCGTGTCGTGCTGCGCCAGCGCCACGCGCGCGCAAGCGGTATCGAGCACGGCGATCGCCTTGTCGGGCAACTGGCGCGCGGAGATGTACCGGTGCGAGAGTTTCACCGCATCGACGATGGCGGCGTCGAGGATCGTCACGTTGTGATGCGCTTCGAACTTTTGCGCGAGCGCACGCAGCATCGCGATGGCCGTCGGCTCGTCGGGCGCCTCGATCTGCACGAGCTGGAAGCGCCGCGCGAGCGCGGGGTCGCGCTCGAAGTACTTCTTGTATTCGAGCCACGTCGTGGCCGCGATCGTGCGCAGCTCGCCGCGCGCAAGGGCGGGCTTGAGCAGATTGGCGGCGTCGCTGCCGCCTTCCGCGCCGCCTGCGCCGATCATCGTATGTGCCTCGTCGATGAAGAGCACCACCGGTCGTGGCGAGTGCCGCGCTTCATCGATCACGGCGCGCAGACGCCGCTCGAACTCGCCTTTCAGGCCCGCACCCGCCTGCAGCAGCGCGAGGTCGAGCATGCGCAGCGAGACTTCCGCAAGCGGCGGCGGCACGTCGCCCGCCGCGATGCGCAGCGCGAGACCTTCGACCACGGCCGTCTTGCCCACGCCCGGCGCGCCCACGAGCAACGGGTTGTTCTGTCGCCGCCGCAACAGGATGTCGAGCGTTTGGCGAATCTCCGCATTGCGTCCGATGATCGGGTCGATGCGTCCGGCCCGCGCTTCGGCGGTGAGGTCGAGCGTGTATTGGTCGAGCAGGGCGGGCGCTGGCGCCTCGGGCTTGAGGGCACCGGTCAGCACGGGAAGGCTCGCGCTGTCGTCCATGGCCGCTTCGAGCGGTGCGATCGGCAATGTCGAGGCAAGCGGCGACATCGCTTCGATAGGCGCGAGCCAGACACTCATATTGGCGCGCAGCGCGGCGCTCGCCACGCGCAGCAGCGTGGGCGCCCCATGCACGGCGCGGGCGCGCAGCGTGTCGTTTTCGAGCAGGGCGATAAGCAGCGTCGCCGCGCGCACGCGCGGTTGCTGGAGCACGACGGTGGATTGCACGAGCGCGTCCTGGAGCCACACGAGCAGGTCGGGCGAGAACGACGGCATGCCCGTGTTGCCGCGCTTGAAGCGCGCGATCGTCATGCGGATCTCGGCGCCGAGCGCGGCGCGGTCCACGCCGAAGTGCGGCAGCACGCACGCGAGATCGCCGCCCTCGGGTTCGGCGAGTGCGAGCAGCCAGTGTTCGATTTCGACCACGAAATGTGTTTCGCGCAGGCATTGCTGCGCGGCGCGTTCGAGGGCTTCGCGCGGCTCGCGCTCGAGGCGCGCAACGAGCGTCTTGAGATCGAGCGTCACGGCCCGGTACGCCCCGGAACGTCTTCGGGCGCGAGGCGCGTGAGGCGCGCGGGCGCCGATTCCGCGGCGCCGGCCCAGGCGGTCCAGCCGAGCTTCGGCGGCGCGAGCCGCGAGAGGCGCGCGCGCGGCAATTCGCCCGCGGCGAGCTGCAGTTCGAGATGCACCTTGAGTTCGGCGCCGAACCATTCGGAGGCCAGCGAATTCAGTGCTTCGTGAGCGGGCGCGCCGGGCAGGAAGGCTTCGTACTGCGAACGCCTGAGCGGACCCAGCCGCACGCGTATGCCCTGGTGTTCGTCCCAGATCCTCGTGCCCGCTACGGCATCCTGACCGAGCCGCCGGTTGCGTCCACCGGAGCCGATCGCCGTGCGGCTCGCCGGAGGCAGCGTGCGCCATCCGCCTTCGAACGGCGTCGAGCGCACGTGCACGCGGAAATGATGCAGCACCATGACGTCGAAACCCGCGATCGAGCGTCGACGGTTCGCGAAGAGGCCCGCGCGCGCCAGCACGGCGCGCAGGTCGAGCGGCTCGGGCGGTATTGCGGCTTCCTGCCCCGCGCGGTTGTACGAGGCGCGCGAGTTCAGCGAGGCGTTGCCCGTCAGCGCGCGCAGCACGACATCGGCCGAGCGCTGCGTCGTGGCGGGCAGCGGCTCGGCGCTGCGGTACTTGCGCTGTGCACGATAGAGCAGCGCCAGCAGCCGGTGCTGGAAGATGTCGAGAAACGCCGCCGCCGAGCGGTCCTTGCGGCGCAGACGGTCCTGCAGCCATTCCTGCCATGCACCGGGTAAGGGGCCGTTCGGGCCGCCGAGCGCGAACGCGTTGACCTGGAGCTGGGGCGGTCCCGCATGTCCGGATTGCGCGGATGCTTCTTCCCCCGCCTGAGGCGCAAAAGCGAGCGAGCGCGGTAAGCCGCGCCGCAATGGCCCGAGCGCGCTCGCCGGAAACGCGGGAGACAGATTGCCGCTCAACACGAGCGCTTCCTGGCCGGGGTCGAGCCCGGTCCCGAGCGGCTGCGCGTGCGGCTGCAACAACTCGAGCAGGCGCACGGCCTGCGTGAATTCGAACGCGTGCGGTTCGTCGAACAGCCGCTGCGTCAGAGAACGAGCGGGCTGCCCATCGTCGGCCGCCATGTGCGGATCTCCCGACCGTCGCGCACGAGCGAGGTCTGTACGAAACGGTTGACGCTCGCATAGAGCGAAAAAAATTGCGCGAGCACGCCGGAAAAGAGCACGGTGCTCGCGCCCACGAAGCTCGCTTCGTCGAGTTCGATCCGCACGCCGAGTCCGTTGCGCCAGCCGCGCCAACGGTCCGTACCGACATGCGCGACGATGGGTTCGCTCGACACGGCCACGAGCCCCGCGATCTGGCGCTGCGACGGGGCATGCGCGCCGAGATTGTGGAGCATCAGCATTTCGCGCAGCGACTGCAGCGCCTGCGGGCCTTCCACGATCGACGTGTGATTGAGGACGAGCTGCGACACGAGGCGCCAGCGCGACGTGCCGTCGAGCGCGGCCACGATCTGCGGCGTGGGCCGATGCGCAATGCGCACGCTCGCCACGGGGCCCGGCACTTCGAACGACAGCGCGGCGCCCGGCGCGAGCCGGTGGGCCAGATGACGATTGGTACACAGCAGATCCGCAGTGAGCGTGCGCGCTGCGGGCGCGGCGGGATTGAAGCGCGTATCGACGAATGTGAGCACGACATCGCTGCCGGGACGTGACGGATGCAGCCCGCTCACGCGCCGCGCGTACCAGTACACCGCCGAATCCGCGCCGTGCATCGAGCCGTACCAGGGCGGCACGTCCGTGACCGTGCGGCCCGCCACGGCGCGCACGTTGCGCACGGCGTAGATCTCGGTGCTCGATTCGCGGTGCGCGTCGGGGCTCACGCGCATTTCACGCGCCGTCCCGTCGGGCCGCAAGGGTTCGGAGGTGCGCGCGAACAGATTGAGCGCGCTCGCGCAGCCGAGCTGGATATCCTGCGTATGCAGCGTGAAGCGCCCGCGCGGGGCGGCCGTGAAGCCGATCACGAGATCGAGGCTGTCGAGTGCATCGGCAGGCGGCTTGAACGGCAGATCGAAGAACGCGAACTTCTCGGGAAAGGCGAAGTACTCGACGAGCAGTCGGCAGGCCGGATGCGCACCGTCTTCGAGCGGCAGCAGCGCGTCTTCCTCGTCGAAGCCAACCGGGGAGGGCAGGCCGCGTTGCGCCTGCAACGTACCCTCGGGGGTCTGCAGCCAGGTGGCGGCGCTGTGTGCGCCGAGCAGGTCGTAGAGCGCGGCGGAGGTGACGGGCGACCCCGTGAGGCGCACGCGCAAGCGCTCGATCGGCAGCGTGCCCAGCTTGTGCGGCCCGATGCCCCGCAGCGTGAGCCGCAGTGCCGATTGCAGCGACGCGTTGCCGGTGAGCGCCTGGGCTTCCTCGGCGTCGAGCAACTGGGCGGCGGCGAGGGTGATCGGCCAGAGCGTCACGTCGCTGCACGTGCGCCAGTGGATCGTCGCGCCGCTCGCGTCCACGTGCATGAGGGTCGTGTCGCGCGGCACGCGATAGCCCGCGGCGATGCTGCCTTGCGTGGGATCGGGCTCGAATTGCACGATCGTCATGGAAGGCACCGGCCGCGACGCGTAGGGATAAAACTGTTCGAGGAGGCCGTCCGTGAGCGTGGTGTATTCGTCGTCGAGCGTGCGCTGGAGGCGAGCGGTTAGCACCGCGAAGCTTTCGATCAGGCGTTCGACGTTCGGGTCGGCGCTCTCGCCGGGGCCGAGTTCGAGCCGCCGGGCGATCTTCGGATAACGCTGCGCAAAGCCTTCGCTCGCGCGGCGCAGATAAGTCAGCTCGCGCTGGTAGTAGTCGAGCAATTGCGCATCAAGCGAGTCGTTCATCGACGATCCCGATGGACTGCGTTTCGCCATCCTGCCCGGCGACATAGGTGACGACGTGCTCCACGCCGTCGCTGCCGCGCAGCGTTCCCCGAATGCGCAGGCACAGCCGCCATGGCGCGGCGGCGTCCGCTTCGATTTTCACGCGCGGCTCGCGAAGGCGCGGCTCGAACGCGCGGATCGCCTCGGCCACTTCGCGCTCGATCACCGCCCGGTCCTCCGCGCGTGCCGCGCTTTGGCCGCTCCAGTCGGGCAGGCCGTAAAGCAGGACGTCCGGCGCGCGCGGCAGGCGTGGCGTGCCGCGGCGCGTGTTGAGAAGGCGCAGCAACTCCGCGCGCACCGACGCGCGCAAGCCGGCCGCGTCCAGTGTGCGCGCCGCGAGCTCGTCGACGGACTCGTGCGCGTCGAAGGGCGCGTCGTCGGCCAGCCGCTCGAAGAGCGGCATGGGCGCGATGGCGATGAAGGCGCGGACGTTCGCCATAGGCGGTGCGCGCTAGGCTGCTGCCTTCACGACCTTGTTCGCGGCCAGGTCCCACGTCGTGGCCGCGGTGCCTTCCTTGGTGGCGTCGTCCTTCTGCGCGGTGAGTTCCCACTTGATCTTCGTGAAGTTCAGCGAGAGCGTTTCCACGGGCTTGCCACCCGCGCCGCCCGACACGCTCACGTTGCTCAGCACGACATTGTTCAGCGTATAGGTGATGAACGGCATGATCTTGCCGTCGCTTTCGGCGGCGTTGCGGCCCACCACGATGGTCGCGCTCGCAATGGCCTTGCCGGAGCAGCAGTATTCGTTGAGCGTGGGCGTGGCGACGTCGACGAACTTCGTCACGGTGAATTCGCCGAGATGGGGCTTGCCCGAGGTGCGCTCCGAGTTGCTGACGTCGTTGGTGACCTGCATCGCCACGTTGTGGCTGTACGACATCAACTCGATCTTGTCGGTATAGCCTTCCAGCGTGCACTCGCCTTTGATGTCGCTGCCGAGGTCGAGAATGATCGAATCCATGGTTTGCTGCTCCCGAAGCAGTAAAGAACCGCGCGGGCCGCGTGCGCGGCGCCAGGCGCGTTCAGGGACCAGGGGCGCTCATGCGCCGCCTGGCCGTCGTCTGTTCATCGAATCGCTTTTTTGCGGGTGGATCAGGCGGCCGCCGGCGGCGGCAGCGTCGCCACGAGCCGGATCGAGGCAGTGAGTTCCTCGAGCTGGAAGTGCGGCCTCAGGAATACCGTCGCGCGGTACGCGCCGGGTTTGCCCGGCACATCTGTCACGTCCACGCGCGCCTCGCGCAGCGGATACTGGGCCTTGATTTCCTGTGGCGCGTTGTCGTTCACGAGCACGTAGTCGGCAATCCACGTGTTGAGATAGGCGCGCACGTTATCGCGCGTCATGAAACTGCCGACCTTGTCGCGCATGATCGCCTTGATGTAGTGCGCAAAGCGCGACGCCGCGAGGATATACGGCAGCATGGCCGAAATGCGCGCGTTCGCCGTGGCCTCGGGCGTGTTGTAGAGCGCCGGCTTGCAGGCAGTCTGGCCGCCGAAGAACACCGCGAGCCCTTCGTTCTTCTTGTGCACGAGTGCAATGAAGCCGAGCGAATCGAGCTCCTTTTCGCGGCGGTCGGTGATCGCCACTTCCGTGGGGCACTTCATGGCTTTGTCGCCCGAAGCCGTCTGAAAGATATGGTCCGGCAGGCGCTCGACCGCGCCGCCGCCTTCCACGCCGCGAATCGCGGCGCACCAGCTGTACTGCGCGAACGCGTTGGTGATCCGTTGCGCGAGGGCATAGGCGGAGTTGCCCCACAGGTACTTCGAGTGGTCGGTGCCGTCGACATCTTCGAAGAAGTTCATGCCCTCCACCGGATTGCTGTCCGGATGATAAGGACGCCGCATCAGGATGTGCGGGAGCGTCAGCGCAACATAGCGCGAGTCTTCGCTCTTGCGGAATTCGCGCCAGCGGGCCATGTCGATCGTCTCGAAGACCTTCGAGAGATCGCGCGGCACGCCCAGCTCCGTGAAGCTCGACATGTCGAACAGCTGCGGGTGTGCCGCCGAAATGAACGGCGCGTGCGCGGCAGCGGCCACGGAGGCGAGCTTTTCGAGCAGGCTCACGTCAGGCGTCTGGCGCGTGAAGTAGTAGTCGCCCACCAGCACGCTGAAGGGAAAACCGCCGAACGTGCCGTATTCCTCTTCGTAGATCTTCTTGAAGAGCGCGCTCGTGTCGACGTCGATGGCCTTCTCGAGATCGTTCTGCAGGTCTTTCTTCGAAGCGTTCAACAGGCGCAGTTTCAGGCGCGTGCCCGTTTCGGAGCCCTTCACCAGAAAATGCAGTCCGCGCCACGACGACTCCAGCGCCTGCATGTCGGGGTGATGCAGCACCTCGTTGAGTTGCTCGCTGATCAGCTCGTCGATCTTGCGGATGTGATCGTTGATCATCGCCACCGTGTCGCGGCTGATGGTCATGTTCTTGTCGAGCACCTGCAGCGCGAACTCGGCGAGCAGCTCGCGCGCGTGCTGCTGCTGCTCCTCGTATTGCGCCATGCGTCCTTCGTGCACGATGCGGTCGAGCAGCGTGACCGTACCCGCCTGCGCGGTCGCGGCGGCCTGTATATCGGACATGATTGTCTCCTCGCGTTGGGCTTAGCTGGCCGGCGTGTCACTGGAAGGGCTGGCGGGTGCAGCGGCGTCGCCCGCGGGCGGCGGCAGCTGCGCAGTCGGCGTGTCCAGCGGGTGGGCCGAGCGGATTTCGCTCAATCCCTTCGGGTCATGGACCACTTCCTGGAGCAGCTTGTCCAGTTCATCGTTGCCGTCGAGCTTGGTGAGGAGGTCGCGCAGGCGCAGCCGCGCGTCGTAGAGCTGTTTGAGCGGGCCGATCTGCTGGACGATGCTCACAGGATCGAAGTCGTCGATATGCTCGAACTTCAGCTCGACGTTGATCTTGCTGCTGTCGGAAGCGAGCGTGTTGTCGACCTGCAGCGTCACGCGCGGCCCGATCGACTTCATCACGTCGTTGAAATTGTCGCGGTCGATGTCGACGAAGCGGCGCTCCGTCATTTTCGGCAACGGCTCGACAGGCTTGCCGGACAAGTCGGCAAGGATGCCCACGACGAGCGGCAGTTCACGCTTTTCGATGGCATTGCCCGTTTCGACGTCGTACGTGATCTGGACACGCGGCGGTCGGTTCCGTTCGAACCAGTGCTGGGTACTGTCGGCCATGGTCACCTCGGTGGCGGTCGTTCTTCTATTGCATTGTGTAACGGGAGAGATGCACGTTTGTCGTCAATCTAGCCTTTTCATGATGCGTTTTCTTTAAGACGACAATGCCCCGCAAAACGTAATTAAACGATTGCCAGGTGTATTCCCGGTCCTTCAGAAAAAGCACAGCTAAAGCATGCCCCGGATTCGTCAGACGAGAGCATTCACGGCGTCAAGCGTTCGCGCTGCGTGCGGCTTAACCTTGTCCTTCGTCGCGCACGTCGTGAAGATAGACGGTCACGACTTTAGGACAGTAAACGCGGAATTTCAAAGTATATTTACGGCGCATAGACTCATTTCCTTTCAAGTTTATTTGCGCATTGTTTTTGAATTGATCGATTAGAAAATCGTTATTGCAATTTTGCGTGGGGCGCTTGTAGACTACGCGCGAAACAGCTTGCGCTGCAGAACATGCGCCTTGATTAGAAATACGAACTAGCATGAGCTATCCTGCGCGCGGGCAGGAGGCATCGCGGACAAGAGGCGACGCACACAATGGGGATTGCGCAGTGATCACCACGTTATTCGCCGGCGCGTCGCGCGCCGCGAAGCCGTGCGGCTGGCGCGCCGCCGCGCTGGCGTTCGCGCTCGCGCAGGTGCTCGCGGCGTGTTCGTCGCTGCCCAAGGTACAGGTAGATACCCTGGCCATTGCCGTCTCCACTCAGGCGAATCAGGACACGCCCATTGCCGTGGACGCCGTGCTCGTGCGCAATCAGCAACTGCTCGACGCGTTGCTCGGCCTGCCTTCGGCGAAGTGGTTCGCTCAGCGCGATCAATGGCGCCGCGATCATCCCGAAGACATCACGGTCGTGTCGTTCGAAGTCGTGCCGGGTCAACAGATCGCGGCGGCGCCGTTTCCGTTTGGCGGCAAGCGGGGCGCAGGCGTGGTGGTGTTCGCCGACTACCAGACTCCGGGCGCGCACCGCGTGAGGCTCGATACGGGGCCCGCTCACGCGCTGCTGCTGCTCGGCGACCAGGATCTGAGCGTGCAGGCCGCACATTGAGCAGCCAAACGGTGTGACGCAACGGTGTCATGTAGTGGCGCGCCAACACTGAACGACGAAACGTTTAGCAATAGAAAGCAAACACATCATGCGTACTTCGTTTCCCGATCCGGTCTGCTGGTTCGACGGCATGCCCTTGCTGCCGCAACATTTCCAGACCCAGGCGCTGCACGCGGCGGGGCACGCCGCCTTGCTCGCCGGCGCCGCGCGCGCGCATTACTGGGGCGTGCTCTCTCTGGAGCACGACGCCGCGGGGCTCGCCCAGGGGCTCGTGCGCATCAGCGCGCTCGAGGCGATTCTGGCCGACGGCCTCACCATTCGCCACACGCCGCACGATCCCGTGCTGGAGATCGACGTAAGCCACGCGTTCAGCGCGCCGGACGAGGAAGTCACGATCTATCTCGCGGTACCACCGCTGTATCGCGGCGGGCAGCTCGATCCGCAGGCCGGGCGCTACACCCAGCGCGAGAGTCCGGATGTTCCCGATCTTGTCTCGGGTGGCGAGCCGGCTTCGATCACGACGTGGACGCCGCGGCTGCATCTCATGACGGATCTCGGCCGTCACGAATTCGACCGCCTGCCGCTCATGCGCGTGAGGCAGCAGGGCGGCGGCGTGGCGATTGCGGACTACGCGCCGCCTTGTCCGTTCGTGCGCGCCGACTCGGTGCTCGGGCAACGCGTCATGCAGCTGCTGCTGCGCGTGCGCGAAAAGTGCGTGTTCCTGGCCGGACGTCTGCAGGCCGCGCAACGCGCGGAAGAGCGCGACGATTCGGCCCAGATCGAGCGCCAGCTTTGCGCGCTCTGGAGCCGTCTGCCCGAAGTGGAGGCGACGCTCGTCACCGGCATCGCGCATCCCGCCGAACTGTATCGCGCCGTTGCGGGCATGACAGGCGCGCTCGCGGCGCTGCGTCCCGCGCGCGGCGTGCCCGCCTTCGCGACGTTCGATTACATGGCGCTGCTCGCGTCGTTCGATCCGCTGCTCGCGTGGGCGGACGAAGCGCTCGCGACAATCCGCCAGGGGTATCGCGTACGCGCGTTCACCGAGGAAGGCGGCAGTTTCTGGATTGCGCCGCCGTTCGAAAGTGGCGGCAACGTGGCGCGCGAACTCGTGATCGGTTTGCGCATGCCACCCGACGCGGGCGAGCACGACGCGAGCGTGTGGCTCGATCATGCCGTCGTCGCGTCGCGGCCCTACGTGCCCACGCTCGCGCGCCAACGCATGCGCGGCCTCGCGCGCCGGCGGCTCGCGCGCGAGGAGCGCGCGGCCTACGCGACGGGCGACGACACGACGCTCTTCGCGGTGGCCGTGGAGGACGCGTGGTTCGACCGCGCGCAGCCGTTGTGCATCGAAGTCCGTACGACCGTACCGGGTCGCGCGCCCTGGGCGGTGCAACTCTTCACGCCCACGGGCGACGCCGCCGACGACGCACGCCAGGGGGGAGCCGATCATGCTTGATGCCAGCGACCCGACCGACGAGCGCCTGCCGCTCATGCGCGCGTTCGTCGTGGCGTTCGCGTTTGCGGAGAACGCGCGCTTGCGCGCGGTTGCGCAGGCGGCGAATGCAGCCAGCGCCGCGAATGCCGCGAGCGCAGAGACGCCCGCCGATCCCCAGCGCGATGCCGACGCGCTCGCCACGCAACTGCAGTCCGCCACACGCAAGCTCGCGCGCGATGCGATGGCCTGGACCGGCGCGGCGGCCGAAGCGGACATCGCCGCCGCGCAGTACGCCTATGTCGCGCTGCTCGACGAATTGCTGCTGTTTTCGGCGTGGAATGGCGCGAGCGCATGGGAAACGCATCCGCTCGAAGCGCGCATTTTCGGCACGCGTGCGGCGGGCGAGCGCATTCCGGCCGCCATCGAAACCTTGCTTGCGCAGCGCGATCCGGCACAGCGCGATCTCGCCAACGTCTATCTCGCCTGCCTCACGCTAGGCTTTCGTGGCCGCCTGCGCGGCGAGGCGGGCGCCTTGCGTCACGACCAGTTGCGCCACGCGCTGTTCGCGTTCGCCATGCAGCGCGACCCCGAGCCCGACCGGCTTGGCGCGCCTCTCGAACGCGCCGCGCTGGCGCCGCGCGAAACCCGTCCGCTCACGCAGATGTTTCCAGACCGCGCACGGCTCGCGCTATTCGTGGGCGGCGGATTCGCGGTGCTGCTCGGTATCTCACAGTTGCTGTGGCTCTACGCGACGGCGCCCGTGCGGCCATCGCTCGAACAGTTCGAAACGGTCTCGTTGGCGCAAGGGCGTCCGGCGCAGGCGAGCCATACGAGTACCACGGGCATGGTGCTGCCGCGCGCACGGACGGTGCGCAGGCTGCGTCCGGCGGTTCCGCCAGGCGACGTTCAGGCTGCCATGCCGCAAAGTCAGGACATGCCCGCGGCGGCTACGGTCTCCACGACGCCGCCCGCCACGCTCGCACTCGCCGCACGGCGCATCGTCACGGTGAGCGCGCAGAACGCCGACGAAGGCAGCGAAGACAGCGAAGACAGCCCGGACGCCACGCCACGCGGAGCACGGCCATGACGACCACACTCGTAGTCGTCCTGATCGTCCTCATCGCGCTGTTGATCGTGGGGCTCGCGGCCGTGCTCGTCGTGCGCTGGCTGCGTGGGCGCGACGAACGCAGGCCGCTGCGCAACTTCTCCGCGATGATGCGCACGGCGCACAACGCGATGGGCGTGCACGATCCATACTCGGTGCCGCGCGTGCTGGCCACGGGCGCACCGGCGGCGCTCGACGCGCTGGCGCTCAGCTGGCGCCTCACGCCCGTTGGCGAGCCGGCGTGGTTCGGCAGGCTTTGGCACGACGCCGAAGGCATTCTGATCGCAGAGCCAGGCGAGTCGCTCGGTGCGCGTGCGGCCGCCGAACGCCGGCGCGGCTCGACCGGCGGGCGCTTGCTGCGCGGTCTGCTGCGCAACCGGCCGGGCCGGCCGCTCGACGCGCTCGTGTGGGTGATCGCGCTCGATACGCTCATCGACGAAAACGGGACCGCGCGCGCGGACACCGACGCGGCGCTCGAAGCCTCGCGCACAGTGCTCGCGCTGCAGCGTCAACTGGGCCAGATGCTGCCGCTCTACGTGGTGGTGACGGGCTGCGACGCGCTGCCGGGACCGCATCGAATCGCCGCTGGGCTGGGCCTCGCCGTATGCGCCGCGGCGCGCCTTCGAAGCCGCGTGGGTGGACGAAGCCTTCGCCGACATGAGCCGCGCGCTCGCGGCGACGGTCACCGAAATGGGCACGCTCGACGGCGCGCTGGACGGCGACGTCTTCCTGTTGCCGCAGCGCATCGACACCCTGCGCGAGCCGTTGCGCGAGCACATCGAGCCCACCTTGCGCGGCGCAGCCGACGGCACCGCGCCGCTCCTGCGCGGCATCTGGTGCGTGGGTGCGATGCCGCAGGCGCAGGAGCGCGAGGAGCCCGCCATCACGAACGCGGCGCGCAGGGAGGCGCGCGCCGCGGCGGCGCCGGCCTTCGCGTCGCGCCTGTGGCACGACTTGCTGATGCCGGGGCAGGGGCTCGCGCTCGCCATTCCGCGCGTGCTGGCGCTGCGCATGCGTCGCTACCGTGTCGCCACGTTCGCAGCGATCGCGTTGGGCGTGTGCTGGTGCGTGGGCCTGGGCGTCGCCACCTGGCACGTGCGCAGCGACGCACGCTTGCTCGCGAGCAGTTACGACGCGCTCGCGCTCGCCAGCGTCGCCTGGCACGAAACGGGCACGAGCAGCAGCGAAACGGCGGCGGCGAACGCGCTGGGCAGCGCGGCGAACGCCTTCGTCAAGGTGCCGCGCTGGCAGCTCGCCACGCCGTTCATGCCGCTGTCGTATTTCGGCCTGCACCGCCGGCTCGACGACGCGCAATACCACGTGCTGAGCGGGCTCGTGTTCTCGCCGCTGCGCGCGCGGCTCGTCAGCCGTCTCGCAGAACTGAACTGCGACGGCGCCAACGAGTCGGGCGACAACGCGAGCCTCGTGGCCGCCGCGCGGCGTCCCCAGGACCTGCCCGAGTACACGCAGGGCACACGGCTCGTCACGAACGCGGCGCAGACCGAGCGGCTGATCACGAACTACAACGAACTAGTGGAACGCGATTCGGGCAACACCGTGATGCTCGCTCAACTCATGCGCGGTGCGGTGGGCGTGAGCTTTTCCCCCGATCATGTGGCCGACCGTGCGGGGCTGGACGACGCCATACGTGCGACTGCAGTGGAAGGCGGCGAACTGTCGTTCGACGGCACCGAGGCGCGCGCCGCGCACGCACGGGCGAGCGTGTGCTTCGAGGAGACCTTCGATCGCTGGTTCGACGACATCTATCAGGACTCCTCGCTCACGACGAACGCCGCGCAAATCCAGGCCATGCTCGCCGATCTCAAGGCGCCCGGCGCCGTGCCGACCACCGCCTCGCTCTCCGAACTGGCCACGCGCATCGACACGCTCGCAACCCAGGTCGACACCGCGGACCACGGCTGGGCGGGCACACATGGCCAGGAACTCGTGCCGGGGCTCACGGCGACCTTCGACACGGCAAAGGGGCTCCGCCTGATCGGCGCGACGCCGGTGGCGAGCGTGCTGGAGCACGAACAGAGCGAACAAAGCGCGTTCGCGGCGCGCTGGCTCGCGAGCGGCAACCTGCCTGGCGTGCTGGCCTCCAATCCCACCACAGGGCTGCAACTGGCGCCGGACCTGCTGCCGCTGCGCGACGCGTTGCGCACGCTGCTCGGCCAGTCGTTCGTCGCGGGCGAAGGCAGCGCGACGGCCGAAATTCGCGGCGTGGATGCCGGCTCGGCGCAGCGCGCGCTGGCGATCCTGCCCGCCTACAAGCAATACTCCGCAGGGCTTCTTGCGCAGGCGCCCGAAGCGTGGCGCGGCGCGCTGCTCGCCGCGGCGGGCAATGCGACCGTGCACAGCATGGTGGCCGCACTGTCGGCACCCGTTGCAACAGCGGCAACATCGGGCGGCGGCGCGCGCAACGTCGCCTACGCGCCGCAGACGCAGGGCGCGTCCTTCGACATGCTGCGCAAGAATGCGACCGATCTCGTGGAAGCGTTCGACTCGCTCGGCCGCGCCGATCTCGCGCAAGCCGTCGCCCTGCGCGTGAGCGATGCCGCGCTCGATGTGCTGCGCTCGACCGATGTCCAGTTGCAATCGCTCGAACCGTTCCGCCCGCTGCGCGGCGACTTCTCGGCGTGGAACGGCAACGCCGGCGGGTCGATGCGCGCATTCGGCGCCGCTACGCCCGAAGCGCTGCAAACCTACCTTGCCGCGCAGTCGAGTGCGGTGGCGGACACGGCCACGTTAGCGTCGAGCGCGCTCGACTGGCTGACCACGCAGAATCCGCCGCTCTCCACTGCGGACGCTCGGCTCGTGGCGCGCTGGAAGGCGCTCTTCGCGGACCTCGCGCAATACCGCGCGCGCAGCCCGGCGAGCGCACTGGTGGCGGTGCCGTCGATCATCTCCAACCAGCTCGACAAGATGGACCTCGACACCTGCAGCGCTTCGCTCGCGCAGGTGGACGTGCCGGGCTCGGGCGATATCGTTGCGAGCGCGGGCATGCGGCTCGTCTCGTCGGCGCGCGAACGCTGCTACCGGCTGCAGATCGGCACCGGCGGGGAGGCCTACGAACAGTTGCGCAACTATTTTGCGCGCTACCTGGCCGGCCGCTTCCCGTTCTCAGCGGATGCAAGCGCCCAGGCCGCCGACCTGCGCCAGACGGCGGCCTTCGTGGCGCTGCTCGACGCGAAGCTCGCGGACGCGCAACGCGGCATGAGCGCCGCGGCGGCGAGCGGCGGCCCGCAAGCGGGCGCGCAGCAGTTTCTGGCGAAGCTCGCGCGCGCGAAGCCCTGGCTCGACGCGCTGGTGGCGCGCGGCGCTGACGGGGCGCTCGTGGGTGTGGACGTGGCGGTGGATTGGCGTATCGATCGCGCCGACGAAGCCGGTGCGGACCAGGTCATCCAGTGGTCGCTCGCGAGCGGCAGCCAGACGCTCGCCTGGCCCGCCGCGGCGGGAACGCCGCTGCGCTGGGCGCCGGGCCAGCCCGCCGCGCTGAGCCTGCGCTGGGCGAAAGACGGCCCGTGGCGGCCCATGCAGGACGCGTCGCAGCCGACGCTCTCGGTCGACGGCGAAGCGGCCACATGGGCGGCAAACGACACGTGGTCGCTATTGCGCCTCGTGCGCCTGCATGCGGTGCCGGACGACGGCGTCGATACCGGCACGGGCGCGGGCAACGCGCCTATGGTGCTGAGCGTGCCGGTGCGCGACCGCAACGGCGGCACGCAAACGGCGCGCATGTTCATGCGTGTGGGCATGACGGGCGCGTCGAAAACGGCGCTCGCGTGGCCTGACCTGCCGTATGCGGCGCCGGGCTACAGCGCATACGGCAGCCCAGCGTTCACCTATGGACCGTATCCGTCGAGCACACAAGCGGGGCGCGGATGAACCCGGCATTCGACATCGAAGCACTCGTTCAACCGATACCGGGGAGCGCGCCGGCCGGCGTTTCGCTCCTGCACGACGCCGCCTTCGACGCGATCAAGGCGGCGCGACGCGAGGACGATCCGGCATTGCCTGCGGGCATCTGGCAAACCGCGCTCAAGGTCGCGGACTGGGCCGCCGTGGAAGCGGGCTGCGAGGACCTCCTCGCTCGCCGTAGCAAGGATTTGACGCTCGCTGCATGGCTGGGCGAGAGCTGGCTGCATCGATACGGATGTGTTGCCTTGCCGGATTGCTTCGTCTTGCTGAGTGAATTGTGTGTGCGCTATTGGGACGACATTCATCCGTTGCCGCGCGATGGCGATTTGGGCTTTCGGGCCGCGCCGCTCGCCTGGGTGGCCCAGCAGTTTCCGACCTTGCTCGGTGGGCGGATCGCGTTGTGCGCGGGGCCGGATGGATCTGCGCTGACGCTTGCGCGCTGGCAGGGTGCGCAGCGCGAGGCGGTGGCGGTGAAGGACCGCAAAGACGTGCCGGCCGCGAAGCGCGAGGAGGCTGCACGCGTGGCGCAGGCGTTGGCTCAGGCTGCGCATGCGGCGGAGCCTGCCGCGTTGCGCGATCAGTTGCAGGCGCTGCGCGCGGCGCGTGGGCCTATTGCGAGACTCGATGCATGGTGCACCGAGCGGCTCGGCGCGGAGGCGCCGTCGTTCGGGGTGCTGCTGGAAACGCTGGAACGCATGGAGAGCGTCTTGCGCGACTGGCTCACGACGCATCCCGAGTGGGAGGACGTACCAATGGTTGACGTTGCAACGATTCGGGAGAATGCGGTGGTCGAGCCTGCAATGATTCAGGTTGCTGCGGCTGTAGGGGTGCCGGCGCCGGCTGTGCCGAGGAGACTGGATGCGCCGCAGTCGCGTGATGAGGCGTATCGGTTGCTCGCTATCGTGGCGGACTATCTCATGCGCTATGAGCCGCATAGTCCTGTGCCTTATATGCTCAAGCGGGCGCTTGATTGGGGCGGGAAACCGTTGCCCGAGTTGCTCGCCGAGTTGATGGCCGGTGAGCGTGGCAGGGCGCTGGGGGCGGCGCTTGGGTTGTTGCCTGAGAGTGGACAAACGCAGTAGGCGAGGCGTGTCCCCGATTCATGATTGGAGATGACCGAAATGTCCAAATATGCTGCCCAGATCATCATCAATGTCCTGTCTGGTAACAACGACGGCACCATTCTGAACGGAACCCAATCGATCGTGGCCAAGGGCGTTAGCCAAGGGGTGCCGACTTACGTCTTTACGGCAAACACGGATAGCCCGCAAGCGGTGTCCCAGGCGGCGGCTAACCTGATGCAGCCGTGGCGCCTCTATATACGCGGTCACGGATCCGTTTCGAGGCAAACGCTGGGCGGGGTGGACGCTGCGCTGTTAGCCCAGTACCTTTCGCAATGCGGACTGGCCGGCAACTTGCCGGCCATCGTTTCGGTCACGGCTTGCAGGCTGGCATTGGGA
The DNA here is from genome assembly GCF_040965735.1 of Paraburkholderia sp. BR10936. Classification (NCBI taxonomy): domain Bacteria; kingdom Pseudomonadati; phylum Pseudomonadota; class Betaproteobacteria; order Burkholderiales; family Burkholderiaceae; genus Paraburkholderia; species Paraburkholderia sp. BR10936. The sequence continues at coordinate 179,978 of NZ_JBFRCM010000016.1, forward strand.
AAGGATCAGGCGAAGGACCAGATTCCGTACGTTGCCTCCGGAAACAGCTACGTTGGCGACCTGCACCGGATTCTCGGTCAAACACACGGAATCTACGTGAGCGCGAGCGGACGCACGATGAACAATGCGGTGATCAATCAGGGGGCGCGCATCGGAAGGAAACTCACGAAGAATCCGGTCACAAACCAGCGGCACCCCAATCAGCTCTTTTCCAAGGTCGTCTTCTATTGGGACGAGCAACGCGCGCAGCGCTTCGGATTTGCACGCACGGAAATGGATATCGACGAAGACGCGGACTATATGGATATCGATGAGGACATGATGGACATAGGCTAGGGCCGCCAGGCCTCGCCCTCAGGGAAGGTGTGCTTCTCGAGTGAGTCCAGCTTCATTTCGATGCTATACCCAGGCTTCTGAGGCGGCATATAACGCCCATTCCGAATCACAACAGGATCAACAAAATGCTCATGCAAATGATCGACATACTCGAGCACGCGCTTCTCCAGCGAAGCCGAAACACACAAGTAATCGAACAGTGAAATATGCTGCACATACTCGCACAGCCCAACGCCGCCCGCATGCGGGCAAACAGGCACACCAAACTTCGCCGCCATCAGCAAAACGACGATGACTTCGTTAAGTCCACCTAACCGACAAGCATCCACCTGACAAAAATCGATCGCCTGCGCCTGCAACAGCTGCTTGAACATCACGCGATTGTGACAGTGTTCACCCGTGGCAACCCCAATCGACCCCAAACGCCGGCGAATCTCCGCATGGCCGAGAATATCGTCGGGGCTCGTCGGCTCCTCGATCCACCACGGATCGAATTCCGCGAGCCGCCGCATGTTCGCCACCGCTTCGTCCACGTCCCACACCTGGTTGGCGTCCATCATCAGCTTCAGGTTTTCGCCGATCTCCTCGCGCAGAATGCGCGCGCGCCGCACGTCTTCGTCGAGATTGCCGCCCACTTTCTGCTTGAAATGCGTCCAGCCGAGCGCGACGCCTTCCCGTGCGAGGCGCCGGATCTTGTCGTCGTCGTAGCCCAGCCAGCCGGCCGAAGTCGTATAGGCGGGGTAGCCCTGCGCGAGCATTTCCACTTCGCGCGCGCCCTTGGTCTTCGCGTGGCGATGCAGAATGGCCAACGCTTCGTAAGGCGTAATCGCATCGGTCACGTAGCGAAAATCCAGGCAGCGCACGAGTTCCTCCGGACTCATGTCCGCGAGCAGTTTCCATACGGGCTTGCCAACCGATTTGGCCCACAGGTCCCACACCGCATTGACGACTGCCGCCGTTGCCAGATGAATCGCGCCCTTGTCGGGGCCGATCCAACGTAGTTGGCTATCCGAAGTAAATGCGCGCCAGAATGCGCCCATGTTCGCCGTAATGTCTTCGAGCCGCTTGCCGACGATGAGCGGCGCTAGCGCGTTGACCGCCGTCACGCAGATTTCATTACCGCGTCCGATCGTGAACGTGAGCCCGTGCCCTGTGAATCTGTCTGGAGAATCGGTTTCGAGCGTGACGTAAGTGGCGGAGTAGTCCGGCGCGGCATTCATGGCGTCGGAACCGTCGAGCGAACGCGAAGTGGGAAAGCGGATGTCGCGAACGGATAGCTTGCTGATCGTAGTCATTCGAACTCCCCGGTGAAGGGACGGCTTTCGGTAGGGAAAACCAGACGTTTGCACGCGTTGACAACGCTGAATCTGCTATCTAGCATGCTAGCATGTCTTCTTAAAATCAAGCGTGCCGTGAACTCTTCATCCGAAATGGCGAGTGTTGGCGATCCTTATGTCGCACTGCAAAAGATTAGAGGCGGCGAGCGCGGCAGCCTGACCGATGCAGTCGAGCACGCACTGAGAGAAGCGATTGTGACGCTCGCGCTGGAACCCGGGATGATGATCGACAAGATGGCGGTCTGCGAACGCATGGGCGTGTCGCGCTTTCCGGTTTCCGCCGCGCTCGCGAAGCTCGCGCATGCGGGTCTCGTCGAAGTTTTGCCGCAGCGCGGCACGCGCGTCAAACCGATCGCGCTCGACGATATTCGCCAGCATCTGTTCATTCGCAGCGCGCTCGAAGTCGAAACGGTGCGCGGAGTCGCGCGCATGAAGGACCGTGCCACGATCGACGCACTGGCAGCCAATCTCGTTGAGCAGCGCAAGATTGCCGGTAATGGCCAGCGTCTCGAGTTTCATGAGCTCGATCTGGCGTTTCATGAAATCCTGTTAGACGCGGTGAATCTGCCGCGCGTGAAAGAGATCGTCGCGGTGTCGCGCAACGCGCTGGACCGCGCGAGGCAACTGCTGGCGAGTCCCGAGCGTCTCGTGCACACGCTCGAGGAGCACGAACGGATTTTCGAAGCCATTCGCGCCGGCCGTGCCGACGCAGCGGCCAAAGCAATGCACGACCATCTCGATCAGGTCATCGAGGAATTGCGCCGGTCCGCGAAAGAACGGCCAGATCTCTTTGCACCTTGAGCGCTTTGGTCGTACGTCGAGCAATGCCCATCCTTCAACCCCCTTTGTGCAGCGCTGCAAGCCACGCCGCGCACGCAATCAAGAGGCCCCGTAATGTGTCTGGCTTTTCTTCGCGGATCAGCGCCATGACGCCGCTCATCTCCGTCAACAAGCTGAGCAAGAGTTTTCCCGGCGTGAGAGCGCTTCACGAAGTGCAATTCGATCTCATGGCGGGCGAAGTGCACGCGCTGATGGGCGAGAACGGCGCGGGCAAGTCGACCCTGATGAAGATTCTCGCGGGCGTGTATACGCGCGACTCGGGCGACATTCTCTACGATGGCCAGCCCATAGCGTTCGCGAGTCCGGGCGAGGCCCAGGCCGTGGGCGTCGGCATCATTCATCAGGAACTCCAGCTGATGAATCATTTGACCGTCGCGCAGAACATGTTCATCGGCCGCGAACCGCGCGGGCGCCTCGGGCTCTTTCTCGACGAAGACAAGCTCAATGCGCAGGCGCGCGAGATTCTCGCCCGCATGCACGTGCACCTCGATCCGCGCACCGTGGTCGGCTCGCTCACGGTGGCAAGCCAGCAGATGGTCGAAATCGCCAAGGCGCTGTCGTTCGATTCGCGCGTGCTCATCATGGACGAGCCGACTTCCGCGCTCAACGACGCGGAAATCGCCGAGCTTTTCCGCATCATTCGCCAGTTGAAAGAGCGGGGCGTGGGCATTGTCTACATCTCGCACAAGATGGACGAGCTCAAGCAGATCGCCGATCGCGTCACCGTGCTGCGCGATGGCGAGTACGTCGCCACCGTCGCCGCCGCCGATACGAGCGTGCAGGCCATCATCGGTATGATGGTCGGCAGAACACTCGCCGATGTTGCACCGTACCAGGGGCCGGCGCACCAGGGCGAAGTCGCGCTCGACGTGAAGCATCTGAACGCGGGCCCGCTCGTGCGGGATGTGAGCTTCACGTTGCGCAAAGGCGAAATACTGGGCTTTGCGGGACTCATGGGCGCCGGCCGCACTGAGGTCGCGCGCGCCGTGTTCGGCGCGGACCCGGTCGAATCCGGCGACATCTTCGTGAAAGGCGCGAAGGTATCGATCAAAACGCCGAGCGATGCGGTCGCGCACAGCATCGGGTATCTCTCCGAGGACCGCAAGCGCTTTGGTCTCGCGACCGGCATGGACGTCGAATCGAACATCGTGATGTCCAATCTCGGCAAGTTCCTCTCGCTGAACGTGTTTCTGCGCCGCATGCAAATCCGCAAGACGGCGGCGCATTTCATCAGTCTGCTCGCCATCCGCACGCCTTCCGCTACGCAGCCGGTGCGTCTGCTGTCGGGCGGCAACCAGCAGAAGATCGTCATTGCGAAGTGGCTGGAGCGCGACTGCGACGTGCTTTTCTTCGACGAGCCCACGCGCGGCATCGATGTCGGCGCGAAAAGCGAGATCTACAAGCTGTTGCGGGCGCTCGCCGAACAAGGCAAGGCGATCGTGATGATCTCGTCGGAACTTCCGGAAATCCTGCGCATGAGCGACCGGATCGTAGTGATGTGCGAAGGCCGTATCACTGGCGAACTCTCCGCCAGCGAGGCGACCCAGGAGCGCATCATGCATCTCGCGACCCAGCGCGAAACCCTGCAAGCGGCATGAGCCTCAAGAGGTCGAATCCATGACTATGCAATCGGATACTGCGGCGCTGACCGACCAGAAACGGTCGTCCGGCATCAAGGCGCGCATTTTCTCGCCCACTGCGCTGCAGAAAATGCTCGCGTTCGCGAGCCTGATCCTGCTGCTGATCTTTTTCAGCTTCGCTTCGCCTGCCTTCATGCAGATGGACAACATCCTCGGCATTCTGCAGGCCACCGCCGTGAACGGCGTGCTCGCCATTGCCAGCACGTTCGTCATCATCACGGGCGGCATCGATTTGTCGGTTGGCACGCTGATGACCTTTACCGCGGTGATTTGCGGCGTTTTCCTGACCTACTGGCATTTGCCGATGTGGATCGGCGTACTGGCGGCAATCGGCACGGGGGCGGTGTGCGGCACCATTTCCGGCACGCTCACGGCGAAGATGAAGATCCCGCCGTTCATCGCCACGCTGGGCATGATGCTGCTGCTCAAGGGGCTCTCGCTCGTCGTCTCGTCCGACAAGCCGATCTATTTCACCGACACCGAAAACTTCTACATGATTTCGCAGGACTCGCTGATCGGCTATTTTCTGCCAAGCGTGCCCGTACCGAACGCCGTGTTGATTCTGTTTGTGCTAGCCATTGTGAGCTCGATCACGCTGAACCGAACGGCGCTCGGACGCTATACGTTCGCGCTCGGCAGCAACGAAGAGGCCGTGCGCCTTTCAGGCGTGAATGTCGATCGCTGGAAGATCGCCATTTATGGCCTTGGCGGCGCGATTTGCGGCATTGCGGGACTCTTGATCGCTTCGCGCCTGAACTCGGCGCAACCGGCACTTGGCCAGGGCTACGAGCTGGAAGCCATTGCGGCCGTGGTGATCGGCGGCACGTCGCTGAGCGGCGGCTCGGGCACGATACTCGGCACCATCATCGGCGCGTTCATCATGAGTGTGCTGACCAATGGCTTGCGCATCATGTCGGTCGCACAGGAATGGCAGATCGTGGTGACGGGTCTCATCATCATCCTCGCGGTTTACGCGGATATCCTGCGCCGCAAGAAGACTTAGAAGAGGAGACGGAAGAAGCACGGAGAGAACGGGGAGTAAAACAAGGCTCCCTCAACGGCTGGAGGTCTATGGCCCACCTTAGGAGGAGAAATGTCATGTTGAAAAGAAAACTGATCAGTGCCGTAATCGGAGTGGGCGCGCTCGTGGGCACGTCCAGCTTGGCCTATGCTGAGGAACCCTACATTCCGATCATTTCGAAGGGCTTTCAGCATCAGTTCTGGCAGGCCGTGAAATCCGGCGCGGAACAATCGGCGACGGCGAACAACGTCAGGATCACGTTCGAAGGCCCTGAAACCGAGGCCATGGTCGACAAGCAGATCGACATGCTTTCGGCCGCGCTCGCCAAGAAACCGCAGGCGCTCGGCATCGCCGCGCTCGACAGCAAGGCCGCCGTTCCGCTGCTCAAACGCGCGCAGTCCAGCAAGATCCCTGTGATCGCGTTCGACTCGGGCGTCGACAGCGATATTCCGCTCACGACCTGCGCCACGGACAACCTCGCCGCCGCCGCGCTCGCCGCCGACAAGATGGCGGAGATGATCGGCAATTCCGGCGAAGTCGGCGTGATCGTGCATGACCAGACGAGCCGCACGGGTATCGACCGCCGCGACGGCTTCGTCAACGAGATAAAGACGAAGCACACGGGCATCAAGATCGTTTCCGTGCAGTATGGCGCGGGCGACCACCTGAAGTCGGCGGAAATCGCCAAGGCCATGATTCAGGCGAACCCGAACCTCAAGGGCATTTTCGGCGCCAATGAAGGCTCGGCGGAAGGCGCGGCGATCGGCGTGAAGGAGTCGGGCAAGAAGCTGGTGCTGATTGGCTTCGACTCGGGCAAGGAGCAGAAGGAGGCCATCATGTCCGGCCTGATGGCGGGTGCGATTACGCAGAACCCGGTCGGTATCGGCAAGTGCGTCGTCGATTCCGCGGCGAAGGCGTTGAAGGGCGAAACACTGCCCAAGAAAATCGACACGGGCTTTTACTGGTACGACAAGACCAATATGAACGACCCGAAGATCGCGGCGGTGCTTTACAACTGATTGATATCGGTGTGAGTCATGTGCAGGGAGAAAGGAAGAGCTGAGGCTCTTCCTTTTCGTTTTACGCGTCTGCGGCGCACTTCACTCGGAAACCGCCGCCCCAGCCGGCGAGCGCCGGGGAGTACGCGAACCGTCTTTCGAAGCGAACACGTAGTAGGTCAGCGCTGTCGCGACGAGGCCAACCATCCACGAGACATCGGCGCCGCCGACGATCGACGCCAGCGGGCCGTGGAAAAAGCTCTCCGCCATGAACGGCACCTGCACCGCAATGCCGAAGAGATAAATCGCGATGGCCTTGAAGTTGAAGGAGCCATAGACGCCGCCGTGGCTGCTCACGATTTCCGCGACGCGATAGCGCCGGTGGTTGATCAGATAAAAGTCGACCAGATTGATCGCGACCCACGGCGCGAGCACGATGCGCATGGCAAAGATCGCCGTCAGGAAGATCGCGATGAAATTGCTCGAGGCCCACAACGCCGTGACGGTGGAGGCGACCAGCAGCGCGCTCGAAAAGACGACGCGCACCGTGCGGCCAGGCACCCAGTCGGGGCGGAAGGTCTGTGCGGCGGTAATGAACGACAGCACCCCGCCATACAGATTCATGCCGTTGTGGCCAATGATGTTGACCAGGAAGAGGAAGATCAGCACATAGCCGAACATGCCCGTTTGCGTGCGGATGGCTTGCATGGCGTCGGTGGAATGTCCGGTGCTGACCGCGAGCACGCCAAAGAGAAACGCGAAGATGGTGCCGAGCGAGGTGCCGAAATACGTGAACGCAAAGGTCTTCGCAAAGCCCGCCGAGGTCGGCAGGTAGCGCGAATAGTCGGACGTGTAGGGCGCGAAGCTGATTTGCCAGACGGCGCACAGCCCGAACATCGCGAACCAGTTCGACACGTCGAAATGACCCTGCTGCAGGATTTGCGCGTCAAGACCGGGGGCCATCATGATCATGCCGATCAGGAGCGCGCCGCCCATGAACCACGCGCCAATCTTGTTGAAGCGGTGAATGAAGTGATAGCCGATCACGCCGACGAGCGTCGCGAGAATCGCGCCGAGCACGGTGCCTACCGGCACGGGCACCGCGGGCGCGGCGGTGTGAAGCGTCTTGCCCGCGAGGATGATGTTCGAGACGAAGAAGCCGAGATAGATCAGCGTGGTGAAGCTGACCACGAGCAGCGAGCCATAGCGGCCGAATTGCGCGCGGCTTTGAATCATCTGCGGCACGCCGACGAGCGGGCCTTGCGCAGAGGTGAGGGCGTGAAAAATGGCGCCAAAGAATTGCCCGGCGACGATGGCGAGAATCGCGCTCATCACGTCGAGGTGAAAGACCAGGACCGAAGTCGCACCGGATATCACCGCGAGCGGCGCGACATTCGTGCAGAACCACAACGTGAAGAGATCGACTGGCTTGCCATGCCGATGCTCGGGAGCGACATACTCGATCGAGTTGCTTTCAATGGTCAGAACGCTGTTGTCGTTCGCCGGGTTTTTCATAGTGTCTCCATCTTTATTGCACAGGCCGAGCCACGCCACGAAGGTGGCGCGGCATGGCCTTGAACGGCTCTGAAGCGGCTTTGGAACGGCTTTGAAGCGGTGCAGCGGGGAACGGATCAGCGCATCACGAACGGATCGCTGATCGGTTCGTCCGAGGTGCGCAGCCACACGGACTTCGTCGTCGTGTATTCGAGCGCGGCAGCCATGCCGCCCTCGCGGCCGTGCCCGGAAAGCCCGAAGCCGCCGAACGGCACGAGCGGCGACACCGCCCGATAGGTGTTGATCCAGACGATCCCCGAGCGCACGCGCCGCGAAACGCGATGTGCCCGCGTGAGGTTGGTGGTGAAGATGCCCGCCGCGAGTCCGTAGGCGCTGCTGTTCGCCTTCTCGATGGCTTCCTGTTCGGAAGCGAACGTATCCACCGAAAGCACGGGGCCGAACAACTCCGTCGTGATGCTGTCCGCGTTGCTCACGCCCGAGCAGTCCAGAATTGTCGGCGCGTAGTAGTAGCCGTCGCGCCCCAGCGCCTTGCCGCCCGCGAGCACCTTTGCCCCCTGGCTCACGGAACTCGCGACGATCTTCTCGATGTTGCGCAGTTGCCTTTCGGTGCAGAGCGGCCCGTATTCCGTCGTCATCTCGTTGGGCGAACCCACGCGAATGCGCGAGACGCGTTCGACAAGCAACGCGAGGAATTCGTCCTTGACGGATGCCTCGATCAAAAGACGCGAGCCCGCCACGCAGCTTTGGCCGCTTGCCGCAAAAATCGCCGCGACTTGCGCATTCACCGCGCTCTGGATATCGGTATCGGCGAACACGATGAATGGCGACTTGCCGCCCAGTTCGAGCGAGACCTTCGCAAGATTGTTCGAGGTGTTCCTGACGATATGCCGCGCGGTTTCGGGGCCGCCCGTGAAGGCCACCTTGTCCACCCTGGGATGGCTGCTGAGCACAGCGCCGCATTCCGGCCCGAAGCCGGTGATCACGTTGACGACGCCCGGCGGAAATCCGGCCTCGTGCACGAGCCGCGCGAATTCGAGCAACGGGCCGGGCGCTTCCTCGGAAGCCTTCAGAACGACCGTGCAACCGGCGGCGAGCGCCGGCCCGACCTTCACGGCGGAAAGAAACAACTGGCTGTTCCATGGAACGATGGCGGCGACCACGCCGACGGGCTGCCGTTCGAGCCAGACCTGCATGTCCGGCTTGTCTACGGGAATGTGGCTGCCTTCGATCTTGTCGGCGATTCCCGCGTAGTAGCGGTAGTATTCGGCCACATAAGCGATCTGGCTCGACGTTTCGCGAATGATCTTGCCGGTGTCGTTCGTTTCAATTTCAGCGAGCCGCGGCGCAGCCTTTTCGACGAGCCCGGCCAGCTTGTGCAACAGCTTGCCGCGCGCCGAGGCGGTGAGGCCGGCCCACGCGGAATCGGTCAACGCGCGGTTGGCCGCTTCGACGGCGCGGTTGACCTGCTCCGTGCGCGCTTCGGGCATTTGCGTCCACACGTTGCCCGTGGCCGGGTTCACGCTGTCGAACGTCGCGGCGCCCGGTTCGAACTGGCCGTCGATATACAGCTGAAAATGAAAGTCCATGGAATCCGCCCCTTACCTGAATGCAGGCATGACGTCGTTGATCATGCGCTCGAGTGACGCCTTCTTGCGCTCGAAGCTCATGCCCGTATCGATCCAGAACGAGTACTCGTCGAAGCCGAGTTTCTCGTAGGCCCGCAGACGCCCGATCACTTCCTCGGGCGTGCCGATGACGTTGTTCTTGCGCATCGCCTCGGGCGTATAGAACGGGTGAGCGGCGATCTCTTCCTTCGTGAGGGGCTTGATCATGCCGCGGCTCACAGGGCGCTCATTCTTGAACCACGCGCCGAAGTAGTTGTAGAACGTGTTCACTTCGTCGGCGGCGATCTGCGCGTCGTCCTCGCTGCTCGCCACGTACGTGTGGCGCAGCAGCATGATCTGCGGGCGCGGCACGTTGCTGAACTTCTCGCACGCGGCGTTGAAGTGGCCGACGAGCTTCTCGACCTCTTCGTCGCCGAAATGCAGCGGCGTGACCTGCACGTTGCAACCGTTGGACACGGCAAATTCGTGGCTGTTCGGATCGCGCGCGGCCACCCAGATCGGCGGATGCGGGCGCTGCAGCGGCAACGGCGACGACGTCGTCGAGGGGAATTTCCAGAACTCGCCTTCGTGCGCGTAATCGCCTTCCCACAGCTTTTTCACGGCCGGAATGAGTTCGCGCATGCGTTGGCCCGCGCCCCACGCGTCGAGCCCCGGCATCAGGCGTTCGTACTCGAACGAGTATGCGCCTCGTGCAATGCCCAGATCCAGACGGCCGTTCGAGATGATGTCGGTCATCGCGGCTTCGCCGGCGAGCTTGATCGGGTGCCAGAAGGGCGCAATGACCGTGCCCGTGCCGAGCCTCACGTTCTTCGTCTTGTTGGCGAGGTCCGCGATGTTGAGGAACGGATTGGGCGCGATCGTGAAGTCCATGGCGTGGTGCTCGCCGGTCCAGATCGCATGCATGCCGCCGCGATCGGCGATCTGGCACAGCTCGATCATTTCGTCATACAACTGCTTCTGACTGGTCTGATCGGAGACGCGCTCCATGTGAACGAAAAGTGAGAATCGCATGATGGAACCTTTCAGGAATGAAGCGGGCGGACTGTGCCGTTGCTATGGTCGCCGAAGTACATCCCGTAGCTCTTCAGTTCGCTTTCCTTGCGGTAGCGCTGGAGCATGCTGGCAAGTGCGCTGTCCTGGAACGCTTGCGTTTGCACGTCTTCCAGACTAACGAATTGTGCCGAGGCGTCGCCCGCTGCGGCGAGTTCATCCGGCGCGCTGCACAGGAACGAGATGTACTGGTAATGGGTTTCGGTATTGTTGTAGACCGAATAGATGAAGCTTGCCGATGCATCGGGCTGGTACTTCGTGAAGATCTCGGCGAGCGCCTTGTCGGCGCCTTCCTTGCCGATCTCTTTCGAAGGCAGGCCCCATTTGCCGTCTGCGTTTTTCACGAGCAGCACCTTGTCCTCGCGCGCGATGATCGCGCTCACGATGACTTTCGGACCCGCGATGACTTCCGCCGATACCCTGGCCGGCGTGAAATAACCGCCGCGATAGTAGCCGAGGCCAGCGAACCCCGCGGAATGAAACGCCTCGACCCGGCCGACGATCAGCGCGTGGTCGCCCGCGTCGATCACGGCGTGCGTCGTGCAGTCGAACCAGGCGCTGACGTCGCCAATGAGCGGGTTGCGGTTGGCGCTCAGTTGCCAGTTCACGTTGGCGAAGCGGTCGTCGCTCGGCCGCGCGAACGTGTTGGACAAATCCTTTTGTCCTTCCGCGAGGATGTTGATGGCGAAGTGGCCCGCAGTGGAAAACGTCTGGTAATTGCTCGACGTCTTCGCAATGCTCACCAGCAGCAGCGCGGGGTCGAGCGAAACGGACGAAAACGAATTGGCGGTGAAGCCGAGCGGCTTGCCGTCGTCCGTCGCGGTCGTCACGATCGTCACGCCCGTCATGAACGCGCCGAACGCGTCGCGCAGCTCGCGCGTGTTGATCTTCGCGGCTTGCGGGTTAACTACCTGGCTCGTGTCTTGGCTCATTTCACACTTCCACTTCGTGGTTTTCCGCCTGCGGCTCCGTCTGCAACCAGGCACGCAGCGCGCGATTGACTTCGTCGGGCGCGGTGAGGTTCACCATGTGGCGTTCGTTTTCGATCACCACGGCCGTGCCGTTGTGCGCGGCTTGCGCCATCTGTCTCGCCATCTGCGGCGTCGAGTTCGGATCGTCGGCGCCGGTCAGGACGAGAGCAGGGCAGCGAATCGTCTGCCAGCCGTCGGCGTACACGTCGTCGCCGCCCGCGAACGCCGTGTAGGCCGTCGCGTAGCCCGCAAGGTTCACCGACTTCAGCCACGACTCGACCTTTTGCGCCGCCACTTGCTGGGCTTCGTCCGCGTTGAACCAGCGTCGCAGCGGCGTATCCACGTCGATGGTGCCCGAGCGCAACTCGGCGGCGCGCTGCAGCACGGCTTCGCGCGCCGCTTCGGTACGCCGGTACACACCGTTCAGGACTGCCACACGCTTGACCAGATCGGGACGCGTGACCGCGACGCCAGCCGCGATCAACGAACCCATCGAGTGGCCCGCCAGATTGACGGGACCCACGTGCAGCGCCTCGACGAAACTGGTTGCCCACTCAACGAACTGCGGCAAGCCGGCACCCGCTTCGAGCGCATCGCTTCGACCGTGGCCCGGCATGTCGACCGAGATCACGCGGAATTCGGCCGAGAGGTCTTCGATCTGCGGATACCACGCGCTCGCCTGCATGCCCACGCCGTGAATCAGCACGAGCGGTTCGCCCGCGCCTTGCTCCAGATAGTGCGCGACGCGCTTATTTGACAGCTGCAGGGTTCTTGACGTCATTTCCGAGCTCTGCGAGGTCTTTGTAGCGATCGCCAATGCGGTGATGCGGACGGCCACCCGTTGCAGCGCCGATGGCGACCACGAGTTCGTCGGCGGCCGGCGCATCGGCAATCGACAACTGCAGCGTGAGATAGTGCGAGCGGCGGCCTTCGTCGTTCTTGTCCATCATCGGGATGAGCAGCGGCGCATTGGCTGGGCCGCGCGTGTTGTTGAACGCAAGATACGACTTCGCGCCCACCGCCGAGCGATAGATATTGCCGAAGTGCAGCGTGTGAATGAGCGCGGACGCATGCTCCAGCTCGCCCGCAAGACCCACGATGGCGCTCTTGCCGAACGCTTCGACCGCTTCGCCCGAACCGGCTTCGTCGATGATGAGCTTCGTGAGGTGCTCGCTCAGTTGCGGCGCGATTGCGCGAATCTCGGGCGAGAGGTCTTCCACGTACCCGCGGCCCGCCCACGGGTTCTTGATCACCGCGACCGCGCCGATCATTTTCAGCGGCTTCGCAGCGGCCTTGTCGCCGTCTACGAAGACGTTCTCGACATGGAGGATGGATTTGCGAATCAGGCTCATGGCAACTTCCTTCGTACGTTGATTGTGTGAAGCATTTTGGTATACCATGTTACGGCATGCCATGAGTGTTAACCCGATAGCTCACGGTGAACCCCGTCTGCCAAGGGATTGCCGCTTTTTCTTGATGAATCCGACGATGAAAAACGAGGAGGAGAGATGACTGCATACTGGATTGCACATGTCACCGTGCTGGACGCCGCGAAGTACAAGGACTACACGGACATCGCGCCGCTGGCGTTCAAGAAGTTCGGCGCCGTATTCCTCGCGCGCGGTGGTGCGGCGCAGGTGCTGGAAGGCGAGTCGTTCGCGCGGCACGTCGTGATCCAGTTCCCCGACATGCAAACGGCGCTCGACTGCTACCACTCGCCGGAGTATCAAGCGGCCAAGGCGAAGCGCGATGGCCATTGCGTGGCGCAGATCTCGATCGTCGAGGGGCTGGAGAACTGACCGGGCCGTTGCGGCGGGGCGCAAAAGGGGCAAAGCGCAGGCAGAAGGAAAGCTGGGCGTCAGTTGCGTCATAATATGGCATTCCATGTCCGCATCCTTGTGCGCGGGCTTTCGTCCTTCTCCTGTTGCCGCCTATGCAAGACCTCAAAATCGATCGCAATGCCAAGACCCTGCGTGAACTCACGCTCGACAAACTGCGCGGCGCGATAGTCCAGGGGTATTTCCGGCCGGGCACGCGGCTCGTCGAACGCACGCTGTGCGACGAGCTTGGCGTGAGCCGCACGGTGGTGCGCGAGGTGCTTAGGCATCTCGAGACCGAGGGGCTCGTCGAGACCGTCGCGCGGCAGGGGCCGATCGTGGCGCGGCTCGATCCCACGCAAGTGGGCGAGATCTACGAGTTGCGCGGATTGCTCGAAGCCAATGCTGCCCGGGCCTGCGCCGAGAACGCCACGCCCGAAGTCGTGCAGCGGCTGCGCGCGATCCGCGCGATCATCGAGGACGCGTTCGAAAAGCGCGACCTGCCGCGCGTGGTGGAGCACACCGAGCGCTTCTATGAAACGCTGTTCGAAGCCGCCAACAAGCAGGTGTCGCTCACGGTCGTCAAAACGCTCAACGCGCGTATCAACCGCTTGCGCGCGTTGACGATCGCGATGCCGGGGCGCGGCGGCGACTCCAATCGAGAGATGAACCTGCTGCTCGACGCCATCGAGCGGCGCGACGGCGAAGCGGCCTCCGCGGCGTCGTTCGCGCATATCAAGCGCGTCTCCGAGCTGGCGCTCTCGGCGCTCGCCCAGCAGAACGAAGGTCTCAGCGACGCCTGACGCTCTAGCTGACCCGCCAGCCTAAAAAGGCCGCCGGCACACGCTGGCGGCCTTTTCTTTTGTCTGCTCAATTCAGGTCGATCGGGCGCAGCCCAAAGCATGCCAGTGCGCCCGCGAGCGATCTCATGGTATTCCATAATACGCAATAGTTTGTTGTGGGCCATAAGATGGCATACCATAATCTCATCGAACGCGAACTCCGACGATTTTCCGTATCGCCCGAGTTGCCGGATGGAGCCTGAATTCCATGAAGCCTGCTTTCGCCTCCGAACATGGCGTCTCGCGCGCGCAGCGCGGTCGAACCGCGGGCACGTGCTACAGCGTGTACGCGCCGCAATCGAGCGCCGCGTGCGAAACCGTGGTGCTGATCCATGGCGTCGGCATGAATCAGAGCGTGTGGGCGCCGCAGATCGATGCGTTGTCCGAATCGTTTCGCGTCGTCGCCTACGACATGCTGGGTCACGGAGAGAGCGCGCTGCCGAGCGCACAGCCCACGCTCGACGAATACGCCGCGCAGCTCGAGTCGCTGCTCGACGCCATCCAGGTCGAGCGCGCGCACGTGGTGGGGCATTCGATGGGCGCGCTCGTCGCGCTCGAATTCGCGCTGCTCAATGCGCCGCGCACGCTGAGCGTCGTTGCACTGAACGCGGTGTACGACCGCACGCCGGCGCAGCGCGAAGCGGTGATGACGCGCGCGGCGAGTCTCGGCGAAGCGCCGGCCGCAAGCGGCGTGGACGCGACGCTCTCGCGCTGGTTCGGCCACCCGATCCCGGGGCATCTGACCCAGGCGGCGCAAGCGGTGCGTGCGCTGCTGCTCGCCGTCGATCCCGTGGGCTACGCGCGCACGTACCGTCTTTTCGCATCTTCCGACGCCGCGCACGTGGGCCGTCTCGCGAATCTGGAGGTACCCGCGCTCTTTCTCACCGGCGAGTGCGATCCGAATTCGAGCGCGCAGATGTCGCACGCGATGGCGTCCGTCGCGCCGCGCGCCCGCGCGGAAGTCATTGCGAACGCGCGCCACATGATGAACGTGACCGACCCGGAACGCGTCAACGCAAGCCTGCTCGCGTTCCTGGCCGTTGCGTCGGCGACGCAGGCAGCCAATACCGCAGCAAACACAGGAGAACGCCATGGCTGAGCCGATGACTGCCCAACCCGCGCAACCGGCTTTCGATATCGCCGAATTTCGCCGCGCGCTGGGCGCGTTCGTGACGGGCGTGACCGTCGTCACGACGATCCAGCCCGACGGATCGCCGCGCGGCTTCACGGCCAACTCGTTCACCTCGGTGTCGCTCGACCCGCCGCTCATTCTGGTGTGCATCGCCAAGACGGCGTCGAGCTATGCGGTGTTCTCGCAAACGGGCCGCTTCGCGGTGAGCGTGCTCGCCGAAGACCAGCAGCAGGTTTCGGGCGTGTTCGCCTCGAAGGCCGCCGACAAGTTCGCGCAAGTGCCCTGGAGCGCGCGCAAAACGGGTGCGCCCGTGATGGACGGCGCGGCGGCGAGCTTCGACTGCACGACGCATGAAGTCGTCGACGCAGGCGACCACATCATCCTGATCGGCCGCGTGGTGGACGTCGTGCAAACGAGTTCGACGCCGCTTGGCTACTGCCGCGGCGCGTACGTGAACTTCAGTCTCTCGCAGGATGCGCTGGCTGCAGCCGGCGTGCGCGCGAAAGTGGGCGCGATTCTCGAGCATCGCGACGGCCTCGTGCTCATCGACACGCCCGAAGGCGTGGCGTTGCCGACGGGCGTCAAGCTCGAACCGGCCAGCGACGCGGCGAGCCTGCGCGGCGTGCTCGCGAAGCTCGGCCTGCGCGCCCATCTCGACTTTCTGTTCGCCGTGTTCGAAGACGGCAGCGGCAAAGGGCCGAGCGAGCATATCTACTACCGCGGCCGCGTGATTCACAACGGCTCGCCCTGGCTCGACAGCAGCATCCGCATCGTGCCGCTCTCGCAGATTCCTTGGGACGAATTGAGCGACGACGCCGTGCGCTCGATGCTCGAACGGTATGTGCGCGAACGCAAGCAGGACGCATTCGGCATTTACGTGGGCGACAGCGAAGCCGGCACCGTGCAGCCGCTCGCCCTCGCGCATTGACGGCACGGCACCGAACACAACCATGAAGAAGCCGACGGGTCTTCCCGCAGCCGGCCTGACGAAGCGACAACCAACCGTATCCCCGGAGATAGCCATGAGCAGCAGAAGCACCTCGTTTATCGCGCCGATGTTCATTGCGTGCGCAGCGACACTCGCCGCAGCACCGGCACTGGCCGCGGACCCCATCGTCTTCACGAGTTGGGGCGGCACCACGCAATCGTCGCAACAGAAGGATTGGGCGCAGCCGTTCACGCAGGCGAGCGGCATCACCGTGCTGATGGACGGCCCGACCGACTACGGCAAGCTCAAGGCGATGGTCGACAGCGGCAACGTGAGCTGGGACGTCGTGGACGTGGAGGGCGACTTCGCCTATGCCGCGCAGAAGGCCGGACTGATCGAGCCGATCGACTATTCGGTGGTGAAGAAGGACGAACTGGACCCCCGCTTCGCGTCGCAGGCCGCTGTGGGCAGCTTCTATTACTCGTTCGTGCTCGGCTACAACAAGGCGAAATACACGGGCGCGCAGCCGCAAGCCTGGGCTGACCTGTTCGACACCAAGCGCTTCCCGGGCAAGCGCACGTTCTACAAGTGGTCGGCGCCGGGCGTGCTCGAAATCGCGCTGCTCGCCGACGGCGTGCCGCCCAACAAGCTCTATCCGCTCGACCTCGACCGCGCGTTCAAGAAGCTCGACACGATCAAGAGCGACATCGTGTGGTGGAGCGGCGGCGCGCAGTCGCAGCAGCTGCTCGCATCGGGCGAGGCGCCGATCGGCATGTTCTGGAACGGCCGCCTGCACGCGCTCGCGCAAACCGGCGTGCCCGTCGGCATTTCGTGGAACCAGAATCTCACCGCCGCCGACATGCTCGTGATCCCGAAGGGCGCGAAGCACCGCGACGCGGCGATGAAGTATCTCGCCGCAGCGACGAGCCCGCAGGCCCAGGCCAAATTCGCGGCCGATACCGGTTACGCGCCGATCAACGTGAAGTCGGCCGCGCTGATGTCGCCGGCCATGGCGAAGACGCTGCCCGATCAATACAAGGCATCGCAGATCAATCTCGACATGAAGTACTGGGCCGAGAACCGCGATGCGATTGCGAAGCGCTGGTACGCGTGGCAATCGAAGTAAGCGAGTCCCGTCGTCGCGAACCGGTTCAAAAGGAAACACCATGCCTAACGTATTGAGTACCGTCGCGCAACCAGCCGCGGCGGCCACGCGCAAACGGCGCGACTGGCGCAGCATGCGGCTGCTGGCGCCCGCCATGCTGCTGCTCGTGATCTTCTTCCTGCTGCCGGTGCTCTCGCTGCTGCTGCGCAGCGTGCTGGAGCCGACGCCGGGTCTGCACAACTACCAGCAGTTGCTCGGCTCGACCACGTATTTGCGCGTGTTCGGCAATACGTTCCTCGTGGCGACGGTCGTGACGCTCGTCACGCTGCTCGTCGGCTTTCCGATGGCGTGGCTGCTCGCCATCGCGCCGCGCAAGGTCAGCGCCGTGTTCTTCGCGATCCTGCTGCTGTCGATGTGGACCAACCTGCTCGCACGGACCTTCGCGTGGATGGTGCTGTTGCAGGAAACGGGGCCGATCAACCGCATGCTGATGGCGATCGGCGTGATCCATGAGCCGCTCTCGCTCGTCAACAACTTGACGGGAGTCACGATCGGCATGACCTACATCATGCTGCCGTTTCTCGTGATGCCGCTGCACGCCACGCTGCGCAGCATCGACCCTTCGACGCTGCGCGCCGCCGCCGTGTGCGGTGCGAGCCGCTGGCAGGCGTTCTGGCGCATTCTCGTGCCGCTCGCCATGCCGGGCGTCGCCTCGGGCGCGCTCATGGTGTTCGTGATGGCGCTGGGCTACTTCGTCACGCCCGCGCTGCTGGGCGGACCCTCGTACATGATGCTCGCGGAACTCATCGCGCAGCTCGTGCAGGAACTCTTGAACTGGGGCCTCGCCGGCGCCGCCGCATTCGTGCTGCTCGCCGTGACGCTCTCGCTCTATGCGCTGCAACTGCGCTTTACGCGCAACGCGCGCGCAAGTCTCGGAGGGCGCTGACATGTTGCTCGATTTCGATCGCCTGGGCGCGTTGCGCTGGATGTTGCTGGCCGTGGGCGGGGCCGTCGCGCTGTTTCTCCTGCTGCCGATCGTCTTTATCGTCGCGCTCTCGTTCGGCGACTCGCAGTGGCTCATCTTTCCAGCGCCGGGCTGGACGCTCGAATGGTACCGGCAGCTCTTCACCGATGCGGGCTGGATCGACTCGCTGCTCACGAGCGCGAAGCTCGCCGTGATCGTCACGGTGCTCTCCGTCGCCATCGGTTTTCTCGCTTCGCTTGCGCTCGTACGCGGCAAGTTTCGCGGGCGCGGCGCGGTGCAGGCCTTCTTCATCACGCCGATGGTGCTGCCGGTCGTGGTGCTTGCCGTCGCGCTCTATGCGTTCTTCCTGCGCATCGGCATGAACGGCACGATGACGGGTTTCGTGATCGGCCACCTGATCATCGCCTTGCCGTTCTCGATCATCTCGATCAGCAATTCGCTCGCGAGTTTCGACACGTCACTGGAAGACGCTGCGCTCATTTGCGGCGCCTCACCGCTGATGGTGAAGCTGAAGGTCACGCTGCCGGCCATCCGGCTCGGGCTCTACGCCGCGGCGATCTTTTCGTTCCTCGCATCGTGGGACGAGGTGGTCGTGTCCATCTTCATGTCGAGCCCGACGCTGCAGACGCTGCCCGTGCGGATCTGGTCCACGCTGCGCCAGGACCTGACGCCCGTCGTTGCAGCGGCGTCTTCGCTGCTCGTCGCGTTGACAACGTTATTGATGCTGGCGGGCGCTCTCGTGCGCCGCGGCCGCTAATCGAGGTAAACAAGCCATGACTGCTTTCCTGCAAATCCAGCGCCTGCGCAAGACCTACGACGACGTCGTCGCCATCGACCAGGTGTCGCTCGATGTGCGCAAGGGCGAATTCATGACCTTCCTCGGACCGTCGGGGTCGGGCAAGAGCACGACACTCTATATCGTCGCGGGCTTTCAGGAGCCCACGGAAGGGCGCGTGCTGCTCGACGGCAAGCCGCTGCTGGCGGTGGCGCCCAACAAGCGCAACATCGGCATGGTGTTTCAGCGCTATACGCTCTTTCCGCATCTCACGGTGGGCGAGAACGTGGCGTTTCCGCTGCGCGTGCGCCGCCGCCCCGAAGCGGAAGTCAAGGCGAAAGTGGAAAAGATGCTCAAGCTCGTGCATCTTTCCGAGTGCCGCGACCGCATGCCCGCACAGCTCTCGGGCGGGCAACAGCAACGCGTGGCGATTGCGCGCGCACTGGCCTACGATCCGCCCGTGCTGCTGATGGACGAACCGCTCTCGGCGCTCGACAAGAAGCTGCGCGAGGAAATCCAGCTCGAATTGCGCCGCATTCACCAGGAGACGGGCGTGACGATTCTCTACGTCACGCACGACCAGGAGGAAGCGCTGCGCCTCTCCGACCGCATCGCCGTGTTCAACAAAGGCCGCATCGAGCAGGTCGGCACGGGCGAGGAGCTTTACGCGAACCCGGCTTCGCGCTTTGTTGCGAGCTTCATCGGCAATTCGAATTTCCTGCCCGTGAAGGTGACGAAGACCAGCGAAGGCCGCATGAACGGCGTGTTCCCGAATGGCCATGAAATCGCATCGGACGCGTTCAATCCGTCACTCGCCGCCGGCGACGACGGCACGCTGATGATCCGCCCGGAGCAGATGCGCCTCAGCTCGCTGCAAGGCGCAAACGGCACGACAGGCTTGCCCGTAACGGTGCGCGACGTCACCTATCTCGGCGACGCCATGCACTACGCGGTAGCCACGCCCTGGCAGCAGGAGATCTCGATTCGCATGCCGGCGGCGCATCGCCACGACGGCGGGATCATGATCGGCACGCAGGCGCTCGTCGACTGGGACGCGCGCGACGTGCGCCTGTTCGCGCAAGCGTGATGGCGGCTGTCATGAGTGACGCACTGCCATCGCTGCGGGTCGAGCGTCCCACGGCCACCTTGCGGGAGCTCGCCCTCGAAAAAATGCGCACGGCCATTCTGGAGGCGCACTTTCATTCAGGCGAGCGGCTGGTCGAGCGCTCGCTATGCGAAATTCTCGGCGTGAGCCGCACCGTGGTGCGGGAAGTTTTGCGGCATCTGGAAACGGAGGGTCTCGTCGACTCGATTCCGAACCAGGGGCCGATCGTCGCCGTGCTCGACTTCGAGACGGCGGCGGAGATCTACGAAATACGCGCCCTCCTTGAAGGCGAAGCCGCCATGGCGTGCGCGCAGCATGCTGACGAGGGCACCGTCGCTGATCTCGCCGGCTTCGTCGACCGGATTCAGGCGGCCTTCGAAGCGCAGGACCATCATGCCGTGCGAGCACTCACCACGGCCTTCTACGAGCGCATGTTCATTGCCGGGCAAAAGCGCGTGGCCTGGGAGATCGTGCAGTCGTTGACGGCGCGCATCAACCGCTTGCGAGCCCTGACAATCGCTTCCGATGACCGCGGCCGCCAGGCTGTCGATGAAATGCACCGCATCCTGAGCGCCATTCAAGCCGGCAACGCGACCGGCGCACGCGAGGCCGCGATCGCGCACGTGGACAGAGTGGCCGAGATTGCGCGCAAGCTGCTGGCGGAGGGGCACGAGCACGCGTCGTGGCGCCAGGCAGGATAACGCAGCCTGGCTGTACTGACTATTGGCGTGCTCTGCCTGAGTGGGCCATCAACTTTTTATGCATCGAAGGAAAGTCACGTGGAATTGAAGACCCTGTTGAAAGACGCGGCGCTGTTGCGCCATCAAGCCTATATCGATGGGCAATGGTGCAAGGCCGACTCGGGCGCGAGCTTCGACGTGTTCGACCCGGCGACGGGCGCGTCGCTCGGCAGCGTGCCTTTGATGGGAGAAGCCGAAACGACGCGAGCCATCGAGGCGGCCAATGCCGCGTGGCCGGCGTGGCGCGTGCGCACGGCCAAGGAGCGTGCGGCAGTCATGCGCCGCTGGTACGACCTGATGATCGAGCACGCCGACGATCTCGCGCTGATCCTGACCGCGGAACAGGGCAAGCCGCTCGCGGAAGCGAAAGGCGAGATCGCCTACGGCGCGTCGTTCATCGAGTGGTTCGCCGAGGAAGGCAAACGCGTGGCGGGCGACACGCTAGCGACGCCCGCTTCGGACAAGCGGCTCGTTGTCATCAAGGAGCCGATCGGCGTTTGCGCCGCCATCACGCCGTGGAATTTCCCCACGGCCATGATTACCCGCAAGGTGGGCCCGGCGCTCGCGGCAGGCTGCCCGATCGTCGTGAAACCTGCGGAAGCCACGCCGTTCTCCGCGCTCGCATTGGCGGTGCTGGCGGAGCGGGCCGGCGTGCCCAGAGGCGTGCTCAACGTCGTCACTGGCGATCCCAAGGCGATTGGCGGCGCGATGACCAGCAGTCCCGTGGTTCGCAAGCTGTCGTTTACCGGTTCGACGGGCGTCGGGAGATTGCTGATGGCGCAAAGCGCGCCCACAGTGAAGAAGGTGACGCTCGAACTCGGCGGCAACGCGCCGTTCATCGTGTTCGACGACGCGGATCTCGATGCCGCGGTGGAAGGCGCCATCGCCTCGAAGTACCGCAACAACGGGCAAACGTGCGTCTGTACGAATCGCATCTACGTGCATGAGCGCGTGTACGACGCGTTCGCCGCGAAGCTCGCGACAGCCGTTAAGGGGCTGAAGGTCGGGCACGGTACGGAGGGCGGCGTCGCGCTCGGACCGCTCATCAACGAGGCAGCGGTCAGAAAGGTCGAAGCGCATATCGCCGATGCAGTGGGCAAAGGCGCGACGCTCGCCACGGGCGGAAAGCGCCACACGCTCGGCCAAGGCTTCTTCGAGCCCACGGTGCTGACCGGCGTCACCGCGCAAATGGATGTAGCAAGAGAAGAGACGTTCGGCCCGCTCGCGCCGCTGTTCCGTTTCTCGAGCGACGAAGAAGTGGTGAAGCTCGCCAACGACACGGAGTTCGGCCTCGCCGCCTACTTCTACAGCCGCGATATCGGCCGTATCTGGCGCGTGGCCGAGCAACTCGAATACGGCATGGTGGGCATCAATACCGGATTGATCTCGAACGAGGTCGCGCCGTTCGGCGGCGTCAAGCAATCGGGTCTGGGCCGGGAGGGGTCGCACTACGGCATCGATGACTATCTCGTCATCAAGTACCTGTGCATGGCGGTTTGATCGCCGGATTCACACAAAAAAGAATGGGGACACGCCGCCATGAATACGTCGTCATCAAGCAGCGCCGAGGTCACGCTGGAACGCGCGCAAAGCGAAGCGGACTACCGCTTCGATCCCGCTTCCGTTGCGATACCCACTCGCGTGACGGTGCGAGTCGTCGCGATCTGCCTTGCGATGATCCTTGCCGAAGGCTATGACGTCGCGATTTACGGGGCGGTGCTGCCCATGCTCACGCATGGCACCGACTGGTCCTTGTCGGCGCTGCAACTGGGCGCGATCGCAAGCTGCTCGCTGGCGGGCATGATGATCGGCGCCATGGGTGCGGGCACGCTCAGCGACATGATCGGCCGGCGCCGCATGCTGCTCGGCAGTGCGGCGCTTTTCTCCGCGATGATGGCGGCCGCCGCGCTCGCGCCCACGCCAGCCTGGTTCGTCGTCGCGCGGATCGTGGGCGGACTCGGGCTTGGCGGCGTCGTGCCGACCGCGGCGGCGCTCACCGTCGAATACTCGCCGCCTGGGCGCCGTTCTTTCAACTATGCCTTGATTTACACGGGATATTCGCTGGGCGGCATTCTGGTCGCGCTGCTCGCGATGAACTGGTTGCCGACGCACGGCTGGCGGTTGCTGTTCGGCGTGGGCGCCGCGCCGCTCATTCTCGTGGCGCTCACGGCGCGCCATTTGCCGGAGTCGCTGGAGTTCCTGCTGGCGAGAAACCGCATCGCAGAGGCACGCGGCGTTGCACAAGCGCTCGGCATTCGACATTCGGCGCTAGAGAACGAAACCGGGGCGCGGGCCGTGCACGCTAAGAATGCTGAAAAAGCCGCGCCGATTCGCGCGCTCTTCGACGCGTCCACCGTGCGCGCCACCCTGGCGTTCTGGATCGCGATGTTCATGGGCTTGCTTTTGCTCTACGGCCTGAGCACCTGGCTGCCGCAACTCATGCGCAAGGCCGGCTTCCCGCTCGGATCGAGTCTTGCATTGCTGGTGACGCTCAATTCAACCGCGGCTTTGGGCTCGCTGCTTGGTGGCGCGCTGGCCGACCGCCTGGGTTCGAAGTGCGTGGTCAGCGTGCTCTACCTGCTCGCCGCAGCCAGCCTGTGCGCGCTGCCGTTCGCCCATGGCACGCTGCAAACCTATGTGCTCGTGGGCATTGCCGGCGCGGGCACGATCGGCAACACGATGCTGCTTGGCGCGTATATCACACGCTACTACCCGCCCCGCAACCGGGCGACGGGCATTGGCTGGGCGCTGGGAATAGGGCGTTTCGGCGCCATCGCCGGACCGTTGATCGGTGGTGCGCTGGCACAAGCTGGCGCGCCGCTGCCGTGGAACTTCTACGCATTTGCGGGCGCGGGCCTCGCAGCGGCGCTTGCCGTGCTTGCCGTTCCCAGGCAGGTTGCAGATAGCGAGTAACTCAATGCTGAAAGTGAAAAGCGGAGACCGGATTCAATATCCGGTCTCCGCTTTTCTACCGCTTCAATCGTGCGTGTTACGACTTGCCTTATGCCGACGCCGTTCCGCTCGTCGCGGCAATCGCCCATTGCGGCGCATCCTGCAACGCAACGGGGCGCAGGAAGCGCTCGATGGCCGCATAACCGACCGAGGTGGTTTGCGGCTGCGTCGAAGCGGGCCACGGGCCGCCATGCTGCTGCGCATCGCACACGGCAACGCCCGTCGGCACGCCGCCGAACAGCACGCGACCTGCGATACGTTGCGCAGCGACTGCGAGCGCACGATTTTCCGGCGTATCGGCTTGCGCGCCCCACAGCGTGACCGTGAGCGAACCCTCGACCGCGGCGAGCACCTCGAGCGTCTGCCCTTCGTCACGCACCTTCACGATCAGCGCGGCCGGACCGAACATCTCTTCGTGCAGCGCTACGTTGGCGATGAACGTCTGCGCGTCGGTTTCGAACAGACGCGGCGCGGGCGCTGCGGATTGCTCGTCGTCTGCCGGTGCAGCGAGACGCACGCGCACGCCCGCCTGGCTCGCGATATGCGCAGCGGCGCTTTCGAAGCCGCGGCGCATGGCGGACGTGAGCATGGCATGCGGCTTTTGCGCGGACAACGCTTGCGCCAGCGCCTGTGCGAAGCGCTCGCCGTCGGCGTCGTCGCGCACGACGATCAACCCGGGGCTCGTGCAGAACTGGCCGCAGCCCATCGTGATCGAAGCGGCGAGGGTGGCGGCGGGCGTATCGACGCCTTCCGCAAGGGCTTGCGGCAGCACGACGAGCGGATTGATCGAGCCGAGTTCCCCATAAAACGGAATCGGCCGGCGACGCGCATTGGCCGCGCGCCACAGGGCCACGCCGCCCTGATACGAACCCGTGAACGCCACCGCCGCGACATCGGCGTGACCGACCAGATGCACAGCCGCTTCGCGCGACGCCTGATCGACGAACGCAATCACGCCTTCGGGCAGGCCCTGTTCGCGCAGCACCCGCGCGGCGAGCGCATGCACGCGGCGCGACAGTTCGGGATGGCCCGAATGCGGCTTGACGATTACCGTGCAACCCGCAGCGAGTGCCGAGGCCGTATCGCCGCCGAGCACCGAGAACGCGAACGGGAAATTACTCGCCGAGAACATCGCCACCGGCCCGAGCGGCAGTTGCACGCGCGTGAGGTGCGGGCGGCCCGCGGGCGGCGCGCCGGGGACGGCCGCGTCGTCGACGTGGCGATTGGCGACGCCCGCGTCCACGCGCTCGGCGAAGCCGCGCAGCTGAAACGCGGTGCGCGCGAGTTCGCCATTCAAGCGCGCGGCGCCAAGCGACGTTTCTTCGTCCGCAATGGCGACGAGCTGCGCGGCGTCGCGTTCGAGCGCGTCGGCGAGGCCGCGCAGCAGGGCGCTGCGCACGGCACGCGAAGCCGCGCCGTAAAGGGCCTGTGCTTCACGCGCGAGCGCGGCGGCTTCGTCGATACGCGCGAAAGACGCGTTGTTTTCTGTCTGCATTACGAATTCACTCCAGATTAAAAAAGACCGCGCTCGGCGAGATTGGTATAAAGGGCGCGCACGCCGAACGTCCACGGTTCGATTTCGGTGCAAAGGCGCACAGTGTTGACGATGGCGCCAAGCGGCGGCGCGCTGATCGTGACCCGGTCGCCGAGGTGATGCGTGAAGCCGCCGCCGGGCGCGTCGCGGTCCTTGATCGGCGAGAACATCGTGCCGAGGAACAGCATGAAACCGTCCGGATACTGATGGTGGCGGCCCCATGCCTGCGAAACGAGGTCGAGCGGATCGCGGCTGATTTCCTGCATGTGGCTCACGCCTTCGAGCAGGAAGTTGTCGTCGACGCCTTCCACGCGCAGAGAGACGCTGGTGGTACGAACCGTGTCGAGCGTGAAGCCTTCATCGAACAGACGAATGAACGGACCGATCGCGCACGAGCCGTTGTTGTCCTTGCATTTGCCGAGCAGCAGGGCCGAGCGGCCTTCGATGTCGCGCAGATTGACGTCGTTGCCGAGCGTCGCCCCGACCACCTCGCCGCGGCTGTTGACCGCGAGCACGACCTCGGGCTCGGGGTTATTCCACGCCGAGGCGGGATGCAGGCCGATATCGGCGCCGAAGCCCACGGAGGACATCGGCTGGGACTTCGAGAACACCTCGGCGTCCGGCCCAATACCGACTTCCATGTATTGCGACCACGCACCACGGCGCTGAAGTTCTTCCTTCAGCTTGATCGCGGCCTCGGACCCCGGCTTGATTTTCGAAAGATCGGCGCCGATCAACTTCGTGATTTCGGTGCGCACGTCCTGGGCTTTGGCGGGATCGCCACCGGCCTGTTCTTCGATCACGCGTTCCAGAAGACTCACGGCGAACGTCACGCCACACGCCTTGATGGCCTGCAGATCACAGGGCGCGAGCAGCCAGGGGCGATCCGCGGGGCGATCGCCCGCGAAGCTGTGTTCGAGCAGGGCCTCGGCCGTGCCCAGCGGCTCGCCTGGCGTATGCCGCACGACATCGAGCAGATCGTCGTATTCGAACAGGTCGGCCGTGGTGGGGGCCACCTGCGAAATATCGAAGACCATGCCGCCGCGCACCACGACGACGCACGGCCCGTCACCCTCCGGCGTGGGCCGCCAGACACGGCCGACGAGCAGCGCGCTATCGAGATCGTGCGGGAGATAAGCGGATGTTGAGGACATGGCGGGCGTTCCGGATTGAGCGTGGCGACACGCATCGTAGGGCGGATGCGCGTGCGCGTCCAAAGGAACGCCTCTTTGTCCAACTGGCTGGACGATCGCCCGCCGCGGAAGAATGACCGGGCGGCGGCCCGTAATGCGGGTTAGAACAGGTGCTTGATGCCGGCCGACACCGCAACCTGGTTCGAGGTTGTCGAGGGCGAGAGATAGCCGATGTCCGCGACTGCCTGGCGGCCCCACGAATCTACCCCGCTCGCATGCTGGTAGGCAGCCGTCACATACAGCTCGGTGGCTTTCGAGAGCGAGTAGCCGGTGCCCAGATTCCACTGCTCGTAGCGCGCGCCGCCCGTACCGTTCAGGTTGCCGCCGTTCGTGTAATCGAACGAGGTGCCGACGCGCAGGAAGGGCGTGACCTGGTAGCGCACGCTCGCCCCCACCGTATTGAACGAGGCCGTGCCATGGTAGTTCTGCGTGTTCAGCGCGGCAGTGGCGCCGAGATCGCGGTATTGCGTGTTCGACCAGGCGAGGCCCAGGATGGCGGAGCCGATCGTCCAGGTCGAGGCCACGGCGACCGTCTGTTGCGTGCGGGCGGACGCGAATCCCGAGATGGACGGGTTCGATGCCGGCGTCGTGGCGGACCCGGCGGAGCCGAGATTGTTGCCGGTGGCACTCGCATTCGCATTGGTGCCATAGAGCGAAGTGTTCGGATTGCGCGCGTTGATGATCGATGCCGCGACGGCAACGCTCGGCCCGGTATAGCTGAAGCCCGCGGACCAATACTGATTCTGCGTGAAGTTGCCGGCTACTCCGCCCAGGCTGTACAGCGCGCCGAACCGGAATCCTCCAAAGGAGTCCGAACTGTACTTGACCGCGTTGTTGATGCGGTGCGTGAAATTCAGATTGTCATAGTCGGCCGGATGGATCGCGAGGTTGCCGAAGTACCAGGCATAGAGCAGCGGCGACACATAATCCACCGCGGCGTCCGACTGACGCCCGAGCGATGCGGTACCGTAGTTGGGCGCGGTGACCCCGATCCAGGCCTGACGGCCGAACAGGGTGCCGCCCTGGCCGAGCGTGCCATTGCTGACGCTGAAGCCGCTTTCGAGCACGAACAGCGTCTTCACGCTGCCGCCCAGATCTTCGATGCCTTTCAGGCCCCAGCGGCTCGAACTCGGGCCCGAGCTGCCGCTGTCGAACTGGGCGACCTGCCCGCCGCCTGTGGGCTTGCCACCGGCAGGCGTTGCCGCCGTCTGAACGTTGTTCGTGTACGTCACGTTGCCCGTGACGATACCGTAGAGCGTCACGCTGCTTTGGGCATAGGCGGCGACGGGCGACAGTGCGATGGTAGTGAGCGCGAGAAGTGTTTTTTTCATGGTTGTGGGCTTGTCAAGCCGTGGTCGAGGCTAAGGCATCGGAAACATCGAAAGAGTTAATGCGGGAAGTAGTCGGGCAGGCGATAGCCCCGGTAGGTCGGGTTGCGCAGGATTGCCGCGCGGAATTCATCTGAACGATAGGCCGCGACGATATCGGCCGTTTCCTGCGAATTACGGTTCGCCGATTTGACGACCACTTGATTCACGTAAGGTGAGCGCATTTGCTCGAGTGCCAGTGCGTCGGTCAGGCGGTGCCCGCTGGAAATGGCGAAGTTGCCCTGGATGGCTGCGAAATCGACGTCTTCGAGCGCACGCGGCGCCTGTGCGGTTTCGAGCGGGACGATGCGAATGCCGGCGGGATTGGCGACCACGTCACGCTCCGAAACATCCACGGGATTGGGATTCTCGCGAATGCGGATCCAGCCAATCTCTTGAAGAATCTTGAGCGCGCGTTCGAGGTTGACGGGGTCGTTTGGCACAGCGATCGTTGCGCCGGCCTTCACCTCGGAGAGCGAATGGTGGCGGGTCGAGTAGAGGCCCATGGGGGGCGTCGGCACTTGCACGACGCTGACAAGGTCGGTGCCGTTCCGGTCGTTGTATGCCTTCAGATAGACGCTGTGCTGCATCACGTCGGCGGCGATTTCGCCGTGCCACACAGCCTGGTTCGCTTCAAGCCCAGTGCTGAAGTTCACGTACTGGATGGTGTAACCCTTGCGCTTGAGTTGTGGCTCGACGCCTTCCCGGAATTCGTCGGCATACGGTCCGGGAACAAAGCCGACTCGCAACACGTGCGCGGCATTTTCGGCGGCGTGGGTAGCCGGCGATGGCAGCGCAAACAGCGTGATAGTGGAGAATAACGTTTGGATAACTAATCGATGTCGCATGATGTGTGACTTGATGGTTTGGAAAGGCCGATTATGGTTGGGCCCTTTGCGGACGGCCAATATTTAATCGAGATTTACATATCGGCCACGCGCAGGGATTACGAGGCGCCGCGGTTATCTTTAGCGGGAATTAGAAGCGCAGGATTCGATGGTTTTCACGCTGCCGCGCGGCTTATAACATTGGCTTCTTTCTATCTATTGCCGAGGCAGCCACGCATGAACGCACGCCGCAACTTCATTCGAATCTCAGCCGGAGCCGCTGCGCTCGCCGCGTTGCCAGTGCTCGGCGCGCTTCCCGCGCGCGCGGCCAGCGCATCGCGTACGTTGCGCGTAGGCAATCAGAAAGGTTATCTGAGTCTGCTGAAAGGACGCGGAACGCTGGAGAAACGGCTTGCGCCCCTCGGCGTCGCGGTCACATGGACAGAGTTCGATGCAGGCCCGGTGCAACTCGAAGCCCTGAACGTAGGCTCGATCGACTTCGGCGACGTGGGCGAGGCGCCGCCCATCTTCGCGCAGGCGGCCGGTGCGCCGCTCGCTTATGTCGCGGCCACGGTGCCGCGGCCGCAGGCGGAAGCGGTGCTCGTGCCGCACGCCTCGGCCATTCGCAGCGTGACTGATCTCAAGGGCAAGACCATCGCGCTCAATCGCGG
This sequence comes from Paraburkholderia sp. BR10936, assembly GCF_040965735.1. Classification (NCBI taxonomy): domain Bacteria; kingdom Pseudomonadati; phylum Pseudomonadota; class Betaproteobacteria; order Burkholderiales; family Burkholderiaceae; genus Paraburkholderia; species Paraburkholderia sp. BR10936. The sequence continues at coordinate 209,284 of NZ_JBFRCM010000016.1, forward strand.
CAGCAACGTCCATTATTTCCTCGTCAAGCTGCTGCAGGCGCACAACATTCAGTATGGCGACGTGAAAGTCGTGTTCCTGGCGCCCGCGGACGCGCGCGCGGCGTTCGAGCGCGGCGCCATCGATGCGTGGGTAATCTGGGATCCGTTTCTCGCCGCCGCGCAAAAGACCCTCGATGCGCGCATTCTCGCCGATGCGAGCGGCGTGGTCGGCAACCGCGCCTACTATTTTTCGTCGCTCAGCTACGCAAAACAGAACCCGGATGTCATCAAGATCCTAATCGACGAATTGAGCCAGATCGATCAGTGGGGGCAGGCCAACCGCGCCGCGCTCGCCACGCAGCTTGCGCAAGTATGGGGCTTGCCGAACGACGTGGTCAGCGAGGCGATCGGGCGCGCGCAGTTCGGCACGGGGCCGATCACGAAAGCCATCCTCGCCGAGCAGCAGCAGATCGCCAATACCTTCTTCGACCTCAAGCTGATTCCGAAGCGCGTGAACGTGCTCGAAGCGGCAGCGCCAGGCATCGTTTAGCGTGACGATTTTTCATCAGCCCCGGCCGCTCCCGCGCGCCGGGGCTTTCTCACAGCTCACAAGCCCAGCGCGCGGCGCGCCGCCATGGTACGCAACAAGCTGTTGGACGGCGCGTGAATGCGCGCGCACTGCACGTTGCGGTGATGGCGCTCGAGCGGATTGTGCCGCGCGATCCCATGATTGCCCGCGAGTTCGAGCGCCATTTCCACGGCCTGAATCGCATTGTCCACCACGTTATGTTTGACGACGGCGGACAACTCTGCGGGCGCCGTACCTGCGTCGATCGCGTCGGCATGGGTGCGCAGCAGCCAGTCGTTGCTCGCCAGCAGCATCTCGATGCGTCCCATGCTTTCCTGCACGATGGGAACGGTGGCGAGCGCCGCCCCGCCTAGCGCGGCAGGCTTGCGCCCGGTGAGGAAAGCAAGCAGCCAGTCGCGCGCGGCACGCGCCGCGCCGTCGTAGACCGTTCCGACCAGACTGAAGTACCACGCCGTGGCGTGCGGATCGCGCTGCACGCCGAGATGGGCCGGTCTCAAGCCGACGACATCGTCGACGGCAATCGCCACGTCCGTGAACACCACGTCGTGGCTTGCGCTCGCCCGCATGCCGAGCGGGTCCCAGGTCTCTACGATGCGCACGCCCGCCGCCTCGCGGGGGACGAGAAAATGGCCTAGACGCGGCTCGGGTTCGTCGGTGCGTGCAAGCACGTTGATCCACGTGAGCAGGGGTGCGCCCGTCACATAGAGTTTGTGTCCCGTGATGCGCCACGAGGCGCCTTCGCGGCGCGCGAGCGTGTCTGGCAGGCCGCCGTGCGAGGGCGAACCGAGCGCGGGCTCGACCTGGGCCGCGTTGACGAGCGCGCGGCCTTCCACGCTCGCCCGCGTGAGGCGCTGCGCGAGCGCTGCGGGCCAGTTTCCCGTTTGCTCGCGCGCGTCGTGCACGATCATGGCGTGCTGGCTGTAGTGCATCGAGAGAATGAGCGCGACCGATGGATCGCCATAGGCGATTTCGGCGACGATCGCACGCGCCACCGCGAGCCCCGCGCCGAAGCCACCGTCGCTGCGGGCAATATTCGCGCGCAGCAGGCCCGCTTCGCGCAATGCGCGGAACTGCTCGAGCGGCGCAGTGGCATTGCGGTCATGCTCGTCGGCCAGGGCGGCAAACGCGCGGCCGAGCAGCGCCGCGCGCTCGATCAGCGCGGCGGCCTGGTCCTCGTCGCGCGCGAGCGCGGCGTCCGGAGTGAATGCGTTCACGGTGCTCTCCCTGGGCAATTAGCGTTCGCCGCCCGGCGCACGCGGGTCTTGCGTGGTGCCATGGCGTACGAGGCGTCCGAAGAACGGGTGACCGGGGTCGTTGAACCCCGGCGTCGAGGGATGGCCGCTTGCCACGAGCGAATCGACAAATGCTTCGTCATCCTCATCGAGACGATACTGTAGCGCGGGCAGATAGTCGCGCCATTGCGCTTCGGTGCGCGGTCCAGCGATCGCCGAAGTGATATAGCGGCTATTGAGCACCCAGGCCAGCGCGAATTGCGCGGCGGTGAGGCTGCGCTCCTTTGCATGCGCCTCTACGCGCCGCGCAAGCTCGATCGTTTCGGCGCGCCATTCGGTCTCGCTCAGGCGGCGGTCTTGCCGTCCCGCGCGCGTGTCGGCTCCGGGCTGGGCACCGGGCTCGTACTTGCCGGTCAGCACGCCACGCGCGAGCGGGCTGTATGAGATCACGCCAAGTCCATAGTGCCAGGCGGCGCTCAACTGCTCCGCCTCGACCTGGCGATTGGCCAGGTTGTAGAGCGGCTGGCTCGCAACGGGCCGCGGCACGCCCAACAGATCGGCCACGCGGCTGAACTCGGCAATGCGCCAGGCGCGATGATTCGACAGCCCGTAGTGTCTCAGCTTGCCTGCCGCGATCAGATCGCCCAGCGCACGCACGGTTTCCTCGACTGGTGTGTGGTGGTCCTCGCGATGCAGATACACGAGGTCCAGATAATCGGTATCGAGCCGCCCGAGACTCGCTTCGACCGCGCGGATCACGTGCTTGCGCGACGCGCCGGCCGCGTTGATCTCGCGCGGGTTGCCAACGGGGTTGCCGAACTTCGTGGCGAGCACCCAGCGGTCGCGTTGTCGCGCGATATGCCGGCCCACCACGCGCTCCGACTCGCCCTGGTGGTAGACGTCGGCGGTATCGATCGAATTCACGCCTTGCTCCTGCGCGGCTTCGATGATGCGTTCGGCCGTGACGTCGTCGGTTGGTCCGCCGAACATCATCGTGCCGAGCGTCAGCGTGGAGATTTTCAGGCCGCTATGGCCCAGTTGCCGGTAGTCCATGGATTTTCCTTGAGTCATTCAAACAGTGCGACGTGAGCGCGCTCACCGCGACAGCCAGACATCGGCGAAACTCGCGGCCGTGCCGTCGGGTGAAATGGCGTGGTCGCGCACACGCTTCGAGGCGAGCGTCACCCACTGCGGCGACACGAGATTCAGGTCCGGCAGATCGTGCTCCAGAATGCGCTGGATCTGCACGAACTGCTGCTTGCGCTTCGTTTCATCGCTTTCCCGCGCAGCCTGCGCAAACAGGCCGTCGACTTGCGGGTTGCTGTAGTGCGAGCCGTTGGTGAAGGGCACGCCGCGGCGAAAGTTGTCGGTCGTGTACAAACGCGCTACGCCCACCACCGGATCGAACAGATTGCTCATGCCATTCACGGTGAAATCGAATTGCCGGTCGGTATAGACGCGCTTCAAATACGCTGCGAGATCCTGATTGCGGATCGTCACAGCTATCCCCACGCGGGCGAGCGCCGACTTGATGTATTCGCCCGTGCGGGCGGGCAGGTCGCCGATGGGCAGCGGGTCGAGCGTGAGCGCAAAGCGTGTGCCGTCCGCCTTGCGCGGATAACCGGCCTCGTCGAGCAGACGGTTGGCGCGCGCGATGTCGAACGGGTAGGGCGCGGGTGCCGCGTCATAGTAGGGGTTCGACGGCATCAGCGGGCTCGCGGTGGGCGTCGCGTAGCCGTAGTAGATGACCCTGCGGATCACTTCGCGATCGATCGCCGAGGCAATCGCCTGACGCACCTTCAAGGACTTGAGCACCGGATTGTCGAGATTGAACTCGATGCGCGCCACGCCCGCCTGAAACTCGTAGCCGCGTGTCTCGATGCCGAGCTTCGGATTGGCCTTGAGGCGGTCGAGGTCGGCGAGCGGCACGGGCGTATCGCCGCCGAGATCGACCGAGCCGTCCTCGAACGCCACCGCGCGCGCGGCGGGGTCGGCGATGATCTTCACGATGATGCGGTCCAGATACGGCTTGCCGGCGGTCCAGTAGTCGTCATTGCGCGCATATTCGATGTAGCTGCCGCGCACCCACTTGACGAAGCGAAACGGTCCGGTGCCGATCGGCGCGTTGTTGGCCGGATTCGCGAGCACGTCCTTGCCTTCATAGAGGTGCTTCGGCAGGATCGGCGTTTCCGAAGCCGAGAACGCACGTATCAGCCATGGCGTCGGCTCGCTGAGCGTCAGCACGACCGTATAGGGGTCCGGCGTGGCGATCGCGGTGACGTTCGCGAAGGTGGTGCGCGCTCGCGGATGCACGCGGCGCAGCGTTTCGATCGACCATGCAACGTCGGCCGAGGTAAACGGCGCGCCGTCGTGCCATTTCACGCCGTGCCGCAGATGAAACACATAGCGGCGGCCGCCGTCCTCGATCTCCCATGAGGTGGCGAGCAGCGGCTTGGGCTTCAGATCGAAGTCGTAGTCGAGCAAGCCTTCAATCACTTTCGGGCTGACCTTGAGGACATTCACTGCCGTCGTTGCGACATCCACGAGCGCAGTAGGCTCCGGCGTCACCACGAAATTGAGCGTGCCGCCGCGCGTTTGCGCGTGCGCGGCAACGTGAGCGGCCACGCTCGCCATGACGAGGAGCATGAGAACGACACGGCGTGGCGCCGTGCGCAGGAGGTGAGCGATCATCGGTTCGGCAACAGGCGATAAGAGGAAATGGACGCTGGCAGGCAGCGCCGCTTTGGTTATCCTGCGAGCACGCCGGCACGCTCCGCGCGGCGGGCCAGCGCCGCCTCGAGCGGCGCCGGATCGACCCATTGCGCGAAGTCGAAATCGTCCGCGATAAAGCCCTGCTCAAAGAGAAAGCGCTTGAAGTGCGCGAGCGCGTCGAGCGCTGCGGCATCGAGTCCGATCGCGAGTTGCCGGTGCAGGCCCGCGCCATACGCGCGTGTCACCCAGTGCTCGGCGCTGCGCACTTCGCGGGCGACATAGCGCGTGACTTCGCCGGGATGCGCGCCAGCCCACGCGGCCGCGTCGAGCGTGCGAACCAGCACGCGTTCGACGAGATCGGGGCGTTCGCGCAGCAGTTGCGCATCGACCGTGAGCGGGCGCGGCGTACCGTTGTTGGCGTGCGCCCGCCGGTCGGGATGCGCGCTGATGTCGACCAGCACGCGCGCGCCGAGCAAGTTGGCGATATCGAGGCCCGTCGCACCCTTGACGAACACTACGTCGGCCTCGCCGCGCAGCAGCGCCGCTGCCTCGCGGGAAAACTCGTGAGCGCGCTGCGCATCGAGCCATTCGCCGAGCGGTGCCGAGTCGTCCGGTTTTGCGTGGGCGAGGCCACGGGGTGCATGCGGCAGATCCACGAGTTCGACCTCGGCTGACGAGACGCCGATGGCTTCGAGCAGCGTATGAAAGCCACGCAAAGCCGTGGCACGATGGAAATCGACGACGCCAGCGGCGGCATTGATCGGTAATCCGAAGCGGCGCCCCGCGAGCGAAGCGCGCGTGGGCGTGAGGTGCGAATCGAGCGTGATGAGCGCCTGGAACTCATCGACCCAGCTCAAACCGATGAGCCGCGTATCGCTGCCTTGCGCCCGCGCCCATAGCGCCGGTATGTTGCCGCCCTGGCGAAACGACCACGGCTGCGTATGCGTGAAGTGCGAGCGGCGAATGGCCGGGTCGTCGGCGTCCTGCAATGCCTTCACTTCGATGCCGTCGGCAGCGAATTCTTCCTGCAGCAATCCTTGCTGGGCGGCAATGCCGAATGGCGTCGGCGCAGGGCAACGGGTGTACCAGAGCAGCGTCATCAAGATTCCTCGGTGGCGAACAAGGCGCATTGCGCACGATCTGTGCGCGGGCGGCATGGAACAATCGATTATCGGCAAGCGTTTGCGGCGAGGTCAAAGAACGAATCGTGAAATAGGTTCGTGCGCGGAAGTGATTTACTTTGGCCGCAACCCCGTGCTGCCCGATTGCGCGAACCGCCGGCCAACGCAGAGATGCGAATAACAAAATGCGAATTCCGTGGTTAGTCGCGGGCAATGCGCTCCCTATACTTTTCCTTTTGGCAAGACGCCCCGTGGCCGCCCGGGAATCAAACAATTCGCGGGCCTGACAAAAAGGAAAACTCAATGTCCGCTCTTCCCACTCAACTTCCGGTGCGCGCTCGCGCGGCCAGTCTGTCGTTGCAGGATGCGCTCGCCGACTTGCCTGCGCTCGCGAATGAAATCGGCAAAGAGGCGGCTGCGCGCGAAGGACGTCGCGAATTGCCTTTCGAAGGCTTCGACGCATTCCGGCGCTCGGGGCTGGGACGCCTCCGGCTGCCGGTCGAATGGGGCGGCCTGGGTGGCTCGCTCGTGGACGAATTCGACGTGATCGCCACGCTGGCCGCGGCCGACAGCAATCTCGCCCACGCGCTGCGGATTCACTACGACCAGACCGAAGCGCTGCTGCTGTCGGCTCGCACGCCGTTCAACGATCTGCAGATCCAGCGCGTGATCGACGGCGCGATTTTCGGCGGCGCCTCGACCGAACTGGGGACGTCGCGTCCGGGCGAATACACCACGGCGCTCCGGCGCGACGGCGAGCATTACCGGCTCGACGGCCGCAAGTACTATTCGACCGGCACGGCCTTTTCCGACTACGCGCGCCTGAGCGTGCTGAACGACGAGGGGCAACCGGTGGTGGCGATCGTGCCGGTGCGGCGCGAAGGACTCACGGTCCTCGACGACTGGGACGGCATGGGGCAGCGCATGACGGCGAGCGGCAGTCTCGTGTTCGAGAACCTGCTGGTGCGTGCGGACGAAATCACCGAACGCGGCTTGGCCACGCTCGCCGGCCGTCATGGCGGCGCGCTGCGGCAACTCCACCTGGTGGCGGTGGCCGCCGGCATCGTTCGCAACGTGGTCGCGGATGCGAAGCGCTACGTGGTGGAGCATGGGCGCCCCGTACTGCACAGCACGGCGCCCTCCGCACGCGAGGATGCCTTCATTCAGCAGGTCGTTGGCACGCTCTCCGCGCACAGCCATGCGATCGACGCGCTGGTGCGCGAGAACGCCCGCACGCTCGATCGATCGGCGCAGGCGATCCGCGCGGGTGCGCCGGACGCCGATCAGCTCGTGCTGGAAGGCGCACTGGCGACGGCGCGCACGCAACTCGTGGTGAGCAAGCTGGCGCTCGAAGCCGCCGAGCGCCTGTTCGAAGCCGGGGGAGCTTCGGCCACTTCGCGCGCGCACAATTTCGACCGGCACTGGCGCAACCTGCGCACGATCTTTAGTCACAACCCGCTGCTGCACAAAGCGCGCGTCGTGGGCGACTATGCCCTGAACGGCGTGACGACCCACCTCACCGAAGGCCGCGTTTTTTGAAACCCACGATCGAGGGAGTGTCCAAAGAATGAGCCGAATTTCGTCGCGCCGCCTGCATTTGAACGTCAATATCCTGCATTCGGGCTTCGTGCCATCGGCGTGGCGTCTCGCCGATGCCGATCCCCGCGCATTCGTGGACGTGGCGCACTATGTGCGGGTCGCGCAACTCGCTGAACGCGCGAAATTCGATGCGGTCTTTCTTGCCGACAACGCGGCGATCATCGACCAGATCGACTTCCGTCCGATCACGGCGCTCGAGCCCACGGTACTGCTCGCCAGCATTGCGGCGGCGACCACGCTCATCGGCGTGATTGGCACGGCTTCCACGAGCTACAACGAGCCGTACAACATCGCGCGTCGCTTCGCCACGCTCGATCATGTCAGCCGTGGCCGGGCGGGCTGGAACGTCGTGACGACGGCCGATTTGCCGTCGGCGCGCAATTTCGGCTACGACACGGTGCCCGATCACGCGCAGCGCTATGCGCGGGCTGCGGAGTTCACGGAACTCGTCAAGGCCCTCTGGGACAGCTGGGACGACGACGCCTTCATCGGCGACAAGGCGGGCGGCCGTTTCATCGACGCGACGAAGGTGCGGCCTGTCGAACATGATGGCCGCTTTTTCAGGGTGCAGGGGCCGCTGAATCTTCCGCGTGCGCCACAAGGTCATCCTGTGCTCGTGCAGGCGGGCGGATCGGGGGATGGCCGCGATCTCGCGGCGCGTCATGCCGAGGCCGTATTCTCCGCTTCGCAGTCGTTCGAGGAATCGGTGGCGTACCGGCGCGACCTCAATGCGCGCGCCGCAGCATACGGGCGCCCGCAGGGTGTGAAGGTGCTCGCGGGCCTCACGACGATCATCGGCGCAACCGAAGCCGAGGCGCTGCGGCGGCGCGACGAACTCGTCGAGCAGATTCCCTGGCGCTACAGCCTCACGCGTCTGGCCGGCACACTGGGCCTTTCACCCGATCAGCTCGACCTCGACGCGCGCCTGCCGGATAACCTCGCGCTACCCAACGGCGGCAATGGCAATCACACGTTCTTCCATGCCACGATCGCCGAGGCGCGGCGAGGCGGCCACACGGTGCGCGAGTTGATCCGCGCGCTCGCGGGCGGCGGCGGTCATCGCGTGATCGTCGGCACACCTGAGCAGATCGCCAACGATATCGAGCACTGGTTCAAAGGCGAGGCCGCCGACGGCTTCAACCTCATGCCGGACGCGCTGCCGGACGGGCTGGAGGCGTTCGTTGACGGCGTAGTGCCGATCCTGCAACGGCGTGGGCTCTTTCGAACCGAATACGAAGGCAATACCTTGCGCTCGCATCTCGGGCTCGAGCGGCCTGCCGTGGGCGTGGCGGCGATTGGCGAGGAGCTTCAGCGCGTCTGACGTGGGGCTCGCGCGGCGCGCTTCGGGCGCCGCGAGTATGCCACTCAGCGGCGCAGGCCGGCCTCGCGCAGCAAAGGCAGCACGCGTTCGCCAAAAAAGTCGAGGTCGGGCTGAAAATCGTAAAAGCTCAGTTGCACGCCGTCGACGCCTGCCGCGTGAAGCTCGATGATCTTGTCGGCCACCTCTTCAGGCGAGCCCACGATCGCGATGTTGCCGCCCACCGCGCGTGAGGCGGCCTTCGCACGATCTTCGAAACCGCCGCGCCAGGCATGTGCGTCGCTGTCGAAACGGTGAAAACTTCCCTCGTCGGCATGTGCGACGATGGCATCGTGATAGGCGCGTGCCTCGGCGGACGTCTCGCGGCAGATCACCATCGGGTTGATGAGCGTGCGCACCTCGCGCCCATACGCGCGCGCCGCGGCCTTCACGCGCGCGGTGTGCGCGGGCAGCGCTTCCAGCGCGCGATCGATCTGCGGTCCCGCCGGGCTCGTGATGAACACCACGTCGGAGTAGCGCGCGGCGAAGTCGATCCCCGCGTCGGAGCCCGTCGCGTTGATGAGCAGCGGGCGCCCATAGCGCGGCTTGGGCGTGACGTACGCGCCTTGCAGGCGCCAGCTCGAAATTTCAGGCTCGAAACTGAAGTTGTCCGGTTGCGCCCACAACTGCTGCACGGCGTCGAGAAATTCGGCCGCCATCTCATAGCGCCGGTCGTGCTCGATGCGGTTCCAGCCAAACATTTCGTGCTCGACGGCGCGGTGCCCCGTCACCACGTTGACGCCCCAGCGTCCGCGCGAGATGTGGTCGAGTGTAGCCGTGAACTTCGCGAAATGCAGCGGGTGCCACGGCCCGTAGAGCACATGGGTCGTGGCGGCCAGGATGATGCGTTCGGTGCGCGCGGTCAGCGCCGCCAGCGTCATGAACGAGTCGAGCGCTTGGCCGTCGAAAACGCCGCCATAGCCGCCTTTCGGCAGCCATTGCGACAGGGCGAAAACGAGATCGAATCCGAGCGCTTCGCACTTCTGCACGAGCGCGGCGTTGTAGTCGAACGACCAGTCCGTACCGCGCGGCAGCGTCGATGCGCTCCAGCCGCCAGCCTGGATCGGCAGGAACAGCCCCAGCATGAGCGGCTGCGCGAATGCACGCGCCACGGGACTATCGGAGAAGGCGGCGGGGGAGGCTACAGGCACGAAGGGCGTCGACGCCACGGAGGAAGTGCGCGGCTCGGCCACGGGAATTTCGCTCAAGACAGACACCTTGGAGGTCGTTGCGGCGCGGGGCGCCGTGCTAGTCGATTGGTCGATCCATTGATTAAACACGTGCCGCTCGCGAATAACAAAGAAGCTTTTCTGCTTTCCAATTGCGTTGTCGCGCTGCTGCTTCGGCGCGGCGGGTCATATGGATAGCAGCATCGCTTGGTTAGCGCGCGAAGAGGCCGTTGCTACGATTGCAGCACTGTCGCCACGGCGCGAATTTCCCGGCTCGCGCAGATCGCAACGTTTAGCCTCTCGTAGCTTCACTGATATCGGAACGCATCAGCATGTCACGTTTGACCCGTCGTGAGTTTCTCATTGCAAGCGGCGCGGCCGCCGCCGCCGCGGGGTTGCCCGTGCTTGCGCGCGCCCAGGACGCCATCGCGCGCAAGCGCGGTGGCACGTTGAACGTGCTGATCAATCCCGAGCCGCCCGTGCTGGTATCGATCTTCCAGACCACGGGACCGGCGCTCGCCGCAAGCTCGAAGGTGCTGGAAGGACTCCTTGCTTATGACTTCGACTTGAAGCCACAACCGCAACTGGCCACCGCCTGGAGCGTGAGCCCCGACGGTCTGCGCTACACCTTCAGGCTGCGTCAGAACGTGCGCTGGCACGATGGCCAGCCGTTCACTTCCGCGGACGTGGCGTTTTCGGTCGATTTGCTCAAAGCGATACATCCGCGCGGACGCAGTACCTTTGCTAACGTGACGCAAGTGCAGACGCCCGACGCGAGCACGGCCATCATCGAATTGTCGAAGCCCGCGCCGTTTCTGCTCAAGGCGCTCTCGGCGGGCGAGTCGCCGATCGTGCCGAAGCATCTGTATGCCACGGGTGACCCGCTCACGAACTCGCACAACAACGCGCCGATTGGCACCGGGCCGTTCCGCTTCAAGTCGTGGACGCGCGGCGCGAGCATTGTCTACGAGCGCAATCCCGACTACTGGGACACGGGCAAGCCGTATATCGATGCGCTCGTCTACAAGGTCATTCCCGATCCGGCCGCGCGCTCGGCGGCGTTCGAAACCGGCGCGCTCGATCTGGGCGGCGAGAACCCCGTGCCGCTCACCGACTTGCCGCGCCTCACCCAATTACCGCAGCTCGTGACGGAAACGCGTGGCTACCGCTTCCTCGAGCCTTTGGCCGAGATCGATTTCAATCTCGATCATCCGGTGTTGAAGGACCCACGCGTGCGCCAGGCCATCGCGCACGCCATCAATGCGCAGGTCGTGCAGAAGACCGTGGCCTACGGTTATGCGGACGTCTCGCCCACGCCCATCACGCCCGCCTCGCCGTATCACGATGCGCAGATCACGCCCTACGCGTTCGACCCGCATGCGGCCGAGGCGTTGCTCGATGCGGCGGGCAAGCCGCGCGGCGCGGATGGCGTGCGCTTCAGGCTGACACACGATTACCTGCCGTATGGCGACATGTACCAGCGCCAGGCCGGCTACGTGAAATCGGCGCTCGCGCGCGTGGGGATCGACGTCACGGTGCGCTCGCAGGATCTGCCGTCTTTTCTCAAGCGTGTCTACGCCGACCGCCAGTTCGATTTCACGAGCATCGGCGTCAACACGCTGTTCGATCCGGCCGTGGGCGTGCAGCGCCTGTACTGGTCGAAGAATATCCGCCCCGGCGTGCCGTTCTCGAATGCGCCGCATTACAGCAGCGCGGAAGCGGACCGTCTGCTCGAATCGGCGTCGGTCGAAATCGACGAAAGCCGCCGCGTGAGCCTCTACAAGCAGTTCCAGCAAACCGTTTACCGCGATCTGCCGATCCTCAATCTCGTCGCGCCGCGCATGGTCACGCTCGCCAACCGGCGCGTGCACGATCACACGGTGAGCGCGCAGGGCCTGGAAGGCAACTTCGCCGATGTGTGGCTGAGTGCCTGAGCGCGTGCCAAACGCGCATCGCACCCTCGACGGAGCCCAACGATGAGCCGAAGCGCCCGCTGGCAAACGATCCTGCGCCGCACCGCCTGGCAGGCGGTGCCCACGGTGCTGGGCATCGTGATCCTCAACTTCTTCCTGCTCAAGCTGATGCCGGGCGACGCCGCCGACGTGATCGCCGGCGAAGCCGGCTCCGCAACGACGGAAACGATGACGATGCTGCGCGCGAAGTTCGGGCTCGACCAGCCCTTGCTCGTGCAGCTCGGGACGTACCTGAAGCATCTCGCGCATTTCAGCCTTGGCTACTCGCCGCGTTACGACATGCCCGTGATGCAGCTGATTCTTTCGCGCTTGCCCAACACTTTGCTGCTGATGGGCGTGGCGCTGTCGCTCGCGCTCGTCGTCGGCGTGGCGCTCGGCGCCGTGATGGCGCACTGGGCCGGCAAGTGGCCCGACCGCGTACTGTCGGTGTTCGCGCTGCTGTTCTATTCGACGCCTGGATTCTGGATCGGCCTGCTCGCCATCATTCTGTTCGCGGTCCGGCTAGGGTGGCTGCCGAGCGGCGGCAACATCACGATCGGGGCGGACCTGCACGGCTTCGCCTACGTCGCCGATGTCGCGAGGCACGTGTTGCTGCCCGCGGCGACGCTCGCCACCTTCTTCGTCGCGATCTACGCGCGCATTACGCGTGCCGCGATGATCGAAGTGCAGCGCCAGGACTTCGTGCGCACGGCGCACGCGAAAGGTCTGCATCCGTGGCGCGTGACCTTGCGGCACGTGCTGCGTAACGCGCTGATGCCGCTCACCACGCTCGTCGGGCTGCATTTCGGCACGCTGCTTGGCGGCGCGGCGGTAACGGAGACGGTATTCAGCTGGCCGGGGCTGGGCCGCCTTGCACTCGACGCGGTGCTGGCGCGCGACTTCAGCGTGCTGCTGGGCGTGCTGCTGCTGTCGTCGCTGCTCGTCATCGTCGCGAACGTCGTGGTCGATCTGCTGCAAGCATGGCTCGATCCGCGCATAGGCTAACGGAGGAACCGCAATGAGTTTCGAATCGCCGGATCTGCCGGTTGACGCACGACGTGCGGCCGCGCGCCAGGGTTCGCCGTGGCGGCGACAGTTGGCGTTCGCGCTGCTTGGCCGCCGCGGCGCCGAGCGCGACAGCGCGCCCGCGCGCCGCGCCGGGCACGCTTTCTGGCGCGCGTTGCTGCGCAACCCTTCGGCCTGCGCTGGCCTTGTGCTGCTCGGGGCATTCGTCGTGCTCGCCGTGCTCGCGCCGCGGCTCTACCCGGGCGATCCGCTCGACATGGTGGGCGGCCCGTTCGAATGGCCGGGCAGCGACCCGCAATTCTGGCTGGGCACCGATTCGCTCGGGCGCGACGTCGCAGCCGGCATCGCGCATGGCGCGCGCGTTTCGCTGCTGATCGGCGCGGCCTCGGCAGGCATCGGACTCGTGATCGGCACGCTCGTGGGCGCCACCGGCGGCTATTTCGGAGGCCTGATCGACGACGCGCTGGTCCGTCTCACCGAGCTGTTCCAGACCGTGCCGTCCTTTCTGCTGGTGATCGTGCTCGTAGCGATCGGGCGGCCCAACGTGGTGGTGATCGCGCTCGCCATTGGCGTTGCCTCGTGGCCCACGGTCGCGCGGATCGTGCGCGCGGAATTCCGCACGCTGCGGCGCTCTGACTTCGTGCTTGCGGCGCGCAGCCAGGGATTCAGCAACACGCGCATCATCTTCGGCGAAATCCTGCCCAACGCGCTGCCGCCCGTGATCGTCACGGCTTCGGTGATGGTGGCAAGCGCGATCCTGATCGAATCGTCGCTGTCGTTCCTCGGCATGGGCGACCCCAATGTGATGAGCTGGGGGGCGATGATCGGCGCCGGTCGCGATTCGCTGCGCACGGCGTGGTATCTCACGGCGATTCCCGGCGCGGCCATCGTCCTCGCGGTGCTCGCCCTCAATCTGCTCGGCGACGGCCTGACCGAAGCCCTCAATCCGCGGCAGCGGCAACGACCGTAAAGGTGCCACGTGAGCCAACTGCTGGAAGTACGCGATTTGCGCGTGAGTTTTGGGGCGCACGATGCGGTGCGCGGCGTGAGCTTCGACATCGCGGCGGGAGAGATACTCGCGTTGGTGGGCGAGTCGGGCAGCGGCAAGTCCGCCACGGCGCTTTCGCTCATGCAGCTCGTTCCCGAGCCAGGACGCGTCACGGGTAGCGTGCGCTTCGAAGGACGCGAGCTGCTGGGCTTGCCGCGCGGGGCGGTGCGCGATCTGCGCGGCAAACAGATCTCGATGATCTTTCAGGAGCCGATGACCTCGCTGAACCCCGTGCTCAGCGTGGGCGCGCAGATCGTGGAGACGCTGCGTCAGCACGAGGCGCTGTCGCGCCGGGCCGCTCGCGCGCGTGCCGTCGAGCTGCTCGATCTCGTGCGCATTGCCGAGCCGCAGCGCCGCTTCGACGACTATCCGCACGAGCTATCGGGCGGCCAGCGGCAGCGCGTGATGATTGCGATGGCCGTGGCGTGCCGCCCGCGTCTGCTGATCGCCGACGAACCCACGACCGCACTCGACGTGACGATCCAGGCGCGCATCCTCGAACTGCTCGACGCGCTGCGCCGGGAACTGTCGATGTCGCTCCTGCTGATCACGCACGACCTGGGCGTCGTGGCCGATCATGCGGACCGCGTGGCGGTAATGCTGGCCGGGCGCAAGGTAGAAGAAGCGCCGACGGCGGATCTCTTCGCGCGCCCGCGCCACGCCTACACGCGAGGGCTCCTCGGCGCTTCGCTCAATCTCGCCGACGATCTGCACTACCGCTCGTGGACCTTGCCGGAAATCCGCCACTCGGCACCGGCCGGTCGCGTGGATCGCAACGACGAGGAGGCGGGCTTCGAGGTGGTGCCGCGCAAGGTGCCCGAGTGTACGGCATCGGGCCTTCAGACGACGGACGCCGCGCCGCTGCTCGCCGTGCGCGACCTGCGCGTGGCGTACCCGCAGCGCCATGGCGCGCCGGCACTTCGCGCCGTCGACGGTGTCTCGTTCGAGATTGGCCGGGGCGAGTCGGTCGGGCTCGTGGGCGAGTCGGGCTGCGGCAAGTCCACGCTTTCGCGTGCGATCATGCGCCTCGTGCCGGTTGCGGGCGGATCGATCGCGCTTGACGGCACGGAACTCGTCCCGCTCCGCGAGCGCGCGTTGCGGCCGTTACGGCGCAAGGTGCAGATGGTCTTTCAGGATCCCTATGCGTCGCTGAATCCGCGTCGCACCGTGGGCGACATTCTCGAAACCGTGCTGGCTGTGAATGGGGTTGGCGAAGCGGCGGCGCGCCGCGTGCGTGTGCGCTCGGTGCTCGAACGCGTGGGCCTTCCCGCGGCGGCGCTCGCGCGCTTTCCGCATGAATTCTCGGGCGGCCAGCGTCAGCGCATCGGTATTGCGCGCGCGCTCGTGCTCGAACCCGCATTGCTGATCTGCGACGAGCCGGTGTCGGCGCTGGATGTCTCGATCCAGGCGCAAATTCTCAATCTGCTCGTCGAACTCAAGCGCGAGCTGGGGCTTTCCATGCTCTTCATTTCGCACGATCTTTCGGTCGTGCGCTACATCGCCGACCGTGTGCACGTGATGCAACAGGGCAAGATCGTCGAGAGCGGCGACCATCAGGACATTTGGCGCGCACCGTGCCATCCGTATACGCGTGCGCTGCTCGCTGCGATTCCAGGGCGCGAGCTGGAGGCCGAAGCGGCCTGAAGCGCGGGGTAGTGGGGCAGCGATCAGCTGCGATTCCGGTTTGGGTGCTTCAATGTGTATTGCACCGCCTTTGCCGGTTGACCGAGGCGATTCACGATGCGCGCTCCGATCCACTACCGATGCTGGCCCCTATGACGAACCGTACCGAAATCAAGGCCCTCGTATTCGACGTCTTCGGCACCGTCGTGGACTGGCGACGCGGCGTCGCGAGGGAAGCCGCCGCTTTTCTGCAACGCCACGCGCCTCATCTCGACGCTTTCGAGTTCGCCGACGCCTGGCGCCGCGAGTATTCGCCTGCCATGGAGGAAATCCGCAGCGGCCGCCGGCCCTACGTGCGCCTCGACGTGCTGCATCGCGAGAATCTCATGAAGGTGCTGGCGCGCAGCGGTATTGCCGCAGCGACGGACGCCGAGATCGACGAACTCAACCTGGCCTGGCATCGCCTCGATCCATGGCCCGATTCGGTCGAGGCGCTGAATCGTCTGAAACGCCGCTTCATCATCGCTCCCTTGTCGAACGGCAACATCCGGCTCATGGTGGACATTGCGAGGCGCGCCGGCCTGCCATGGGATGCCATTCTCGGCGCCGAAGTGGTGCGCGCTTACAAGCCGTCGCCGCAGGTGTACACGGAAACGGCGGACATTCTGGGTCTCGCGCCCGCCGAAGTATGCCTCGTCGCGGCGCATAACGGCGACCTGGCCGCGGCGCGCCGGCTTGGCCTTTCGACCGCCTTCGTCGTGCGGCGGACCGAGCACGGTCCCGATCAGAAAACAGACCTGAAAGCGGAGCAGGCCTGGGATTTCGTGGTGAACGATTTAAACGAGCTTGCGAGTCAGCTCGATGCCTCGATAGATTGAGGTTTTAAAGGGTATCGTCAAAGCACACGGGCAGGCGGACACCGAGGCGTCTGCCTGCCCGTACTCAGATCGCCGCTGGCGCGGCGTTCACGTTGCGAGCGATCGTCGCGTTAGAAGCGATGGCGGATACCCACGGTCGCCACGGCTTGCGAGTTCGAATCCGAAGCGGAAACACCCATGATGTCCGCGTGAATCTTGCCCTCGCCATCCACGACACGCTGATACGCGGCTTCGGCGTACAGGTCGGTGCGCTTCGACAGCGCGTAGTCGCCTTGCAGCGTGAACTGATGGAACTTCGGATTCACACCGTCCAGGCTCGCGTTCGTGTACGTATAAGCGCCAGACACCGTGATTGCGGGCGTGAACGCATAGCGGCCATTGAGTTCAAAGTTGCTGAAGCGCGCGCTGTTGCCGGCGAACGACGTCGTCGCACCCGCGTTCGAAGAGTTGATGGCCGTGAGGTTGCTCAGCTGCGTTTGCGTGAACACGAAGCCCACGTTGGCTGCGCCGAAAGCGTAGTTCAGGCCGGCGCCATACGTGCGCTGACGCGATGCGGTGAAGGTGGCGTCGTCGCTGACCGCGCCGCTGCTATTGATCGTCGAACCCGAGTTGTTCAGCTGAAGATAGCCCGCACCCGCCTTGAGGCCGCCGAACGAGTATGTGGCGCCGACGCTGTATGCGCGGTTGTTCGCGAAGCCGCCCGCGGCGTTCGAGAAGCCGTACAGCGCATTGAACTTGAGGCCGCCGTAGTTCACGCTCTGGTACTTGAGCGAATTGCTCACGCGGAACGAGTTGTTGAGGTTGTCGTTGTCGTACGGGTGCGCGGCGAGCGTGCCGCCGTACTGCGTGCCGTTCAGCGACAGTCCGCCCAGGTTGTCGACCACGCTGTCGTACTGACGACCCAGCGTGACCGCGCCGGCCTGCTCGCTCGAAAGGCCGATAAACGCCTGGCGGCCGAACATGCGGCTGCCTTGCTTCGCCGCGCCCGTCGAAATGCTGAAGCCGTTCTCGAGCACGAAAATCGTCTTGAGGCCGCCGCCCAGATCTTCGCTACCGCGCAGGCCCCAACGGCTGCCGTTGAGCGCGCCGCTCGACTGTTGCACGTTCGAGCTGCCCGACTGGTTGCTCGTGTACAGGACGCCCGCGTCGATCAAACCGTAAAGCGTGACCGAGCTTTGTGCGTGTGCGACGCTCGCGAAAGAGGCTGCGGCGACTGCGAGGGCGGAAAGGGTGTACTTTTTCATCGTAACTCCATTGCTTTGTTATTCACTCGAAAGCGAGCGAGCGCGGAGCATAACGCGATATCCGGAATGATTTTCAGGAGTTGTGGCATGCATGCCACGATTATTGGCTAACATTGTCTTACCTGTTCCAGACTATTACATCGGCAGCCTGGAAGATCGAAATACCCGGTAAAACAAGGAACTTTATGCACGCCCATGCGCTGGTCCAAACGCGCTATTTATCGCATTTTTATCGTAATTTCTGGAAAGATTTTGCGATCCATATTCCTGATTATTACCGTGAATGAATAACGCGAAGAAATACGCGTTGTTCCACGTTTCAAATCGACCGCACCGTTCGTTATCGTGGTTCCCGGCGACATGGTGCGACGAAACTGCGCGGGAGCGGCTGAGGTAAAATACGGCCTTGAGTCCTCATCCATGCATTCGGGCGCGAGCGCCCCGCGTTCCCATGACTGACACCATCGTCGCGCTGCTCGCCCAGGCGAAGCAGCATTTCACCGCCGGCCGCATCGACGCCGCGGAGCACGACCTGCAATCGATCCTGCAAGCGCATCCTGATCACGCGGGCGCACTGGAAGCGATGTCATTTGTCTACGCAACGCGCGAGGATTACGCGGGCGCCGCCGAATTCGCCTGGCGCGCGGCACAACCGGCCGCAACGCCTCAGGAGCAGTTGCAGCAGGCCGCACGCATTTGCCAGCTCGCGCAGCGTCACACCCAGGCCGTCGCGCTCTACGAACGCCAGCTGGCGCTCGCGCCCGATCACGTCGAAGCGCTGCATGGCGCGGCCATGTCGCTCATCCAGCTGGAGGAGGCCGAGGCCGCACTCGCGTATCTCGGGCGTCTGGCGCGCCGGTATCCGCGTTCGGCGGAAGTGCACTACAACCGCGGCACGCTGCTCGGCGAGCTGGGCCGGTACGACGAGGAACTCGACGCGTATCGGCGGGCAATCGAACTCAAGCCGAATTTCGTCGCCGCCTACGTGAACCTGGGCGTCGCGTTGCGCGACCTGCATCGCTTCGACGACGCGCTGCGCCAGTTCAAGAAGGCCTTGTCGATCGACACGAACGACGCCGGTGCGCGCACCAATCGCGCACAGACCAATCTACTGCTCGGCGAATTCGAGCACGGCTGGCGCGAATACGAATGGCGCTGGCGCGACGGCACGATGACACACGATTTCCCCGACGTGACGCTGTGGAAGGGCCAGCCGCTCGCGGGCAAGACCGTGCTCGTGCACGCGGAACAGGGTCTCGGCGACACACTGCAGTTCGTGCGCTTCGTCGACCGCCTGCAGGCGAAGGGCGCGAACGTGATCGTGCGCGTGCAGGACGCGCTGCTGCCGTTGCTGCGGAACGTAGCGGGTGCCTCGAGCGTCATCGGCGACTCGTCGGAACTGCCTGCGTTCGACTACCACGTGCCGATGTTGAGCCTGCCGCACGCACTTGCGCTGCGCGAAGCGGATTTCGCGACTTCGGGCGCGTATGTCAATGCGGACGCCGACGCTGCCGCGCGCGCGTCGTGGTCCGATGTGACCGGCGCCGAGGAAGATGGCGACCGGCGGCTGCGTGTGGGGCTGGTCTGGTCGGGCAGCACGACGCATGTGAACGATCGCAATCGCTCGATGCCGCTTGCGGAACTCCTGCCGCTGTTCGACGCCGATGTGCGCTTCGTGTCGCTGCAAAAAGAGCTGCGCGAGCGCGACCGCGCGTGCATGGACGAACTCGTGCAGCGCGGCCGGCTGATCGACGCCGGCACGCGCCTGACGACGTTTTCGGCAACGGCTGCGCTCGTCGCGCAACTCGATCTCGTGGTCGCCGTCGATACGGCGGTCGCGCATCTGGCGGGCGCGCTCGGCAAGCCCGTGTGGATTGCGCTGCCGTTCACACCGGACTGGCGCTGGCAGCTGAATCGCGACGACAGCCCGTGGTACGCCAACGCGCGTCTGTTCCGCCAAACGCGCCGCGGCGAGTGGGCCGACGTGGTGAGCGCATTGCGCACGGCGCTCGATGCGCGGATCGCCGCGCGTTAGGCTGCCCAAGAATGACCGTACCTGGCAGACTGCCGCGCGCCACGGCCGGCCTGTTGGCGATTGCCCAACATCGCCCGGCCAGGTGATGGTCGCGCCCAGACTCGCATCGCTGCGATGCACGTGGGGAAGGGCGCCGCGCGGATCGCTCCCGGATGGCATGACATCTGCATAACGTGCTGCAGGCGGCTTGCCGCTTGACCGTTCCGGCATCCGTCGTGCTCAGGGAAACCCCGTCGGCGACGGTTCTACCAACGCTGAGCGCCCAAGGACACATGGGGCGCGCGAGCGCTGCGGATGCAATCGGGAGGCTGACGTGGACCCAACCTGGCTGGGTATGGCTGCCGGCACGATCGTGCTTGCGATCGCTGCGGCCGGCGTGACGGCGCACTACCTCCGTGAGCGCCGTCGCGCCGATTTCCTGCGCAATTTCGATCACCACGCATGGTGGCAGCGGACCCACGGTGCAGCCTGCGCTTCGGGTGGATTCGACACAGGCCGCTGGGCAGTGCAAACAAAAACGTGGCGGAAACAACGAACGGGGAATCAGGCCTCCATCAAGTAATGGAGGCCAGCGGGGGCGCGGGAAAAGTTGCGGGAGCGTATTGAACCTGCGCATCGGTTCAAGCTAGTTGCATCCTACGTGGCAATCGTTAGAGGAACCTCATCATGAAATCCCTTGCTAAAACCTTCGTTATCCTTACCGTTCTGTCTGCTCCGGCGGTCTCGTTTGCACAATCGAACAGCGCCGTGACGCCTGAGCAGGTCCGCGCCGAGCTTATCCAGCTCGAACAGGCGGGCTACCGCCCAGGTGACGGCGACAATACCAACTACCCAGCCGACATCCAGGCTGCCGAAGCACGCGTGGCCGCGCAGAACGGCGGAAGCGGTTACGGCGGGATGGCAGGCAGTACGTCGTCCTCTGGCGCGCCCGCCGCCGGTGACAGCATGAAGCCGGTTTACTTCGGTCAGTAAGCCAGGGCGTTGACGAGCCCCTACCTTCCCATCGACGAATCGAGGGGCTCTTTCCGGGCATCAGCCGAGAAATGAGGGCCGGACCTACAAGCCCATTGCATGAAACCTGAAAAATTGCCAGGATTTTACGTCGACCGGGCATGCGGTATGCTGTGCACCTTTGAAAACGTTGAGCCATCGCTCATTTGACTGACATGTGGTCCATGACGCCATCACTGCGCTATTTGAGCGTTTTCGCAATCTGTGCGTTGTTCACAGCGTGCGGTCAAATGGCGTCCCGGCAAGCCGCGTGCAGCGGCGAATCCTGTCATATGCGCCACGAGGCAGAATCCGGCGAGGCATCCTGGTATGCGGAGAAGTTCCAGGGCCATGAGACCGCGAACGGGGAACGCTTCAACACCGGCGCATTCACGGCTGCCCATCGAACCTTGCCGCTCGGCAGCTATGTGCGCGTCAGATCGGTGGCAACCGGGAAGTCGGTCGTGGTGCGCATCAACGATCGCGGCCCCTATGTGAGAGGCCGGATCATCGATCTCTCGTATGCCGCGGCGAAAGCGCTGGGGCTCACCGACGCACGGTCGATGCGGGTGCAGATCGAACGTATAGGGAACACGCCGAACGCACAGACGGCGTCGGACGACGACGGAATCCTGACGACAGGAAGATGACGTGAGGGGGCCGTCACATCCTCGCCTTCACCCCCCTTCTACATGGACAAGCCCGCTGCCTCACCCAGTGGTTTGAGCGGCGCTTGCGCTGCCCCGCCTGAAATGACCCGGCTTCAGCGCCACGACGGCCACGAGACTGAGCGCGATGCCGATCATCACATAGAGTACCGGCGCCAGCGGCGAACCCGTGAGTACGATGAGCCAGGTCACGAAAGTCTGCGCAAAGCCGCCAAAGATCAGGACGACGACGTTATTGACCACCGCGAGCGAGGTCGCGCGCGTGCGCTTGGGGAACATCTCGGCAAGCGTCGTGCAATAGACGCCGAGGAAGGTCGCACTCACCACGCCGATCACGATCTGCGCGACCAGCAGCCGGGAGACGGACGGCGCCGCCACGATCCACGCATAGAGCGGATAGATCGCCACCAGGTAGGCGCCCAGCGAGCCGACCAGCAGCGTCTTGCGGTCATAGCGGTCGGATAGCGCGCCCGCGATCGGCGTGACGATCAGCATGACGATGGCCGCGATCATTTGCACCATGAAGCTTTCCGAAACGGGCAGCTTGAGCACCTGTTTCGCATAGATGACGGTGTAGCCGAACGTGACGTAGAACGTGACGGTGCTCGCCACCACCATGCCCATCCCGATCAGATAGTCGGACAGTCCGCGCTTGACGGCGGCCGCTTCCGTCGCGCGGGTGTGCGGCGTTGCGTGGATGCGCGCGTAGGTTTCGTTTGCGTGGCGGCGCAGGTAGACGGTCAGCGGCGCGATGAGCAGGCCCACCGCGAACGGGATGCGCCACGCGCCCGCGAGTTGCTGCTCGGGCGTGAACACCTGTGTGACCACCATGCCGAGTGCGGCGCCCAGCATCGTCGACATGAGTTGTCCGCTCATCTGCCACGAGCCGTAGAAGCCGGTGCGATTTGGCGGCGCCAGTTCGATCAGGAACGCCGTCGACGTGCCGAATTCACCGCCGATCGAAAAACCTTGCAGCAGCCGGGCCACGAGCATCAGGACCGGCGCGGCGAGGCCGGCCGTTGCATACGTCGGCGCGAAGGTCATGATCGCGGCGGCCAGCGCCATGATGCCCATGCCGAGCGTCATGGCCGCCTTGCGGCCGTACGTGTCGCCGTAAAGACCGAGCAGCACGCCGCCCACGGGACGCATGAAAAAACCCGCGCCGAAGAGGGCCGTGGTCAGCAGGATGGCGTTCAGATCCGCGCCCGCTGCGCCGTGCGAGGCCGGAAAGAACAACTTGCTGATGATCGGCGTCATCGCGGCGAAGATGGTGAAGTCGAACCACTCCATCGCATTGGCCAGCACGGCGGCCACGATGACAGGCTTGATGCCAGGTTGAGTGCCCATCGGCTATCCCCGGGTTTTGGTTGAAGGGAGGTCCAGCGTCGGTCGGTCAGGGGCGGGTGTCGGCTCGGGAAACACAGGTTCGCCGAGATTGAGCATCAGCCGGTTCGCCCACGCGAAGATGGCAATCGAATGGATCAGGTCGAGAATATCGGCATCCGTAAGACCCACCTCACGCAATTCGCGCAGCTGGGCCGCCTCGATCTCGTCGGGGTGCTCGGTCAGCGCGGCCGAGAAGCGGGCAATCGCCTCTTCGCGCTTTGTCGTGCCCGCGCTGTGCGGATCGGCGAATACCTGCCGGATCACGTCGTTGCGCTTGGCGAGCTGCTCGAAACGCTGGGCGTGCACCGATGCGCAATACACGCAGCCGTTGAGCCGTGAAACCACGGTGGTCGAGAGTTCCCGTTCCGCGCGAGGCAAGCCGCCGGGCGCGTACATGATTGCGTTGAACGCGGCGGAGCGCTGCCGCAGGATTTCCGGCTGATGGACGAGAAACCGGTAGTAGTCCGATACTTTTGCCTTGGGGTGGCTTTCCTCGAGAACGGCAATTTGACCCGCGGTGGCCTGGTCGAGGTCGACGACGTCGAGCCACGCGTCCCATTCGAGTGATTCGTTCGTGAAGCCGTGCGATCGGATGATGTCGCTCATGATGCGCGCTCCAGCTGCTTGAGGGCTTGCAGACCCGCGACGAGGCGCGTCTGGTACGACAAAAAGGCAATCAGCTGGGCGAGCGCCACCACGGCCGGCGTCGTCAGGCCGGCGGCGGGCAGCGTCTGCAGCGCGGCCTTGTCGCCGGCAACCGGATTTTCGATCAGCGTGCGCGTGAACGCGAGGATCGCGCGCAGGCGCGGCGCAGCGAGATCCTCGGTCGCGCCCGTTTCCACGGCGGCGAGCGTCGCTGCATCGACATCGTGCGCGGCCAGTTCGGCGCGGTAGTGGGCAGCGAGCGCCGGTGAGGGCGCGAGGCGGCTCGCATAGAGCGCGACGAGTAGCCGCTCGATCAACGTGAGGCCTTCCAGCGTGGGGTCGAACAGCGCGTCGTAGCTGCCTTGCGTCGCTTCCACCACTTTGGCGCGCTGGTGCCGCAATGTGCGGGTGGCCGAGTCGGGCGCCAGGTCGGCAACGCGATCGACGATGTCGTCAGTGTCGTATGTCATGGTCAATTCCGGAGAACGGCAGATTCACGCGCTCATTTCGCTTCGCGCTCGGCGAGTGCCGGAGGCGATGGCGCGGGCGTCCATTCGTCGCCTTCGATTTCCGGCTCGGCGAAGGCCGCCATGTCGGCGTAGTGCAATTCGACATCCTCTCGATAGAACGTGGCGGCAAGCCCTTGTGCGAGCCGCTTCGCGCCGTCGCTGACCGCCGGAATATCGCCCGACAGCGCGCCGTGCGAGAGCATCGCGGGCGCGCAAAAGCAGTGAATGCGCTCGAGCCCGGGGCACGCGCCGGGCGTCTTTTCCTGGAATTCGAACACCGGTCCGAGGTCGGGCGAATCGGCAAGCTCGATGTCGTCGTCGCCGGCTGGCGCCGCGTAGCGGTCTTTCCACGCACGAACGTGGCGGGCAAACGGCGCGAACTCGGGGCGGCTCGTCAGATCGATGCGAAAGCCCGTTGCGAACACCAGGAAGTCCAGTGCGAAGTCGCCTTTCGGTGTGCTGACGTGCAGTTCGTCGTCGACCTGTTCGACACCGGTTATCGGCGCACCGAGGTTGAAGCGGACGTTGGCGTGGCGCGACACGCGCAGCATACTGCCGCGCGGCGGCGGCACCTGCTGCACGTTGATGTAGTGGCGGATGCGCCACTTCCAGTCGTCGGAGAGCGCGACATGGCCATGTGTGAGGCCCGGGTTGCCCGCGCCCTTGCCCTTGTTGATGCGCGGGATGTCCGCGCGACGGATCAGCAGATCGACCGAGGCCGCACCCGCTTCGAGCGCGGTGGCCGCACTGTCCATCGCCGAGGCCCCCGCGCCGATGACGCCGACGCGCTTGCCGCGCAGCGTGCCATAGTCCATGACGTCGGACGAATGGGCGTAGAAGCGGCGCGGCAGATCGCGCACGAAGGCCGGCACGGCAGGACCGCCCAGGCCGTCGCGGCCCGTCGCGAGGACGACGTGGCGCGCATGGATGGTCTCGCCGCCGGCAGCGCTCGTGAGGGACAGCGCGACGCTGCCGTTTGCGCACGGTGTGATGGCGATGACGCGGTGTTCGTTGCGCACGTCGATGTCGAGCACATCGCGGTACCAGCGCAGATAGTCCATCCATTGCAGACGCGGAATCTTGTCGAGCGCGTCCCACGCCTGCCCGCCGAACTGCGCTTCGAACCACGCGCGGAACGTGAGCGAGGGCAGGCCGAGCGCGGGGCCGGTCAGCTGCTTCGGAGAACGTAATGTTTCCATGCGCGCGGTGGTGGCCCATGGACCTTCGAAACCGCGCGGCGACTGATCGTAAATGACGGCGTCGATGCCGAGATGGTCGAGCGCGGCGGCCAGCGCAAGCCCCGCCATACCGCCGCCCACGATCGCCACGTTGATCAAGGAGCGGCCATCGAGAGTGCGTTCGGGTATCCAGCGCTTCGCGGGCAGTTCGAGCCACGCGAGATCCTCGCGCAGACGGGCTTCGAGCGCGGCGAGACCTGCGGACGATGGGGTGGTCGGATTCATTAAGGCAACGATTCCTTGGCGGCGGGCAGATCGCCATACAGCGACTGCAGGACTTGGGCGTGTTCGGCGCTCGCACGCAGCGCGAAATCGGGCAGCACAGCGCGAGCTGCGTCCGCGAGCGCGTCGATGAGCGTCACGGCCGAGGGGGGCAACGCGATGGCATCGCGCGAGATCACGCCGAAGAAATACGGAATGTCGGCGTCGATCGGGCGGATCGCGACACCGGCCAGCGGCATGCCGTAGGCGGTGACGGGTTCGAGCACCGAGATGCCGAGCCCGGCGCGAACCGCGGTCAGCGCGTTCATCGACGAATTCGTCTCTATCAGCCCCGCAGGGGAAACGTCTGCTTGTGCGAACGCATGATCGAGCCGGCGGCGCAGGCGATACGGGTTCTGCATCGTGACGATGCGCCGGCCCTCGCAGGCCGACAGCGGCAGCCGCTCGGAGCGGGCTAGCGGATCATCGTCGCGCAGCGCCGCAACGCACGCGGATTGCCCGATCCAGTGCACGACCACGCCGCGATGCTCGAGCGGCAGGCTCGCCACGCCGATGTCGGCCGCGCCGGTGAGGACATCGTGCACGACCTGTTCGGGGGGCAGGCTGCGCAACTGGATCGTCTGCGCGGTGTCAGCGAGATCGGTGCGCGCGAGCGCAACTGGGACGAGGCCGGCGGCGAGGGCAGAGGTCGCGGCGATGCGCAGCGGCCGGCTTTCGCCGCGGCCGATTTCGCCGGCGCGCTTGCGGATCTGTTGCACGCCCGTCAGCACGTGCTCGACGTCCTCATAGAGCAGGATGCCTTGCTCGGTCGGCGTGACGCGTGGGCCATTGCGCGTGAACAGCGCATAGCCGACCTCGGTTTCGAGCTCCTGGATCAGCCGCGTGATCGCTGGCTGCGAGCGCCCCAGCAGGCGGCCGGCGGCGGTGACGCTGCCGGTCGTGATCACTGCGGCGAAGGCTTCGAGCTGGCGTAGTTCCATCTTCCGGTTGATGTGGGGGTGCACGAGAATGCGTAAATCACATTCTGATGCTGTAAGAATACGTTTTTCAAATAATTGATCTTTATATCGTTATTCCGGAAGAGGGGTTTCCCCTAACGACATTGTTCCTGTCGTGGCGTGGGCGGCAAGACTCGGCACCGGTTCTCAACGTGTGCCCGGATGAAGAAGCGGTGGTATCGGCACGATGGTCTTCGCTGAACGCGCGTCCTGCAGTCTTTGAGACGAAGACGGGGTGATCAAGGCTGCATCGATCATGCGCCTGTCACGTTTTGGCAGAACCTTCGGGAGACCGCCATGAAGATCGTGTTGCTGGTGGCTTGCTCAATGATCAGTTCAAGCGCATTTGCGGAATGCGCGACCAACAACCGTGGACAAACTGCAACGTGGGCATACCGCGTGGCGGTTGCCCCGGCAACCGTGCGTCCTTGCCGTGTACAGCAAAACGCGGCTCGGCGGGATATCGGACCAAAGTCTCATTGTTTTTGCCCTGGACGGCTACCACACTTGACGACTACGAGCGCCGTGACAGGACGGCGCCGATACTAACGCGCCGGGCAGCGCTGGTGGCGCTTCGAGCGCCGTATGCGCGGCACCTCAGCCAGCGACCCAAAGATCATTCCGATCTTCGCGCGAATCATCGGGGCACGTTGTATCGAAGAAGTCATAACCGGCGTGGGCAATCGTCCGGGAGCGGCAAGTCGGCTGGCCCCGTCATGCTTGAGCCGGCGCCGTGTCCAGCGCAGTGTGCAGATCCTTGCTGATCCAATTCGCGAACAGTGAGAGCGGGCAACGCAGAGGTGACCATGGCGCGCGCGTACCGGGGCGATGCGCAGGTCCGGCGCGTTGCGGGAGGCCATTCATGAGCGGACCGTTCTTTCCGGAGCATCGACCGTTACCCCGGGTTGCGGCACGCCGGGACCGCCTGCCGCTAATCTTCGTCGTCATTGCGCTGACGCTCTTCGCCGGCTGCAAGAAGGCATCGGGGCCGCCGGCGCTCGGCGCACCGGAAGTCACGGTGATGACGGTCACGGCTCAGGACACCCCGGTTCAGCTCGAGTTCACCGCACAGACGCAGAGTTCGCGTGAAGTCGAAATTCGTGCGCGCGTGGACGGCTTTCTCGACCGGCGGACCTATTCCGAAGGCGACAAGGTGAAGGCCGGCCAGACGATGTTCCTGATGGATCCGAAGCCATTTCAGGCCGCGCTCCAGACGGCGCGGGGCGAGCTTGCGCAGCAGCAGGCGCGGCTCACGGTAGCGCAGCAGAATCTTGCCCGCGTCAAGCCGCTCGCCGCGCAACAGGCATTGAGCCAGAAGGACCTCGACGACGCGATCGGCAACGAGAAGCAGGCCCAGGCCGCGGTGATTTCCGCCCAAGGGCAGGTCGAGACAGCGGAACTCAATCTCGGCTACACGACGATCAAGTCGCCGCTGGATGGACTCGCGAGCTATGCAAGACAGCAGGACGGCAGCTATCTGATCGCCAATTCATCCGGTCTCCTTACGTTTGTCTATCAGCTCGATCCGATCTGGGTGAACTTCAGCATTTCCGAAAACGAAATGCTCCACTTTCAGGACGAGATTTCGGCAGGCAAGCTGATCTTCCCGCCGAATAGCGAATTCGTCGTGGTCGTGCTACTTGCGGACGGCACGGAATTTCCGCAGCACGGCGCCATCAGTTTTGCGAATCCGGCGTTCAGCACCGACACGGGCACGTTCCTCGTGCGGGCCTCCCTTGCGAACCCTAAGGGCACGTTGCGGCCGGGCCAGTTCGTGCGCGCGCGCGTGACGGGCGCCACGCGGCCGAATGCCGTCCTCGTGCCGCAACGGGCCGTGCTGCAGGGCGCGAAGAGCCACTTCGTCTGGGTCGTGGACAATGAGTCGAAGGCGAAGCAGCGCGTAGTGGAAGTCGGCGACTGGAGCGGCGACAACTGGTTCATCAACGATGGCCTGAAGGCCGGCGAGCGCATCGTGGTAGACGGCGCGATCCGCGTCGTGCCCGACGTGCCGCTCAAGATTGCCGGAACGCTTCCTTCGACGCAGACCGGCGGCAAGGCAGTCGTCGAGAAGGGCGGGGCGTCAGCGCCGCAGGCGAGTGCGGGCACGCGCGCGACGGCGCCTGCCGCAAGCAGCGGCGCGTCGCAGTAAGGGGCGACTCGATGAACATCTCGCACTTCTGCATCGATCGCCCCATCTTCGCGTCCGTCATCTCGATCGTGATCACGCTCGGCGGCGCATTGACGATGCTCGCGCTTCCCATCGCCCAGTATCCGGACGTCACGCCGCCGCAGGTCACGGTCTCCGCGACCTACCCGGGGGCCAGCGCGGACGTCGTGGCGAACAACGTGGCGGCGCCGATCGAACAACAGGTCAACGGCGCGGACAACATGATCTACATGTATTCGTCCGGTTCGTCCACGGGCAACTACACGCTCAACGTGTTCTTCGGGATCGGCACCAATCCGGAACTCGCCCAGGTCGACGTGCAGAACCGCGTGAACCTCGCGCTGCCGCAACTGCCGCAGCAGGTGCAGTCGCAGGGCGTCCAGGTCCAGAAGAAGTCGAACGCTTTCATGATGGTGATCGCGATCTACTCTCCGGACGACCGCTTCGACCCGACCTATATCGCGAACTACGCAAACGTCTACGTGCTCGATACGCTCAAGCGGATTCCAGGCGCGAACCAGTCGTCGATCTTTGGCACTCCGGATTATGCGATGCGGATCTGGTTGAAGCCCGATCGCATGGCGCAGCTCGGCATTACCGCCGGCGACGTGCAAAACGCCGTGCGCGCGCAGAACCAGCAATTCGCGGTCGGCACCGTCGGCCAGGCGCCAACCGGCAACCCGGTCGAGCAGTCGTTCGCAGTGACGACAACCGGGCGGCTCGCGACGGCCGCCGAATTCGACAACATCATCATCCGCGCAGCGAGCAACGGCGCGGCGATCGTCCGCCTGAAAGACATTGGCCGGGCCGAACTGGGTCAAAAGAGCTATTCGAATCGCACCACCTTCCAGGGCAAGCCCGCGACGATCATCGCGGTCTACCAGCAGCCGGGTGCGAACGCGCTCGACGTTTCGAAGCAGGTACACGAGACACTTGCGCAACTCAAAACGTCGTTTCCTGAAGGGCTCGACTATCAGATCGCGTTGGACACGACGGATTTCACGCGTGCGTCGATCGCAGACGTGATCCATACGTTCTTCGAAGCGCTCGTGCTGGTGGTGATCGTCGTGTACGTGTTTCTGCAGAGCCTGCGCGCGACGCTCATTCCGGTGCTGGCCGTCCCGGTGTCGATCGTCGGCACGGCGATGGGGATGGCGGCGCTGGGCTTTTCGATCAACATGCTGACGTTGTTCGGCATGGTGCTCGCCATCGGCATCGTCGTGGACGACGCGATCGTCGTGATCGAGAACGTCGAGCGCAACATGACGGTATTCAAGCTCAGTCCGAAAGACGCGGCCAAGCGGGCGATGGACGAGGTGTCGGGCCCGGTCATCGCGATCGTGCTCGTCATGTGCGCCGTGTTCGTGCCGGTTGCGTTCCTGGGCGGGATCACCGGACAGTTGTACAAGCAGTTCGCAATCACGATCGCGATCTCGGTGGTGTTCTCGGGCATCGTGGCGCTCACGCTGTCTCCGGCACTGGCCGCCATTCTGCTCAAGCCCACGCACCATGAGAAAAAGGGCTTCTTCCGGTGGTTCGACAACCAGTTCGCGCGGATGACCGCCGGCTACGGGCGCGCCGTGCAGTTCATCATCCGGCGTTACGTGTTGGGCCTGCTCGTTTTCGGCGCCGTGATCGCGCTTGCGGTCCTCATGGGCAAGTCGATCCCCGGCGCTTTCCTGCCACCCGAGGACCAGGGTTATCTGCTTGGCGCGATCATCATGCCGGACGCCGCGAGCCTCGATCGCACCGCGGCCGTGGGCGACAAGGTCACCGACCATTTCATGAAGCAGGCCGCGGTCAGCAGCATCACGATCGTGAACGGCTTCAGCTTGCTCGACAGCCAGAACAAGAACAACGCGGGCACGTTCTTCGTCGGCCTGAAAGAGTTCGACGAACGGTACAAGTTCTCGAACATCCGGGAGCAAAACGCGCGTGCCGTGCTGATCAAGGCTTACGAAACGCTCTCGAAGATTCAGGAGGGCATCGTCGTACCGGTGAATCCACCGTCCATTCCCGGTCTCGGTACCACGGGCGGCAGCGAAATGTGGATCGAAAGCCACGGAGACGGCTCCATTCAGCAGCTCGCTGGCGTTGTGCAGGACTTCATGACGAAGGCGAAGGCGCGCCCCGAACTGACCGGTGTGACCACGACGTTTAACGCAAGCTCGCAGCAGTTGCTCGTGAACGTCGACCGCGACCAGGCGGAGACGCTGGGCGTGCCGGTCGAAGAGGTGTACAGCGCGATGCAGACGATGTTCGGCTCGCTCTACGTCTCGCAGTTCAACAAGGACGCGCGGCTCTGGCAGGTGATCGTTCAGGCCGATCCGCGCTACCGGCTCACGCCCGCCGACCTCGACCAGATTTACGTGCGCAGCCGCTCGAACAACATGGTGCCGATCAAGGCGGTGATGACTTACAAGTATGTCACGGGACCCGATCTGATCACGCGCTTCAACAACTTCCCGGCGGTGAAAATTACCGCGAATGCGGCGCCGGGCTACAGTTCGGGCCAGGTGATCGACACCCTGAAGGAACTCGCCGCGCAGATGCCGCCGGGCTACGCCGTCGGGTGGAGCGGCGAGGCGTTCGAAGAGATCAAGTCGGGTTCGACCGGGGGGCTCGTGTTCGTGTTCGGGATCGTCATGGTGTTCCTGATCCTCGCCGCGCAATACGAGAAGTGGTCGCTGCCACTCGGCGTACTCATGGCGGTGCCGTTCGCGCTGTTCGGCGCGCTGCTCGCGATCCTGCTGCGCGGCCTGAACAACGACGTGTACTTCCAGATCGGGCTGACGATGCTGATCGCGCTCGCCGCGAAGAACGCGATCCTGATCTTCGAGTTCGCCGTCCTGAACCGGGAGACGGGCAAGACGCCGTACGACGCCGCGCTCGTCGCCGCGGAAGAGCGCCTGCGGCCGATCGTGATGACGTCGCTTGCGTTCATCCTCGGCTGCGTGCCGCTCGCCATAGCACTCGGCGCCTCGCAAAACAGCCGCCATTCGATCGGCACCGGCGTGATCGGCGGGATGCTGGGTGCGACCGCCATCGCCGTGTTCTTCATTCCGATGTTCTACTGGGGGATCGAGTCGCTTGGTTCGCGCAAGGGCGGCGGCAAGGAAACGCCCAAGCCGGATAACGAAGCGCCACCACCGGCCTCGGGCGGCCCTGGCTCGCCGACCGTCACGCCGTCCGCGCGGCATGAGGGCGACTGACATGCGTGCCGCAGCCTTCACGCGCGTCGCCGCGCCAGTCCTGCTCATCGGCTTGCTGAACGGCTGTCTGCTCGGCCCCAACTACGAGCGGCCGAAAGTGGAGGTGCCGGCAACGTACCGGTTTGCTTACCCGGACGTGGCCGACGTCGCCAACACCATGTGGTGGGCGCAGTTCGACGACCCGGTGCTGAACGACCTGGTGAAGACCGCGCTGGAAAACAACCTCAACGTGAAACAGGCGGCTGCGCGTGTCGACGAGTTCATGGGACAGTTCGTGAGCACGCGCTCGGCACTGTTCCCGCAGGCGAGTGCCAGTTTCAGCGCGACGCGCGAGCGCGCATCGCAGAACGGGCCGACGCCGATACCGGCCGGCGTCTCGCCGGTCTTCAACGAGTTCCAGCCGAATCTGTCCGCCTTCTGGACCATCGATCTGTTTGGCCAGGTGCGGCGCGAAACCGAAGCGGCACGTGCCAACGTAAACGCGGCCGAGCAGAGCCGCCGCGCGACGATCCTGACGCTCGTCGCATCGGTTGCATCGTCCTATATCACGCTGCGCAGCCTCGACGCGCAGCTCGAAATCGCGAAGAGCACAACGGAGAGTCGCGCCGATTCCGTGCATGTGTTCACGCTGCGCCAGCAGTTCGGGCAGACCTCGGATATGGAACTTGCCCAGAGCCAGTCCGACTATGCGGCGACGAAGGCGACCATCCCGCAATTCGAGCAGCAGATCGCCCAGCAGGAAGACGCGATTGCGGTGCTGCTCGGCAGCAATCCCGAGCCGATCCTGCGCGGTCGCGCACTGGTGGATCTCTCGACGCCGGCCGTGCCTGCGGGCATGCCGTCGGACCTGCTCGAACGCCGCCCGGACCTGCTGCAGGCCGAGCAGAATCTGGTTGCGCAAAATGCGCTGATCGGTGCGGCGCGCGCGCTGTATTTCCCGCAGATCTCGCTCACGGGGCTCTTCGGATCAGTGAGTACGCAGTTCTCCAGTCTTTTCACCGGACCTGCTCGGGTATGGGCGTTCGCCGGCTCGGCAACGATGCCGCTCTTTACGGGCGGCAACATCTACGGTCAGAACAAGCAGGCCGACGCGCGTCAACAGGAGGCGCTGTTCGCCTACGAAAATGCGATAAGGGTCGCGTTCCAGCAGGTTGACGACGCGCTGATCTCGACGCAGAAGTCGCGTGAGCAGCTTGAGATTCAGAACGATCAGGTCGCCTCGCTGCGCAAGTATCTGCGGCTCGCGCGGCTACGCTACGAGGGCGGTTATACGAGCTACCTGGAGGTGCTCGATGCCGAGCGCAATCTGTTCAACGCGGAACTGCAGCAGACGCAGACCCGGGCCGCGACGCTGACGAACCTCGTCAATCTCTACATGGCAATGGGCGGCGGGTGGGTCGTGCAGGCGGAGCAGATGAGCGTGCCGCAACCGGCAAGCGGACCGCCTCCTGCACAGCCCGCTACGGGGGAACCCGTTGCGCAGGTACCGCAATGATCCTCGGAGGGCTTGATGCGAGCGCCGGTCCATCGCTAACCTGAGGGAGGCGGATCGCGAGGAGATTGGTGCTGGAGACATGGTTATCTTTTATTTAACATAATGCAAATTATCGCAGTTTTATGTGTGGGGGCTACGTCTTAATGTCGTGTTCTGGCTATTTACAGATGTCGTGTTTTTGAGCGCTGGCAAGCTGGCAGACTGCTGCAACCGCTGCGGGGCCTGCCATGAAGCCGGACACGACGCTGGTGAGTTTGAGCATGCGCGA